>NZ_JABAIL010000001.1:0-600000 GCF_012641475.1 Flammeovirga agarivorans | reverse complement strand
TACCTGTCACTTTTGCACCTTCTACAGTTGGTGCTCCTACTGATACGTTGTCAGCGTTATCAACTAGAAGAACTTTATCAAATTCTACCGCAGCACCCTCTTCAGAGTTTAATTTATGCGTGTAGATGTATTTATTTTCTTCAACTTTGAATTGCTGACCTGCTATTTCTACAATTGCGTACATTGTGTCTTCGATTATAATTTCCCTCGAAATGCCTGCAAATGTAACTTTATTTTTTAGAATAGACAAACATTTATCTACTAAAACATTGAACTTTAATCCTTAAAGAGTTTAAACAAGCCTTTTTCAGTAGCAAAAGTGACATTTTTGCAAAAATAAATAATTCTTAAGATTTCTCCGTGAAAATAAATGAATAACCTCTTCTGCAATAGAGAGCATTATATAGCTCTTAACAAAATCACAGAAAAGTTATATTATAATTACACTTCTTTCGGAAGAATATTTTGTATTTTTGTGTTCATCCTAATTTTATTAAACTTTTAAACTAGTCGTTTAAAAATAGAGTATATGTAATAGAACACTGTCTGAATAGCAACACTATCAGGTAGATATATAATATTGATAATGAAAGAAAATAGTAAAGATCCAAAGAAGATAACAGAAGTATTTGATGAAGCGAGTAGTCAGGATACCAATAAAAAGAAAAAATTTCAATTAATAAGACGTGATAATTTTGGTAATGTCATTTTCTTAAAGAGAATGCTTATTGGTACACTAGCAGCATTAACTTACCCAAGACTTAAGTTACATAACAACTTAGAAGTTGAAGGAATGGAAATATTAAAAGACTTACCTAAAAATAATGTTCTTTTTGTTTCCAACCATCAAACATATTATACAGACGTTATTTCTTTCTACCATATTTTCGCAAGTGCAAAGTGGGGTTTTAAAAAAGGTGTAGCACCTCTCCCTATTTATATGTTAAGTCCAAGAGTGAATACATATTATGTTGCAGCGGAAGAAACAATGAAACAAAGCGGTATTATTCCAAAGATTTTCTCTTTAGCTGGTGCCGTAACTGTTAAACGTTCTTGGAGAGCACAAGGTAAAGACGTTAAAAGATCTGCAGATATTAATGCTCCGCTTAAAATTAAGAAGGCATTAGATCAAGGGTGGTTAGTTACTTTCCCACAAGGTACAACTAGTCCATATGCTCCAGTAAGAAAAGGTACAGGTAATATCATTAAAAGTTACAACCCTATTGTAGTACCAATAGTGATTGATGGCTTTAGAAGAGCATTTGATAAGAAAGGATTATTATTCAAGAAGCGTGGCACTAAATTGAAAGTAAAAATCAAACAGCCAATTCAGTTTCCACAAGAGGCTTCAGTACAAGAAATTGTTGATATCATCACTAATGAAATTGGACAAAATCCTGGAGATAAGCCAAACTTCGATAACGTTAATCCAGCATAGATCTTTAAAATTATAATATTGAAAGGATTACTTGTAATAATATCAAGTAGTCCTTTTTTCTTACACCATAAAATGATCCTCCTTAAAACCTAGCATTATATAACTATTCAGACATAAACTTGTGAGTAACTAACAAAACGATTCAATCTTGAAATAAAATTCACCCAACACACGTTAATAAAGTACTATAAATGAGATTCTTACCTAATGAAAAGACCTATTCAATTAAAGATATTACTATTAACACAGTTACTACTTATATCCATTAACGTCAAAGCTGTCAACCCCAAAAGTCCTTTTTGGGATGGAATATTATTGGCAAATAAAACTGATAATCAAATCACTGCTTTTATAGATAAAACAGAACAAATAGATGATCTTATTATTTTAGCCAATATTAATGGTAAAACAATAAAACATTCTGTAAGAGATTATGGCAGAACATTAACCGTAACTATAACAGAAGATAAAGAAGCCTCGGGCTTTATCATGGTAAAAAAACTTGGTTTTATTGTCTCTTCTGTAAAATTACATGATATCATGTCGGCCAATAAATATTATTTATCAGCAAGGGTGACCATCATGAATTCAATGGATAAAAAATCTGGTCACATTTTCACTTCCCGAAAATATTCTACAATACCCTACAAGCAGATAGCAAGAAGAAGTGAAGCTGAAGATATTATGCTTGCCTCGAAGGCAAATCAAGGCTTCTCATTGAAAGAAGATAGAGAACCCGTTGGCAAAAAGTTAAAACGATCAAATGCTGTGTATGCATCATCTACTACTGAGATACTTGATGAAGATGAAACAAAGCTTTATGCTACAAGAGGAGCTAAGAAAATGAAAAAACAGAGTAATATTTCTAAATTTGAAATGATTATTCAAAGTTCACTTTACCCAAGCTACAAGAACAATAAACAACCTACAAGAGAAGGGGTATCTCTAAAAAAAGATGCCAAAATGTTTGATGGAGAGTATTATGTGGTGAAAGATCACAATAGTTGGTTACATCTTGAGCACAAAAGAAAAAAGCTTGAATACGCCTTTGACGGGGAGTATTTATTTGAAATAAAAGAGAATTATTTCAGGATTAAATACAAAGATGAAGCATCAGTTACTGACTTTCTTAAACATGAAAAAATCTTTATTAAACCTCATAGTAAAAAGCTTTTGGGAATCTATTTCGAAGACCATGAGATCATTGCTTTTAAATCAAATAGCTCATATTCAATTCAAATGAGAAATGACAATATGCTTAAAATCAAGACTGGAGAGCATATATACACCTTATATTCAGATAATAAATATCTAATAGTAAAAGAAAATGAGAAACTTTTACATAAAATTAATAAAAAGACAATAAAAACTGAGAATCAGTTTTATTACCAACATTAGATCTTTATTTTTACTTTGCACAAAGGTAAAATAACTGAATATCTATTTTTTTTAATTACTTTTGTTTTTAACTTTTTAAACAGTAAAACTATTTATTCTTTAAAGATTTCATTCAATTTGAATTACTAAATACAAAAATGAACTACAAAAAGTATATTAATCTACTAACAGGCCTAATACTCTTGTCTTCATTTGCATTTCACTCCAGCTCTAAAGAATGGGATGGTGTTATTTTAATCAAAGAACAAGACAACAAATATTACGCTTTTGTAGATAACATTACCAATACCGACAATCTTGAATTGGTAAGTTTCATCAACAACAATAGAACTGCTTTTGATATTAATAAAAGAAGTGATGTTATAGAATTACCCTACCAACCTGGAGACAAAGGATATATTGCTGTAAAACAAGATAACGTAATTCTTTCTTCTGTTACTTTACGACATATTCAATACACAAACCCTGTAATTTTTGATAGAAGAGTTGCTAGAGCTAAAGAAGCAGAACCTAAAGAAGAGGAAGTTGTAGTTGTAGACCAACAACCTATTACTCCTCCTGAGCCTGAAGAAGAACCAGATGTTATCGAAGTGGTACCTGTGGACGAAAGAGGTGTAAAAATCGAAGAAACAACTACTGTAGTTGAAGAAGATGAAGAAGGAGAAGCTGAATCAAATACATTCAAAATGACTGTATATGAAGAGTTTTTAGTGTATAACCACTACAAACACAGCATGTCTAACGTTGAGGATATTAAGTCTAGAGACGATTTAACAAGTGAAATTATTAAAGAAGCTCAGCTATTAGAAGAGGAGTATACGATCAAGAATGATTATTACTCTTGGCTTCACCTAAACGATATTAAGAAAGGTCATGATTGGGCATTTGACGGTGAATACTTATTTAAGATTGACCCTAAGTACTTCCAATCACATGATACTAAAAAGTATGCACTTAAGAACTTCAGAGATGAGCATGATATTAAAGTAAAACCTCACAACAAAAAGTGGGTAGGTATCTACTATAAAGATGTTCTATTATCTGAATTCAAATCAGATAAAGGCTATACTTTCAAAGCATTAGATGATAATAACTTCACTATCCAAATAGAAAAACACGAATACAAAGTGAATTGTACTAAAGATCACATTACTATTCGTAAGGATGGTAGTATCATCAACAACTTTAATACAGAATCTTTAAAAGCTGAGCCAGTACCAGTTTTTAATTAATAAGTATCATATTCTGATTAAAAAAGCCACTTCTTGAAAAGGAAGTGGCTTTTTTATTTACAAGATTTTGTTCTAAAAAAATATATTATTACATTCACATACCGACCAGTCGGTCTATTGAATGTTATCTATGGAAAAAGACACTAAAACACATATAATTACTGTAGCCCTACAGCTTTTTGAAGAAAAAGGACTTAACAAAGTATCTCTTAATGAAGTCATTAAAGCTTCGGGATTATCAAAAGGTGCATTTTACCATCATTTCAAAGACAAGAAGGAGCTCACCTCAACTTGCATCCATTATTATTGGGAAGACATGTCTAACAATGTTGTAAAACTACCCATACAAGACATGTCCTTAAAAGATGCATTATCAATGATTTTACAACAGTTCGATGAAGCAATCAAAAGGATAAATGAAGGGAATGACAATTTCTTCGAAATGTATCTCAATATGCTTTATTCTATCAGAAATGATGAGAAAATCCTCTCTATGTCAAGGAATTACTTTAAAAAATTCAAACAAAAGCTTAGTGACTGTATCAAAAAAGAAATAGAGAGAGGAATTATCAGAGAGGATGTCGATCCAGAAAACACAGCACTATTAATAACAACATGTACAGAAGGACATGGCTTATTATCTTCTGCCAACATCTATGATTCTCCAAATCAAAAACTAGAAATAATTTACGATCAAATATATAAATCAATCACCACTAAATAATTATGAAACGTTTAACATCAGCATTAATAACCCTAGTATTTTACCTTGTATCCTTCCCCATTGTAGCACAAGAAACTGCTTCAGAGATTATTGCAAAAATGCAAGAGCAACAGAGAGGACAAAGTAGCTATATCAATATGACCATGAAAGTTATCCGACCGGATTGGACAAGAACCATGCAGATGAAATCATGGTCTAAAGGTACAGATGACTTTTTCTTAGTATTAGTCACTTCTCCTGCAAAAGACAAAGGTTCCTCATCATTAAAACGTTACAAAGAAATGTGGTCATGGACACCAAGTATTGAACGTACTATTAAGATTTCCCCCTCTATGATGTCTCAAGCTTGGATGGGCTCCGACTTTACCAATGATGATTTAATGAAAGGAGCTTCTGTTGTAAAAGACTACAGCCATAAATTACTAGGTAAAGAAACAGTTCATGGGCTTGAGTGCTATAAAATAGAAATGATTCCACATGAAGATGCAGCTGTTGTTTGGGGTAAGGTATTAGTCTGGGTAACAACTGATGGCATTTACAACCAAATCAAAGTAGAAAATTATGATGAAGATATGTACTTAGTCAATACTTTGAACTGCTTTGATGTGAAAGAAATGGGAGGTAGAACAATGCCTACAAGAATGGAAATGGTACCCGCTGATGAAGAAGGTAAGAAAACTGTGATGATCTACAATGAAGCTAAATACAATCAGAAGATCAACGAGAATTTCTTCACTCAACAAAATATGAAAAGAGTTAGATAATTTAAAGCAACGATTACCATGATTACTAAAATTGCATGGCGAAATCTTTGGAGAAGTAAGCGTAGAACAATAACGAGTATTTCTTCCATCTTCTTCGCTGTTATCTTGGCGATCTTGATGCGTTCCCTTCAAGAAGGATCTTATGGACAGATGATTGATACTGCTGCAAGATTCTATATGGGGTATGCTCAAGTTCATCAAGAAGGATATTGGAATGATAAATCAATCAATAAATTGATGGAAGATTCCAAAGACACTAGAGACAAAATACTATCAGATAAAAATGTAAAAGGAGCTTTTGGTCGTTTAGAAACCTATGGAATGGCTGCTACTGACACACTTACAAAAGGTGTAATGATAGTGGGTACAGAACCTGAAGGTGAAGATCAATTAAGTAGCCTTTCTCAAAAAATGGTAAAGGGAACTTACCTTTCTAATGATAGTAAAGACATTATCATTGGAGAAGGTTTAGCCAAGTATTTAGGAATCTCTGTGAATGATACACTCGCCTTACTTGGTCAAGGATACCATGGAGCTAGTGCCGCTGAATTATATAAAATTCAAGGGATTATTAAGCACCCCAACCCACAAATGAACAATCAAGTAGTATATATGTCTTTGCCTACTGTTCAATATTTTGTTTCCGCTCCCAATATGCTGAACGCATATATTCTAAATATCAAAGACACAAGACAAATTGATCAAACAGTTACTGAACTGAGAGACCGCCTTGACAAAGCAAAATTTGAGGTAATGAGCTGGGACGAATTATCACCTGAGATGGTCAATATGATTAACACTGACCGTGAAGGTGGAAAGATCATGATCTATATCTTATATATCGTTATTGCTTTCGGAATTTTCAGTACCATTTTAATGATGACAATCGAAAGGGAAAGAGAATTCGGTATTCTTACAGCAGTAGGTATGGTGAAGTCTAAAATCTACAGTATGCTTTTACAAGAATCATTATTTATTGGTTTAATAGGCATCGTTTCTTCTATTGTTGCTGGCTTCCCTATCCTATTGTACATGGAAAATCACCCTATTCACATCGATGGTGCAAAAGGTGATGCTATGGCTAAAATGGGAATGGAACCTATCTTAAGATTTACTGCAAGTTTAGATATTATTTGGCCTCAAGCACTATTGATGGCATTTATCATGATCGTCTGTACAATCTATCCTATGATTCATGTATCTCGAATCAAAACTGTTGAAGCTATTCACTCTTAAACATTTAATACAATGATGATTACAAAAATATCGTGGCGAAATGTTTGGAGAAACAAAATGAGAAGTGGTATCCTCATCGCCTCAATTGCTATTGGACTTTTAGGTGGGATATTCACCATGGCCCTGATCACAGGGATGATGGAATCGAAAGTACAAGAATCTTTGATCACAGATTTAGCCCACGTACAAATTCATAAAACAGGATTTGAAGTTAACAACAGCTTTAAAGATTCTATTCCTAACTATCAGGCCATCGTTAAAATTGCAGAAAAAGATTCATTGACAAAAGGTTGCTCACCTAGAGTTATTATCAATGGTATGGCCTCATCTGCCAACGATAGTCAGGGAATCAAAATCATAGGCATGGATCCCAATAAGGAAAAGGATGTTACAGAGATTCAATCTTTTCTTATTGAAGGGGATTATTTCAAAGGAAAAAGAAAAAATCAAATTGTTATTGGGCAAAGTTTAGCAAAAAAGTTGAAGGTAAAGATCCGTTCGAAGATCGTTATTGCCTATATGGGACCTAATAACGAAATGGTCAATACTGCCTATAGAGTAGCTGGTATTTTTGCTACGAGTTCTCCTGATTTTGATAAAACTGTAGCCTTTACCCAATCCAAAGATATGTGGAGAAATGCTGGGCAAAAGTTTATTCATGAAATAGCAATGACATCAATTGAAGGTGGTTCAAATCCTAATGGTTTAAGAGATCATCTTAAAAGTGAAATCACTAAAAAAGACTTGAACATTCAAACTTGGAGAGAAATAATGCCAGAGTTAAGTGCCTTAGCGGAGACTGGCAATACCAATAGTTATATCATTTTAGGTATCATACTTTTCGCTTTAGGCTTCGGTATTCTGAACTCAATGACAATGGCTATTTGGGAAAGATCTAGAGAGCTTGGTGTATTAATGGCTGTAGGATTAAATAGAACTAAAGTGTTCACTATGATTGTACTAGAAACAATTTATATCTCTTTAATTGGAGGTGTAATTGGTGCCGGATTATCAATAGGATTGATTACTTATTATGGTGAACATGGTCTAAAGTATTCGGAAAGTTCAATCGCAGGGTTCAGCAATGTGGTCTATCCATTAATGCCTGATTCTTTCATTCCATTGTTCTTTATGATCTTGGTAACAGCTATTGTTTCGGCTTTACCTCCTGCATTCAGAGCTATCCGATTAAACCCTGCCGAAGCAGTGAGATACAAAGGATAATCCAATCAAAAAATGCAGCAATGCATCACTCTATTTCCAAATTTAAATTCATACTAAGATGATCGAAATAAAAGACTTAGTCAAAACATATAACGCAGATACAATTCCAGTTCACGCTTTAAACCATGTGAACTTAAAAATAGAAGAAGGTGAATTTACCGCTGTTGTTGGTCCTTCAGGTTGTGGAAAAACAACTTTCTTGAATATTCTAGGAGGATTAGATACACCAACATCAGGTAAAGTTTTAATTGATGGAACTGACCTTCATGATCGTTCATCAGCTGATATGATTACTTACCGTAGAGATCATATTGGATTTGTTTTTCAAGACTACTCCTTGATGCCTGTACTCACTGCAGAAGAAAATGTAGAGTTCATTATGGAATTGCAAGGAAAGCCAAAATCAGAAAGAGCTGCTCGTTCAAAAGAGTTATTAGACGCTGTTGGTATTGGTGATAAAGGCAAGCAGTTTCCTACCAAACTTTCAGGTGGTCAGCAACAACGTGTAGCTGTTGCAAGAGCATTAGCTTCAAAACCTAAATTGATTTTAGCAGATGAACCTACTGCCAACCTTGATTCAAAAGCTACTTCTGACCTTTTAGATATCATGAGGCACCTTAATGAAAAGGAAAATATCACTTTTGTGATCGCTACTCATGACCAAAGAGTAATGGATAGAGCTAAAAGAGTGATTCAATTTGATGACGGTAAAATTATTGACGCTAAATAATATATCTACTCAAGCACCCACGACTTAAGTTATGGGTGCTTGACCTACTTCTCTTACAACAATGAAAAAAAGCTTACTACCTTTTTTACTTTTACTACCAACACTACTTTTTGCTCAAGATGATGAGGTAAAAACCAGTAAATTCAAAGAAAACTTTGTTTCTAGTGGTTACTTAAAATTTATGCAAACAGTGAGTTTACCCACTGATATTGATGACGAGTGGTTTATTGACAACCTGTTTCACAATCGCTTAAACTTTAAATATTATGCCTCAGATAAAATCACTTTAGCATTAGAAGGTCGTAATCGGTTATTGTTTGGTGCAAGTCCGCAATATGTCCCAGATTATGCACAGCAATTTGCTAGTCAAGATCAATACGCATTCAATATGTCTTATAATTGGACAGATGGGAATTCATATGTATTAAACTCACAAATTGATCGTTTTTATTTTGACTATTCAACAGGAGATTGGCAAGTAAGAGTCGGTAGACAGCGTATCAACTGGGGAGTGACTATGGTATGGAACCCAAATGACTTATTCAACACCTATTCATTTTTTGACTTTGACTACGAAGAAAGACCAGGTGCTGATGCTATACTAATCCGAAATTATCTAGGGCCGGTAAGTTCAATAGAGTTTGTCTTCTCTCCTTCCAATGAATTTGAGTATTACAATGCTGCAGCACTGTTTAAGACGAACTTATGGCAATATGACTTCCAGTTTCTTGCAGGTTATGTAAGAGAAAACTACAACCTTGGTTGGGGCTGGGAAGGACAGATAGGAGGAGCAGGCTTTAAAGGTGAAGGCACTTTCTTTTACCCTGATTACAGTGGTGAATCACCTTCTGTTGTAATGGATATATCTTTAGACTATACTTTCAAAAATTCATTGTATTTACATACAGAAACTATCTATAATAGTGCTGGTGCTACAGATGCTATCGGTCCCATCGACCCTAACTTTCAATTAACTCCTAAAACACTTTCACTCGGTCGATTTGCCTTTTTTAATGAAATGCAATACCAGCTCACCCCATTAACGAGGTTAGGCGTAAATAGTATTATTAATAGTAATGATGGCTCTTATTATATTGGTGGTAATGCGACGACATCATTAAGTGACAATTTTGAAATTTTTGTTTTTGGTATGTTCTTCTTTGGAGAAGAGGATTCTCAATACGGCCAAGGTGGCTCTCAAATTAACTGGAGACTAAAATGGAGTTTCTAACATTTCAACGGTGTAATTTTACGGCTTAACAGAAAATGCTACAATTCAGAGAATATTCATCTGATTTGATTTTTCAGTAACTTACCTTTGTAGTGTTGAAAAAAATTAAAATCAATGAAGTTTTCACCTTTACAGAAATTTTTCATTCGCCTACTAATTGTATTTTTAATACAATTAACCATAAAAGGCTTCGATAGAAGTTTCAGTGGCTTTTTCCCTTTGAATGAGAGAGCAGCTGTTTTCACAGTGGTCTTTACTTCATTCTGGCTATTTTGCTGGTATATTATTAGTTACCTCAACAAACGAATTTATCCAGGAGAAACTCGTATACAAATAGGTTTAAATATTTTGTATTCACTCACTATTGGACTTATCTCCAATAATATCTATATGTGGGGAGATGCAACGATATATAATAATGCTCACCTTTGGGAAGAAATAAGCTTTATCAACCCAGAGTTAACCTTTGGCTTATCTATCATCTATATGATGATTTATATGACCAACCTATATTTAAAAAAAAGCATTAATTACAAAGAGCAAGAGTTACAATTTAAAGAGTTAGAGAAGGAAAAAGTGTTATCTCAATACATGGCATTAAAAGCACAGATTGAACCTCACTTTCTTTTCAACAGCCTAAGCGTATTATCCAGTATTGTACATACTGATCAGAATTTGGCATCTGACTTTATTATCAAACTGTCGAAGACTTTACGTTATATTATCGCTCAAAACCAACATACATTAGTGGAAATGTCTACAGAAATGAATATCGTTGAAGATTATTTTTTTCTTATCAAGACACGATTTAATGATGCTGTTCATCTTCAGATAGACTTAGATGAACCAACTTTAAAGAGTACTTACATTCCACCTACAGCATTACAAACTTTAATTGAGAATGCGATTAAGCATAATAAGTTATCCAAAAAACAGCCATTAAAAATCACTATTGGCATTGAAGAAAACTACATCATTGTTAGCAATAACCTAAACAAAAAAGAAACAGGAGAAGAAAACTCCACAGGGTTAGGTTTAGAAAATATCAGACAACGTTATTTATTAATTGCTCAGGAAAATATTCACATTAAAGAAACTAAAGATACATTTAGCATTTTACTTCCTATCCTAAACCATTCGAATTATGAACGTTTTGATCATTGAAGACGAGATACATACTGCACAAAGATTAGAAAAGTTAATCACACAGTATGATCCTCAAATAAATGTCGTTGACAAGGTTGAATCGGTAGAAGATAGTATTCAGTGGTTTCAGGAAAACAAAGCTCCAGACCTTATTTTTCAAGATATTGAATTAAGTGATGGCAATTGCTTTCAAATTTATGATACTGTCGATGTGGATGTACCAATTATATTTACCACTGCTTACAGTGAATATGCTTTAAAGTCTTTCCAACTAAATAGTATCGACTATGTACTAAAACCTTACGATTTAAAAGATATAAAAAGGGTCATTGACAAATTTATTAGTTATGGTAACCTATTTCAGACTTCCAATCAAAAGGTTTTAAAAGAAGTAAGTACAACGAATAAAAAGGAATACAAACAAAGGTTTCTCATTAATATTGGAGATCAATTAAAAAGTATTTCCATTGAACAAATTGCATTCATCAAATATGAAGACAGTTTATCTTTTATACACCTGTTTGATCATGGAAAATACCCAGTTGACAAAAGTATAACCACTTTGGAAACTGAACTTGACCCTACTACTTTCTTTAGGGTAAACAGAAAATATATCATTCATGTAAATAGTATTTCTAAGATCAACACATGGTTCAATTCTAGATTGCAAGTAGAGGTAAATGCACCTGATGAAGAGATCATTGTTAGTCGAGACCGAGTAAAAGCATTTAAAGAGTGGCTAGACTTATAAGTCTGCTTATTATATAAATCATCATTTTCTTGTAAAATTTCTGCCATATAATTTATGGCCTGGCTTTTTACGTCCTAAATGAACCTATTTTTAATCATTAATCATCTTACAAAATGAAAAAAATCTTTTTTATTATCCTGTGTTCTTTGTCGTTTTATCAATTTGCTAATGCACAAGACAAACTCTTAAATTTTGGTGTTAAAACTGCTGTGGGTATGTCTGATTTTTCAATCAGCGGTAATCATGGAATTAATACAGATACAAGACAATCTTGGGAAGGAGGTATAATGTTACGAGCAAATATTCCTGTACTTCCCATCTATGCACAAATTGAGGCAAATTATACTAATGCCGGAAGCACATTATCATACAATGATGTTGAGCAAGAATTAATTACGAATAGAGTGGAAGTACCTATTTTATTAGGTGCTCGTTTCAGCCTTGGCGAAATTGCTGTAAGAGGCTTTGGGGGTGTAATTGCTCAAAAAACCGTTAGAGATAACCTTGCGGATTTCGACAGTAATTTAGAATTAAATGATTTTGGTTGGGGCTGGCAAGCAGGTGTTGGTGCTGATATCAAGAAGTTTACAGTCGACCTAAAATACCAAAGAGGAGCTAATATTATAACTGGAAGTAACAGCATTGAAAGCAATCAATACCTATTGAGTGTAGGTTATTTTATTTGGTAAAGAATAAATCCACAGTATAACAGGAGGCAGTCTATGAACTGTCTTTTGTTTTTCTATCTACTTTCTAAGGTTTATCTCCACTTAGAAAGTAGATAGAGATTATTTTAATTAATCGACTTATGATTATAATACATCGAGTAATAGAAGGCTGAAATTACGCCTCCTAAACACATCATTACTGGAATGGATGGGTGTGATCCAACGTTTAGTAGTCCTACGCTTACAATTGATAGTAACAATCCGGCTAAAATGATGGTTAGTTTATTGACTTTCATAATAAGTAAAGTTTTTAATAAAAAATGTGCCTGGCCGAGCATGTCCTTCTCCGCCTAATTGAATAATTATCTGATCGTAATCTGTCGCTTCGGATACATCATTATAAATGACTTCTCCTGTTGACTTGTCAGTCACTTCAAATTCAGAGAATGTAAAAGTGATCGTTTCCCATTGATCAGACTGATTTACTACCTGAGATACAGCAGCATATGTGTCCCAAGATGATTCACCTTTTTTGGAGTTTCCAAGTTTTATTGATACGACTGGGTCTAAACTTCCGTCAGTATCACTCCAATCTTCATGAAGACCAATAGTTTGATAGTCATTTGTAGAGGGAAAATATACATCCAGACTAAAAGAGTTTCTTGATGAAAGGTCTAATCGGTGATTTAGTTGAAGATAAATATAATGAATAATATTATCATTTTTAGCATAAGAAAACACATTTTCTTGTGTGTTATTTGGATTTAAAACGAATTCTCCATCGATATCCTTGATTTGAAAGGACAATTCCTCATCTCCAACAGTTCCATTTAAATTACTATTGAAAGGAAAATTAATGCTTCTTTCCTCTAAAGGTGTATCAAGTTCAACCTCTTCGACAACATCTTCTTGAACATATTTAATGTATCTATAACTAACCAAACCTTCATACTCTATCAAGTATCTTAAATAGAGTTCTGTTTCAGAAATTGAAACAACTTCATAGTTTACTATTGGTAAAGAGTTGTACTCTTCATAATATGCTAAATAACCATTATCAGTAAATGAAATTACATCTTTACCGTTATCAACAGTATAATTGAAATTAAATACTTTCGGACCCGAATAAAGAGTTTCAAACTCAACTGTTTCTTCAGAATCACTCAAGCTCCAATGGTTTATCTGGTAATCTGCGTTTACTGCTACTGTAAATTGATCTTCACTTGTAGCTGTAAATGTAAATCGAGAAGCTAATGAATTTTCAAAACTTCTATTTTCTACGTTATTACCAATGAAATATCCACTATTACTTGTATATAGGTCTGATGATTCCGAAGCTTCATCTCCAATACCTATTGCACCTTCGCTAACAGATAACTTCCATGTTTTCCCTTCGCTATCACAACCTCCAGCAAGTAATAACATCAGTTCATCTTGGCAATCTGGGGTAATTTCAATTGATTTCGTTTCCAACGGTAATACTTGTTCATCGATTTTCATCGAAACATCAATATTATAATTTCCATGACTAACATAGTGATGAGTCAAAGTATCATTATTAGAAATTATAATATTTCCATCTCCAAAATTGTAGATAAACTCGTCTACTTTATTATTGGTACCATCTACCTCAACAAAAACTTTCTTATCGCCTACAACGTCTTGTGACAATAAAGTTTCCGCAGGCAAGACTTCTATTTGTTGAGCTGCTAACGTATCTCTAGCATATCCATTTACAATTACTAGCGATACCGAATAAAGTCCACCAGCATTGTAAGTATAACTTAAGGGATCATTTAATGAAGATGTAACGATAAGACCTGCTCCATTTCCAAAATCGTAAGAGATATATTCCACATTTTCATCTTCCGTAAAAAGCATTTCTGTTGCCATACCTTTCACCGCATAAGGTAGAATAGAAAAACTACCTACAGGCTGTGCATCTCCAATGTCCATAAACTTTTGCTGATACTCTGGTAGTACCATTGAGTTTTGATCTTCACCGGTTCTTTTAATTGCCAGTTGGTTAATCACTTCAGTACTAATAGACCTTAAAGTATCTACATTAAATCGCTCAAAACCTTGATCTTTATAGATGATATTGACATAAAATTCTTCACCTAAGAAATAGCCTGTTCTAATCTCATCTGTTGAGAAAGACAGTGTACCGAATTCATCAGAAATCTCAATAACAACATCTTCATATAAGTTTACTACATCTTGACTCAATTGAATGTTAATCTTCTTTGTTTCTAGCTTCGATGTAAAGTATACCAAAGAGTTTTCATTGGGTAATACAGTAAATGACTCACTACTGTAATAAAATGGATTATAAAAGTTAGGTTGATTTGAGTTTTGATTATTAAAGAATAGAGCGGTATACTTCCCTTCATTAAGAGTGACCACTTTAGGGATATCAGCATAACGATTGTAACTCTCGATTAGTTTTTCTCCAGACTCATCATAAATCTGTAAAGAAAGATTAGACAAAGCAATATTAGCTACTTCTTGTGGATCAAAAGAAATAGTCATAGTCCCCTGTTGTATAGGCTCTTCTTTTTCGCATGAAACAAGAAAAGTTAGTAGGGATAGCAGTAACCAATAGCAGATGCTTTTTAGTCGAGGAGTCATATTCAGTTTGTTGTGGCTAGATTAAGCTTTTACAATTTACAAAAGAGAATAGATTTATAAATAGTAAAATTTAAAGAAGTCAGATGAGGGGACAATTATTAGTATTTTTATGCTAGTTTATATTAAAATAATACTATTCCAAGAATTGCACTTACTGCAATTAAAGCGATAGGATGTATTTTCTTATCAAAGAATTTTATAATAACAGCAACTATTATGCATAATACAATGCTAGGATAGTGAACCTTATCTATCTCAATATCAAAGAAAGTACTTTCAGCAATCTTCCATCCTGCAAATAAGATCAAGGCAATTGTTACCGGTTTGATACCAAAGAAAAAGGCTTGCTTCCATTTATTTTGTTTTAACTTTTTCAAGATTTCTGATAATGCCACTATGCATACAACAGAAGGTGTTGCTAAACCAGAAGTAGAAAAAACACCTCCGATAATCGCTCCCAACCTACCACCTACACTTACCCCTGCTTGGTTGCCCACATAGGTTGCCGAATTTACTGCAATAGCTCCAGGGGTCATCTGTGCCAAGGATAGTACATTATAAAATTGATCTGGCTTCATCCACCCTTGTTTTTGAAACTCTACAACAAATAATGGTACCATGGCTAACCCACCACCAAAACTGAAAAAACCTATCTTACAGAACGTAATAAATAGATCAAAATACTCCTGAATTGCTTCTAATGATAATGCTTCCATACTATTTCAATAAGTTTTTCATTTCTTTTGGTAAAGCAACATATAAGCCTACTCCTAACATTGCACCAACGATAATTAATAATATTGGATGGATGTGGAAAACAAAAAGTAAAAGGCAAGCAATTAGAAAAATCCCTAAACCATATTTATCAGTCACACTACCTTTGAACATTTTCCAAACTGAATGACCTATTAAAGCCACAATACAAGCTCTTGCTCCCATAAATGCTTTTTGAGCAATAGGGTGTTCAAATGTTTCATCAAATAAATGGTAGATAATAGTGATGACAAGATATGAAGGAGCTATTACGCCCGCAGTCGTCATAATCCCTCCGAGGAATCCTTTTTCTCTGTAACCAACAAATGTCGCAGCATTGATAGCAATAGTTCCAGGCGTCATCTGTGCAATAGACATAATCTCAAGCAGCTCTTCATTCGTGAGCCACTTCTTATTATCAATGAGTTCTTTCTCTAATAAAGGCACCATTGCATAACCTCCTCCAAAAGTGAATAACCCTATTTTAAAGAAGCTATAAAATAGTTGGAAATATATCATATTTAGTAATTAGCTTAAATTAAGCCGTAAGTTTAAAGACTTGAGAATTAAAAAAAAATGATCTCACAATATGGTTAATAACTATTAGGTTTTAAAATATTGATTGATTGGTGCGAGTAGTAAATTGTTTTAGAAACCTAACTCCCATATACGAATTACCTTTGTTGTTTAACCTTGGGCTCCAAACCGAAATCGTATACTTATTGGGTAGTATTGCTACAATCCCACCTCCTACTCCAGACTTTCCTGGCAAACCCACTTTAAAAGCAAATTCTCCGGACTCATCATAAAAACCACACATTAGCATGATAGCATTAATTCTTTTTACCTGGCTTTGGGAAAGGTGAATACCATTATAGGAAAAAACGGAATTTGTATCCGAAAACTTATGGAATGCTTTACCTAATTCTTCACAAGTCATTGATAAAGAGCATTGATGATAATAAAAATCTAACACCTCTTCAACATCATTTTTAATATTACCAAAAGACTTTAGCATGTTTACATGAGCAGAGTTTTTATAACCAGAACGTTGTTCCGATTTCGCTACATCTTTATCATAATCAATGGTATCTACACCTGTAAGTGCTCTTATATATTCGAGAAATTCTTTCTTTGTATCTTTGAGGTAAGTCACCAATAGATCTGCAACCACTATTGCTCCAGGATTAATAAAAGGGTTCCTAGGTATCCCTCTTTCATATTCCAATTGAACTATCGAATTAAAGGCTGTACCAGAAGGCTCTACCCCTACTCTTTTCCACAAGGCTGGTCCTAATAATGACAATGCAATTGACAAGGAAAAGACTTTTGAAATACTTTGAATAGAGAACTTTTCTCTTGCATCGCCTATTGAATAATTGAAACCATCGTGTGTATAAAGATGAACTCCAAACTTATTAGGCGATACTTTTGCTAGTTCTGGAATATAAGTCGCTATCTGTCCGAAGTCCTCTTCAAACATTAGGTCTCGATAGATCTCATTAATAATACTTTGATAGTCTATAGCTTGATTCATTGATTTATGTGTGTTTCATGGTTATAAACACATATATACCAAAAAAATATAAAAGGAAATTATTCTGTGTGAAAAGTTCTTGTTTACTGAATATTGGATTATGGGTAAAATGAAAATTAAGATTACTTAACGTCTGTTTTCTTTAATGTTATTATATATTTTAAAATAATTGCTAATTTCACATTTAAAGAAGATTGTTTTACCTGTGTCTAACTATCAGTGTCAAATTATTATTACCGGTAAAACACACTTTTCTCTTAATTTAAATTATACTAATCATCATCTTAAAACCATTATGACTTACAAATCTGCTGTGGCATCAGTTCTGATTGCTGGTGCTCTGATTGCAGGAGGATGTTCAGCCCCGCAAAAATCGTCTGAATTTGACTATGAATATGTCAAAAATGATCCTCTAAAAACTAGAATTTATACTCTTAAAAATGGTCTGAAAGTTTACCTGTCTGAGTACAAAGACGCACCTAGAGTACAAACTTACATTGCTGTTAAAGCTGGTGGTAAAAATGACCCTGCTACAGCTACAGGCCTAGCACACTATTTAGAACATATTATGTTCAAGGGTACTTCTCATTTTGGAACACTAGATTGGGACACAGAGAAAGTATACTTAGATAGTATCGAAAATATGTTCGAACACTACAGAACATTAACTGATGCAGGGGAAAGAACTGAGTATTATAAAAAGATCGATCAGGTATCTAATGATGCCTCAAAATATTCTATCGCCAATGAATATGATAGAATGATTGGAATGATCGGTGCCACAGGTACAAATGCTTACACAACTAATGATAGAACTGTGTATGTAAACGATGTCCCTGCCAATGAGTTAGAACGTTGGATGGAAATTGAATCAGATCGATTTAAAGAAATCGTTCCTCGTTTATTCCATACAGAACTTGAGGCTGTTTATGAAGAGAAAAACAGATCTTTAGATAACGACCAGAGAAAAGTATTTGAGGCTATGTTCTCATCGATGTTCCCTAATCACCCTTATGGAACACAGACTGTAATTGGTACGATTGACCACTTGAAGAATCCTTCAATTACAGAGATCAAGAAATACTTCAACACCTATTATAGACCAAATAACATTGCAATTTGCTTGAGTGGTGATTTAGATCCTGATAAAACAATCGCAATGGTTAATAAATACTTTGGTGATTGGAAACCAGGTGATATCCCTGAGTTTACTTACGAGGAAGAAAAACCTATCACAAAGCCTATCGTAAAGGAAGTTTATGGTCCACAAACAGGGATGGTATTTATGGGGTACAGAATGCCTGGTTTAAAATCAGATTCAAGAGACCTTCTTAAAGAACAACTTTGTGATATGATCCTTGCAAACAGCTCTGCAGGATTGATCGACTTAGACTTAAATCAACAGCAGAAAGTATTGAATGCATCTAGTTTTGTCTATCCATTCAATGACTACACTGTTCATACTTTATATGCAATTCCTCGTCAAGGTCAGACTTTGGAACAAGCACAGCAATTATTACTTGGTGAAATTGAGAAATTGAAGAGTGGTGATTTCGAAGATTGGTTATTAGAAGCCATCGTCAACGACTTCAAAAAATCTGAAATCAAGAAGCTTGAATCCAACTCTGCAAGAGCGGATGCATTTGTTCAGGCGTTTACAAGAAATATTGATTGGGCAAATTATATTGATGATATCGATGTAATGCAGACAATTACAAAAGAAGAAATTATGGCTTTCGCTCAAGAACGCTATAAGGACAACTATGTAGTTGTATACAAGAGAGTTGGAGAAGACCCTAATAAGATGCAAGTAGAGAAGCCTTCAATTACTAAGGTGGAACTAAATAGAGGTAAAGAATCTACATTCTTCCAAAAAATTGCAGCTCAAAAGCCAGGTGCATTATCTCCTCTTTTCTTGGATTACAGTAAAGATATCAAAGAAGATAAAATGAACAGTGATATTACTGTTCGCTACAAGAAGAATGAAGAAAATGATCTTTTCGAACTTTATTATATCATTAATGTCGGAAAAGATACAGACCCTAAACTAAGTACTGCAATTCAATACTTAGAGTTCTTAGGAACTGATAAAATGTCTTCTGCACAGATCAAACAAGAATTCTATAAACTTGGCGCCAGCTTTAATGTGAATACAAGTGCTGACCAAGTATATGTTTCATTGAATGGTCTTACGGAACAAATGGTTCCGGCGATTCAATTATTCGAAGATCTATTAAATAATGCCAAAGCTGACGATATGGTATTAAAAAATATGATCGCCAATGAGAAGAAAAGTCGTGAGGATACTAAGAAAAATAAAGGAGCAATCCTTTTCTCAGGTTTGATGAATTATGGTTTATATGGAGCAAACAACCCATTAACCAATGCTTTATCAAACAAAGAGCTTGACCTGATTAAGCCAGAAGAATTGATTGAACGTATTCATAGCCTTACAAAAACGAAACATAGAGTATTGTATTACGGACCGGAATCTTTAGATAAAGTAGTGACTACTTTAAATAAAGAACATAAGGTTCCGGCGAAACTTAGTCCAGTACCTACTCGTAAAGAATTCTTTATCAAAGATGTTGATCAACCAAAAGTATATTGGTCACATTATGATATGGTACAAGCAGAAGTGATCTTCTTAGCAAAAGGAGATAAATATGATCCGAAAAGGGTTGCTGCTGCTACACTCTTCAACGAGTACTTTGGAGGAAGTATGAATGCGATCGTATTCCAAGAAATGCGTGAAGCACAAGGTTTAGCTTATTCAGTATTCAGTAAATACGGAGTAGCATCAGAGAAGAATAAAAATGATTACACCTTAGCTTACATCGGAACGCAATCTGATAAACTAAAAGAAGCTATGGCAGGTATGAAATCTTTATTGGATCACCCTCCTAAGAATGAAAAATCATTTGAGGCTGCTAAAAAGGCTATCTTGAGTCAATTAGAAAGTGAGCGTATCACTAAGTCTGCGGTGCTATTTAATTATGAAACAGCATTAAAACGAGGTGATGACCATGACGTGAGAAAAGACGTTTATAATGCTATACAAACAATGACTGTAGATGATGTAATGGCATTCCACAAAGAATTTATCGAAGGTCAGAACTACAATGTTTGTGTTGTAGGCGACAAAGATAAATTAGATATGAAAACACTTAAAGAATATGGAAAAGTTCAAGAATTATCATTGAACGACCTATTTGGATTTGACAACAAACCTAGAGTTGGCAAACACCAATAATTCATATTTTTAACAAGTATATTAAGCCAAGTTCTTCAATTTTCGGGAACTTGGCTTTTTTTATCCTTTAAAAAGAAAGTATATTTATATTTTAATCCTGTTTTGATGGCCTTTCATCTACAATGCATCAAAACAAACTATTCAAAGTTTATAGACAACATTCTATGAAAACAAGATTTATTAACTTCTTATTACTTTGCCTAATTACTGTTTTCTCCTCTCAGGCAAAAACTACGGTAGCAATACCCTCTTCATTTGAACTACTAGGTTCAAAAGTTGTGATTACTCAAGGTGGAATGGATAAGATTATGGTGAAATACAATAGCCTAACTCGTTCGCCTAAACACTACAACGAATTATTGGAAAGATGTAATTCTTACTTCCCATATATAGAAAGAGAATTATTAGCCAGAGGGGTTCCTGGTGAGTTCAAATATTTAGCATTACAAGAATCACTTTTAAATGGTAATGCGATTTCTAATGCAACTCCTCCAGCTGTTGGTTTCTGGCAGTTTAAGGATTTCACAGCCGAAGAAAGAGGTATGAAAATCAATAATAAAATTGATGAGCGTAAGAATGTTGTTTCTGCTAGTATTGGTGCAGCAGATTACCTTTCAAAGAACTACTATTACTTAGGTAACTGGTTCTACTCTATGATTTCATATCATGATGGTTTAGGTGGTGCTAGAAACTATATTAAGTCTAACAACTTAAACTACTACAACCAGGTTACTATTAATGAAAAAACACACCCTTATGTGTTACATTATCTTGCTCACTACTTTGCATTTAAAGACAAAGTAGGTTTAGATGATGGTCATGTAGTAATGATCGAGTTCCCAACTAATGGATATACTTTATCACAAGTATCTCAATTTACAGGACAACCTGAAACAACACTCACAAAAAATAATACTTGGCTTACTAGTTCGTACATTCCAGAAGACAAGGTATATTCTGTAATGATCGAATCGAAACCAGATGAAATCAATCAATTGGTTGCTCGCTTAACTCCATATGCAAAACCTAGAAAGACTAGAGATAGAAAAGCGATCTTCCAATTCTATTCAGATACTATTCAGGATAGCTTCCCATTTGTATTACCTATTGCAGACGAATCTACAAACAAGAAGTTTGATTATGCTTTAGTAAATGGTGTAAAAGCTGTAATACTACATGAAGAAATGACACAAACGGAACTAGCTACTGCTGTAGGTATTTCTAAAGGTAAAATCAGAAAATACAATTACGAAGGAAAAAAGGATAAGTTAATTAAAGATACTCACTATTACCTTGCACCACTTCCAAAAACAATTCCTGAGTCCTATCACATACTTCAAGAAGGTGAGACTATCACTTATCTTGCTGTAAAATATGGTATTGATCGTAAGGCTCTTCTTAAGTTAAATGAACTGAAGAAAGACGATGATGCTAAAGAAGGCGACAAGATATACTTTAATTAATAGTATACAGTAGATAAATAAAAAAGCGATCCATTAAAGACTAAATCTTTAATGGATCGCTTTTTTTGTCTCTAAAGGTTACTACTTGGACCTATTATATTGTTCTCGTTTGTCTTCTTTTAATTGGGCAATGATCAGTTTGTCCAGGTAATTAGATTTCTTTTTAATAGTAACATTCGCCTTAGGAGACATTCCTAATGCTTTTTTCATAGATAATAAAATGAGTATGTATGTAAACCAACTGTATTTGCAAGCTATTGTTTTTTTTATCGGAAGACAATAAATAGCCCTACAAATCAATTATTGAAGCCATATAAAGTAATAATTATAAAAATAATACAATAAAGAATTGATAATAAAGGATATATACAGACATCTATTAATAAATACAGATGATTTAATAAATAAAAATGTTGAACGTACTAAGAATACGTTCTGCTATTTGACCTTTGTTAAGTAGTAAAAGTATAAAAGCCCTTTATACTAAAGCATTTGAAAGCCTTTCTTTTCTTAAGATTGGCTTTTTCTTTACATAGGGTTATCAATCCATTTAATAAAGAGACATTAAATTAACACTGTCTATTCTCTTTCGATCCATATATAAAATAACGTTCATAGTTCAACAAACATCAAATAATATATAAGTTATTGTTTTGCATCATGATTTAGAAACAAACAACTATCATAAATTTTCAATCATGAAGCACTCTTTATTTTCTATCATTTTTTTACTTATAGCAAACTTTAGCTATGCTCAAAAAGGATCAATTACAGGTCTTTTATTAGATGAATCAGACCTTCCTCTAATTGGAGCAACTGTTCAAGTAAAAGGCCTTAGTTACCTAGGTACAATTTCTGACAACAATGGTAAGTTTATACTGGTTAATGTACCTGAAGGAAAACAAGAAATTGAAATCTCTTATTTAGGTTTCGAAACTTATAAAGAAACAATCGACTTAGCTGCTGGACAAGAACTAGATCTGAAACGCATTCAGATGAAAGGAAACTTTATACTTGGTGATGAAGTAGTCATTTTAGGAACAAACCTTCAAGGACAGGCCAAAGCATTAGGTCAACAAAAAAATGCCAACAACATTGTCAACGTAATCTCTGCTGACCAAGTAGGTAAATTTCCAGATTCAAATGTAGGAGACGCATTAAAGCGTGTCCCAGGTATTACAATGCAATACGACCAAGGAGAAGCTAGATTTGGCCTTATCAGAGGTACTTCACCAGACTTAAGTGCAATTACTATCAACGGTGAGCGCGTTCCTTCTGCAGAAGGTGAAACAAGAGCAGTACAGTTAGACTTAATTCCTGCTGATATGATTCAATCTATCGAAGTAAGTAAGACTTTAACTCCAGATATGGATGCCGATGCAATTGGTGGTTCTGCTAACCTAGTATTACGTTCGGCTCCTTCCAATTTAAGAGTATCAGGAACTTTAGGAACTGGGTACAACTTTCTTACTGAAAAGCCTATGCTAAATGGAGCAATCGTATTAGGTAATAGATTTTTTGATGATAAGTTAGGTGTGATCGTTTCAAGTTCATACTTCGATCATCAACTAGGTTCTCATAATATTGAAGCAGAATGGGATGATGCAGACAATCCTTATATGACAGACTTCCAGGTGAGAACTTATGATGTTCACAGAATTAGAAGATCATTATCAACTACATTAGATTATACTCTAGGTACTAACTCTAAAATTTATGTGAGTGGTATTTACAATCATAGAGATGATAGAGAAAACAGATACAGATTAAGATACAAAGACATCGAAATGAACGACGATGGCTCTTATACTGCTGAGATCAGAAGACAAACGAAAGGAGGACTTGATGATAACAACAATAAGAATACAAGACTAGAAGATCAAAGAACATATAATGTTACTCTTGGTGGAGAGCATTTACTTGCTAACCGTTTCAAATTAGACTGGTCTGGTACACTTGCAAAAGCTTCAGAAGAAAGACCTCACGAACGTTATATTTCTTGGAGACAAAAAGATGTTGGGTTATCACAAGACTTGACTAGTACTCGCCAACCAAATATCAATGATAACGGTGCAGGTATGCAGTACGGGGATTTCGATTTAAAAGAAATCACACAAGAGCAACAGTACACTGAAGAACTTGACAAAAATGCTAAAATCAACCTTGAAATACCTTTAAATAACACAAAGAACAAAAGTATTATCAAGATTGGAGGTAGATATAGAGGTAAAGAAAAGTCAAGAAACAATGGGTACATGGAATATGCTCCTCTAGATGAAGCTCCTTTTGGAAATATGACTTTGCAACCGATGAAAGACCAAACAAGAGATCCTTTCTTAGCGGGAAATTACACATCTGGTAACTTTACTGATGCTACTGCATTAGGACAATATGATCTAACAAATACTTCATTATTCGAAGCTACAGATCTACCTGAAGAATACCTCGGTGGCAATTACAATGCGAAAGAACAAATCTCTGCCGGATATGCCATGTTAAAGCAAAGTGTTGGTACAAAATGGTTCTTTATTGTGGGTGCTCGTATCGAGAATACTCAAGTAGATTATACAGGATACCAAATTGAATTTAATGAAGAAGGCGACTTTGATCCTTCAGCTACTAAAACAATTGAGGGTACTAACAGCTATACGAACTTCTTACCCAACGTTCAAGCACGATACAATATCAATGAGAACACTATCTTAAGAGCTGCCTGGACAAATACTTTAGCTAGACCTAGGTATTATGATTTGGTACCTTATAGATCAATTTCAAGAGAAGACAATGAGTTATCGGAAGGTAATCCTAACTTAAAACCTACTACTTCTATGAACTTCGATTTTATGGCTGAACATTATTTCGAAAATGTAGGTATTCTATCAGGTGGTGTATTCCAAAAAACATTGAATGATTTCATTTATGATTATCAAGCAAGAAACTACCAAGATCCTGCTAGCGGAAATGTTTACGATAGATATTCTCAACCTAGAAACGGTGCAAAAGCTAGCTTATTAGGTACTGAAGTGGCATTCCAATATCCATTTACGGGAGCATTAAAAGGATTCGCTTTATACACCAATTACACTTACACTCACTCAGAAATTCAAGATTTAGGTATTGAAGAAAGAGAAGATGAAACATTAGCCTTACCTGGTACTGCACCTCATACAGTAAACGGCTCATTGTCATTTGATTCTCAAAAATTCAGCTTTAGAATTTCTTTAAACTACACTGCTGCTTATTTAGACGAATTATCAGACGAGGCTTTCAAAGACAGATATTACGATCAGCAATTATTCTTAGATGCTAATGCGTCTTATGCATTTAATGAAAAACTACGCCTATATGTTGAAGGCAACAATCTTCTTAACACTCCACTTAGATACTATCAAGGTTTTGAAGAGTACACTATGCAAAGTGAATACTACAATGCAAGAGTACAATTAGGGCTAAAATTTGATTTATCAAAATAATTACTGGGTGGTACACTTAGATATAGAGATGAAAAAAGACCTAGATGTTTCTAGGTCTTTTTTATTTATTCTGATATCTGAAATCTTGATTTCAATGTTTCAATTGCTTTCGTATTTCCAAAAGATGTGTACATATTCAAAGTATTCTGGTACAATTGCTTGGTATCAATCCCACTATCCTTCGCTTGATAAAAGACAGCAAGCTTTCTTAATGCGATCAAGCATTTCAAATCATTCTTATTACTATTAACAAAGTCAAGTGCTTTATCATATAAACCTTGAGCTACTGTATATTCTTTCTTGAAATACCTCCACTCTGCCTCAACAAATGCTACCCAAACATTAAATATATCTGGGGAGTAACCCGCCCAATATTTAAATCGATCCAATATTTTCCTTAAAGAACCTTCATCTTGAACATGATCATTATTGATCTGCACCGCTTTGAGTAAAAGAAGTGCAGGATGTAAAAGATTCCCTTCATACATTTCAGGTTCACTGTCTATCACCATAATTACTTTTTCAAGATTAGAACGCTCCGTAATTTTCTCTAATTGAAAGTAATCTAACACCTCCTCCACTTGAGGGAACATTTCGATTTTCCCTTCTGATAACTCAGAGAAAGTAAGTTTTAAAGCTTCTTCTTTATTATAACCATTAAATAGAAGTAACTGATAATATCTTTTCACATCTCGATTGACAGAAAAGTTATCATTCGATCTTTCAGCATAATTGAAGTAATCTTTAATATGCTGAAGACAAACATCTGTCTTTTCTATCCACGGAAGTATTGTAAAAGCATAATCTGAGTGAAAATTATTGATAAAAAGATCATCGTCTGACTTCATGATCTCAGTAATGGCAAACTTGGCATACTCATGAGCAATTCTGATATCTTCATATCGAGTAATCATATACCTTGCTAATGCTAAACAACCAAAAGCAGTAATTTCAGACTTCCCATTTTCGAATGCATAATTCACAATTTCCAAAGCGACCCATTTATAGGTCTCCCAGTTACTAACTCGGTGGCAGAGAATCAGAGGAGCAATAATTTTGAGATAGTAGGAAGTATCATTTAGAGGTAATTCCTCCAATGAGTTCAAGGCTTCTTTCACATCTCGCTCTCCAACATTTTCTAAAAGCCTCAAATGTTGTAACGATAAGTCCCTGTGTAGCTGCTGCCCTTCATTAGGCATATCAAACCCCATCAAAGGCAGAGATTGCCTTATCCTTTCTATTACTGTGTCAAATGGCTGGTATCTTACAGTAATAGTGAGTAGAGAAAATAATTGGTCAGATAATGTTTTTAAGTCTTCTTCTCTATAGATTTCAGTAAAAAAATCATCTTCTCTAGTTTGATAATCAGGTTGCGATAGTTCTCGTAAAGATTTTAATTCCACAAGTAAATTGTTCGTACAAAATTTTGAATACAGGTAGGATTCTTTCCCTTAAGATAAGAAATATAAGTGGTGACCTTTTTTAAATATCAATATATTACAAAAGTTGCTTTTAAAATTTATTGAACAGACTTCAAATCCTCAACAGGACTCTTTATTCCAACTTTTACAACATGATAACTTACTGTTAGGAAAGTTAATACCAAAGTAACACCACCTGAAAAAATATAAGCTCCAAGATCAATGGTTATAATTTTAGGAAAATTCTCTAACCACAACCTCATTGCTAAATAAGCTGTAGGCCAAGCAATCAAACATGCAGTTCCTACGAGAGTAAAAAATTCTTTAGATAATAATAGCATCGCCTGAATGTTTTCCATTCCTAGAGCTTTTCTAATCGCTATTTCTTTTTTCCTCTGAACAGTAATAAAAGAAGACAACCCGAAAAGTCCCATATTGGCTATAATTACACCGATGATCGAAAATATTAATGATACCCTAGCTAATCGTTCTTCTTTTTGGTAGGATGCTTCAATTTTATCATTCAATGAAAAGACATCCATCAATCGGTAAGGAATCACTTTAGACCATAAGATTTCCAGTTTTCTTTCAACATCTGTCCAATTGGCTCCTGATTTTATTTTTAAAGCTAAAAACTTAATCGCATAGCTCCCTTTTAGTCGCCAAACATTATTGATGTCTATTACAAATGGTTCAATTGGTTTATGTACAGGTTCGTAGTTAAAGTCTTTAACAACACCAGCTATTTTATTAATGTATCCATTCTTACTCCAAAATGTAGTATTCAAGGCCTCCTCTGGACTAGTGTAGCCCATAAAGTCCACAAACGCTTCATTCACATAAATATAACGATTATTATATAATCCTCCATCATTATATAAATCATTTTTTGCAATTATTTTGACATCAAAAACATCAAAAAATTCTGGGTTGGTAACCACTCCTGCATAGAAAGAAGAAGGATAAACTTTGTCTTTTACCTTGAATGAAATAGGGTAATTTTGAACCCAAACGCCCATAATTTCATCAATTCCCGTAACCGCCTCTATTTCATATATATTTAAAAATTCCTTTTTCAGCTTAAAGATCTGATTGGACTGAAACCTTACTTCACCTAGTGGTATTAGCATGACATCTTTAGTATCAAAACCAATATCAGATTCTCTCATGAAATCCAATTGCCTCTTAGAGACATAAGTACTGAACAACAAAAACATCGCAATAATGAATTGTACAATCACACTCCATTTTCTAAATCCTTTTTGTTGTCTACCCATTCGTTTAGACTCCTGTAATCCATCAATAGGTTTAAAACCAGATAGGTAATATAATGGATAGAAGCTAGATAATGCTGCGACAAAAATACCACTACCGCCTATCAAAATAATAAGCTTTTGAGTATCTACCTCTCTTAAGATAAAACCTGAATCACCAAGCATAGGATAAATTAATGGAAACAAGAGTTCCATAAACATTACTGCTCCAAACATGGAAAGTATACTTAAGATAATCGCCTCTACTAAGAACTGAAAAATCAATTCTGTTTGATCTGCTCCTATTGCCTTTCTAATTCCAACCTCCCTCATTCTCGTAGAATAACGTACTGCAGAAAGGTTCATAAAATTAATAGCGGCAATCAGAAGTACCATTAAGGCAATAGATGAGAATATATAGATATACATATAATCTCCATTGGGTGACATCTCAAAATCTAGGTCAGAATATAAATGTATTTCCCAAATAGGCTGTAAATATAACTGCACATAATCTCTCAGATAATCAGGAAATTTAGATTTATCCTGGTAGAGTACTTCAAAATCTGCTTCAAGCTCTTCTGGTTTTACTCCCTCCTTTAATAAAACATAGGTCCAGCAAGGGTTCCATACCCAACGGTCTCTCAGCATTATTTCCTGATCAGTAAGTAAAAGGGTACTAAAAGAGACCAGTATTTCAAAATCTAAGTGAGAAGGGTAATTTGTTTTATCAATTACGCCAGTAATCGTTAAATAGAAGCGGTTTTCATATAGAATTTTTTTACCGATGGGGTCCTCATCTCCAAAGTATTTTTGAGCAATTTCTTTTGTTACAATAGCTGTTTGAGGTTCTTCTAAAGCCGTTGATTGATCACCAGCGATTAAAGGAAAATTAAATATTTTAAAAAAGTCGGGTTCGGTAAAATATAGGTGCTTTTCATTATACTGTCGGTCTTTTGCAAACACCATATGAGAATAAGCCTGATGGTTGAAAAACCGTACAGAAGCATCTACATAGTTCGAATAAAGGGTCTTTAAGGTTGGTCCCAAACCTATTGGTACACTTGCAGATCGTTCACCTATATCCTCAGTATCAATAATTTCGACAATACGATACGTTCTATCATATGCCTTATGGAATTCATCATAAGACATTTCATAGTTGACCAAAAGAAATAATAACGAAAAAAATGCTATACCCATCGACATACCAACGATGTTGATACCCGAATACACTCCATGTTTGAGGAGGTTACGTATGCCTATAAGTATATAATTTCTTAACACTGTTATTTATTTACCTTTATGAAGATTTTCAGTAACAATCTGACCATCAAAAAGATGTATAATTCTACTAGCATAATCTGAAGCTGCTGTAGAGTGGGTTACCATCAAGATAGTAGTTCCTAAGTCATTTAACGATTGAAGGATTTCCATTACTTCGCGCCCTCTTTCAGAGTCTAAGTTACCGGTTGGCTCATCTGCCAATATAAGTTTGGGTTGAGAGACTACAGCTCTTGCTACTGCCACTCTTTGTTGAAGTCCACCAGAAATTTGAGTGGGAAATACATTTTTTTTATGAGAAATTTGAAGTTTATCCATGATTTTTTCTACCCTAAACTTTCGCTCGTTAGGTGCTACTTGCTGGTAAATCAGAGGTAACTCAATATTCTCATAAACAGTAAGATCATCTATTAGATTAAAGCTTTGAAATACAAAACCAATATAATTTCTTCTTAGCTGAGCTCTCTTTTTTGATGAGATATTGACGACATTTTCTCCTTGAAAAATCACTTCTCCCTCCGAGGGTAAATCTAGTAATCCTGCAATATTTAATAAGGTTGATTTACCACATCCAGAAGGGCCCATAATACATACAAATTCTCCCTCATGTATATTCAAAGTCACATGATTAAGAGCAAGAGTTTCATTGTCTTCACTTTTGTAAGACTTGTTGATATTTTGTATTTGTATTATCGGTTTATTCATATTAATTCATGATTACAACTATATCCTACAACAACTATTCATTTTTTGCAGATTTTAAGAACATCAGGGAGTTAAGGTAAAAACACAATTCTTATTTGTGTTCAAAAATGGACTCATCGATCACAGAATTACTGTACAATAAGGTTATTCTATTTTGAGATTTCTAGATAGATGAACACATTTTCAAAAAACTTTATTATTCTTATGATACGAAAATTTATTGACAACCCATTTCTCATAAACCTACCCATTATGTTAACCTTTAAACTACTTATCGAAAATAAAAAACAGGTCTATCACATCATTGAAAAATACAATTTCAGAGTGATCGACTATCGACCTCACTATGAAATCGAGTTCTTTGCAAAAAGTTACCAAGACTTTAACAAGACGTATTTCGATATCACAAATCAGTTACAAAATTTAGATATCAATTATATCTTATCTGATCATTTGTTCGTACCTAATCCCAATAAAAAAGGAGCATAGCAAAAGCTACACTCCAAAGATATTCTGAATGCCTCAAATTGAGGCATTTTTTATTGTAATAATTTCATCTCCGAACATTCGTCCTTATAAACATAACGCAAGATTAACATAATTGCATCATCATCTGTTTTTGCAGGCCCCAACTGTTCAATTCTCTTCATTGTTGAATCTACTGTCCAGATTTTATTTAAATCTTTCCATTCAAAGACAATTCCTTTTACCATAAAGTAGGTTACGCCTCCTTTCTTTCTCTTGTAGACGTTATTAAGATCGTTTTCAAATCTATCACCTTTTGGTGCTCCTACTTTGGCAATTACTTGTCCAGTATTAGGATTCTTGTACAACTCACAAGAACAGTTTCCTTGATATTGTTCTTCTTCAATATCAGTAATATTTAATTCCAATACTCCCCATTTATCGTTTCTACGAACAAGAGTAGCTACCATAGATTCATACCCTTTTGATACAACTTTATTTTTTGTATCAGCCATGATAGTATAGTCTAATGAAAAAGAGGCTACAGCTACATTTCCTTGTACTCTCACCTCATGCATATTAAGGTTTGATTCTCTATGTAAATTTTGATGGTATTGAGAGACAAATACAGCTTTATAATCTGCTTTTCTCAATACATTATGATTTCTAGAACCATCCACACCAATACGAGTGATATTAATTATGGCATCTGGTCTGAAGATATCAGTGATGTTGTTTATTTTTTCAACACTATTGTTAGCATGCTTATTAGCTTCAATGACTCTTTCAATCAGCTCTGCAATTTGCTTATCTTCTTGAGCAAATGATACAGAAGAAATTAACATCAATAAGAAAGCGAACAGGTAACTTAAATTATTTTTTTTCATAGTGTAATTAGATTGATTGCTTTATAACGAGTGTGTTCAATAAATAATTTAAAGAGAATTTTATTAAGTAACACTTAATTTAAGACAAAAAAGGTTCCATCAATAGCTTATTCTCTTATTTCTTGAAGAGATTTTGGTCTTCATAATTTAACTAACGGATAAGGTAAAATGAAGTTTAATCAATCGTTCAATTAAATCTTATCATTTGTTAATACTATAAATATAATCGTTTCATTCAGTTTTCAATAAGTATTTAAATAATCTCATACATTTTTGATTCCATCAATTTTTAAGATCTTTAGATTCTTGAATTTTTTGAATTATGAAAGTTTGTATCGCGGAGAAACCTAGTGTTGCTAGGGATTTGGCTAAAGTATTAGGAGCTACTCAAAAGAGAAATGGGTATTTTGAAGGAAATGGATATCAAGTTACTTGGACCTTTGGGCACTTGTGTACCTTGAAGGAACCACATGATTATGATGCTACCTTAAAAAGGTGGGATCTTGTCACGCTTCCTATTATACCTATTAAATTCGCTATTAAGCTAATTAATAATAGTGGTTCGAAAGAGCAGTTCAAAGTCATTGAAACCCTGGTAAATTCTGCTACTGAAGTGATCAACTGTGGTGATGCTGGCCAAGAAGGAGAGTTAATTCAACGTTGGGTACTTAGACAAGCTAAATGTAAAGTACCTGTAAAACGACTTTGGATTTCTTCATTAACTGAAGAAGCAATTAAAAAAGGATTCAAGAAACTTCAAGAAGAAAAAGACTTTGATTTACTATATGCAGCAGGTAGTGCCAGAGCTATTGGAGATTGGCTATTAGGAATCAATGCTACTAGATTATACACCATTAAATTTGGTGGGTATAAACAATTACTTTCTATTGGTCGAGTACAAACACCTACCCTTGCACTTATTGCTAATCGCTTTTTAGAAATTCAAAACTTCAAAAGTGAAAAATACTGGGAATTAAAAACGAAATATCGAAATGTTACTTTTAATTCTACAAAAGGAAAGTTTACATCAAAAGAAATTGTAGATAAAGGATTAGCTTATATTAAAGACAAGCCTTTTGAAATTACTTCTGCCAATAGAAAAGAAGGCAATGAAGCTCCTCCTTATTTATTTGATCTTACCTCTTTACAAGTAGAGTGTAACAAAAAGTTTAGTTTTTCTGCTGAGCAAACTTTAAAAATTGCTCAAAGCTTATACGAAAAAAAGGTCTTAACCTACCCGAGAGTAGATACAACATATCTACCTAATAATATGTATCCCGAAATTGGACCAACAATGAGAGCATTAACTAAGTTCCAAAATGAAACTGCTCCATTGTTTAAATCTGCTTTCAGAAAAACCAAGAAAATATTCAATGATCAGAAAGTAACCGATCACCATGCAATAATTCCTACCAAAATTGCAGCTCGAAACTTGAATGCCCAAGAAGCTGCAGTCTACGACTTAGTAGCCCTTCGATTTATCGCTGCGTTTTACCCAGACTGTAAAGTAGCAAAAACGGAAGTGATGGGTCAAGTAGATAAGGCTGAGTTTAAAGCTACCGGAAGAGAAATTCTAGATCCGGGTTGGAGGATACTATATAAAAAGGAGGAAGAAGAAGAAGCAAAGAAGAAAAAGAAAAAAGGAGAAGAAGAAGAACAAACTCTCCCCAATTTTGAAGTTGGGGAATCAGGGCCACACACTCCTTCAGTATTAACTAAAGAAACAAAACCACCAAAACTGTTTACGGAAGCTACCTTATTAAGAGCGATGGAAACAGCCGGAAAGAATATTGACGATGAAGAATTAAGAAAAGCAATGAAAGAAAACGGTATTGGCAGACCATCAACTAGAGCCAATATTATTGAAACTCTTTTCAGAAGAAAATATATAGAAAGGCAACGAAAGAATATTATTCCTACACAAGCTGGACTTGACCTCATTGCTACCATTCAAAATGATTTATTAAAATCTGCGGAACTTACTGGTATTTGGGAAAAGAAATTACGACAGATAGAAGACGGCACCTATGAAATTAATCTCTTTATGAATGAGATTAAAGAAATGGTAACTGAAGTCGTACAAAATGTAAAATCAGTACGCTCTAATTTCAAGATTCAGACTCCAACAGAAAGTCTAGTGTCGAAGAAACCAAAAACGAAAAAGAAGAGTGAACAAAAAATATCCCTCACCTGTCCGAAGTGTAAAACAAAGGAAGTAATAAAAGGAAATAGTGCATATGGCTGTCTAGGGTTTAAAGACAAGTCATGTGATTTTCTTATTAAGTTTGACTACGAGAATAAAAAGTTAACAGATAAGCAAATTGAATCTCTTATTATAAAAGGTAGGACACCTGAACTAAAAGGGTTGAAAATTGATGGAAAAACAAAACAAGGCTACCTTATATTAAATAATGAGAGTAAAATTGAATTCAAGGAGACCTTAGAAGCTCCTCTTATATGTCCAAAATGTCAAAAAGGTCAAATTTTAGAGGGAAAATCTGCTTTTGGGTGCTCAAATTGGAAAAATGGGTGTGATTTTAAGGTGCCTTTTGAGAATTACGGTAAAAAAATCACAAAAAATCAGTTAAAATCTCTTATTCAAAAGGGATCCACCCCAAAAATCAAGGGATTTACCGAAAAAAGTGGTAAAAAGTCAAATGGTAGGTTAAAATTCGACCCTAACTTCCAAATATTACTACAAATTGAATAATTGTAGGTTAATTTTTAATCCTACTAATTCAAATTTTCAAACAAAATCATTGCAATCTCCATAAAAAAACACCCTATTTTTTGAAAATATTATATATTTCAAGGAAAACAGGGTATTTTTTTAACCTCACATTTGCAATTCTTAACACGAGACTCTACAATTGTAATATGAAATCAAGGGAGTTAAGTACAAAAGAATCTTCCAATCTTTTTATTTCTCTTCCTTAATAGATGTGAGTGATCCGTTTATTGGGGATCTCTAAGATCCTCACTAAACGGAATATCATCACATTTAAAATGAATATGACACTATCTTATAATTTTTAATTTTTGACTGCAATGTTCTCATCTATTCACCTAATTGCCGATGCAACGTTGGCAACAGAATCAGTCGCTCAAGCTGTAACAGCTGAGCAATTACAAACAGTAAGTCTAACAACAAGCAACGTTTGGATGCTAGTTTCAACAATGCTAGTATTCATCATGGCACTTGGTTTTGCATGTGTTGAAGCGGGTTTCACTCAAGCTAAAAACACAGTAAACATCTTATTCAAAAACACAGTTGATTTAAGTGTAGGTATTATCTCTTACGCTTGGTTTGGTTTCAACTTAATGTACCCAGGCGAATTCAACGGTGTTTTCGGTTTCTCTGGTTGGGGAATCAGCCTTCCTGCAGATTATACTTCTTTAGGTTACGCAGGTGGTGCTTACACTTATTGGACAGACTTCTTATTCCAAGCAATGTTCGCTGCAACTTGTGCGACTATCGTATCAGGAGCGGTTGCTGAACGTATTAAGATTTCTGCTTACTTTATCTTCACTTTCTTCCTTGTAGGTTTCGTTTATCCAGTACTAGGTTCATGGCACTGGGGTGGCGGATGGTTATCTCAAATGGGATTCTATGATTTCGCTGGATCTACAGTAGTACACTCAGTTGGTGGATGGGCAGCTTTAGCTGGTATCATTGCAATTGGTGCTCGTAAAGGTAAATATGTGAACGGTAAAGTAATTGACAAGCCAGGTTCATCAGTTCCTTTAGCTGTAATCGGTGTATTCTTATTATGGTTCGGATGGTTTGGTTTCAACGGTGGATCAGTATTATCAGCTGATGCTGAGTCGATCTCATTAGTATTAGTAACTACAACTTTAGCTGCAGCTGCAGGTGCTATCGGTGGATGGTTAGGTGGTTACATCATGTTCAAGCGTTTTGACTTGGGTATGGTATTAAACGGTATCCTTGCTGGTTTAGTAGGTATTACTGCTGGTGCTGACCAAATGTCACCAAACGAATCAATCCTTATCGGTTTAGTTTGTGGTGTTATCGTAGTATTCTCTGCTGTTGGTATGGACAAATTAAAACTTGATGATTGTGTTGGTGCAGTTTCAGTTCACTTAACTTGTGGTATCATTGGTACTTTAGCAATTGGTGTTCTAGGACAAAAGGCTGGTTTCGATCAGTTCATCACTCAGTTAACTGGTGTAGCTGCTTACGGTGCAGTAGCATTCACAACTTCATTAGCTTTATTCTTCGCCTTGAAATTCACTATCGGTGTAAGAGTATCTGAAGAGCATGAAAACGAAGGTCTTGATAGCCATGAGCATGGTATCCGTGGTTATACTATCACTTTCGATAACTAAGAAATATATATCAATTGGAGAGATTAAATAATCTCTCCAATTGAATTCAAAAATATCCGTTATATGACTTTTAAAAAGTCGTAAAACAACAATCTCACTCTTATAACTTCTACTATTACTCGAAGTTAAAACGTATAGTTACTTCTTTGTGTGCGAAGTAAGTATATGAATCCAACATATTATTATTCACCTCATTTTAATTATTCTACAAGATGAAAACTAAGATTTTCTCCCTAGTTGCACCATTATTGGTAGCAGGATCGTTCGCTATGGCTCAAGATAAAACTGAAGAAGTAGTTATCCCTGAAGAGTCGGTAGAAGAAACAACGGAAGAAGAAGCTAACAAACTTTCTATTTCTGGTTCAGTAGATTTATTCTATAACTATGATTTCGCTGGAACAGATGCAATGAATATCGGTACAAGCTTTAACGAAGGTCAAAACTCTATCAACTTAGGTATGGCTAACGTTATATTATCACAAACATTAGGTAAAGCTTCATTTGTTGCTGACTTATCATTCGGTCCAAGATCTAATGGATCAATCGGAGACGGTAACTTCCACATTCAAAACTTATATGCTTCATACCAATTATCTGAGAAATTATCAGCAACTGCTGGTTTCATGGGTACATTCGTAGGTTATGAAGTAATTTCTCCAACAGGAAACTTCAACTACTCTACTTCATACTTATTCTCTAACGGTCCTTTCCAAAATGCAGGTCTTAAGTTTGATTACTCATTCTCTGACAAAGTTGCATTAATGGTTGGTATCTTTACTAACGAGTGGGATTCATACAATGCTGCTCCTAACTTAGGTATGAGTGGTTTTGGTGCTCAATTATATGTTGCTCCAGTTGACGGTCTTGATGTTTACTTAAACGGTTTCTCTTCTTCTACAAGAACTGTTGTTGACTTAACTGCAGGTTACCAAGTATCTGATGCATTCTACTTAGGTGTTAATGCTGCATGGGCTGACAAGAAAGATGCTTACACAGATGCTGACTTAGGTTTACAAGCTGACCAATTATACTCAGGTGTTGCAACTTACTTACAATACTCTTTAACTGAAACATTTGCTTTAGGTGCTCGTTACGAATACTTCAAAGATATCGCAAGAGTATATGGTGCTGACAACTCTACTGAGGACTTCGACGGTGCAGTTAACGCTGTAACTTTAACTGGTAACGTTGCTTTAGGTCCATTGACAGTAATCCCTGAATTTAGATTCGATACTGCTGACTCAGAAATCTTCTTTGGTAGCAAAGATGCTGAAGCTGCTGGTAACTTAGATTCTAAATCGGCTACTCAAGCTACTTTAGCAGTTGTTTATGCATTCTAAGAATAGCTAACAATACTATTTATATATACGAAGCCGATCAAGCACTCCTTGATCGGCTTTATATTTAAAAAAGACCCTGTTTTTTATAAAAATTCATAAGTTTAAAGGTGTTTGCATGAAAATTCACCCTTAAATCCCATTTTTTCTTGATTTTTTTGAAAATCTAAGTCATATTTACAACATAAACAATTTAACAACTTCAGCTAACGAACTACTGTATGTACTTATCTATTTGTTTATCGGTATTTATCAGAAGTTCGAAGCTTTTGTTTTTTTAATCTCACATTACAATGACAAATCTTCGTTTTAACGCCTTAGAGACAGCTTCATCTAGAAGCGCGAAAAATGTAGAAACTCCGTCAAACAGAATCTCTGATTACTTCGGAGAAGATTGTTTCGGTCTTCCACAAATGAAAGCATCTTTAGCACCTGCTATTTACAAGAAAGTAGAATCAGCTGTTAAACATGGCACTAAAATCGATGAGGCTACTGCTGACGCTGTTGCATCTGCTGTAGCTACTTGGGCAATCTCTAAAGGTGTTACTCACCACACTCACTGGTTCCAACCATTAACTGGTTCATCAGCTGAGAAACATGACTCTTTCTTTGATTACACTAAAGGTATTGAAACGTTCAAAGGTTCTACGTTAACTCAACAAGAGCCAGATGCATCTTCATTCCCTAACGGTGGTATCAGAGCTACTAACCAAGCTCGTGGTTATACAGGTTGGGATCCTTCATCTCCTATTTTCATTAGTAATAATACTTTATGTATCCCTACTATCTTCGTTTCATACACAGGTGATACATTAGATTATAAAACACCATTATTGAAGGCTCAAGAAGCAATCAATAAAGCAACTATCGATGTATGTAACTACTTCGAGGATGGTGTAACTAGTATTTCTGCTTCATTAGGTTGTGAGCAAGAGTACTTCTTAGTTGACAAAGCATTTTATGCTGCTCGTCCTGATTTATATATCACAGGTCGTACATTATTTGGTGCAAAACCTCCACACGGTCAACAATTAGATGACCACTACTTTGGTTCAATTGCTCCAAGAGTTGCAGCATTCATGAAAGACTTCGAATTCCAATGCCATAAATTAGGTATTCCTATTACTACTCGTCACAACGAGGTAGCACCAGGTCAATTCGAAGCAGCTCCATTATACGAAGAAATCAACACTGGTGTAGATCACAACTTGTTGATGATGGACGTTATGGAGAAAGTTGCAGGTGAGCACAACTTCGCTGTATTATTACACGAAAAGCCATTTGCTAACTTGAACGGTTCTGGTAAGCATAACAACTGGTCATTGATCACTAACAAAGGCCGTAACTTATTCCAACCAGAAGGTTCATTATACTTCTTAACTTTCTTAGTAAACACTATCAAAGCTGTTCACCAGTATGGTGATTTATTAAGAGCATCAATTGCTTCTGCAGGTAACGATCACCGTTTAGGTGCAAACGAAGCTCCTCCAGCAATTATGTCAGTATTCTTAGGTTCTACTTTAACTGAATTCTTAAACGAAGTTGCTGAATCAGGTAAATTAGTATACCAAGAAGGTGGTGAAGCATTTATCGAGTTAGGTATCGACAAGATCCCAGGTCTTAAGTTAGATAACACTGACCGTAACCGTACTTCTCCATTTGCATTTACAGGTAACAAGTTTGAGTTCAGAGCGGTAGGTTCACACCAAAACACTGCAACTCCAATGACAGTATTGAACTTGATCGTTGCTGAGCAATTATCACAATTCAAAGCTGCTGTAGACGCTAAGATTGGTGCTGGTACTGACAAAGAGGCTGCTATCAGAGAAGTATTAGTTTCTTACATCAAAGAATCTGAAGCTATCCGTTTCGAAGGTGACGGTTACTCTCAAGAGTGGGTAGATGAGGCTGAATCAAGAGGTCTTTCTAACGTTAAAGATACTCCAAGAGCATTAGACTTCTTCATTTCTTCTGAAGCTAAAGAGATCTTCGCTAAGCACAATGTATTTAGCGAAAAAGAAATCGAAGCTCGTCATGATGTATGGTCTGAGATCTACTCTACTAAGATCGATATCGAGTCTAAGACTATGGAAGAGATCGTATTAAACAAAGTAATCCCTGCTGCTACTAGCTATGTTGCTAAATTAGTTGACTCGGCTGCTAAGTTAAAAGATCTTGGTTTAGACGCTTCTGCAATCGTTACTACTATCGAAGAAGTAACTGGTTTCATGAAGACTGCTAAAGAAGGTGTAGCTGCAATGGTATTAGAGCGTGATAGAGTTCTTGAAATCGAGGACACAAATGCTCAAGCTGTTGAGTTCTGTGATAGCATCAAAACTAAATACTTTGACACTATCCGTGAAGCTGTTGACCGTCTTGAATTATTCGTTGATGACGCTGAATGGCCATTACCGAAATACTCAGAAATGTTATTCCTTAAGTAATTAAGGATATAATATAATGTGGGATGTTTATACACCTCATGATTCTTTGGAGTCATGAGGGCATTTTTCCCACTGAAAACAAGTCATTTATAAAAAAATGCAACTTTTATCTAGGTAATTGTTGCATTTTTTTAATTCTTCATATTATATTTGCAACGCAAAAAAAATGGCGATCGTAGCTCAGTTGGTTAGAGCACCGGTTTGTGGTTCCGGGGGCCGTGGGTTCGAATCCCATCGTTCGCCCAACTTTTAAAGACTTATCAGAAATGGTAAGTCTTTTTTTATTGTGCTAGTTTTTGTTGTTTCAACCAAAGGTCTATGATGGGAAAATGGTCTTCAATTGCTTCCTTTGCTGTGCAGATATTTATATGGTTATAATCTAAAGCATACCCATTATCCTTCGACAAATAAATAAATTGGTCTTTTGTGTTATTCACTTCTTTCATCAACCTTTTTACATCCTGCTGATGCCCCAAGTAATATTCCTTCTTTCCCGTTAAATATAAAGTTGGTGGTAAATCTGATCTTTTTTCAAACGCTTTCAGGTAATCAAAACCATCTGTTGGATCTACCCACTTATCTAAAGAATATACCCAGGATTTACAATCTTGATAAACACCTTTACTTTCATTTTCATCACCAATCTTCATTTCTTTTGCTGGAAAGTAACCCACAATATTTGTGATTAAGCCGGATAGCCATTTCCATACAAGGTCTACTTCAAAAAACTTTTTAAATGATTTTATTGAGATACTTCTCTTAACAGCCAAATAGACCATACTTTTTATTGTTAACTCTGGATGTCTTGCTAAATGTGCCAACATCCATACACCGCCCCAAGAATGTGCAACAATGTGAATATTTACCTTCGCATCATATTCCTGGTTAATTCTATTCAATAATGCTGGTATTTCTTCTTCTATAGCATCAATTTGTCTGTTCTTACTTTTTGAAGAAACAGGGGGAGTACTTTTTCCCCTACCTCTAAAATCAGCAACGAATACATCAAACCCCTTCTGAGCGAGGTATGGAGCAATTCCTTTATCTGAGTTGGAATAAAAAATACGCCCACTTTCGACACTTCCATGAATCATTAAAATAGCTTCTTGGGCATTTTGATGTCGATACCTTTTCACATACAATTGGTCTGATCCAACAGAAACATAAAGTTCGTCTTTTGTGATGTTGTCTATTTGAGGAGAGGTCATTTACTTATTTATTAGTGAGTAATCATTCAATTTATTGAAAATTTGATAAATAAGTCAACAAGTTTCCCCTCATTAAAAATATTCACTACCAAATTTCAGAACAGAATTGTATCTTCGCCTATCAATATTAAGTCTAAATAAGACTTTCATTCGAGATTAGAATAACAAACATGGTCAGTATCGATACATTACCTCACGGAAAGGTTGGAACAATCTGTGAGTTCAAAGATAAAGTGGTAGGTAGTAGACTTATTGAACTTGGTTTATATCCAGGTAAAAAGCTTCAGATTTTAAGAAAAGCACCATTTGGAGGAGCTTTATATATCAAATCTGAACAACAGTCTTTTGCTTTAGGTTTAAAAGAAGCCAAAACTGTATTTGCTACTATAGACTAAGAAATCATGAACAAACAAACCATAGCACTACTAGGCAATCCAAATGTTGGAAAGTCTTCTATATTTAATCAATTAACAGGTTTACGTCAGAAAGTGGGTAACTTTCCAGGAGTTACGGTTGATAAAAAAATCGGAACTACTTCATTAGACAACGACCATAAAGCTACCGTAATTGATTTCCCTGGTACTTACAGTTTATATCCTACTTCATCTGATGAAAGAGTTGTTCTCAACACTTTTGCTAACCCTTCTTCCGAGGATTATCCCGACGCAATTATATATATAGCTGATTCAACAAACCTTGAAAGACACCTATTATTATTATCTCAGGTAAAGGACCTCGGGATCCCAACAGTTTTGGGATTAAATATGTCTGATATCGCTGAAAAAAAAGGGTTTGAATTAGATTTAAAGAAAATTGAGAATGCTTTTAAAGTTCCTGTTGTGAAAATCAATGGACGAACTGGAGAAGGTATCGCCGAGTTAAAAGAGAAAGTTCAACAAGTAATTAGTACTTCTTCTGAATCTACTATTAAAACTTTCAACTTTAGTGCAGTTGAACAAGCTTCTATCATTGATATCAAAAAACTAAATGAAAATATCAACGATTACCAAGCATTACTTTGGGCACATCATTATGATCAGTTACCATTTATAGATCTTTCTTCCAAAGAGGAAATTAAGAATATTACTGAAAAGCATGACTTCAAAGACATGCGACTTCAGATTGACGAAACGCTTCAACGTTATAACTTCATTACACCACTGACTCAAGAAGCTGTAAAAGAAAAAGCTTCTGAAGAAGATAGTTTTAGTGATAAATTAGATAGAATTGTTACTCACAAAGTATTTGGTCCATTAATATTCTTCGGATTATTAATGTTAGTATTCCAGTCTATCTTTTCTTGGGCTTCTGCTCCTATGGATTTCATTGATGAAAGTATTGCTACTATTGGTGAATACCTTAAAGGTGTCATGCCGGAAGGCTGGTTTACGGATCTTGTATTAGACGGTGTACTTGCAGGTCTTGGTGGAGTGCTAGTGTTTGTTCCACAAATTACTATACTTTTCTTCCTTATTTCATTAATGGAAGAGTCTGGTTATATGTCTAGAGCAGTGTATATGTTTGATCGATTGATGATCAAATTTGGTATGAGTGGACGTTCGATTGTATCATTAATTTCTGGAGGTGCCTGTGCAATTCCTGCTGTAATGGCTGCTAGAGCAATTGGCAATTGGAAAGAAAGAATGATTACTATTTTAGTGACGCCATTAATTTCTTGTTCTGCCCGTATTCCTGTTTATGCAATACTGGTCGCCTTCGCTGTACCAGATGAAATGGTATGGGGCGTATTTAACTTACAAGGATTGGCATTTATGGGCTTATATCTATTGGGCATAGTAGTTACATTAATTGCTGGCTTTATTTTCAAGTTAATATTGAAAGCAGATGCGCCTTCATTCCTTGCAATAGAATTACCTTCTTATAAAATGCCTCACTGGAAAAATGTCGCATTAACTGTAAGTGAAAAAGTAAATACTTTTGTTATGGAAGCAGGTAAAGTGATTATGATTGTTTCTATTGTTCTATGGGCTTTAGCATCATATGGTCCTGGAGATAATATTGAAGAAGCTACTCAACTTGCAGAAAAAGAAGCTGAATTTAAAGGCTTCAATCAATTAGAAACTGAAGATTATGTAGCTTCAAAACAAATTGAAGCATCTTATGTAGGTATCATCGGTAAAGGTATTGAGCCAATCTTTGCTCCTCTAGGTTATGATTGGAAAATCTCTATTGCACTGGTTACATCATTTGCCGCAAGAGAAGTTTTTGTAGGTACAATGGCTACTATTTATAGTGTTGGATCTGCCGGTGATGATATTGCACCATTAAGAAAAAGACTTGCAACTGCAGTTGACCCAGTTACAGGAAAACATGAATTTACAAAAGCTACTGCTTTCTCATTGATGATTTTCTATGTATTTGCTATGCAATGTATGTCTACATTAGCGGTAGTAAAAAGAGAAACAAAAAGCTGGAAATGGCCTGTTGTTCAATTTATATATATGAGTGGTTTAGCTTATGTAGGTGCATTAATTGCTTACCATATGTTCTAGTCTAATACAGCTCAAAAAAAAGGGAAGTTTCTAATTGAAACTTCCCTTTTTTTATTCCACTACAGCATAGCCGAAGAGTACATTAAACTTTTTACACCATACCATAACGTATTTATTCTTGGTGTAATCTACTCCAGCAGGAACACTGTATTCTTGAACTCCTGATGTACTTTTTAAGGTCCCTAAATCAATAAACCCGTTTCCATTTACATCTTGTGCTAGGTAAATGTATAGATCTGGACCATCATCAGATTTAAAATTATCTGACATAATTACGGTGTCGTTGACAATTTTCACATCACCTGAAGTTGGATGGGCACTTCCTTGAAAAGATCCCATTAACCCTTCGGTCTCTTCTTCTTCCATGTTTTCATCCATATCCCCAGTTTCAGTATCTTCCTCCGCATCATTATTAGAGTTGGCATCATCATCTTGAGGAGTTAATGTAGATAAGTCTAAAGGCTCAGGCTCTTCATTCTTTGAACAAGAAGTTGAAAAGCATAATGAAAGAACAATGATTGAGAAAATTATTTTTTTCATGATAGTAGTAATTGTAAGCTTGGTAATGTATTGTTTTGCTTGATTCGAATAATTGTTTATCACAAATTACACTTTGAAGTAATATAACTTAAGCCACTTTAATTTTGTTTTTTAGCAATGAAAACAAATACTTTTGATATTGATCATATCACTTTTCCAAGTGTAATTAAATAATAAAACATATACTTTCAATTTATTAGTCGTACTAAAATTAAAATCATGACACTTTCAATCTATCAAATTGATGCTTTTTGTGAAAAAATTTTTAAAGGTAACCCTGCCGCTGTTGTTCCACTTGAAAATTGGATCGATGAAAAGCTGATGCAAAACATAGCAATGGAAAATAATTTAGCAGAAACGGTCTTCTTTGTTTTTCATAAAGATCACTATCAAATAAGATGGTTTACACCCGAAAGTGAGATCCGTTTATGTGGACATGCTACCCTGGCTGCTGCTCATTACTTATTCGAACACACAAAATATAATGACAATAAAGTTGTTTTCAAATCCCATTTAAGTGGTGAATTAATTGTAGAAAAAAATGAGAATGGATTAACGTTGGATTTCCCAAGTCAGAAAGCCAGTGCTATTACTAAACCTTTATTTATTGAGAAAGCATTAGGAAAAACAGTACAACAGTGTTATGAACAAGGTATGTTTATAGTTGCAGAATTAGACTCTGAAGAAGAAGTCCGTTCTCTAACTCCAGATTTCAATTTAATCAATAAAGAAAGTCCAGACTTAGGTATTATCGCTACAGCAAAAGGAGATAATGTTGATTTTGTTTCTAGATTTTTTCATCCTGGTATTGGTATCAATGAAGACCCTGTTACAGGATCAGCTCATACTGTTTTAATTCCTTTTTGGTCTGAAAAGCTAAATAAAAAGCACATGATTGCTCATCAAATTTCAAAAAGAGGTGGTGTATTACATTGTGTAGACAAGGGAGAAAGAGTATTGATATCAGGCAAAGCTGTTACATATTTAAAAGGAGAGATTTTCGTTTAGAAAAATCAGATGAATTGAAATATGGATTTTCTGTTGAATATTGTTAATAAAAAAATCAATTCTGATGACAACAATCCTCACTTTCAATTCTATCTATGACTACCTTTGTAATTGAATTTCTCTGTAAAAATGATTATGGATAATAAGACACTAATTCGAAAATACAACGTTCCCGGACCAAGATACACCAGCTACCCTACTGTACCCTATTGGGATAATGACCCTACTGTAGAGCAATGGTCTGAACATGTTGCTCAAGCTTTTAAAGCAAGTAATGCAAAAGATGGTATCAGTATATACATTCATCTTCCTTATTGTGAGAAGCTATGTACTTTCTGCGGGTGTAACAAACGAATTACAATCAACCACTCGGTTGAAGATTCATATATCGATGCTTTACTAAAAGAATGGAAAATGTATGTTTCTATTTTTGGTGAGGAAAAAGCAAAAATCAAAGAAATTCATCTAGGGGGAGGAACTCCAACGTTCTTTAGCCCAGAAAACTTACAAAGGTTAACGAAAGGAATTTTTGAATTTGCTGAACTTCATGAAGATGCTGAGATGGGTTTTGAAGCCAACCCAGTAAATACAACAGTAGAACATTTACAAGCTCTTTTTGATGTTGGGTATACAAGAATTAGCTTAGGAATTCAAGATTTTGACCCAGTTGTTCAGAAAGCTATTAATAGAGTTCAATCTTACGAACAAGTAGAATTTGTGACCAATGAAGCAAGAAGAATTGGTTATACTTCTGTCAACTTTGATTTAGTATTTGGTTTGCCATTCCAAAAATTAGAATGTGTAAAAGATACTATCGCAAAGTCTAACGCTTTAAGACCTGATAGAATTGCTTACTATTCTTACGCACATGTACCTTGGACTGCTCCAGGACAACGTGGTTTTTCAGAAGAAGATTTACCTTCTAATGAAGAGAAAAGAGCATTGTATGAAGTAGGAAAAGAAATGTTTGAAAAGGCTGGCTATGTAGAAATTGGTATGGACCACTTTGCACTACCAACAGATGGGCTAGCAATCGCTGCTGATAAAAAAGCACTGCACCGTAATTTTATGGGTTATGCACCTACTTATACTCAATTAATGGTAGGTCTTGGATGTTCATCGATCTCAGATTCTTGGACTTCTTTTGCTCAAAATATTAAAAAGGTTGAAGACTATAAAGCTGTAATTGAAGATGGAAAATTACCTATCTATCGAGGACATGTTTTATCTGAAGAAGACTTATTGGTACGAAAGCATATTCTAAATATCATGTGTCACTTCGAAACAGAATGGGACGATATGACCGCTCAATTGCCTCTATTTGCGAATCTAGACGAAAAGCTAGAAGAAATGCAAAAAGATGGTTTAGTGATCGTAAATGATAGATCCTTAGAAGTAACAGAAAAAGGAAGACCTTTTGTAAGGAATATTTGCATGACGCTAGATGCGAGAATGTTGGTTGCAAAACCACAATCAAGAATTTTCTCATCAACAATATAAATTAAAAAGGCTAAGTAGAAATATTTAGCCTTTTTTATTAAAAAGAAAGAGTGAGAAGTCAATAAACTTCATCACTCTATACTCTTAACTATCTAAATTGTCTGGAACGACTTCTTTGCTATGCAGTAGCTTTCTCTTTCTTTGGAATTTCACCAAAAGTATCTACCACAATAGAGTAAAACTCATCTATCAAAGCTTGGTTTGTCAATGAACTATTCATTGGTTTTTGATCTGATATTGAGCCTAACATTTTTTTCTCTGGTGCTCCTAATACATCTCCATTTTCTCCATATTTTCCTTCAATAGCATCAACATATTTTTGTGCAGCAGCCACTGGGCTTTGAGCTAACCCGAAGAAAGCCATAATTCCAAAACCGATTTTTTCGAATATAAAACGTTCAAAGGCAGGCTTAGAAGCCAAACCATTGGTACCATACGTTAAACCAGGCGTAAACCATACCGTTTGGAATTCATCCTTATATAACTCCGCCAATTTCTGAACTAAAATAGCAGAACTGTACTTGCTTACTCCCATGGCATTCATATCAACATATTTTGATTTCACATTACCATAGACATATTGATTTAGATGTTGTGCTGAAGTAAACTCAGGTTTTTCAATCATTCCAGGAATTCCTCTTGCTCCTTCGCCTCCTGCAAATATCACTCGGGCATTTGGTTTCAATAACCCTCTTCTTTTTAGATGAAAAAGTGTTACGTAACCTCCAAGAGTATTTTGGAAAATGGTTCTTTCTATTTTCTTTCCTTTATAATTGATAAACTCGAAATCTTTACCAAAAACAACTCCCCCTGCTTGAAGAAAAACCACATCAAAAGGTTTATTAGCAGGTAAAGCATTTACCGCTTTCTCAATTTCATCAGGATTGTTCATATCAAAACCTCCTGCTACTTCTAAACCATCTACTTTGTATGGCTGAATTTCTGTAACTATTTCCTGTTTTGCTTTTTCGGCTTTACCTTCAGTTCTACAAGCCATAACAATTCTGTTATATCCTTTTTTAGCTAATAGTTTAGTAGTTTCTTTTCCCATTCCGCCATTTGCACCGGTGATAAGAACTGATTGCGATTGAGGTTGTAATGTTTCCATAGTAGATAAGAGTTTTATAGTTTTTTATTTTCTGAACATTACAAAGGTGGTCGATTTCTACAAGGATCAATTGGCGAAAAAGATCAAAGAATTGGAAAATAAGTTCACAAAAAAAGGAAGTCAAAATCGACTTCCTTTATATTTCTTATGCATATATTTTATTCCCAAAAATACTCTTCTGAAAATCTTTCGGGGTGGTATTGTATCTCTTTTTAAATGAAGTAGTAAAATGACTTGCACTTGCAAAACCTAAATCCATAGCAATCATCATGATCGATTTTTGCCCTTCGATTAATAGTTTCTTTGACTCATCCAATCGAATATCATGATGGTACTTATGAATCGTAATACCAAAAGTTTCTTTAAAGAGCACTCTTAATCTACTACCACTTAACCCACATTCTCTTGCTAAGTAATCGATATTGAGGTTTTCATTTTTTACATCATTCAATATCTGTTTTGCTTTAAAAACAGGTTCGACATGAAAGTTATATGTATTTGAGGCTTCAATATTCTTTCGTTCTTCGATTCTTAAGAAGAATGTCGCCAGTAAGTGTTTAGCATAGATTTCTATATGTTCTTTTGCAAAAGGAGTTGAAATATCCACATCCATAAGGTTATTAAAGATGTTTCTCATGCTTAAATCTAATTCTTCATATACAAAGAAGTGCTTAGAGGTATCAAATAGTTTTTTGATATTTTCTGTTGAGTTGACATACTTTTCAAAAGCATTGTTCTTAACTCTTACAGAAATCAACTTCATGTGCTTATTGATATTATTTTCATTCGAACAATCTAAGTGGGTGAAAGCGTTAGAAGAAAAGCCACCTATCGAAGTGGTATTCATTTTTGTAAGCGTACCATCCTCATTACTCATCACTTTGATTGATTTACTTAAGGGCTCCCCGAAATAAATAGGAACTTCATAATCTTGAAAAGGTTCTTTACCAGATGCTTTTAAATGGACAGGCTTAAGAATTGTAAAATCATATCTCAATAAATCCATATCCTCAGATATTGAGAAGCCTTCTATTGTTCCTATGGCTTTATCATTATTAATGGTTACAATATTGTTATTCACTGCTCCTCCTAATAACTCGGCCCATTTTTGTAAGGCATTATTTAAACTCTTGTTAAACATAGTGTGCAAAAAAATTAGTTATAAAAAATAGGTTAGTATAAAAAATAAAGTCAGAAACATCTAGTATTACTCTATGGTGTCCAGACACTGTTCTATTATTTTACGGAGGATGTATTAAGGATAATCACAAAAAATGATTAAAATCTATAAGAAAAAGCAAATCCTATTTAAGGTTTTTAAACAATTTTGGAATAAATGGTTTACGAAGTTTTTTTTCGAAAAAAATCAACTGTTTTTTAAAATGGCACTACTATAAGAAGTTCGTTGAAGTAACTATAATAACACGCCCATAAAGCTACAATCTAAAGACTTTCAATCTTTAAAAACACATTTAAAATAACAAAGTAGACTATATTATGAATTTTACATGAGCAACAACCATTGATTTAAATATCTGTTGCTTATTAGATTATGCAAGATAAATTGAAAAAAGAGGTTGACTTATAGTTAAGACAACCTCTTTCTCTTTATATAAAATTGATGAACTATGCAGAAAGTTTACTTGCATATTCTTTTTTCTGAAACTCTTTGGGAGTGATATTAAATCGTTTCTTAAATGCCATGGTAAAATGACTTGCACTAGAGAAACCTAATTCCATTGCAATCATCATGATTGTCATATTTCCTTCCAACAACATTTTTCTAGAAGTTTCTAATCTTTCATCTTGCTGGAATTGATGAATCGTAATTCCGAATGTTTCTTTAAATAATGCTCTTAAACGGCTCCCACTTAATCCACATTCTTTAGACAATTCATCGATGGTGATTTTTGTATTGGCTTTATCCTTTAAGATTTCCTTCGCCTTATATACAGGATCTAAATGGTAAGTGTATTTATTGGATTTACTAATTGTCTTTCTATCATTCACTTTTGTGAAGAACGATGTCACTAAAAATTTAGCATAAACTTCGAAGTGATCTAGTGCGTAATCAGAATCTTCAGAAATTTCATATAATCTATTGAAAGTCTCTTTCATACTAGAATCAAACTCTTCATAGATAAAGTATTCTTTTTCTGAATTAAAAAGAGAACGAATATTTTCTGACTTTGAAATATATTTTTGGAAAACATCATTACGTAATCTTATTGAGATAAAACGTAATGGCTTGCCCATATTTTCTGTATAATCTAAACCTAACGATCTATACGAATTAGAACAAAATGCACCGATTGAATTAATATTAATTTTATCTACAGAACCATCCTCTTCGTTAATCATTAATTTATTATCAACTGGCTCACCGAAAAGGATCGGAACATATTCTAATACTTCTTTATCATCAAAAGTGTCAAATTTAAATTCAATCCCTTTTCTTAATGTATAATCAAATAATAACATTTCTAACTCATCAGAAATATGGTAAGCATGTACGATACCTTTTCCAATGTTATTATTAAATCTCATTGTATTGCCTTCAATATTTCCTTGAAATAATAATTTCCAAAAACGTAGGGATTGATTTAATAGATTATTTTGCATAGTATTTAAAAGTGTAATGATGATTTCTTTTATAAATCTGCCGGGTAAGATGTAATCATATTTCGATATATTTCCGATAGATAGTTATATATACGGGTTTAACAGTGTCTTAAAATATCAAAAATATATCTAATACTATCAAAATACGATTACTCCCCCCTTTTGAGTTACAAACACTCGGTAGGTATTCACATTCATTACACTTCATTAAAGAAATGTTGTTAAAAAAGGCGTTCTACAACCATCATTAACTCGCTTAATATCATCGCAGTAGCTCCCCAAACAGTATGACCGTTTACATCAAAAGAAGGGGTTTTATACATTAAACCATTACTCATCTTGAAAGTATACTCTTTGTGGTTGGCAGGATCTTGCAATTGACTTAATGTAGTTTCTACGACTTTAGCTACTTCAAAAGTATCAATATCGTACTCAAAACGTTCATCGTATTTCGCTACTACTGGTACTACATGCATGTTCGAAGGTGGTATATAGATATCTGATAACGTACCTAATACGGCTGATCTTTCTACCTTAATACCAATTTCTTCTTCACACTCTCTTAAGGCAGTATAAATCATATCTTCATCAGTGTCGTCATATTTTCCTCCGGGAAAAGCCATTTGTCCACTATGCACTCCATCATAAGATGGTCTTTGGATAAGGGGAAACTTCCAAGTATTTCCATCTTCTTTCATAAGAATTAAAACAGCAGCTTTTCTTGCCCCTTCTGGTATTTTTTGTGGTGTGATTTGTTGTCTTTGTGTAGAAGACATAAAATCATGAGCGAACCTACCGGGTAATTGATCGTCTAATTGTTCCTTTAATTTTGATTGCCAGTTATCTACTATGCCTTGTGTATATTTCATGTTTATTAATTTATGTTCTAATGTAGAAAGATGATGAGTCTATATTCAACTTCGCACTTTATTTAAGATACGAAAAAGATCTGGATTTTGTGACAGTTAACTACCTCTAAGAAGGCAATAGCAATAATTCTTATGAGGGCAACGATAATATTATTATTTTCATAGTATAATCTTGAATCCACATGACGACAAATCAACAAAAGCTTCATCATTTACTTGAGTTTTGGAACAATATTTTTCAAGGCAAGATAAACGACCAACGTATTAGTTTTGATAATCACTTAGGAAAAGGTTTTCTGCAAGGATATCTATTCTCTGAAGAAATGTATGCTCTAGAATTTGATTTTCAACTAATAGAAGAAATAAAAGGAGACGGTACTACCTTAGTGGATGACAAAGGTTATATCAACTTTCTATTTGGTTTAACTAAGCCTAATTCTAACCAATTCATCACTTTAAACTTTTCTGAGTTTGTTGAATTAAAAGGTGTGATTTTAAGTAATGATGATAAACAAAAAATGAAATGGTTTCATCCGGCTCATATTCCTGTTAAAGCATTATTAGTAAAAATACATCCAGATGCCTTTTATAAACTTGTATCATTATCTCCTCCTCTAAAAGAAAAGCTAGAACAAGAGCAAACTTTCCATCTCTTTGACCATCTAGACAACCTGATGCTAGGAACACTTATTCGTGCTTTTGAGGTAAACGATCCTTTTTATAGAAATGAGTTAATCCATAATTGCGTTCAATATTTAATCACTTTGTCCTTGGCTCGTTTTTCTAAACAAGCAGAAAAAAAACAGGACTCCTCATTAAATATGCAAAGTCTATTTAAAGCGAGACAGATTATAATAGAGCAAAAAGGGAGTAATATCAACATCAATGATTTGGCGAAAGAATGTGGAATGAGTGTAAGCAGACTACGCTTATTATTTAAAACATTCTTTAAACAACCTATTTATAAATTTCAACAGGAAGTACGCTTGGAAGAAGCCAAACGGCTACTTAATGACCATTCCAAAACAATGTCCATGATTGCTATGGACCTAGGGTTTTCCAACTCCAGTCACTTTACTTCGGTATTTAAAAAGTACTTTGGGATCACACCAAAAGAGTATAAGAAAACAAAAACACCACAATAACAGGTACTGTGGTGTTCTAAGATATATCTTCTCTTAAGTAATGTAGATTACTCTTCTTTGTTTTCTACAATACCTTTTATTTCTTTTGGTTCTCCTTTATAATAAACATTTCCGTTTGTTGACTCCAAGTAGTCTGTAGCTTGTACCCATGCGGTACCACCACTTCCAACATAAGCATAAACTGTATTACCAATTACAGGATTTCCGACCTTCCAACCTTCTTCAGAAGCTTGCATATTGAAGTGCCCTCCATTGAAAGCTCTTATTTGTTGGTAAGTGGCCATTCCTTCAATATTAGCATTACCATTACTTGTTACATCAATCGCTAATTTTTCTGCATTTAGTTGATGAAATGATAATTGGCTACTACTACTGATATCCAAGTATAAGGTATCAATGTTGAATTCACTTTCGGCGTAAATATTTGTATCATCAATACCAGAAATAAAAAGTGATGGAGCTGAAGAAGTAAAACCTTCCGAAAAAGACAATTTACCTCTACTTGCAATACCTACCGAATCTAAATCTGGTAGCGATATGATAATATCCGTTTCGCCACTATTAGATCCGCTTACTTGCATTACTTTATCAAAATAAGACACTTGTAAATTAGGGTCTGCATTAGTCAATTCGTAATCAAAAGAATCACCATATTGGATAACAACATTGGCGTTCTGTATTCTTATTTTATGATATTTTGGAGCTTCATTACTGCTTTCATTGTTACAAGAAAACAATACCGCCAGGGATAATATTAGTAAAATTTGTTTCATTCAATGGATCGTTTATTTGATGAAACAATATGAGAATGAAATCAATAGGTAACAATGTTTATTAAAATCAATTAAGCAAAAGAATGATAAAATTTAGACAAAAAAAGACTGTAACAGAGTCAATATCCATTACAGTCTTTTTAGTATATCAAAAACGTTGATGTTATTTCAGTTCGATAATATATGCTGTCTTAGCAGGGATAGTCATCTTACCATCAAAAGTGATTGTTTTTCCTGAAATAATATCTTTACCAGAAGTCTTTCCTTTTAAAACTTCTTCGAAGCGTTTTACATCAAATGTCTGGTCTTCTTTATTGTTATTCAAGACTACAAAAACAGTTTGCTTGTCCGAGTAACGAGCATAAGCATAAACCTCATTAAAAGGCACCCAATGCTTTAATTTACCATTTTCAATTGCATCAGAACTTCTTCTCCACTGTAGGATTGTTCTCATATAGTTGAAATAGTCATTTTCTTCTTCCGATCTTCCTGCTTCAGTAAAGGCATCTCTTTTGTCACCTTCCCATCCTCCTGGAAAATCTTCTCTTAAATCACCATGGTCTCCACCTTTTGACATTAGGATTTCTGTACCATAGAAAATTTGAGGAATACCTCTTGTAGTTAATAAAAATGCTGTAGCTAATTTCATGTTTTCTACATCTTTTTTGAAAACACCAAATGCTCTATCTACATCATGATTATCTAAGAAAATTTTGTTTTGGCTTGCATCATCATATAAGAAATCTTCTGTCAAAGTTTTGTAGATTTCTGTGATACTCCAATCATTTCTCCAAGTTCTATTAACGGCGTCCCATACAGGAAAATCAGAAATTGACTTTAATGTAGTAACGAAACCGTCGTTATTTTTACCACCGGCTTTCCAATAAGATTCCCAAGTTGCACCTGGTAACCAAGTTTCACCAACGATATAAAAGTCAGGGTATTCATTCAATACATATGAAACCCATTCAGACATCATTTCCTTCTTATTGTATGGGTAAGTATCCATACGAATACCATCAATACCTGCATACTCAATCCACCATACAGAAGCTTGCATTAAGTATTTAGCTAAGTATGGATTATCTTGATTTAAGTCAGGCATATGACCATCAAACCAACCATTAGACATGATCTTTTTGTCATAATCAGATGCATTAGGATCTGATAAAGCCTCTCCTTTATAGTTTGTTTTCGTGAACTCTTCCCATTGGTGAATCCAGTCTTCTGATGGAAGATCTTTCATCCAAAGGTGACCGTTACCAATATGGTTAAATACCAAGTCCATCACTACTTTCATGTCTTTAGAGTGGGCTTGAGTAACCATGTTTTTGTACTCTGCATTTGAACCATGGCGTGCATCTGCATGGTAGAAGTCTGTGATTGCGTACCCATGGTATGACCAACCCGGTTGATTATTCTCCAAGAATGGAGTTAACCATACTGTTGTCACACCCAAGTCATTTAGGTAATCTAACTTAGAAGTAACACCAGCGATATCGCCACCATGTCTTCCACCGCGATCACTTCTATCTGCTTTTTGAACTAATGATTCTTGAGAGTCATTATCTGGGTTTCCATTTACAAATCGATCGGGCATAATCAAATACATCACATCAGACTGGTTAAGCCCTTGAGCTTTTGTTTCTGAATTTCTTGCCTTTAACTCGAAATTGTAAACCGTTTTCTTTTTTCCTTCAGTAAATGTTATTGGGTAAGAACCTGCTTTAGCATCTTTGATATCTAAATCAATAAATACATAATTAGGGTTATCCAGAGAATTTACAGCTTTAATACTGATTCCCTCACCTTCGATTGTTGCTTTTGCTGCTGCAATGTTTTCACCATGAACAGTTAACATTACAGTGCTTGATTTCATTCCAGCCCACCAGAATGCGGGTTCTACTAGATCTACAACGGGTTTCTTTGCTTTTTTAACGACAGAGGTTTTCTCGGGTAGGTTTACTTCATGATCTGCAACAGAGACTGTAGAAGCCATCAAAACGGCAGATAACAAAGCCACACCTGTTTTTAATAATTTCATATGTTTTGATAAGTGATAATCAATTCGTTGATAACAAACTTAAACGGTTTGCTGTGGAATAAAAAACGCTCAAGAAACGAAACCGATTGCAATTGTTTATTTTTTTACATTTTCATGTAATTTTTCATCATTACTAATAGGTTCTTATTATCTTAGAAAGTCTAAACGAAATGGAACTTCATGAACAATCGTAACTATTTATATTTTTTCATCTTCAGTATTCTTAAGATATTTTCATCTCCATTATTTGCACAAGATATTCCTGTTAATTCTTGGCGTGCACACCTAAATTACTCAAATGCACATTCAGTAGCAATAGCAGATAATGAAGTTTTTTCTGCATCGACAAATGCTTTATTTTCATATGAAAAGGAAAGTGGTATCATCTCTACGATCACAAAAGATGATGGTCTTAGTGATACAAATATTCTTACTCTTGGTTATGCCGCTCCGACAGACCAATTAGTTGTTCTCTATAGCAATGGTAATATTGATTTCATCACAGAAAGTGAAATTGTAAACATGAGAACATTACTTAATTCAAATTATCCTGATAAGGTTTTCTATGGATTAAGAATGGAACAACAGTTTATGTATGTATGTGCCTCTTTTGGGGTAGTTAAGATCAATACAACTGATTATGTCATCGAAGAAACATATGATTTTATCGGTCAAAACGGAAGCGAAAATGCTGTCTATGATATTAGTTTCTCGGAAGATTCAATTTATATAGCCTCAGCCGAAGGGATTAAAAGAGTAGCCGATGATGAAGATACAAATAAGCAAGATTTTAATAATTGGGAAACGGTTGTCAGCTCATCCCCTAATAACATAACGACCCTACTATATACTGAAGATGGTTTATATTTCACAGATCTTGCCGATAGTCAAGTAAAGAAAAGAACTTATTCTTCTACTCAAGTAATTTTAGATTTTGATAGTGATGTCTATTTATTAGACTTATGGGGGGAAAACATTACACTTCCAACCTCAAATAATATCAAGGTGATCGACGCCAATGACAATGTATCTACATGGGAAGATGAAAAGTCTCCTTCTCCACGTCAAATCCTAGATGATGAAGACAATATTGCTTGGATTGCAGATGAGATAAACGGTTTGGTGAGGGTAAATAACAATACCATAGAAAGTTATGCTCCCGCCGGTCCCCTTTACCCTACAGCTCATGAAATCATTCATGCTGAAGATCAAATATTTTTAACGCCAGCTGAAGATAACAATCTAAGTGTTGGTAGTTTTTCTGTTTTTAATGACGGACAGTGGACGAACTATACTTCTCTAGAACGTTCTAATGCAGAAGAAATTCCGCAAACAGCTCCAATGTTAGGGTTAGCTTTTATGCCAGCAGAAAGAAAAGTGTATTTTGCTACACAAGGTGATGGTATTATGACATTCCATATTGATGATCATACAACAGAAATTATCAAAGACCCTTTTCTTGTTGAGGGACGTACTGAGGCTGTCATCAATAGTTTAGCCATAGATCAATGGGGAAATTTATGGACAACAACACAAGGATGGCTACATTTTAGAGATCCTGCGGGTGAGTGGCAACACTTTAGAGATAGTAATATCAGTAGTGCTGCCGTACAAATGGAAAATTCATTACAAGGTGATGTATGGATGATATTAGGTAATCAACGACTACTTACTTTTAAGGATGGCGACTCAAGGTTTTTAGATACAGATCAAACCAATGGTGGCTTACCAAGCAATACCACTTTGAGCCTTAGTTTAGATAATAATGGAAGCATGTGGATCGGAACAGATGATGGTACAGCAGAGTATTTTGGTACATCACCTACTGAAGTTGGAGAATTTTCAGTATCACTACCTCGATACGATGGTTTCCCATTATTGAAAGGTGAAAAAGTACAGGCCATTGCTATCGATGGAGGTAATCGTAAATGGTTAGGAACCGGCAGAGGCCTATGGTTATTTAGTAGTGATGGAGGAAGATTGTATCAACAATTTACCACCGATAACTCTCCATTACTTTCTAATAATATTATTACCATGGATATTCAACCAGTGAGTGGTGAATTATTTATTGGAACACAAGAAGGCATTATTTCTTACCGATCAGATGCTACAACAAGTTCAGGAAAGTTTGAAAATGTAAAGGTATTTCCAAGTCCAGTAAGACCCGAATATCAAGGAGTGCTTACTATTTCCGGTTTGGTTACTGATGCTAGTGTAAAAATCACTGATACTGCTGGTAATTTAGTTTGGGATGGTCAATCATTTGGAGGAAGTACTTCTTGGAATCTCAGGCTTAATAACGGTCAAAAGCCTGCAACAGGTATCTATTTTATATTCTCCACAGATAATGATGGAAATGAAAAATATGTCGGTAAGTTTGCCATTGTCAGATAAGAAAAAAGCTCAAGGAATTACGGTAATTCCTTGAGCTTTTTTTATATCATTTTGTTAGAAATCACAGGAAACAAAATCCTTACTTGAAACCTTTAATTCCTCAATATTATAAGTAGGGAAATTATCAAAACTCCCTAACATCGGTTTACAATCTATCCACCTCATGCCTTTTGATACATCTACGTATGTACCTTCATTGGTTTCAGTATTATAATTCCATCCAGATTTCAAGTATTCTTTCGATGAAATAATATACCCTTCGAAGAAACCACCCGAATGATAAATCATTAGAGTATCTCCACCTTGTGATTCTAATACTTTATCAAAGTTTCCTCCAATCGGTTCTACATCCTTATTACAGCTAAAGATCAATAAGCTTATTGGTAGTAATGCTAATAACTTTTTCATTCTTAAGTGATTTAGTACATATCTACAAATCAATAAGATATAGTCTAGAAAATAAATAGAAGGATGGTTAATATGGATTAACAATGATAGAATTTAAACTATTTTTTGAAAATAAATACCAATAAAAAAATAAACCACTCCATTTCTGAAGTGGTTCAATAATATTTAAACAACCCTATTAATTATTCTATTTTATTCTGAAACAGGCTCAGCTACTGGAGTTGGTGTATTTCCATAATCTCCATCTATTTCAGGTGTATTACCAAAATCGTCATCTACTGCTGGAGTATTTCCGTAAATGGGATCTACTGGTTCGGAAGTAATTACATCTCCACCATCAGAACAACTTGTTAAAGTAAATGTAGATGTAATCATTAATGCTACTGCAACTATAATACGATTGAATGTTGAACTTTTCATTTTTGTAATGTTAAATTAGACTTTTATTTCATTGTTTACATTACAAAGGTGGACATTAAACATTTACTATAAATTGATCTAAGATAAGAAAAGTAATAGGACTGAAATCTCACTTAGTTCAAGTTTAAAAGCTGTTGAGTGAACGTTTTTTCTAATATCATCGAATTTAGACCGTAAGCATCATTCTGAGCGATATATAAATCTGCTAATATATCTACCTCACCATTATGAACTTCTGTAAATAGAATTCTTTTGATAATAGCAATAATCTGTTTTTTTTGCTCTTGAGCATTAATCCCGTCATTTGAAGTGGAATCTAAACGTATTTGATCTTTTAATTCGTCTGAATATCTCTTGTATTCTGAGCGAAGAAATGCTCGTTCCGTTTTAGTTATAGATGTCTTCATTTTTAATTTATTTAGTTTCTAAGATGTTTAGTTTGATTATTTTGATGATGATAGAAGTTTTCATCTCTATACATAGTACAACATAGCTGTTATTCAGTTAGATCATCATTAATTGACCTATTTTGATATACGCCGTTACCTTGTATTGGTTTTACTGAATTCAGGTCATAGAATTCCTTGATGAGGTCAAAAAATAAGAGTAAACACCTTAATAGAGTACAAAAAACTCCATAGTATGCCTAATCCGAGAAAGGTTTTAGTATGATCATTTTATTATTTGATACCATACTTTAAGAAATAATAATTATTGAAGTACCCAGTATTTCAGCTTCAATGTGATTCCCTAGAAATTTAAGTTTTCCCTAAACATTTATTGTCTTTGATTAGTCCATAGCATAGTCTAATTTAGTTCCATGGGAAATTTAAATGATGAAAAAAGTATAGATACAACATCTACTACTGATAAAAATAAATCAACTAAAAAGGTGAGAATGTGTTATCCTTACCTAAAAGAGACAAGTTTTAAATGTGACTATGAAATTGAAACGGATTCACTAGCCAGTCATATTGGATATGCTTATTCTAAAGCTTCTAAATATCCAGAAATGTTGAAAGAATTAACTTGGCTTTGCGAGATGGCATATCATGTAAATGGTTCTATTAGAGGAAATGTTGCCGTTACAGAAAGTGACGTAGATAGAGCTATAGCTATACATGATAAATACCAAGCCTTAGTAAAAGAAGAGACAAAAATGTTTAGTCTTCCAATAGGATGTGAACTTGCAGGAATTCTAAATTTATGCCGATCAAAAAGTAAAAACTCTACCCGATGGGCTTATAAGATAGCTAAATTTGAAGATGTAAAAGTTGACAAGCTTATTACAGATCTTTTAAATACAATGGCTGATATTTTCTTTGTGATGTCAGTATTTGCAAACAAAATGGAAAACATAGAAACCATTGAATTTGTCTCAAAAAGTTATGATGTAAAGTTCTTTGATTAACATATCTAGCAATTATCCAAAGGAAGATTATACATATCGATATGGATGCCTTCTTTGCCTCAATTGAACAACGAGATTTTCCACATTTAAGAGGAAAGCCTGTGGCTGTTGGAGGTAGTAGAGAAAGAGGTGTTGTTGCTGCCGCAAGTTATGAAGCTAGAAAATTTGGGGTAAGATCTGCTATGCCTTCAGCTTTAGCTTACAGAAAATGCCCGCAGATTATCTTTACCAAATCTAGATTTAATGTTTATCGAGAAGTGTCTTTTCAAATTAGAAAAATCTTCTTTGAATATACAGACTTAGTTGAGCCTCTATCTTTGGATGAAGCCTATTTAGATGTTACTGAGAATAAAAAAGGTATCTCTTCTGCCATCCAAATAGCAAAAGAAATAAGAGCAAAAATCAACGATACACTTAACCTTACCGCGAGTGCCGGTGTTTCTTACAATAAATTTCTGGCGAAGACCGCATCTGACATCAACAAACCTGATGGGTTATCAGTCATTCTTCCAGAGGAAGCTACCGCTTTTTTAGAGCAACTACCTATTGAAAGATTCTATGGTATTGGAAGTGTTACTGCCGAAAAAATGAAAAAGTTGGGTATCTATAAAGGCAAAGACCTAAAAGAATGGCCTATATCTCACCTAAATGATAATTTTGGTAAAACGGGAAAGTTCTATTATCACATCGTTAGAGGTATCGATAATAGAAAAGTTAAACCACATAGAGAAAGAAAATCTATTGGGGCAGAAAGAACGTTTTCAAAAGATATTGCAAATGTTGAAAAAATGAAATCCCATCTTATTAATGTTGCTGACATCTTATGGCAAAGAATAATCAAAGGTAACAAGAGAGGAAAAACCCTAACTGTAAAAATCAAACAACATGATTTCGAAACGCATACGAAAAGTAAGACATTTCTTAAGAGTATTGTTTCAAAAGAGTTTTTAGTAGAGGAAGCAATTTATCTTTTAGAAGCTCTTAATCCCCAATCGTTAAACATCCGATTGCTAGGAATAAGTGTTAGCAACTTAAGTGAAATTGATGAAGATGATGATATTGATAACAGCACCCATCAATTAGAATTGTGGTAACTTATCCTAGGTAGTAACCTACCATTAAGAAAGCTAGAAAATAGCCGAATAATAGTCCAATTAATAAACCTAAACCAAATGAACTATTGCCAAGTATGAACTTTTTTAGTTGGTGAACCATAAGCCCTGAAAAATAATTATGTCGTGATTCATTTACATATGTTAAAACAAATTTAATAAATACAATATTTACTTTGAAATTTACATTCATTTAATTTTATTTAATTTTGTTAATGAACTGATATTCATTGAATAATTATTCACAACATTCCATACATCGGCTATTTTGATAGATGAAGAAAACATGACAAAATCGTTCATAATCTTCATTTTCTTGCTAAGAACACATAGTAATGGTACTTTTATTATAAGCTTAGGTTAAGTATTACATTAAATATTATACTTCGAAAATTCCCTATGAATAAAAACAACTATTTTTTTCTATTACTATTCTTTTTATTTAGTCTACCCACTTTTGGACAAAACTTAGCAGGTCCTTGGAAAGGGACACTAGAACTACCAAATGGTAAGCTAGATATCATCTTTAAGATATCTGCTCAAGGAAATAATTTAAAAGGAATTATGGACATACCTGCACAGCAAGTAAAAGGTGTTCCAATACATGAAATCAGATACGAATCGCCGTTCTTATTTATCAAGCTTCCAAACCTAGGAATAGAATATGTAGGCAATGTTATAGACGACGAAAATATTGAAGGAACGTTTAAACAAGGAGGACAATCTTTTAAAATGCCACTAATAAAAAGTTTAAAAGAAGAAACTCCTGAAGCTAAACCACAAGAACCTCGTCCACCTTTTACATACCTCTCTAGAAATATAGAGTTTTATAATAAAAAAGATGGAATCATGTTGTCTGGTACCTTCACTCGTCCATTTGATGTAAAGAGATACCCAACAGTCATTTTAATTTCGGGAAGTGGACCTCAAGACAGAAATCAAAATATTTTAGGTCACAAACCCTTTTTAGTATTAGCAGACGAATTCACTAAAAAAGGAATAGCAGTATTAAGGTTTGATGACCGAGGCGTAGGTGGTTCTCAAGGTACTTTTGAAAATGCAACGACTTCTGACTTTGCTACAGATGTGGAAGCGGCTATTGAGTACTTATTACTTAGAAATGATGTAGACCCTACACACATTGGATTAATAGGTCACAGTGAAGGTGGTATTGTTGCATCCATGGTGGCTAGCAAAAATGATAAAGTTAATTTTATGGTATTAATGGCTTCCCCTGGAATTCCTTGTAAAGACCTAATGCTTCATCAAAAGGAAAAAATTGAAATAATAAGTGGTTTACCTAAAAATATTGTTGCTTCCAATCAGAAAATCTTTGACAAAGCATACGATATGATACTCAATAATGAAGTTCCACTTCAAGATAAATTATCGGATTTCTTTAAACATCAGTATCACAATAATATCAGTGATCAACAAGTAAATTCAATAGTTAAAAGCATTACAAACCCTTGGTTTATCGAGTTTATTAAAACTAATCCCGAAAATTATTTATCGAAAGTAAAAGCTCCTGTCTATGCTTTAAATGGCAGTAAGGATCTTCAGGTATTTGCAGATGAGAATCTAGAAGGTATTGAGAACAGTCTAAAAAAAGCAGGTAATGTGCGCTATAAAATGGAAAAGCTTGAGGGCTTAAATCATTTATTCCAAGAATGTGAAACTGGATTGCCTAATGAGTATGGAGTATTAAATCAAACACTTTCCCCAACATTTATGAACAAGGTAAGTGAATGGATTTTAGAAGAAGTAAAAACGAAAAAATAAAATTAAGTAGTTAATATTTTAAGTGCTTCTATTTTATCTTTATTCAGTTGTTCTATTAAGGCGTCTACTCCATCAAATTTCATTTCGGATCTGATTCGATGAATTAAAGAAACATTGACACTTTTGGAGTAGATGTCTTCATTAAAATCAAAAATATTAACTTCAATTGTTTTCTGTACTCCCTCAGTTACTGTCGGTCGTTTTCCAATATTCATCATACCGTTATACTTTTTACCCTCTATGAAAATATTCACAGCATAGACACCAATTTTTGGTAAAAGCTTAAACGAATCTGCTAATGAAATATTGGCCGTTGGAAAGCCGATTTTACGTCCTATCTTATTACCATCAACTACAGAACCTTCGAAAGAATAATGATAGCCTAAATATTTTTCAGCTGTTTCAACATCTCCTTCTTCTAATAATGCATTTCTAATCGCTGTAGAACTTACGGCAGCATTCTCAATTTCCTGCTTTGTTATTTCTTCTACTTCAAAGCCAAAATCTTTTTGATTTGCCTTTAAATAATCAAAGCCGCCTTCTCTGTTTTTTCCGAAACGGTGATCATACCCAATAACCAATTTTGTTGTATTGATTTTCTCGATAAGAATCTTTCTAACAAAGTCCATAGAAGACATTTGTGAGAAGTTTTTATCAAATTTCAAAACGATGAGATGATCAATATTTTCCTTTTCTAAAAGAGCAATTTTCTCTTCTAAATTAGTGATGAGCTTGAGGCTTTTCCTTGCTTCTTCAGGCTGTAATGTAAACCTCGGGTGAGGCCAAAAAGTGATCAATACGGTTTCGGAATTATCTTCCTGAGCAGTTTTTCTGAGGTGCGATAAAATCTGTTGATGCCCATAATGTACACCATCAAATGTTCCGCTGGTTACAGTAGCTCTTTTTAGAGGTTGAAAATTATCAATACCGTAATGTACTTTCATTATTAGTTGTTAAATAAGTAGGAGCATGTCTGAAGTTGATCAAACATGCTCCAAATATAATATCTATTCAAGCAAAAATGAATTACTTTTCACCTTCTGCTTCTTTCTTTTCTCTCCAATTTTGGATTACTTCAATCCATTCGTCTACAGACTTGGCATCTTCTACAGAATATTCCCCTATTTTGGTTCTACGAAGTGCAGACATGTATGCTCCAACACCCAATTCTTTACCAAAATCTCTCACGAAACTTCTCACATATGTTCCTTTTGAACATACCATTCTGAACTGAATTCTAGGAAAATCAATATTGGTTATTTCTAACTCTTTGATCTCAATTTCTCTTGGATCTATCTTTACTTCTTTTCCTTTTCTAGCATGTTTGTAAACTCTTACACCATCTACTTTAATAGCAGAGTGCATGGGAGGTACTTGCATGATTTTTCCAGTAAACTTTGGTAGTAAGTTATAGATATCGTCTTCAGTGATATGAGAGATATCTGCTTCACTGTCTACTTCAGTTTCTAAATCATGCGAAGGAGTAGTTTGACCAATGACCATCTCCCCTTCATATTCTTTTATTTTACCCTGAATCTGATCTATGGTTTTAGTACTCTTTCCTGTACATAAAATTAACAGACCTGTCGCCAAAGGATCTAAAGTGCCAGCATGACCCACTTTTTTCACTTTCATTTCCCAACGCAACTTCTTCACTACCCCAAATGAGGTCCATTCAAGTGGTTTGTCTACCAATACTGTTTCACCAGCAGCAAAATCAAAATCTTTCATGATCAGATTTAACAGTTAATATTAATTCATTAATGAATAGATGATGGCAATAGACCCTACTAATGCACACCAAATAGAAAAATATTGCAACTTAGATTTCTTTACTAGAGCAATCATCCATTGGCAAGCTAACATGCCTGATAAAAATGCTGCAATAAATCCAGCTCCAATGATTGTCGGTTCTAAACCTAATTGAAATGTACCTTCAGCAATTTCATGTCTAGCATCTAATAAGTCTTTTGCAATTTTACCGAATATTAATGGTACTACCATTAAGAAAGAGAATCTTGCAGACTTTTCTCTATCAATACCTAAAAGTACTGAAGTAGAGATCGTTGCTCCTGATCTAGAAATACCAGGAAGAATAGCAATAGCTTGAGCAATACCTACAATAATGGCTTCTTTATACCCAACACTTTTACTTGTATTTTTTGCTTTGTCTGCTAGTAAAAGTAATACTGCTGTTACCAACAACATACAACCTACTAAAAGAACTGCTCCTCCAAAAAAAGCTTCGATTTGATCATCTAAGAATACACCTACAAATGCTGCAGGTATCATAGATAATACAATCTTTACAGAAAACTCAGTCTCTTCATTCCATTTAAATTGAAAAAGACCTTTTAGAATATCTCCAATATCTTTTCTAAAAATGACACATGTAGATAATGCAGTAGCAAAATGTAGCATTACAGTCATCATCATACTTTCTTCTGCTCCAAGATCTTGGTTTCCGAATATTGCTTTTGCTAATTCTAAGTGACCACTACTACTTACGGGCAAAAACTCCGTTAGGCCTTGGATAATTCCCAAGACAATTGCTTCAAAGATATTCATGTTTTAGCTATAGGATAATATAATTAAGTTGTTGATTAATCTTCTGTAGTAGTTTTAGGAGACTTAAGTAGAATAGCATAAAAGTTAATACCAAACCCTGTCATAATTACAATAGGACCAACTGTTAAGCCTAATGCACCAAAGCCCATTGGACTATCTTCTAATGACATGATAAAGAAACCAACAGCAATAGTAATGATGCCGATTAACATCCACATATAGTTCTTTTTACCGAAAGCCAAATGCTCTTTTTTGTTACTCATTTTATCTTCTTTTAAGTACAATTCAATTTACAAAGTTAAACGCTTCTACAGGATATGAAAAAATACTGCGGAATTTTAAGTTAAAGTCTCTGAAAAAGGAGCTGGCTCTATTAAAACCACCTTTTCTTTATCCACAACTACTAATCCTGCTGGATCTCCTTTTCGCTTACGTACAAATTTTTTAGGAGTATAAATCACAGGACAAAGCGTATCTGTTTTTCTTTGAGAATAATATGCTGCGATTGAAGCTGCTTTTTCAATTACATCTACCGGGAAGTTGGGCTGTTTTGATTTCCACTTCACCACAACATGAGATCCTGCCACATCTCTTGCATGTAACCACAAGTCTCTTTTATGTGCAAAACGTTGAGTTAGTAAATCATTATTTACGGCATTTTTACCCACCCAAATTTCAAATCCTTTGTATTCAAATTTTCTAAATGGGAAAACTGGCTCATTCTTTTGAAGCTTTTGAAGGTTATTTGTTTTGATGTATTTACGAATTTCGCGCACCATCTCTAAATCATTCAAGGCATCTCTATGCTTTTTCAGCTCTTCCATTTCTCCTTCTTTCTGCTGAATATTTGCCTCAAGATTTTTTACCTCAAGCTTCTGGTTTTTGGCTTTACGATAATACGTCTCAGCATTTTTCTGAGGAGTCAGTGTTTCATTCAGCTTTACAGAAATTTCTTCATCTTTATAAAAGTCAAAGAGTTTCACCTTTTTTGTCCTTGGAGGAATTGCATGAAGATTAGCCATAATAATATTGGCAATTTCTTCAAACCTGGCATTTTCAGTTAATTCTTCATACCTGGCGTAATTCTTCTTCAAGTACCCTTTAGATTGTTTTAATCTTTTATCAATCTCTTTGATTAAAGGACCTTTTTCTCTTTCAACAAAGTAGCGTTTTGAAAAACGGAAATAAAATTCATTTGCGGCTTCAATTGGATCTGATGTTTCAAATAAAGTTGTAGCATCGTCTAATTTAAATAGAAGAAACTGTACTTGATCGTCTTTTTCTTCGACATAATAATTAGGTTGTTCCAACTTATTTAACATCGAAGACAACAAGTTCCATTGAGCTTCTTGATCCTGTACCTCAAAACCTTTTGTATCTAAATATCCTTGCACTTCCCTACCTAGAGTAGGAAAACTACCTCTCAATCCATTTTCAAAAAATCCTTCTTTTGTTTGATTCAATTCTCTATCCAAAGAAGAGATATCCATGTTCTGATCTTCAATATGTCTTTTCTGAAAAACAGCATGTACTTCTCCTTCATGAGTTAATAGAATATTTGATCTGTTACCATACATTTTAAACAACAACCCCCATCCTGATGTCAGCTGAATTAGGAATGCTCTTTCGTTTTCATATTGTATAATATCAGTCACTTCTTCATCAATAGCATCTTTAAAAAGATCTATACTATTTACTTTCTTTCTCTGATAATCAAGAGGAAACGTAAGTAGATTAAAATTTGGAATTAATGAAGCTCTGATCCATTGTTCTCGACCACCTTTATAAAAGCCAATCATCAATTCGTCTTTACTTTGGCTAAAACAAGCCCCTAAAGTCATCCCCACTAAACGTTCTTTTAACGAACGACTGAGTTGTCTTAAAAAATAATAGTTGTTGAACATGATATTTCAAGAATAAATAAGACCACGAAAATAATTAAAATTGAGGTGTTATCTATAATATTAGATTCCTTTATGTTTCTTTTTTCTTTTCGGAGGTTGATAAGGTAATTCCATCAAATCAGGTTGTCCTGCATCTACCCAGCAAGTAAACCATAGGTTTGCAATCCTTTGTATAGCTAAACTCATTCTATGCGAAACCATTTCCCCGACTGCTTCATGATATAACAAAGCATATTCATCAGTAGGTAAAAGTTGAAGACTTGCCCCTCTTCTTCTCAAAACTAATTTACTCTGATTAGGCAACAGTTGTGAAATACGTTTTTCCTCAGATAACACCACCTTTACTAAATCATGAGATTCATTCATCACACTCCATAAGGTATCCATAAAATGTGTGACGTATTCTGGTTCATGTGTTTGCAAACTGTATTCATCATAATACCTCTCAGGTAAAACTGTTTCCCAAAAGGCATGAATTCCCAATTGGTTAGTTAGTTGACCATTATAATTTTCAGTAGTGTGTAATGGAACATGTAGATCTGCATAGTAATGTCCTACTTCAGCAGCATACTTAATAACTTTATAGGGATCTTTTTCTTGAAACGCCTTTGTCAACATCTGCTTATACATAAAGATATTCCAAGGCGAAGTTCCTCTTTTCAATAAAGTATCATTAGAATACTTGATTAATGCATCATCAAAATAAATAGGAGTTTGTTTAAACATTGAATCATAAAGCTCAACATCTATATAATGTTTTGCTCCTTCCTCATCTAACAACCTTCTCCTTTGATCAGGGCGTATCGCCCCTTTTTGAATATCAGTAATATGAGTTTTGAAAAACAGAAACAATTCATCAGGTAATAACATAGTAGCTTGACTGTTAATTGTTTGATGACCAAAAAATCCCCAAAAGAGAGAATTAATAAACAAAATAAACATAAATCGTAAAGCAGTTAATTCATATATAAACAGCTAAAAATCAAACAAATAACTCACCAAACTTTAATATTTATATGACTTTACAAATAATTTTGTTTAACTGTTTTTGAAATTTATTAAACAAAATATTGCCTTGAATCATTTTTTACCTTAAATTTGTTTTAACAACAATACAATAAAGTTAAACAAAACACCACTTTAACATTTTTCAATCATGACAGTTATAGAATTCAATCACAAACTACAGTATTTGATACCAGCTCTAGAGCCATTTGCAATCAAATTGACTAAAGACTCAGCAAATGCAAAAGACCTTATTCAAGAAACTATGCTGAAAGCATTCTCGAATAAGGACAAGTTTATGGCAGGTACAAACATGAAAGCGTGGGTATTTACGATTATGAGAAACACGTTCTTAACGAACTACCAAAAATCAGCTCGTCAAAAAACTTTTATCGACACATCAGACAACTTACATTTCATCAATAGCACTAATGTAAAGCATGAAAATTCTGCTTACTCAAAATTTGCAATGGATGACATCAACGAGGCAATTGAAAATCTTGATGACACATACAGTGAGCCATTTATGATGTACTTTAGAGGTTTTAAATACCACGAGATCTCAGATCGTTTAAGTATTCCAATTGGTACTGTAAAAAACAGAATCTTTTTAGCGAGAAAAGAGTTAAAACAAGTTTTGTCTATTTACGCTGACAAATATTAGTTAGCAGCCCGAGAAAAAGTATTACAAAGAAAGTTTTTGATGTACTTTTGCGGTATGATGGAAGAAACATTATACAATCTCGGAACAACGGCGTTTTCTGGAGCAATGAAACTTGCTTCCTATTTACATCCAAAAGCCAAATTATTTGTCGAAGGAAGAAAAAATTTATTAGAAAAAGTTGAATCTGATTTCGCAAATAACAACAGTACGGTCGCATGGTTTCACTGTGCATCCCTAGGCGAATTTGAGCAAGGCCGTCCTGTTATTGAAGAATATAAGACACAATTTCCAACTCATAAAGTCGTATTGACTTTCTTCTCACCAAGTGGGTATGAAGTACAAAAAGATTACGATAGCGCTGATTTTATATATTATCTACCACTCGACAAACCACAGAATACCAAAAGGTTTGTTGATGCTATTCAACCAAAAATAGCCTTCTTTGTCAAATACGAATTTTGGCACAATTACTTAAAAGCGCTTAAAGCTATAAATGCAACTGTAGTATCCTTCTCGACAATATTCAGAAAAGATCAAGCTTTCTTTAAAAATAAAGATGGGTTTCAACAAAATATGTTGAAGCAATTTGATTACTTCTTCACACAAGATCAAAATTCTTATGACCTTCTATCTTCTATTAACATTGATAATAAAGAGGTTGCAGGTGATACTAGATTTGATAGGGTAGCTGAGATTTGTAATCATCCAAAACAAATACCATTAGCTGAACAATTCTCTAAAGACGCTACTACTTTAGTTGTAGGAAGCAGTTGGCCTAGAGATATTGAAGCATTACGCCTTGTCGCATCTGAATTGGAGGATATAAAAATTATCGTTGCCCCGCATGAAATTTCAGATAAAAAAATTAATCACATAAAAGATACTTTTTCTACTAGAAAAGCTATTCTTTTTTCTGAAGCAACCGAACAAAACATAATTGACAAAAACCTATTCATTATTGACAATGTAGGTATGCTGTCTTCTCTTTACCAATTTGCTGATTTTGCCTTTGTAGGAGGTGCTTTTAAAGAAGGACTTCATAATATTCTTGAACCAGCTACATTTGGGATTCCTATCGTTATTGGTAAAGAATTCAAGAAGTTTAATGAAGCTATTGAATTAGTAAAACGTAAAGGCACATTCAGTATTACAGACGTAAACTCCTGTCTATCAATATTCAACAAACTAAACTCTGATCTTGAGTTCAGAAAAAAATCAGGTAAAATCACAAAAGGTTATGTACAAGAAAACCTAGGAAGTACTGAAAAAATCATCACATACTGTAAAAAACAACTTCAGTAATTATTTAATTCCTATTATGTTTGTTATAAATTCAGTTTAACACAATATTTTTGTATTTTAATTAGGAGGAAAACCTCTTCATATAAATCGTTAGTCTTTAATAAAACGGATGAAAAAAAGCGGATCAAAAAAGAAAAAGAGTACACCAAAAGTATCACAAGCAGACCTTAAGGTTGGCATCATTACAAAGTCTACTGGGTTATGGTACTCTATTGAAGATCGCGATACTCATAAGTTTTACAAAGGTAGATTAAGAGGTAAACTGAAATTAAAAGGTTTAAAAGTAACTAACCCCGTTGCTGTAGGAGATTATGTTCACTATTCTCTTGAAGATGAAGTAGAAAACACTGTTATTATCCATGAAATATTGGATCGTAAAAACATTATTTTACGTCAGTCTACAAGAAAAAAATGGCATGGGCATATCATTGCAGCAAATATCGATCAAGCAATATTAATTGCAACTTTAGCACTTCCAAAAACCTCGCTAGGCTTTATTGACCGCTTTTTGGTAGCTGCTGAATCATACAATGTGCCTACTTACATTGTCTTTAACAAAGATGATTTATTAGAAGACGAGGACCGCGAATACTTAGAGTACCTCAAACAAATTTACGAACCACTAGGATATAAGTGTCTGCGTATTTCAGTATTAGAGGACAAGAACCTCGATGAATTAACTGAAATTATCGAAGGTAAAACATCACTTTTAGTAGGACACTCAGGTGTCGGTAAGTCGACTCTTCTGAATAAGTTGGCATCAAATGTGCAACAAAAAACAGACGAGATATCTTTATTTGCAATGAAAGGTAAACACACGACTACTTTTGCCGAAATGTTTGAATTAGAAAAACATGACGGGCATTTAATTGATACTCCTGGAATTAAAGAATTAGGTATTATGAGCATTGAGGAAAATGAAATCGGACACTTTTTTCCGGAAATCAGAGAAGCAATGCATGATTGTAAATATCACAATTGCACCCATACTCATGAACCAAACTGTAATGTAAGACTACTTGTTGATGAAGGAAAAATAGCTACATCACGATATTTAAGCTATTTAAGTATGTTAGAGGGCGACGACAACAGAAAATAAGTACACTTTTATGTGTATTTTTGACATAAAAACCTTATTTTTATTAAGCTTACGTCCGCGCTATAAACTATTAGTTATTCCCTACTCGACTATCATTTATTTACTAAACCATGAGAGAAATACTTGTTGAAAAAATTATCCCTAAAAAATCATCGTTGATAGAATTTCTAATCTACGATAAACAAGAACATAATTTGCAAGTTTCCTATAAAAGAGGAAAACATGCGGGAAAAGTAATTACATATAAAAACTTTCCTCAAGATTCGTTTGATTTAGTGATCACTTCGAAATCTCAAGGAAGGGCTTTATTGCGTGAATTGAAAAGATACAAAAAGGAACAAGCATCGTTCTTCAGTTTCTTCACAAACCTATTTTCAAACAATAAAAAAGTTCCTTATTAGAATTTATATTTTTACTCCTAATACTGTGATATCGTCTATCTGCTCTGCAGAGGATTTCCACATTACAAGATAATCTTGTAACCATTTTCTTTGACCTTCCATAGATTGGTCAATGGCTACTTCTTCTAACAATTTTCTAAACTTCACAATCCCAATACGTTTTTTCTCATTATTGAATTGGTCGTAATAGCCATTTGATGTCAGGTACAATTGTGTTCCATATGGCATGATAAAGGTATGTTCAATAAACCCTTTTTGTTTTACATGATTGGGTTCGTTACCTATTGCCCTACGGGTTCCTTTTACCTCGTGGAATTCATTGTTTTCAAAATAGAATAGCGGTCTTTTGGCACCCGCGAAGCATAGATTTACATTTTCTTTGAATTTCTCAATTCTTAAGATCATAATATCCATACCTACCAATGTTGGATCTTCGCTAGACTTTTCACTGAGTTTATCATCTAACTCTTCTAAGATCTCATTGGTTCTTTTTCTAGGAGAATCGATAATTTGACCTAATGATTCCATACCGATCAAAGCTTGTATAGCTCCAGGCATACCATGACCAATACAGTCTGATAATACTAAATACAACACATTCTCATCAAAAGATTTCACCCAATAGAAATCGCCAGACACCACTTCTTTAGGCTTAAAGATCAAGAATGAGTCATTAAAAAATGTATTTAGCTTTTCTGCAGACGGTAATACAACAGACTGCAATGATTTAGCATATTGTAAACGTTCATGAGTGATATTTCTTTGGTATTGAAGCTTATCGTTGACCTTCTTAAACCTGTCTACTTGCTTCTTTAATATCAATTCTCTGTTAGATAAAATTTTATTCTGACTTTCGATTTGTTTGGTTCTTTCCTTTACAATTTGTTCCAGTACTTCCTTATCATATTGTACTTTTTCATCGTAAAGTTTAAAAGCAACAAAACCGATTCCTCCTAATAAAGAAATCAGCCCTAAAATCCCATAAACTGTTTTATACCATTTTTCTGTTACGTTGAAATGGAACTTTGAAGGTTCACTCCAATCATATCCACCAATTTGCTTTGCCTTTACTTCTAGATCATACTCTCCAATATCTAATCCAGAGATGATATGCTTGTTATTCCAACCAATATCCAACCAATCACCGTTATTATATCGGTACTGGTATTGAATAAGATTACCTGGGTAAGACAAACTGGCAAATTGAAAATCGATATAAGAAGAAGAAGATATTTCAGGGTTTTCTTTTCCTAGAAACATAAAAATAGCGTTACCGATATAAGTAAACACAGGTTTAGGTGTTGCCTTTAATTTTATCTGTTTATCAGAGATTCCCAAACCTGAAGCTGTACCTGCCCAAATTTGTCCATTCTTTCGAATGAATAACGTACGATAACTCATCGTTTTACTAGGTAAACCTGCTAATTCATCAAAAATTAGATAATCTGTCCAATTCTGCAGACGAACGATCCCTCTGGCATTAGAAATCCAAAGTACATCATTGTAATTAGGGTCTGTTGTGATCGCTTTCACTTCACCCACAGGTAAATTTTCAGGTTCAATTAATATTAATGTATCCTTCACTACTTTTGCAATACCAAAATTAGTAGCCAATACAAACTGATCCTTATCTACAATAATATCGTTTACACCAACATCAATATTTTTATCGAACAGCAAAGGGTAGCTTACATTTTTAAAACGATCAATCCTTGGTTTATATCTAAAAAGGTAGCCTTCATCACTATTACCACCTGCGTAAAGTTCTCCATCAATCACTCGTAAAATATTAATTTTACTTTCTACCCCCTTCTCTCTTCCATAACTTATTGGTTCCTTATTTTTATTTAGGCGATAAACTCCTGCATGATCCTGTAGGTACCAAATTTCATCATTAAATTCCAAAAAGCTATAAATCGCACCGCCTTCAAAAGAACTATCTATAATATCCACTAACTTATGTTGACTATTATACACGAGTAAAAAACCAATATTCGTTGAAAACCAATATTTTCCTTTTACTTTCTGAATTCTAAGAACAATTCCATAATTAGAAGGAACCTCTATTTCTGATTCTACCTGATCATCCTTACAGAAATATACTTTACGACCATCAGAAAAAACCATTTGTCCGTCCATTTCCTGAATATCTTGTATATAGTTTGCAGTCAGATCACTAAATGGAGCCTCGAAGTATTGTTCCCTCAAAAGTATCATCCCATTATCTGTAGACAACCAAACTTCTCCACTAGGATCTACATAAACAGAAGAGATTACTTTTTGATCGACCAAATCAACTTTAGTATAAGTAAGCTTTTTGGTAGATGAATTAATCAAATACAACCCTTTATTCCATGTACTGGCCAACCATTCATTATTTGACAATGGGGTTACCCAAGAAGGTGCAAATTCATTAATTAGAACCTTCTGTGATAATATTTCATCTCCAGACTTATTTAATTGTAATGCTAAAAAGCCCGACTGTGTTGAAACATAGATTATACCATCATCAAAAAAAGCATGGTTTACTCTATCCAATTCAGATAATAACATCACCTCTTCAAATTCGTAAGTCCTTTTGTTAAGATGATAGATATACCCCGCCTCAGAAAGCACATACAATCCTAAGATATTATCCTCTATAATGGAAAATGATCTTTGGAAATTTGTAGGAATATCTTTTTCAAAAAACTGGTATCTTTTCTTAACAGCTAACGAAGAGTCTAATTGTACTATAGAGTGATTGTCTGCTATCCAAATATCCTTTGAAATACTTTCATAAATATACTTTGGATACCATAACAAAGAGTCAGATGCATAAACATCACCTTTCAATATTGTTTCTACTGTTGGTTGATATGCAGTGGTGTTTATTTTAAAAACGCCCAGATCAGAAGAGGCTAATGTAACTCCCGTAGAGGTGGTAAATATGTGCTTGATATACTCACTTGGAATATTTTCATTGATTTGAAGGAATTCTTTTCCATCAAAACGAATCACACCGCCATCAGTAGCAGCCCATACAAAACCAAGACTATCTTTGGTAATAGACTTCACCAAAGGGTTCTGCATTCCTTTTAGTTCGTTATATTCCACTTTATGCCATTGACCAAAAGTAGACACCTTTGGACCTACAAAAAAGAGTAGCAAAAAAAATTGAATTAGTAGCTTTGAACTAAAAATTTTTGGCAACTTTTGGATAATCATTTAATAAAATCTGGTTCTTGAGAAATAGTTCAATGAAAAAAATTAAGCAAACATTTACTTAAATCATAATAAATCATAGACTTAATTCACTTTATATATAAGAGACCTTTTTACATGCAAATTTTTACCTAAAAAGCAATATTGTTTTTGATATATTCTATCACTTATTTTGTAGGGTAGGATGACAAAGTATGTATGAGAATATTTAATAACCTAAACAGTTTATTGTAAGACATATTTTATTAATCTAAAGGATTTCTACTCCTTAATTATTTGTCTATAATCAATTAAAAAACAGACATATACATCTTGTATTAATAATATTATCTCCTTATATTATTACAAGGTTTGATTTTGAAAAATAGATAAACAAAACTAGAAAAATACCAGTACCCTTGTGTATCGGCAGTGTGTGTTGATATACTATAACATTTCTAAAAAATGATGACATATAAATTCGCCTTGAATGACAGCTTTCTTGACAAGTACAAAACAGTACGTCCGCCGTTTGGATTCAACGGTTTGGGTGAACTAGTTTACATGCGTACTTATTCTCGCCTTAAAGATGACGGAACTAACGAGGTATGGTGGGAAACTGTTAAGCGTGTTGTTGAAGGTACTTATACAATCCAAAAAAATCACATCCTTAAGTACCAATTAGGATGGGATGACAATAAAGCACAGCTCTCTGCTCAAGAAATGTACGACCGAATGTTCAATATGAAATTCTTACCTCCAGGTCGTGGTCTATGGGCAATGGGTTCGGAACTAACTACCAAAAGAAATCTTTTTGCTGCATTAAACAACTGTTCATTTGTTAGTACAGAAACAATGGCAGAGGATCCAACAAAACCATTTGAGTTTTTAATGGATATGTCAATGCTAGGTGTTGGTGTTGGTTTTGATACTAAAGGAGCAGGTACTGTAACAATTTATCAACCAAGCAGCGAAGACAAGGTTACTTACGTAATTCCAGATTCTCGTGAAGGTTGGGTAAACAGTACAGGAATGTTACTTGACTCATTTTTCCACGCAGGAAGAGTGAACGTAGAATTTGATTATTCTAAGATTAGAGAAGCAGGTTTACCGATCAAAGGATTCGGAGGTATGTCATCTGGACCTGGTCCTTTAATGAAACTTCATGATCAAATCAGAACTATGTTTACAGGTAGACCAGAAGGTGCTACAATCACTGTAACTGATATTGTAGATATCATGAACATGATCGGTTGTTGTGTAGTTGCTGGTAACGTTCGTAGATCTGCAGAGATTGTATTTGGTAATCCTGATGATGAAGAATACTTAAAACTAAAAGACTACCGTTGGAATCCTGAAACTCAACAAATGGAAGGATCTTCAGCACACCGTTCTGAATACGGATGGTCTTCTAACAACTCTGTATTCTCTACTGTCGGTATGGATTACGGTAAAGTAGCAAATCAAACTGCTGTAAATGGTGAGCCGGGTTATATCTGGTTAGACAACATGCGTAAGTTTGGTCGTATGGGTGATGCTCCAGACAACAAAGACAACAGATCTATGGGTACTAACCCTTGTGCTGAGCAAACACTAGAATCTTACGAACTTTGCTGTTTAGTAGAAACATTCCCTACTAGAGCTACATCTAAAGAAGATTATTTAAGAACTCTTAAGTTCGCTTATTTATATGCTAAAACGGTAACATTAACGAATACTCACTGGCCTGAAACCAACAGGGTATTATTAAGAAACCGTCGTATTGGCACATCAATGTCTGGTATTGCTCAGTTTGTTGAAAAACATGGTATCGATACTTTCAGACAATGGTGTGATGAAGGATACAAAACTATTCAAAATTGGGATACAATTTATGCTGAGTGGTTATGTGTTACTCCATCAGTAAAAACTACTTCTGTAAAACCTTCAGGTACTGTATCATTACTTCCAGGTGTAACACCAGGTATGCACTACCCAGAAAGTAATCACTACATCAGACGTATTCGTTTGTCGAAAAAATCACCTCTTATTGAGAAGTGTATCGCAGCAAATTACCACGTTGAACCATCAGTTTCAGAGTCTGATACAATGGTAGTTTCAATCCCGGTAGAGATTCCAAACGTAAGAACTGTCAACCAAGTAGGTATTTGGGAACAAGTACACCTTGCTGCATTCTTACAACGCTATTGGGCAGATAACCAAGTTTCAGTAACTGTAACTTTCAAGAAGGATGAAGCAAATCAGATTGAGCCAATCTTAAATTACTTCCAATACCACTTGAAATCTATCTCATTCTTACCAAAATTAGAATTAGGTAACACAGTATATCCTCAGATGCCTTACGAAGAAATCTCACAAGATAAGTATGAGGAGCTAGCCAAACATATTAAACCATTGAACTTCGATGAGATGGGTCAAGGTCAAGATGTTGAAGCTGAGAAATTCTGTGACGGTGACCACTGTCAACTGTAATGACAAACTAAGAAGGGGCTAGCCTTTCTTTCAAAATACAAAAGCCTATCACATACTTATTTGTTGTGATAGGCTTTTTCCGTTTTTAGTTAATATTATCTGTTATATATAGGAACTATAGGTACTAATCTATTTAGAATATCATAACAATACACTCCTAGAAATCCACCTATAGCGTCCGCAAAAAAGTCAAACACATCTCCTTCTCTAGCATCTAACAGCAAGCCTTGTAAAACTTCAGTAGCCGCTCCCCAAACCAATACTATACTTAATACGGTTAGAATAATCTTTTTCTTATTCCTATTGAGGATAGATGACCCACAAAAAGAAAACATAAGGCAAGCTGTAAATATTCCAAAAATCCCAAAGTGAGCCACTTTATCAAAATGAGGGATCTTTGAAAAAAAATTATCCGGATCCACAGGTGCAACAGTCAACAACAACTTGATTGTCATTGCAAACCAAATAATTGATGGCAGGAAGAATAAAATATCTTTTAGTATTCCGTTCTTGTTTTCTATTTTCGTCATTACAAATTTTGTATAATCATATCAAGCCGCAAAAATATGCGTTCTATCCCATTATATATCACCCTTCTATTGTGTTTTTTCAGTTTTTCTGAAGTAGCTGCTCAAAAGAGTAAAAAACTAAGAGGAAAAGACCAATTAGCCATTATCACTTCTGATTATGGAGAAATTGTATTATTACTTTCTGATAAAACCCCTGAGCATAAAAAGAATTTTCTAAAACTTGCTCAAGAAGGCTTTTATAATGGCACAACATTCCATAGAGTTTTAAAAGGATTTATGATACAAGGTGGTGACCCTAACACTAGATCCGATGGAGACTCCACACGTATTGGCATTGGAAATCCTGGCTATACTATCAATAGTGAGTTTACAGACGAGCTAGTACATGATTATGGCGCTGTTGGTGCTGCCCGACAAAATGATGAAATCAACCCAAGTAAATCTTCGAGTGGCTCCCAATTCTATATTGTTGAGGCCAAAGAGGGCGCACATCATTTAGATGGCAGTTATACCGTTTTTGGAAGAGTTATCAAAGGAATGGATGTTGTAGAAAAGATTGCTGATTTAGAGATCGATGATGACGGAGAACCCCTAAATAGATATGAAATAAACATAAAAGTTGTTAAACAAAAGAAGAAGGATATAGCTAAAACTTTTGATTTAGATAACTTTTAGAGACTATTTGCAAAAAAAAGTCATTTTAACGCGTTATCGTAACAAGTTTTAGGTTAACGGAATTATTTTTTATCACTTTTCTAATTAAATTTGCCTTGGTCAAAATTGATATGTTGATAAAAATGTCATTATGATTTATTAAAATCATATCGTTTATTTTGATTATAAATAGTATTTAGTTCGCAGCAAGATTACAACAAACTCTTAGAGAAATGACAAAAACAAAAATACTTACACTTTTAATGATCCCAGTGGTACTTTTCCTGGGTTATTCATTATACCACAGTGTTTTTGACACAATTAAAGAATCTGAAGAAATCCGTGTTTCTGAGAAAAACGTGATTAGAAGCTTAAAAATGATTCGTGATGCTGAAACAGCATACTTCCAACGATACAAAGAATATACAGCTTCTTGGGATACTTTAGCAATGTTCATTGATAACGATTCATTGTACAACGTATCTAAAAAGGAAATTATCCAAGCTCGTACTAAGGATGATCCTTTATATTATACTCGTACTGACTCTGTTCGTATCGAATATGACACAATCGATGCAATCCAAGTTAGAGAGAAAATTTTCCCAGTGGAGGATTTCGGTACTTTTAGTGCTGCTAAATTGAAATTAATCCCTGGTAAAAATGGAAAAGAATTTGAACTTTCTGCCGATAAAATTAAGAAGGGTAACGCTACTGTAGCTGTTATCGAAGTAGTAGATAGATTCCCTCGTGATAAACAACGTAAAGAATCAAATGCATCTCCTACAAGAAGACTTCTTAAGTTTGGTTCATTAAGTGAAGCTACAACTTCAGGTAACTGGGAATAAAATTGGAAGATCTGCTATTTGAATCAGTCAGATACTCCGTACATTCAGACAGCTTTGATGTTGCTCAACTTGCTGATTACAGCTTGCATTTGAGAATACATCAAAGCTGTTTGGCTATTGGGGTATATGATGCCGAAAACAATGAGTGCCTTGCTCTGGAATCATATATCTATGATCCTGCACTCAATACTACTGCTCTAATTGTCAATCTGCATAATATTGTGCAGAAACACTCTTTCTTGAATGCTGCGTTTTGGAAAAACGTACATATCATCTCTGCCTTACCAACATTCGCCTATTTACCATCAGGTATTTCAGACAATGAAGCTGGAGAAAATGCATTAACACTGACTTCTAAGTTTAATAAAAAGAAAGACCGTGTTTATAACCACTCTACTCCTTTTGATGCCAACATTACGTTTGCAGTACCTATCGAGTTAGAAGAATGGTTAAAAGAAATGTATAGCAACTCTGAAATCACTTATAATCATAGCTCAGAAAGTTTTATGATTGAAGCAATTGAAAAAGATAACAATGCTATACACTGTTATATTGACAGTAATACGCTTCAGGTGATTAAATGTAAGGAGGACAATAGCATTGAATTTGCGAACACCTTCAAATACAAAACACCTCAAGATTTATTATACTTCGTACTTTTTGTTATTGATGAACTGAAATTGTCAGCCAAAGATGTTCCCTTATATATTTGGGGGGAGATCAAAAATGATGATGAGTCGATCAAAACTTTAAGACAATTTATTAGTAAAGTACATTTAGGTACTAGACCATCAGATGTTCGTTTTGCTTACCAATTTGATCAAGAACCTGAAGAATATTCAGCAGTTGACATTATTGGTAATATGAAATTAAATCGATGAAAAGAATAGCTTTTTTCCCTGGAACTTTTGACCCTTTCACAAAAGGGCATGAAGATATTGCACTTCGAGGTGCTCAACTTTTTGATGAAATCATCATTGGCATAGGTCACAACTCTAAAAAGAAGAGATTTTTCCCTGCCGAAAAAATGAAAGATCTAATTGAAGAACACTTCAGTGATAACCCTCAAATAAAAGTTATACTTTACCAAGATCTTACCGCTAAGGTTGCTAAAGACTTAGGTGCCCATGTATTACTTAGAGGTCTTCGTAATACAACAGACTTTGAATATGAAAATAGTATTGCTCAAGCCAATAGACACATTAATGGCTTAGACACTATTTTTATTTACACTTCTCCTGAATACTCACATCTAAGTTCGTCCATTATCAGAGAACTGCATAAATTTGGACATGATGTAGGAGAATTTGTTCCTTTTGAGCTTAAAAACGACGAGGAGTAACAATGATTACTTTCTCTATCAAATTTTATATTAACAGCATTTTTCCACATAAATTTCATGGGAAAGGTGCTGTTAAATGATTAAATGCTAAATTGCATTCAGGCTAGGTTGCCGAACCTATCGACAGATAGTATAAATATATAGATTATGGGATGTCAATCGTGTTCAACGGTGGCGTGTGGAGTGCCGACAGGCTGTGGAAGCAATGGTGATTGCCGCTCGGGCGGATGTAGTAAACTAAACGCTTTTGATTGGCTTGGCGACATGGATTTGCCGTCATCGCAACGTTTTAATATAGTAGAAATAAAATTCAAAGGTGGTAGAAAAGGTTATTTCAAAAATGACCAACACCTTGAAATATATACTGGAGACCCTCTTGTTGTAGATACTGGAAACGGTCATCATATTGGTCATGTTAGTTTACAAGGAGACCTTGTACATCTACAAATGATCAAAAAAGGAATTGAAGACGACGAAAACATCTTATCAATTCTTCGCCATGCTACTCCAAAAGACTTGGAAAAGTTAGCTATGGTAAAAAATAGAGAGATACCTACTCTCTATAAAACTCGTGAAATCATTCAGGACTTAAATCTTGATATGAAATTGTCTGATGTTGATTTTCAAGCAGACAATTCTAAAGCTACATTTTACTATTCTGCAGATGACAGAGTCGATTTCCGTCAACTGATTAAAGTATTGGCCAGCGAGTTTAAAATCCGAGTAGAAATGCGTCAGATTTCTTTACGTCAGGAAGCCAGCCGTTTAGGTGGTATTGGTTCTTGTGGTAGAGAATTATGTTGCTCTACATGGCTAACTGAATTTAAGAGTGTTTCTACATCAGCAGCTAGGTATCAAAACCTATCATTGAACCCTAGTAAGTTATCTGGGCAATGTGGACGTTTGAAATGTTGTCTAAACTACGAGTTAGAAACATACATTGATGCATTGGTAGATATTCCAATGATTGATAAAAATCTTCAAACTCAAAAAGGTGAAGCACAACTTCAAAAAGTAGATATTTTCCGTAAGCGTATGTGGTTTAGTTTCCAAGGTGAAACTACATGGCATGTCATCTCTACAGAGCGTGTAGATGAAGTCACTAAGATGAACGCTAAAGGGAAATTCCCTGAAACTTTAGAAGAGGACAATGTAGATAAATCACTTGCTTTACAAGAACAGAAATTAAGTTCTATTCTTGACAAGCAACCTATCTCTCCTAAAAAATCACGCAACAAGAAAAAAGGCGGTGATCAAAAAGGAGGAAAACAACAACCTCAACAAAAAGACAACAGGAAAAAACAGGGACCAAAAAATCAACCTGCTAACAAAAAAGGTGGACAACCACAAAACAAGGGACCTAAGGTTCCTCAACCACAAAAGCAGCAGGCTAAAAATGGACCTAAAAAGGGAAACAACCCTTCTGCCAAAAACAATCCGAATCAGAAGTCAAGCCAACAGAAACAAAATCAAGGGGCAACTCCTGAAGGAAAGAAACAGCAGAATACAAACCCTAAGAATGCTCCTAAAAAAGAAGGACAAAAGCGTTCTTTCAAACCAAATTTCAAAGGAAAAAGACGTAAAAGACCTAACAATAATGACTAAGCTGAATCATTTATTTCAATTTGTTTGTAGCCTTTTCGTTGCCTCGTTGTTATTCTCTTGTGATGCCAATAGGGTAAATGAAGAATATGTAGATTACAATCAAGAGATTTGGCCGGTAGATTCTATCGCTTCCTTTCAATTTGATATTGAAGACAAAAGTCAAGCATACAACTTGATCGCTTATGTTAGAAATACTGAGAATTATCCTTTTCAGAATATCTATCTAAAGTATCAATTAACCTCTGCAGATTCATTGGCTGCTGATACCTTAATCGCTAATAAAATGTCGGACTTTCAGCTGTTTGAAGTGAAGACGGGCGAACCTTTTGGAGAAGTAGAAAACTCTTTAGGCAATAGTAGTACTGGTGCAGTTTATAATCATCCTCTGCTATTAAAAAAGAAAATGAAATTCCCTGAAGAAGGAAGTTATCAATTGAATATAAGTCACTATATGAGACCTGATTCACTAGAAGGAATTATGGGAATAGGTTATCGTATTGAGATTGCAGAATAAATAAAAAAGGAGAGTACAATTAGTGTACTCTCCTTTTTTATTTCTAAGTATATGGAGATTGGAAATCAAACATATCCTTGTATTTATCTTGCCTTCTTAATACATGCTCGATAGACTCAGTGACTATCTCTCCCATATTCTCACACTTAAGGAACCTAGAACTTTTGTAATGATCTGACAGGTCTTGTCGAAGAGACATCACATTTTCTTTTGGAGCAATAATGTCTTTACGCATCGTCTTTAGAATGTCTTTTGCTCTATGTCTAAAGCCCATCACCCTTGTCGCAATCATAAAACGTTCCTCGGCTTGATACTGTCGTACAGACTCCCAAGAGATTTTACCCATCATCAGTTTTAATATAGAGTTGTTCTGACGATAGAATTGAGGCATGTATATATTTCTTCTTCCCTCATAACTTTGCTGATCAAAGTCAATTGGTCGGATTCTATAGTTAATTTCATCAAAATCCGGCACCATTAAAACTACCCAGTTCGAAGAGTGCATGTCTCCTAGTAGTTGTACAAAACAACGTTCGTTGAACTTAACAAATTCTTTCGTTAAACGGGTTTTATTTTGATGACCATCCTCCAAGTAGCTATTGATAAACATATCTCCTGGTATACCTGGAATATGCTCTTCAATAAGCGTTTGATCAGTAACTAGGTAACTTACTTTATTTGGAGAAAGTATATCTTCTAACTCTAATCCGTAAATACGTGATGCATCCGCTACTTTCACATAAAAGTAGTCGAAGTTATCATTTATACGGTTAACTACTCTAATTCTAAAAGGCTTAGTATTACCATACGTACACATGTCTACCCTATCAATAAAAAGGTGTTCCATGACTGTAAGGTTACCATCTGCTCTTAATGAAGCATATAATTTTTTCAGTGTTTTATACAGCTCCTCCATGTCTTCTTGAGCGTAGAATACTGTAATCCACAGTGTATCTTCTCCATTGGAATCGTATAATGGAATTGCACTATTAAAACGACATAGATCTTCGTATTTGATATTTACAGGAGACACCCTATCATATTGATCTAAGAAGTATTCTAGAGGTTCAGTTACTGGATATGGAACCTTTTTCTTACTGATTAATGCCATATATTTCGCTTTGAATAAAGCAGATAAAAGTTATTCTTTTTCAATTTTTGATACCTTAAAAGTACGGATTTTTTAATCCTTATAAAATCAGATTTCTATGGAAATAATGAATGAAATCTAATAATCTCAGAATTGACAACATCTTTCTTGATAGTCTTTTTTTAGTAATGCATCTTTGCGTTTCATTCATTCCATAAATATGTCAACAGTTCCCTACGAAATTATAGAAATGGAAGAAGCAGAATACAGAAACCATCCTGCTTTAGCCAATACAGATATTAAAAATGCTCAATTATTACTATTGGGTAAACAACCACATACTCCTAAAAAAGCATTAAGGGAAGGAACGATGTTGCATGCCGCAATACTTGAACCTCATGTATGGGAACAAATGGGTAAAAGAGTTCCAGACAAACAAGCATCACGAATTGATAGAATCGCTAAAACGGCACTAAATTATCCGTTGCTTTCAGAGCTTCTAGAACATCCTAAAGTACAAATTGAAAAATGTGTATTTTGGAAAGACCCCATCACAGGACTTGAATGTAAAGCCAAGCCCGATTTATTTATTGAAGGCGAAGTTGTCGTAGATTTAAAAACGACTTCAAGAACATGGAGAGATGCTTTTGAAAAGCAAGTTTTAAGAAATGATTTCGATCGACAAATCGCTTTTTACAATATCCCACTTGAAGCACCAATTGCAAGAGTTATTGGCGTAAGTAAAGTTTCTAAAGGTAGATTATTCCGATTGGAATGGGAAAAAGATGATCCCTATTTAAAAGCTGGAAAAGAAAAAGCTGATATTTTATTAAAGAAATTAGCTGACACACCTGAATTGATCGAACAAGCGATAAACCTTAGATCATTTAAAAAGAGAATCTAATAGGTGGGCTCCACATGGATTAAAACATCAATGATATTGGGGATTTCACTCATTATCTCATGCTTCAATTCATGAGCAATCTCATGGCCTTTTTTTACTGTAAACCTTGGGTTGACTCTAATATGTAGGTCAATACTATAAAACATACCTGATTTTCTCACCAAGCATTTTTCCATATTGTCTATTTGCTTGTTGCGTTTAGCAATCTGACCAATATGGTCTATCACACTATTGTAGATTTGTTTGTCCAATAGTTCATCCACAGCTGGCTTAATTAACCTATAACTATTCCATAAAATAAACGCTGCTGCAAACAATGCTGCATAGCTATCAGCATGATGGAAACTTTCTCCAAAGTACAATGATATGGAGATACCTATAAAAGCAGTTAGTGACGTTACTGCATCTGCTCTATGATGCCAAGCATCTGCTTTTAATGAAGTACTTTGAGTTTTCTTCGCTTTCCTCATCACCCACTGAAAAGACAATTCTTTCCAAAGAATAATAGGACCTATAACAAATAACGTCCACTTTTCAGGTACCATTACTTCTGGCGATACTATATTTTCGATACTATTATACCCAATAAAGCAACCAGAAAAAACCAATAGTAAACCAATAAAAATGGTCATCACAGGTTCTATTTTCCCATAACCATAAGGGTGTTTTACGTCAGGGCTTTTCTGAGCATATTGTACACCAAACAATACGATAATAGAAGAAACAATATCAGTTGTTGATTCTATAGCATCGGCAATCAAAGCATAGGAATGCCCTAAAACTCCAGCTGTACCTTTAATCCCTGCCAAAAGCGTATTACCGATAATGCTAAACATACTCGCTTTTAATGTCTCCTTTTTTTTATCTATTTTCTTTTCCATAAGTATGATTTAGCTTCCTGTAAATTGAAGAATGAGAATCAAAACATTGAGAAAGATGACAACAGATGCAAAGAAATAAAGTGCATATTTTTCGAGTCCTTTATTGATGAATTTACCCATCACCTTTTTTGAGGAAGTTAGGTATATCAATAAGATTATTGTGATAGGTAACTGAAAGCTTAACATCATCTGCGAATAGATCAAAGCCTGAAAAGGGTCTCCTATAAAAAAGATTAGAATTACTCCTCCAAGTATGGTAATAAGAATCCCAATTCTTGAATCTTTATCATTACTATCATAAGATTTTTGATACAGTCCAGAATAAATAGTACCACCTGCCATACCTGCAGTCACAGAAGAAGAAACCCCTGCTAATAATAAGGCGACAGCAAAAATGATTGAAGATGCTTTACCGGCTATAGGTTCCAATAACTTTTCTGCTTGTACCAAATCGGTGACTTCAACATGATTGTAGAAAGCCGCCGCTGCAACAATAATCATAGCAGAGTTAATCACCCAACCGATAACCATGGTAAGCATCGTATCTTTAAACTCCGATTTTAGTTTCTTTTTGATGACAACCTCAGATTGATCGAAATAATGCTGTTGCTGTATAATATCAGAATGTAAAAACATATTATGAGGCATCACAACAGCACCAAGTAAGCCTAATATCAAAATACCGGAACCCATTGGTATTGTTGGAAGAACAGAAGAAACTGCAGACGCTGTCCAATCCACATCGACCAAATTCAATTCTACAATAAATCCAAACCCTATGATCGAAACCATGCCCACAATCCATATTTCTACTTTTTCATAAGATCTACCAAATAGAGCGGTAATCACTAGAATACCTGTCATCACTGCTCCTGCTTTGATGGGTATATCAAACAACATCTGTAAGGCTATCGCTCCACCTAAAAGCTCTGCCAAAGCAGTACAAATTGCTGCTCCAATTGCTGAAATTATCCAAATTTGTTTCCATGGCTTACGAATATATTTACCTATAGATTCAGATAAACAATAACCACTTGCAATACCCAAATGAGCCGAATTATGCTGGAAAACAATCAACATTATTGTGGACAATGTAATTACCCATAATAAGGAATAACCATATGTACTACCCGCTTCTACATTTGTTGCCCAGTTTCCTGGATCAATAAAACCGACTGTTACAAGCAGACCAGCGCCAACGTACTTTAATTTATTTTTTAATTTATTCATAGTGAACAGATTGAATCACTCCTTTTAGATTGATAATAGCTTTTATATACGAGGTAATTGAATATACTCTCTATAAATAAATGATTGAAAAATATAAAAAATGAAGTGCTTTTATTTATAGTGAAAGTTTATTGATAGTTATGCTCACTAAAAGGTATGTCTTTAATCAAAAAATCTTTACATTAGTTGATAGTTATTTGGTTACAGGAGAATAACCTATCTTTGTAACTTACAAATTAATGATTTAACCCTATCATCATAAAACTTAATCTAATCTGTATCAGATTAATAGATAACTACTTTATATTCTGCTACTTCTAAAGAACTTACTATTTTAGTAGTAGTTGACAGGCTGAAAACGAAACCAGCGTTTTTAACTGTATTGAAATCTATTTGAAACATGAGTTGGAACAACATACATAAATATATATATCACCTTATACTTATACCTTTATTCATTCTTTCTGCATTCAATACACTGGCACAAGAATCAAAAGGAAATAAGAAAGTCATCTATGCTAAATTAAAAAGTTCTTCTGCCTCCATACTTCAGCCTTGGTCAAGAACTTATATTGAAGATAGAGACTACCCTGCAGAAATGTTATCTCCTTCAAGCTACAAGCATTTATTACACCCTAAAACTTCTGTTTTTTCAAATACTCGTTTTTTTCCAAGAGAGGTACCGGACATCTTAGAGATTCACTTGAAAGATGGTGCTTCTGTCGAACAAAGTATTATAGAGCTTAAAAAACATCCTTTGGTTGAATATGTTGAAGTAGAAGATTTTGTGGATGACCTTCAATACATTCCAAATGACCCAAGAAGTGGAGAACAATTCTCAATCTCATTACACAACCTTTATGAAGCTTGGAACATCAGTAGAGGTAACCCGTCCGTTGTAATTGGTCTTCATGATAGTGGTTTCCAAGTGGACCATGAAGACCTGACCAACAACCTCTATGAAAACACTGCAGAAATAAACGGATTTGATGGAGTCGATGATGATAACAATGGATATATTGATGACTTCCATGGCTGGAACTTCACTAAAAATTCGAATGATTTAACAGGTACTGACCATGGTACAACAGTAGCTGGAAATGGTACTGCTAGTTCTGACAACAACATTGGTACTACAGGATCTGGTTTTCATACCACTTACTTGCCTACTGTAAGAAGTGCATTAAGTAGTCTTGTATATGTGGCAGAACAACCCGGAGTAAAAATTATCAATATGTCTTGGGGAAGCAACAGTACAAAATCAATTGCCTACCAAGAAATTATCAGCTTCTATGCTGAAGATGCTGAATATGATATTCTGTTTGTTGCAGCAGCCGGAAATAATACGCATGGAAATGTACCTACAGACTACTACCCTGCTTGTTATGAAAATGTACTGGCTGTCACTGGAGTAGATGCAAATAGAGTAAATAGAAATAGGACAAGAGGTTATTTAATTGATGTTGCCGGAGCAGATGGCTCATTGGCACCACATAAAGACAATAGCTATGGTAATGGAGGAGGAACTTCATATGCCAGTCCAACTGTTGCTGGTATAGCAGGACTAGTAAGGGCACACTACCCTGACCTTACAGCCAAGCAAGTAGCTGAATTGATTCGCTTTACTTCAGACTCTACTTTTTACAGCGAAACTGGAAACGAAAACCTAAACTATTTACAAGGTTTTGGTATAGTTGATGCACACCTAGCCCTTACTCAAAGAGATAATATACACGTTGTTAGAGCTAGCAATATCAAATGGAGTAAATTAAACACTGACGATATTTCCATCACTCCTGGTGATACGATGGAAGTCTGGTTTGATTTTCAAAATATACTCAATGGTAATTCCAATCTTAGAATAGAAATCTCTTCTTACAGTGATGATTTCACACCTATTTCGAATGAAATTTCCATAGGTCAGTTAAGTGAGTTACAAACCACCAACAATAGTAGCTTCCCATTTACATTTAAGCTAGAACCTTCCGGGTCTGTACACAGTAACCATTACTTCAGACTTGATTTCTATGATGATGCAAATAATTACCATGACTGGCAAAATGTTGAACTAAATATCACTTTAGAACAATATATTAGCTTTAATTACCTCTATGGTTACTTTAGGCCTGAAGGTACTTTAGGTACAAGAAATGGACTTAATTATAATAGCCATCAAATTACAAGACAGGCTGGATTTATGGTTGTAGCCGACAATAAAGTAGTGGACGCAACCTACACCAACCCTGAAAGCGATATCAGAAGTGCAGACTTTGTTGGAACGACCCCTATCGCTTTAGAGTATGCTCCAACTGTAGATGAAAATTACCCAATCTACCAATACAATACTTCTTTTGCAGATGAAGACGCTGATCAACCTATAGGTATTGAAATTGATCAGAAATTGTTTGGCCGATTTATTATCGATAGAGAAAAATCTATTTTCACTGAGTTAAAAATCACCAATAGAGGAAATGGTACATTCGATTCCGTAAGAGTTGGTTTATTTACCGATTGGATGATGAGTTTTGAAGGATCTAGTATTTCTTACCCTTTAGATAGTGGTGAAATTTCTTATGATCCAACAACCCAAACAATCATTGCCAAACATGCAAGAGATACTCGATATGCTGCCGTTCGATTGCTTAATGAAGGGCAAGTTCACGTACAATGTTTAGATCAAAAAGATGGTACTAGTGATATAGACATCAGTGATGGATTTTCAGATGCAGAAAAAATTCAGTCACTTACTTCAGGTATAGGAACGATTAATATTAGTAATGGTGCATCAGGAACAAATGTCAGCTCAGTAATCGGTGTCAGTCTTCCAAGTGTAAAAATCAATGAAGAAGTTAGAGTAGGTTTCCTTGTTTCAGTAGCAGATTCATATGATGAACTAATCACACAGTTAGATAGTACTGAAGTTACAGCACAATATTGGCTGAAAAGTCCATCTCCTGTTGTGGCCCATCAGATTGCTCATCAAGGTGAATATGTAGACATCCATACATCAAACTTTGATTCTTTAGCTCTTTACAAAAAAGAGTCTTCGAATAGCAATGCTGAATTGATTTCTAGAGGAAGAATCTTCCAAGTCTTAATTGATAGTATCGATCATTATTATGTACAATCTCAAGGTAGATATGTTTATAATGGTGACTTGATTCAATTAACCGGAGATGCTATTCCTATATTATCTGTTTCCAGCCCAATGAATGTTTGTAAGAATACAAATGTAATCATTGCTCCCGCTGGATGTAACAGTTATAATTTTTATGATAATGAACTATTAGTAACCCCTTTATATAGCGGCAAAACACTAACCTTAACAGATATCTCATCTGATACACTCTTCTATATTACTTGTGCAGAGTTAACTAGTGAAAATGATTATACTAAGGTCGATATCTTAGTAGATGAAGTCATTACCGACTACAGCTTATCAGATAGTACCTCTCATATTGGAGGAAGTATCACTGCAGAATTTACCCAAATTGATAAAGCGAGAACATGGTCATGGTATATGGATGGCGAAAAAGTTGGCGATACTGACGACATAAGTATTACTCCTTCATTTACAGAGGCAGGCACTCATCAGTTACGTCTCTTTGCTAGTAACTTATCCGGCTGTACTTACATTATATCAAAAGAAATTGAAGTTTCTGTTGACAATGTTTCAAGCTCAGTGGTCTCTATCTTGGAAAATAGCATAGTGTATCCTAATCCTGTCGTCAACCACCAAGTAAATATCTCTACGGTGAAGAATGTTGGGAAAATGAAATTCGACCTTTATACGGTTGAAGGTGTGAAAATCGAAGAAAGTTTACCCTATAAAATTAATGGTAATACTTACGAAATTCACCTACCAAAACATATCCCATCACACACCTATATTTTGAAAGGACAGGCAGACGGAGGAAGCAATACATGGAAAATTGCTATACATTAACATCTATTCATGAGATAATTGTTCTAGAGGCAAGAAACTATCATTTATAGTGTTAATGTTTTGATTAATAGTCAAAACAAAGTCGTACATTTGCACACTAATTGAAAAAGAACCAACTATAGTAATATGCGAAAGTTTTTAGGACTTATTCCTGCACGCTATGGGTCATCTAGGTTAGAGGGTAAGCCATTGGCTGATATTTGTGGAAAACCTATGATCCAACATGTGTATGAAAGAGCCAAAGCTGCCTTAGATGATGTTTATATCGCTACAGATGATAAGCGTATTGTAGAAGCAGTAGAGTCTTTCGGAGGAAAAGTAATCATGACTTCAGCAGACCATGAAAATGGTACTACTCGTTGTCTTGAAGCACTTGAGCTTGTCAACAAACAAACTGATGGTCAATTTGATGCAGTAGTCAACATTCAAGGAGACGAACCATTATTGGAGCCATCGACACTAACTGAATTAGTAAACAGTTTTGATGAAGAAACAAACTTTGCTACTCTCGTAACTCCTGTAGTTCATGCAGAAGACTTAGAGAATGAAAGCGAAGTTTTTGTTACTTTTGATCACAATAAAAACGCTTTGTATTTCAGTAGAGCTGTTATCCCAACCGTAAGAGGTAAAAAACGTAAGGATTGGATGCAGTATACTACATTTTACAAACACTTAGGATTGTACGCTTATACTAATGATGCCTTGAAAAAGTTCTCATCGTTAGCTCCTACGACTTTAGAAAAATTAGAGTCATTAGAACAGCTAAGATGGATTGAGCATGGTTATCAAATTAAAGTAGGTATTACAGAACACGATAGTATTCCTGTTGATACCAAAGAAGATTTGGAACGTGTGAGAAACATTATGCAAGAGTTAGTCTAAAATTTACAAATAGCTAACGTTAATCATTGGTCGTTATTTCAAAAAAAAACTAAATTGCGCCTCATTGGAAATTGAGTTTCATTGTGAGACAAATATCTGATAAATAAGCAATAGAATACAGATGAGTAAAAACATTGTAAAAGTTGGTGACATCAACTGTGGTGCCGACGAATTATTCTTGATCTCTGGACCTTGTGTTATCGAGGACGAGAGCATCATGATGAAAACAGCAGAGAAATTAAAAGAAGTTACGGAACGTTTAAACATTCCGATGATCTATAAGGCTTCTTTCCAGAAAGATAACCGTTCTTCTGTAGATTTTTATAGAGGTCCTGGTATCGAGGAAGGCTTACGCATTATGCAAAAAGTCAAAGACGAATTTGGTTTCTCATTAGTGTCAGATATTCATTACCCTGATCAAGTGAAGCCTGCTGCTGAAGTATTAGACATCTTACAAATCCCTGCTTACTTATGTATGCAAACTGACTTAGTTGTTGGTGCAGCAGAAACAGGTAAAGTAGTGAACATAAAACACGGTCAGTTCTTAGCTCCTGAGAACATGATCAAGCCAGCTCAAAAAATTGAATCAACTGGTAACAAAAACATCATCTTAACAGAGAGAGGTTATTCTTTCGGTTACAATGATTTGATTGTTGACCCTCGTTCATTCTATGAAATGAGAAAAACTGGTTACCCTGTAGTATTCGACGTAACTCACTCTATTCGTAAATATGGTATCCCTTCTGCGGATCCAAACGGTGGTGCTCGTCAGTACTTAGGAACATTGGCTAGAGCTGGTGTGGCTGCAGGTATCGATGGTTTATTTATCGAAACTCACCCTTGCCCATCAGAAGCACTTTGCGATGCTGCAAGTCAATTAGATGTAAATCAATTAGAAGAGTTTATGAAACCTCTTATTGAATTACACAACATCGAAGTTAGTTACCGCAAGTAATTACTTCTTCAAAGTAGATATTAATTAGCAAATTATATACTTAATAGTAGTATGGAATTATATTTAGATTCAGCAGAGATTAATGAGATCAAATCTTCATTTGATCAACTTCCGTTCATGACGGGATTAACAACAACTCCAACATTCATGGCTCGTCACGGTATCACAGATATCGACGGAACTATTGTTGAATTATCTAAAATTGTACCTATTCTTCAAATTGAAGCTTTAGGCGATACAGCAGAAGAAATCGTTGCTGAAGCTAAGCGTCAAGAAGCTTTAGGTTTAGACCGTGATAAAACAGTATACAAAATACCTGTTTCTAAAGAAGGTCTTAAAGCATGTAGCATGTTAGTAAAAGAAGGTTTCAAAGTGAACATTCACCTTGTATACACTTTACAACAAGCTTATATGGCAATGCAAGCTGGTGCAACTTATGTATGTCCACTTGTAGGTCGTTTACAAGATCAAGGTCACAATGCTTTATCATTAGTTGAAGATTGTGTTGAAGCTGTAAACTACTACGGTTACAATACTAAAATCATGTTCTCATCAGTTCGTACTATCCAACACGTACGTGATGCTGTTGAAGCTGGTGTTCATACAATTACTGTACCTTGGAAGATCATGTCTCAATTAACTGAGAACCACTTCACAAAAATCGGTACTGATCAGTTCGTAAACGATACTCGTTTAATGACTGTTAGAGTTGGTGATGCTTTAGCTGAAGCTAACCCTACAATCACTGCTGAGTCTACAGTTGCTGAAGCTTTAGTTGTTATGACTAACAACAAAACTGGTGCAGCTACAGTAGTAGATGCTAACGGTGCTGCTATCGGTATCTTTACTGATGGTGACTTACGTCGTTTAGTAACTGAAAAAGGTGGTGATGTTTCTAACATCCAAGTAAAAGAATTAGGTTTAAAAGAGCCTATCTCAATCGATGCTCACGAATTATTATTCGCTGCATCAAACCTTATCAAAGAAAAGCAAGTTGATGAATTGGTAGTAACACTTGACGGTAAAGCTATCGGTTTATTAGACGTTCAAGATATCGTAAAATACTAATCTCTAATTATGAGAGAAGAGTTATTTATTGAAGGAGGAGGCGTGTTTGTAACACCCTCCTCTTCTCTTATACAGCAATTGAAGAAGATTAAAGGACTAATCTTTGACTGGGATGGCGTATTTAACGGAGGTGTTAAAGGTGGTGCTATGCCTAGTCCATTCTCAGAAGTAGACTCAATGGGGGTAAACATGCTCCGTTTTGGTTACTTCTTGGAACATGGTGAAATCCCTTTCACTGCAATTGTTACAGGAGAATACAATGAAGCAGCTTTCAAATGGGCGAAAAGAGAACACTTTGATGCTGTATGTTACCTTGTTAAAGACAAAGTAAAAGTTCTTCCTTTAGTTGATGAAATGTCTGGTGTTAAAGCTGAAGAGATTCTTTTCTGTTTTGATGACATCTTAGATATCTCACTAGCAAGAGAAGTAGGCAGTAGATTTATGGTCGGAAGATCAGGAAGTCCATTATTTACTGAGTATTGCAGAATGAATGGCCATTGTGATTATATCACAGGAAATTCTGGAAGTAATAATGCTATTAGAGAAATCTCTGAAGTAGCTCTTTGTTTATTAGATCGTTTTGATGAAACCATCGACAAAAGAGTTGAATTTGAAGGAGAATACGCAAAATATATCAAGATGCGTAATGAAATTGAAACCAAATACTTCAAAAATGAAGGTGGAGATTTCAACCCAAGCAACCCTCTCTAGAATATAAATTAGTATGTAGTATTTTAAATTAAGTAGTTAAAAAAATACTAATTATTGAATACTACATACTAAATATTAAAAATTTATCAACAAAAAGAGACGATTAGCTAAAATTCATTGCCCACAAATTGGAAAAAGGCTAGGATCAAAATAACTTTGCTATCCGATTAATGTTTCAAACAAACCTTAAATAACTAAGCCTTTGAAAGTAATAGATCGTCTAACGCAAGCTGCTGAAGAGAAAAAAACGCTATTCTCTTTTGAATTACTACCTCCAGTGAGAGGAAAAAGTATCCAATCTCTTTTTGATGCTATTGATCCACTAATGGAGTTCAATCCTGCTTTTGTGGACGTTACCTATCACAGAGAAGAATACATCTACAGAGAATTACCTAACGGTTTATTCGAAAAGTCAGTACAACGTCATAGACCAGGTACTGTTGCCGTTTGTGCTGCAATTATGCACAAATACAATGTAGATACTGTACCGCATATTATTTGTGGTGGCTTTTCTAAGGAAGAAACTGAAAATATCCTTATTGAGTTAAACTTCCTAGGCATTGAAAATATCCTTGCATTAAGAGGAGATGCTGCAAAAGGTGAAGCGGCCTTTACACCACACCCTGATGGTTATGGCTATGCTTCTGACTTAGTAGAGCATATCACTTCAATGAACAATGGTGAGTTTAAGTACGGTGAAAACACAGGTTTTAAAACTGGTTTTTCAGTTGGTGTTGCTGGTTATCCTGAAAAACACATGGATGCTTCTAACTTAGATACAGACATCAAATACTTAAAACAAAAAGTTGAATTGGGTGCTGATTATATCGTTACTCAAATGTTCTTCGATAACCAAAAGTATTTTGATTTTGTTGATAGATGTAGAGCAGCAGGAATTACTGTACCTATTATCCCTGGTATTAAGCCGCTAACTACAAAGAAACAGTTAACTCTATTACCTAATATCTTTAAGCTTGATTTCCCTCAAGAACTAATCAAAGAAGCTGAAAAGTGTAAGGATAATAAAGAAATCAAGAAATTGGGTATCGAATGGGGTATTCAACAATCTAAAGAATTGATCGAATATGGTGTTCCTGGAATGCACTTCTACTCAATGGGTAGATCTACTTCAGTAAAAGATATTGCCGAAGCAATTTTCTAGGATCTAAAAATATATCTAACTTAATGCAACAATTGGTATCACCGGTTGTTGCATTTTTTATTTTATGGAGTGGTTAAGCAGTATACTTTTACTTTATTTTATTTTCCTGCATTGGTCCAACAACCAAAAGCACAGCACTTCAATATCTAAATATTACCCATACCTACTGATAGTAAAACTCTTATTAGGTATTGCTATCGGATTATTATATTCTTTTTATTATCGAGGAGGTGATACTTTTGGGATATTCAAAGACGCCAATACTTTAAGAGATATTGCTATAAACCAGCCATTAGACTATCTCGATTATATCTTTAGTAAACCTTATCGATATCCCGAAGCAATTCAATCAAAGCTTCTTCAAAGTAATGCCTCAACTGCGATTTTTGCTATCCTATTAAGTTTCGTAAGTCTTTTAACAGGTGGAAATTATTGGGTCACAAGTCTATATTTAAGCTTTATCTCATTTATATGTATCTGGAGATATCTCAACAGTGTTTATCAAATCTATCCAAAACTAAAGTATAGTTTAATTATTCCTTTTTTCTTCTTACCCTCATTTTCAATGTGGAGTAGTGGTATTGTCAAAGAATGTCTATCTATGGCTTTTCTATTCTATACTTTAAGTATTTGTATTGATTACTTATCACATAATACAGTCAAAAAAAGGAATTGGGTATTAGCTGTAATCTCCTTATTTCTTCTTTTTCAAATTAAATTCTACTACGGAGCTCTTTTTATTGCCTTGTCACCAATGATGATCGTATTTAAGTATCGACATCAAATGAGATTTAAAAACTGGAAATGGATATTACTTCCTAGCTTTCTTATCACTCTAGTTATTCTGACATTACCCTTTTTACATCATCATCTGAATTATCATCAAATAGTACATACTATCTATTTAAATTATCAGAAATTATATTCTGCATCTACTGAAGGACATGCTATTTATTTACCACTGTTCGATGATTCAATTAATGGCTTAATCCAATCATTACCTACAGCGATAATTAAAGCTTTTACTTCTCCGAAAATCACGTCAGAGAGTTCTATTTTTTATGTAATCATCAAAATAGAGAACTTCTTGGTACTCGGTTGTTACTTATTATCGCTTTATTTCCTCTTAAAAAACGATACAATAAAAAAACGCCCATGGCTATTATGGACGTTTATATATATATCAATAATAATTATTCTATTTATAGGGATTCTTGCTATTGCCAGCCCCAATTATGGTTCACTTAACCGATATAAAATCGGAGCTGTAGTTTTACTGTTTCAATTGTCTTTGAGTAGTATTGAGGTACATTATACAAAGAACTTTTCATCAAGGTAAATTTCTGCCATCATACATCTTGTTCCCCCTCCACATACCGTTTCGATAGTAGTTATTGGAGAGTGTAGCAGTTTGACATACTTTTCCATTGTTTCTCTCTGCTTATTGGTAAAAGCATTAAATGCTTGAGTAGACATTGTTAGCACTTTATCTCCTTTTAGAGATGTCACTTCCAATACATTGCAAGTAAATGCTCTCATCTGATCCAACGAGACATCTATAATCTCCTTACCATTTTGGGTAAAGCTCTCAAATAAATTACTCTTTTCTTTATCGTCTTTGATAGATTCTCCACAAACTACGACAAAGTCAGACTCAATGGATAGCATCACATTTGTATGATAGATTGGAGTATTAGTATCATCAACAGCATTAAATAGCACTCCTTTATACCCTAATTCAGCCAAATGATCATGAAATAATTGCTCATTCGTTCTGTGTGATACACAAGCATACCCTATTTTATTTACTCTATCGAAAATAATACTTCCTGTACCTTCCAAGAATATATCTTTATCCTCGAAATGAGATAAATCTAGTTTTTCTGAAATATGAAAACACATATCCAACATTTCTATAACATCTTCTCTCTTTTCTAGCCTTCTATTTAGAGGTTTCATAGGGTAGAGATATAATTTTCCATCGGTGTGAGTGGAAAACCAATTGTTTGGAAATAATGCATCTGGAGTATATGGCTCCGGAGTATCATCTACAACGATAACATCAATATTGTTATCTCTTAATGTTTGTACGTATTGGTCAAACTCTGCTAATGCTTTGACTTCTATGTCTTCTAAATTCTTCAAAGCATCAATATTCTGAAACTTATTATCGACAGCAGTGTCTTCATTAAAACCAAATGAAGCGGGTCTCACCATTAAAATGTGAGATGCTGAGTTATTGATTTCATGCATATTCGTTCGGTTAGTGTGTCTTTGGTGTCAATTATACTTATTGAAAAAGGAAGAATAAAAATTTTTTTCAAAAAAAATAGAACTTTTTTTCTTAAAGTGTCAATATCAACCTTTTAGAATAAACGATATGGAATACACAAATTTACAAACATGAATACATAGGATAAGTTTACACTTAATATATATTTTTTAAATAAGTGTGATTAATACAAAATTTATTTTAATTAAGTGTTGATATACACTTATAAAATTTTGTTTAAAAATATTTTGACAGAATAAAATAAAAGTGCACCTTTGTAATGTCGAAAGAGAAAAACGTTTCTCTGATCTAAACAGACAGAGAGTTTATATAGATATTAATTCATCTTTAAAAGATGATCAAAGATATTTCAGTTTTAAAAGACTGTAAAAAATAAGTAATAATTCATTTCATTTCATACTTTATTGGGAGAGGTTGTCATTCAGTGGCAACCTCTTTTTTGTATATCATTTTTTTAGCAACTCAGATCTTAACTCAAACCTAATTGTCGACATTCCCCTGAAGTAGTAGAATTTAATTTGTAAGAAATTCTAGATTCAATTCCCTTCATATTCAATCAATAGTCACTTAACATTAAATTCATAAGAGACTATAAATCAACATTTCGAATAATTATTCACTTATTTATAATCAAAATAAGAAATAGGAAATCTTACACTTATTGAGGTTATTTTTGATGTAAATCAACATAATTTTTAAAAATAAAATTTCATTATATTTCATTAACATTTTATTTTAAAATTTATTCATTTAAGTGTTGCTCCGTACACTTATAAAATATAAGTCGATGATTCATCAATAATTCAAAATCATACTACGGGATCAGATTACACTTATAAAATAAAAAATATATAAGTGTATTTACAACGGAATAATAAATAATTAAATAGGCGTTTTACACTTATAAAATTTTACTCAAATTCATTTTGACGAAAGAATTTTTTACCACACCTTTGTAATGTTCTCAATGACGAGAACGGAAATAAAGAAGAACATATTATCATTATTATATAATTTAAAAATCATGAAAAAATTAACATTAGTATTCGTTGCTTTCTTATTGACATTTAGTTCTTACGCTTCAGAATTATATTTACCATTTAACGGAATTTCATATTTCTTTAAAACTTCTGAAAACGGAACTTCAGCTACATTATTATTAGATAACTTAGAAGGAGAAGAAGTTAACTTCACAATATCTAATGAAGCTGGTAAAATATTTATGACAAAAACAGTTATTGCTTCAGGAAAAGTTAAAGAAGACATTAATTTCAAAGCATTACCTGAAGGAAAATATAACTTTAAGTTACAGTTTGAAGATAAAATGATGGTTAGAGATTTCTATATTACTTCTAATAAAACAGCAGTAATGATGAACTATCAATTAGCTACTTCAAACCAAAAGTTTAAAGTATCTGTAGTAAAAGATCAATTAAACATGATCGTAGGTAGCAATGTTAAAGGTTTTGTAAAGTTATCTCTTAAAGCTGATAACGGTGACGAAATCTACAACACTAAGTTTGTTGCTGGAGCGAAAAACGTAAAACGTTTTGACTTATCAGAGCTACCAAAAGGTACTTACTTTGCTGAGATGGTAATCGACGGTGTTGCTTACACTGATTCATTCTCAGTACTTTAATAAAGACATAATAAATAATAAGTAATAATTCATTTCATTTCATACTTTATTGGGAGAGGTTGTCATTCAGTGGCAACCTCTTTTTTTGCTTATAGATTTCTATTAAATTGTGTCTTTCTACATCTAACTAGCTTAACGATGAAAACTAACTATACTGATACTTCTTTAAGTATTAAAAACCTAGCGGAAGAAGATAGACCTAGAGAGAAGCTTCTTCTAAAAGGCAGACAGGCTCTTACAGATGCCGAATTAATTGCTCTTCTTATCGGTTCTGGAACTCCTAAGTTATCTGCAATTTCGGTCGCACAGCTCCTCCTAAACTATTGTGAGAATGATCTTAACAAATTAGCTCAACTTTCTGTTAAGGAATTAAAGAAAATAGAAGGTATCGGAGATGCTAAAGCAGTAACTATTACTGCAGCTATTGAACTAGGTCGTAGACGTAAAGAGGCTGATAAGCCAACTCGTCCTAAAATCAGTTGCTCTAAAGATATTTATGCTTTGTTATCCCCTTACTTACTGGATTTAAACCATGAAGAACTTTGGGTGGTCCTTATGAGCAGGTCGAATAATGTAATCGCCTTAGAAAAGATTTCTATGGGAGGAATGACAGGAACTGTAGCTGATCCTAAAATTATCTTTCAAAAAGCATTAGAAAAAGGGGCTTGTTCTATTATTCTATCACATAATCATCCTTCTGGACATGTCAAGCCTAGTCAGGCCGATATATCATTAACGAAAAAAGTAAAGAATGCTGCTCAGTTTTTAGAAATGCCACTTCTCGACCATCTCATCTTTGGAAATGACAGTTATTTTAGTTTTGCAGATGAAGGAATATTATAGTTCATTGGTCTTGTTCATAAAAATTAGTAAATTATTATACTGTTTTTCAAACTACCATATAAATAATAAGCAGTTACTGACATAATAATAACTATGAAAAAGCTCTTAACTATTTCTTCTATTTATCTAATAGGCTTTTTATTCTCCTTTAGTTTTTCATTTGCCGAAAGCTATAATAACGTAAAACCTTTACTCGAAAGGTATTCATCTATTGATGATTGGGAAAACCCTAATAATTGGTCTCCAAAGGTGGTACCCAATAAAGAAAGTTTTATTTCTGTAAAGGAAAAGTTTTTCATTATCGACTTTAATACAAGGTCTCATCATATTTCTGTCAAAAATGTAGATGTTCCTGCTGGGTCAGAATTTACTATTACATCCAAAGGTTCACTTTTTATTACGGAAGAACTTTTTGTTAATCCCAAAAGTGCCATCATAGTAGAAGGAAAGTTAACCGTACAAAAAGCTATGATTCATTGTTCATCAGGAGAGTTCACTTTAGAACGTATTGGGACAATCGATGCTCATGAACTTTTTATCAAAATCGATAATTACGACGCTGAAATCAATGGACATATCTCTACTACATATTTAGACCTTCATTTCTATAGTAAAGATGGAACGCTTAGAATTGGGGATGAAGCTGATATTAGAGTACAAAGTGAGACTATCGTAAAAAATAAATATAAGGATAATGTTGTTGGAGATATCTCCAATATTGTAACCTATAGTTGCGACGGTACTGATAAATTTTGTAAATGGGTTACCCCCTATCGTTTATCCTTACCCACTATTGTTGACTTTTTTGATATAGAAATAAAAGATAATACAGCATTTTTATATTGGGAAACAGCCAACGAAAAAAACAGTTCTCACTTTATTTTAGAAAAATCTAATGATGGAGAGAATTATAGAGAATTAGGTCAGATAAAAGCAAGTGTAGATACCAAAGAGGTAACACCTTACGATTTTCAAGACTCTAGTTTTAATGATTCAAAAGATACTTATTATCGATTAAGAGTGGTTCAGAACGACAATGAAGAATTTGTATGGGTGAGACATCTTCTTGCTGAACATGGTGATAAAGAAGAATATGGTATTGCTAAGGTAGATCCCAATCCAACCAATTATAAGCTTACAATAAATATGGAGATGGATCAAACTGATGATTTAGACATCAAACTACATCATACAGAAAATGAGTCTGTATGGGATATTAAACCTAATATTGAGGAAAGCAATGCTATTTTTGATGTTCATCATTACCCTGCCGGTCCCTATATTTTGAAAGTCAAACAGAAAGAGAAATTAATCTATTCCGGTAATGTTATTATTTATGCAACAAAGAGTCGAGGTGATATAAGAAATAGTCAAGTAAATGTTGTAGAAGAAGAATAACATTACTTCAGAATGGTACAACAACATAAATTAAGGCCACTCATACAAATAATGAGTGGCCTTTTTTAATAATTATTTTATACAATGTCTATTGAGAAGGAACGTTACCATCAGTAGGTGAACCTGCATTTACATAATCTTCTTTGACATTCGAAACGATCCATTCTGAGTCTGTTGTATTTGTACCTCTAGAATCATCCCAATCTGTATTTGGAGTAGTAACGGTTGTTTTTCTCCATAATACCAGATTCCTCGTTGCTTCTGTAACTCCTGCAACTTCCCAACCATCACCTGGATCTGTTCCTACAGGAGGAGAACTACTATAATTTGTACCAATTACATCCGTTACAGTATTATTTTTCAACAACCTTATTCCATCATCACCATTTGCTGTTAATGATGACCAACTTTCATCTACTGTAATTCTACTTGGATTCACTTCCGGTCTTCCGATCACTAGTACTTCTCCAGGACCCAAGGTTTGAGTTGAGAACGTGTGTTCACCTCCCCAATCACCACCATTGGATGAATATTCTAATGTGTAATTCGATAGATATGCTGTTTCTGTTGTACTTGGGTTATAAATCTCTATGTAAGTATTTCTAAAATCAGTACCTGACTCCTTTGATGAAGAACATGCATACTCGGAAATAAATAGATTAGAATTATCTACTGGAGGAGCATCAGATTGAACATTTCCCGATCTATCAGTTAAAGTTGAGAAGATAAAATCAGGAATTTCAAAAGTTGCTTCTGTTCCATTTGGATTACTTCCTAAATCCAATGATGTTAATACTGACCCTTCACTTTCATCCCACCATGTTATATCATTAGAAGCACCTAATTGATTTCTAAATAGGTATACATCTTCTAACTTAGGGTTATTTGAAAAATCTATTGTGGTCAAACCTAAACCTGCATCCCACTGCCCTGAATTATATTGTCTAACTCTGAATATTTTTAATTCAGGATTTCCAGATAAATCTATAGAAGTGATCGTAGATTGTTCAGCATCAAATCTCACTAAATTAGGACAAGAGGTAATATCAACAGTAGCTCCTGCAAATCTATAAATATCCACAGAATCTATACTGGCAGGTAGTGACAATGACACTAGCTCTCCTAAACCACTACCACTATGATCTGCAGTAAGTATAGTCAAACTGTTATTTGTACTTACATCTATAGTATCAATACTATTTGCTGAAGCATCTAAACTTTCTAAGCTTGTGAAATAAGAAATCTCACTAATTTTAGAAATCCCTTTATTGCTTATATCTAATGTTGTTACTCCTGCAACATCATCAGGAATGAGGTAATATTTCCCTGTAGATAAAGGACCATTTGCATAACCTAGAGAATCAAGTACTCTACCAAAGTTTACATCTTGAATGACTACTCCATCATCGGGTAATTCAACTGTAGGTTCTTCTCTTACTACACCCTCTGCAACAGAAAGTTGATCATATATCAAAGAATCAATGGTAATAGGATCACCTGTGTTTCCCGAAACATTTATTTCATCTAAGTTCACATTTTTAGAGACATCCAATGCTGTTAAACCATGATCCTCTAATTCAAATACAATTAGATTAATATTATTAGTAAGGTTCATGGAAGTAATAAGACCTGGAGCTCTAGATGAAGATGAAAATTCTATTTCCTCCAGTAATGGTAAAGAATCAACATTAAGAACTTCAAGCCAGTTGTTATTGATATATATTCCTTTCAGCTTGACACATTTAGAAAAATCTAATGTTGTCAACTCATTAGATGTCGCTCTAAAAGTTTCCAATCCTGTAAAATAGATTAGTTCTTCAAACTCCGTTAATTTTTCTGGAGATAATATATCACCATTGGCTGCGGAACTATTTTTTGCAACATCTAAGTCTTTGACTCTCGCCACTTCATTAGGTATGATATAATAATTGGTATCTAAACCATCTACTTCTCTATGACCATAGTTAAGAACATACAAATCATGACCAAGAATTGGGTTATCATATAAAAATATTTTTTGTCCTCCTCCGGAACCTGAGTCTTCCCCCACCTGACTAGTACAACCTACTAGAAAAAGTATAGCCAATGTGATAGTTGCATATTTATTAAAACTTTTCATTTTGATATTTTTTGTTGTTAGAAGATCACTTGAGCTACCACCCTAACTTCATATCTGTTATTGCTATCTGTAGCATTATCCACAGGGTCAACTTTATCTTTACCATCAATATATGAACCCATAGCCTGGAGTTTTAATGCATCTCTTTTGAAATATTTTCCTACTCCCAAAGTGTACCACTCCTCTTTTTGTAAAATACTTTCATTATAATCTTCATACTCTGGCATCAACTGTGAATATCTAAAATTGATTCCCCATTGATTTTCGAATAGGTAATCGAGTTGGGCATCAAACGCACTACCAAGAACATATAATGAACTTACTTCTTCACCGGTAAAACGAATGACAGCTTGAGGAGAGGAATAGATATCTTTCTTAGATTGAGCGTAACTTTGTACATAATCAGCTGAGAAAGAAAATCCATTATACTTTAATAAAAGGTCTATATAATACTTACCATAATTAGGATATTTTTCAGCTCCATCCTCATCATATAATTCAAAATCTCCATGACCGTCCCCTGTCTGATTCGAAGCTCCAACATTGTAACTAAAAGCTCCACTAACGGATAGTTTCAATGATTCTTCTCTATCAAAATCTACTACATGCCGATGTCCATCTTTTCCTTTGAATTTACCCAAGGGCATAACTTCTAAACGCCCTCCATATTTTAAACCACCTTTATCTACATCTATCGAATTATTACCAAAAGAATTCATACCGTCTCCGGAAGTTATTGCAGCAGAAGGATTGATATAGATGCCACCTACATCAAAAGATGATTCGAAGAATAGTCCAAACTCTCTACCATTAGTAGTAAAAGCATTGGATAATGGTCCTCTTTCAACCATTGATAATTGTGATTCATTTATAGTAAATGCCCTATCATTTGTAAAGGTTAATTTTTGTCCAAATGATAGTTTCATGGTTTCTGAAAAGTGATACGCTACCCAAGCTTCATATAAAGTAAAGGAATTCACAAAATCAGCTTCGATAAAGAAGCTCACCTTTTCTTGTACGGCAACACCTTCGAAATTTACCCTTGCTGCACCTACATAAAGGTAATTACTGCCTGTGGTATCTTTATCTAATTTATCCCATCCATAAGCAGGTCGTAACATACCACTTAGTTTAAACGAATAATCACCATCATTCATATTCAAGTTAAGCCCATTGCCTAACTCAAAAGTTGAGGTATTGGTATTATCAATGAGATCAACATCATCCGTTTGATCATCTTCAATATCTTGGGCAAATAATATGGTAGGAGATAACCACATCAATGCGAGAAAATATAAGTAATGAGTTAATTTTTTCATTGTGTATTTATCTATATTTTTTGCTTCATCATATATCTATAAACAGGTAATTCATCACCTTTGGTAAAGGCTCCATCAATTACTCTAAAAGTGAAAAAGGAATTGTCATTTTCGGGTTCCAAAGCAGAAGGTAAAATATTTGCATGTTCTTGCGTCATATAAACTATAAATGATCCTTTAGGGAAGTCTTTCGTAGTTTCTTCTACTTTTGTCTTTAACGACCTTAAATATATCTTTTCCCATTTAATGACCGATTCATTATTTTTAAGGACTTGATACGCCTCTACTTTTATGGTTTTATTAGTCGATAACTGATCTACAGTGCATCCTAATTTTTTCAACTTCTCTACTGCTTTTTCTTCTTCAGGAAGTAAAATATATGCAAAAGGTCTAGTTCTAGATTCTTCTATTTCCATCATTAGACCATCTGTCATCGCTACTTTTATCACTTCCTTTTCTTCTGTTGCTAAATCGATACAAGTATATTCTGATTCTACAATTGGCTTTTTTTGTTTGATCACAACAGGTTCGTTTAAATTAGCTGTACTGATATTCGCTCTTTCAATAACTGAACGTATTGAATCACCATGCTCATAGGCTGTTTTTAAATAAGACATACCCGCTAAAAAAGTGGTTTGTACTCTTCGTTTAAATGATATTCTTTTTAGGTTAACTCCTCTTATTTCCATCAAAACAGCTAAACAGTTACTCAGAGCGTAGTTTGTTGATGTTGATCTTGGACTTGAACCTCCTTGATTAAAATGAATATGTCCATGTTTAATTTTTGTGCTCGAATAATCCGAAACATGCCTACCATTTTCTATCAACTCTTGCTTGGCATTATTTACTAATAAACTTTTAGTAGTTTCTCTAATAATAGGATTAACATTCAGGTTGTTAGAATACAAGAAAAATGCATCATAATAGGTAGTAATTCCTCTTTCTCCGAAATAGGTAAAATGAGTACGATATGGATTATATTCATGAAAATCGATAGCAACTTGAGGGGAAAACTCTGAAAAGGCTTTTCTAATCGCATTTGTTTCTGGAGCTTCCATTTTAATAAAATCTCTATTTAGATCTAGACCATTAGCTGAAAACCTATTTTGGTTATTAAAGCCATCCGCATTTGCCATAGGAAGTACCATAATATCCAATCGATCTAATAAGTATGCATAGTCGGGGTTTTTCAATAACGAATAAAGAATAAACATAACCCCTTCAGAGCTAGCAGGCTCATTTCCATGAAGCCCCCCTTGTAGCCATACCCTAATTTTTTTATTATTTGATGGTTTATTAATTCTTAATCGAATAATATCCCGTCCCTTTTGGCTTTCTCCTATTTCGTCCAATTTTACAAAGTCGTTACCCTCAGTCAGTAAAGTAACATACTTTACCATTTCTTTGTACTTTGTAAAACCCAACAACTCTGACTTTTGAAAAGCAGGAGTTGGTATTTCGATATCAGGTTCAGGAAAAAACTTTTCCTCTAATGCTCTTGTTTGTGCACTTACATTGTAAACAATTAACAGAGAGCTAAGTAGTAATATTAATTTCTTGATCATCTCTAAACTGTTTAAAATGAAACTTGGAACATCAACCGTCCTAACAATTCTGCATCGGCATTGATCACCTCTCCATCACTACCTTTAGAACCTGGCAATGCATCTACATATGTAAAACTTAATTGTACTTTTGCTGCATCACTCATCAGGTACTTTGCAAAACCTAGTGTGTAATATTTATCTCTATTGTAGAACTGCTCATTATTTAAGAAAGAGTTGTTATCAGGATCTAGATAAGTAAATCTACCATCGATGGAATATCCAGACTTAAAGAGGTACCCTCCTTGAATATTATAACCACGACCGACCATCATTCTTCCTGCTACATAATCAATAATTGATGCATTATTTAACCCATCATCTGAGCGCAGATTGGCTGTTGAACCATCATTTCTTACTCTATAAAATATATCTGGTGAGTTTACATTCGCATAAGCCCATGTAAACTCACCCAATACTGTCCAACCTTGGTATTTAAACATAAAGTCAGTGCAGAGTTTACCATAATCCGGTAGTTCTTCAGTGACACCATCACTTCCTAAGTAAATAATATCGCCACTTCCTCTACCTCTACGACTGCTTATTCCAACATTATAACTATATGCTGCTCCAAAGATCAATTTAGGGGTAAGCTGCCTCGCAAAATCCACTTCAGAAAACTCTCCCATATTTCTAAAAAGACCAAAAGGCAGGAAATCAATTCGACCTCCATACTTTAAACCTCCTCTGTTTTTAAAAGCATTTTGCCCATCTCCTGCGGTAATAGCTACACCGGGTTTAACATACCAACTACCCAATCGTTCTTTCCCCTCGATAAATAAACCAAAGTCTCTTACTGCTGCGAATGCCGAAGTCACACGAGAACGCTCTACCAATTGGAGCTGATCAGATGGAATACGCATTTCTCTATTATCTGTCATTGTAGACCTCTGACCAAAGGTAAATTTCCAATTTTTCGTTGGTCGATATGTAATAAAAGCATCAAGGAGTGTCCCTGAATAAAGGTCGTCTCCGTCTGTATTATTCGGTATTGCAAAATCTACTCTTAAGCGGTAACTGAACTTTTCTTTTGCAGACTTTCCTTCTACATCAAACCTAGCTCTTCTAACTCTGAAACGAGCTTCAGGATCATCCCAATTATTGGTTGTTCTCACTTCTGCGAAAGATTGTACATAACTCCGTATTTTCATGAAATACCCTCCATTGGGCCCTGAAAAACGTATTCCTTTACCCAACTGATAATCTTGGATATAAAAAGGAGGACTAGACGATTTCTCTTGTGCTTTTATTTGATGCCCATAAAAACACAAAGTAAGAATGCATAATAGTGTAGTAATTGTCTTTCTCATTAGAAGACGGTTTTAAGTATGAACATTGAAATCAACCCCACAACAAGTGGAATAAGATTTCTTTTTGCTAAATCGAATGAGGAAATTCCTGCAAGTTCAGAAGTGGCAATGATTACTCCTGCAATAGGAGAAGTAGCTCGTCCCATACTAGATGCTAGTTGCATAGATAGGATCATACCTACTTTATTGCCACCAAGTTGTGCTGCGATATGAGGAACTAATGGACCAAAGGAGAAGAAAGATGCATTTCCACTACCCATTAACATAGAAGCTAGAAAAATCATTACTGTCATTAATATAGAGACACCTTCAAACCCCAAACCCAAACTCTGAGAGGCATTCACAAGATTGTCGATAAATCCCAATGAAATGAGACCTTTTGAAAACATTTGTGCACAGACAATCAATGTCACAACACTTGCAAAGACTTTTCCCATTCCTTCCCAAAATATTTTCATTGATCCCATAATATCTTTCAAGTTTTTTTTTCTGATTAACTCTAAAGACATACCTGTTATGGTACAAATCAACATTGCAGTTGTGGTATCCAGAGTGATAGGTGGATCAAATAATTTGAATGTTGGAGAAAAAATCATCAATAACACCAAAGGCATCACAGGTAAAAAGGCATAATATAAAGGAGCACTTACTGTAAAGTCTTCCCCGTCTACCAATTCTACTTCATCTCTAAGTCCTTGTTTAGTATCATAAAACCTGTTGATAAAGAAATATACGATCATCAAAATGATAGTCATGGGAATGGTAAGAGGTAATTGATGATGAAGAAAATACTGTACTGCCTCCATTTCTACCTGATGAGAAGCCTGAGCAGTATTTGCGGATGCAGGCCCCATATCAAAAACAGTGCAAGCTGTTATCACAGATACTGCAGATACTTTACTAATACCCAATCTGACCAAAACAGGATAAATTGAAGCCATTAATAGTAACCCTAGCCCTGTTGCAGAAGGGGTACACATAAATAAAAATTGTCCAATTGGAATAACGCAAGAAGCTGCGAAATAGGGAGTTTTACGCATCAATTTTAATGGCTTGATACAGACATATACCAATGCATCACTAGCACCAATATGTCGCATGTAGGCAACAAAACCACCTATGGTCATGATCATTAAACCTACTTTTGCTCCTTTATCTGCTAAAACCTCTTTGGTCATCGCAAAAAGATCAAAGAAAGGAAGCCCCGTATTTTGTTTCATTGTGGGTAAATTCAATCCCAACAATAGGGCAAACACCATCATTAATAAACCACTAAATAGCAATACTGCTTGTGGGTTATATTTGTTGGTGAGTAAATACGCCACCCCTCCTATCATTACTAATGTGATGAGGACGCTTATGAATATCATTTTATATAGTTAATTTTTGGGTTTTCTTTTTAGTAAAGATTTGCTCTTAGCCAATCCATAAACTCAATAGAGCGATATATTCCTGCGGCATCATGATCAATTCCTTCTATTTCAAATAATCGATGTTCATGTTCTCCAGAATATAAAGAATCATAAAACATTTGCATGTACAATGCTCGCTTATACCTTGAGTTCTGACTTGTACTTACAATATCTGATCCGCCACCTTCCCAATTCGCCTGACAACTCTCATCTGAGTTATCAAGATCTTCGGTACCTGTTGCATATGTAACCAATCGAGAGACATCTTGTTCGACAATTGTTGTTGAATCTAAATCTGTTCTATAATCTGTAAATGAAGATATATCGGCTAAACCGTAATGGTAATTATTATATCCTTCACAATCATCGGGAACAACATATAGACCATCTGAATCTGAAAATCTCATATTATTGATATACAGGTAAGAAGATGGATCACTCACTACATATTTAAATGTATAGTTATCATAAGCTTGTTCGAGGTTATTCAGTGCCGCATATCGCTGAACAAACTGTCCGCCAGCTGAGTGACCTAACAAGAGTACTTCCTTCAGGTTGGGAAACTTCCCTTCAAAAACATATTCTTTTAGAAACTTCTCCAAGAGTAGATAGGAACTTTGCTCATCGACGGAATTTGCACCAATCCTCCATAAAGCTCCTGTCCAATAGATATTATTATCTGCACTACTATTACTAAAATAAGGAGCAACAACTAGTGTTGAACTGATTTTACCAATGTCATAAATGCTATTGTAGATACTTTGAAACTGATTTTGGTAATCATATCCTAAGCCATGTACTACTAATGCTAATGATGTGATTTCTGAGATTGAAGTGCTATCATTTAGGTCTATTGATGTAAAGAAAGTAGTAGTTCTTGAAGATTGGGAATTATCCAAATTGACTTTAACATATGTATTCATTGTTGTACCATCGGAAACAATATATGAAGGAGGTTTTTCTGCCTCATATACACATGATGAAAGAAAAACTGTCATAAAGGATAACCACACCCAAAAATTGCTTTTGTTCATAATGAGTAATAGTGATAGATATGGATTTACATAAATTAATAACTGATTTTCTTACCCATCTGTTTTAAGTTTCATATTATTTGATTCTTGAAACAAATTCAAATAATAGTACTAAAATTGATTTTGGATTGTACTTTTTGTTATACATATTTAACTGATTCTTAATGAACTCGTTTACCTTAAAACTCATCTTCAGTTATGAAAGACCCATTTGCTGATCGCCCAAAAAAAACCGGACAAGGTTATATTGAAAGAGAGGGTGAAAAGATCTATTACGAAAGTGTTGGTGAAGGTACACCCATAATTTTTGGTCATGGATTAGGTGGAAGCCATGCCATATTTTTCCAACAAGTTCCCCAATTAGCGAAAAAGTACAGAGTGATAACTTTTGATCAAAGAGGATTTGGAAACTCTACCAATCAGCACCTAAAACATTCTCCTCATACAGCTGCTGAAGACATGAAAGCTATTATGGATCACCTAGATGTAAAAAAAGCTCATTTAGTTGGTCAGTCTATGGGAGGTTGGTGCATGATCGATTTTGCCATGAATTATCCAGAAAGAGCACTATCTATTGTATTTAGTAATTCTTTAGCGGGCATTTATCAGGAAGATATCAAACACTTTTATGAAATTCCTGCTCCTAGACCACCTGTATCAAGTTTACCCTTAGGTAAACACTTTGGTTTAGCAGACGGGTTCTATGAGCGGAAACCTGAAATCGCCTATTTATACCTTCAAATTGGAACAATGTGTCCACCTGCTCCATCCGATATGCGCAAAATGATTAGAGAAACTTTCTATTCTGTAGATCAAGTAAATGCGTTAAATGAGAAAGTGCCGATGCTTTTTTGTACAGGATCAGAAGATATTACTTTCCCTCCGGAATGGATCAAGAAAATCCATTCACTGATCACAAAATCAGAATTAAAGGTATTTGAGGGTACAGCACATTCTCCTTATTACGAGTTACCGGAAGAATATAATGAAACCATAAAAAAATTCTGTAAGTAATAAAAAAATCATTCTAAGATAGACTTATCACATTAGAATGACTCTTTATTTAATAAGTATAAATGAAGTGAACAAATTGAAAAATAACGCGTGAAATTAAACTGTAGATAGCATTAGTGCTTGAAAAAGTTTCGGCTATCTCGTTCTTTTCTGTTAGATCCTAATTTGTTTCACAACGTAGAAATTGACTCAAGATAATATTAACCCATTATTTTATTCAAAATCAATTTCTATTGAATAAGAATATAAAGACTTATTTATATTGAACTGAAAATTGGATTAAACAGGTGTTACATTGTGACTCCTGTTTTTTTATGTCTAAAATCTAAATCCTACCGATAGATCTACATATCCTTTAGAGGAGGAATCAACAAAAGTTGTATATGCAGAAGAGTAATTACAGCTCACAAGGATTGCTTTGAAAAGAAAGCCAAAACCCACTTTTACACCAAAATCTACTGCGTTCTTATCCTCTATAACAGTTCCATAATCTAGAGTCTTTTCTGGGGTAATAAACGCACCGACACCTCCATGTATAAACGGACGTACAGTCGACTCCCATGGATAGTATCTCACTATAGGGGTCAAAGATGTATACATCATGTCTGCTTCTGTTCCTGATAAATCTAGTGCTACATCTACCTGAAAAAGAAGATCCAATTTTGGTTGAATTTGATAGGTAGGAGCTAAAAAGAAATATGCTCCCATAGTCTCACCATTTTCACTTTTATTGTTCAAATTGGTGACGCCTCCGCCTAATCCCATACGAAACTGGGCTTGGCAGGTCAGAATAATTCCTAGAATGAAGAAAAAAGTTAGTGTTAGTTTTTTCATGGATAAAGTTGAATGAAAGAGAAATAGAGTTTGATATTAGAAGTATAATCCGACGGTTAATTCCATCCCTCCTAAAACATACTCATCAAATTTACCTCCGTAAAGATAGTTAATTTGTAAGTTGAACATATATACTTTTGCTCCAAATCCACCTCTAAAACCAAATTTCCAGAAATCATCTACTAATTCCGGATCTAAATTTGGGCCTGAACCTTTCAAGTAATAGGATTTAACTGCACCTAAACCTGCTTGAACATAAGGGTGAAATAGCTTTTCCTTATCTCTTGAAATCAATAGATATCTACCATTTACCATGATAGGTACCTGATACCAGGCCTGTGATAATGATGCATCCAATGGGATAGCGACAAAACCATTGATATTGGCCATTAACCCTGCCTCCATCTTATCATTAAATTCATGAGAAAGTTCTATATAAGCATTAAAACCTGTACTTGAAAAAGGAGACAAGTCGCCTACTCCCCAACTACCACCACCACCAATTCCGAAATGAAATTGAGCATTCGATAAATGAAAGAAGAATAAGAATGGAAGGAGTAATAAATATTTTTTCATGTTTTTATGAAGAGAAGGGTTTATAGCTTATAGACAGTATCTAGCATTGAAAAGGGTTTGCTTTAAATACTCTAATACAAATTAAAAGTATTTCCTTAAAAAGAAAAGAGATGAACACAGTAGTATCCATCTCTTTCCTAGAATATTTTTGAAATATATTTTATTCTGATGATTTCGGAACAAGGCTTAAGAACTCTTTGCGAGTTGCTTCTTCCTTAAACTTACCAGAAAAATGAGAAGTAACAGTTGCACTGTAAGTATCTTCAATACCTCTCATAGATACACATAAGTGTTTTGCATCAATAAGTACAGCAACATCTTCTGTTCCTAAAGTTTTCTTCAAGTCTTCAGCAATTTGTACTGTCAAACGCTCTTGTACTTGAGGTCTTTTAGCATAATGCTGCACTATTCTATTGATTTTCGATAATCCGATTACCTTACCATTAGAGATATAAGCAACATGTGCAAAACCAATAATAGGTACAAAGTGATGCTCACAGTTAGAGTAAAAATGAATGTTCTTTTCAATTAACATTTCATCGTACTTGTACTTATTATCGAATAACTTAATATCTGGTCTATTCTCAGGGTTTAAACCACTGAAAATTTCTTTTACATACATTTTTGCTACACGATTTGGAGTTCCTCTTAAACTGTCGTCAGTTAAGTCTAGTCCCAAAACGTCCATAATTTCCTTAAAGTGAGAAGAAATTTTCTTGATCTTCTCTTCATCAGATAATTCAAAAGCGTCTTTCTTCATAGGAGTATCATAAGACGTTCCTATGTGATTATCCCCAATTTCATCTATATCTGATTCTCTATATGTCTCAATACCATTTCTTTCAATCAAATCAGATTGAAGGGTATTCAACGAAGTTCCGTTCTGTTTCATATAAAATTACTTTTAGGTCAAATTTATCTTCAAGCTGATCTTTCAAGATCTTCCAAATCACAACACAAATATTTTCTGCTGTTGGATTAATTGAAGAAAACTCGTCCAACTCTTCGTTTAAATTTTTATGATCAAATTTATCCAAAACATGTTCTTGAATAATGTCTCTAAGAACTTTCATATCAATTACATATCCTGTGATAGGGTCAATCTCTCCCGTTACTTTTACGGTGAGGTTATAATTATGACCATGATAATACGGGTTATTACATTTACCGAAGATCTTTGCATTTTCTTCTGCAGATAAATTCGGGTTATGAAGACGATGTGCCGCATTAAAATGTGCCGTTCTTGATACTGTTACTTTCATTAAATCTTTTGTAATCTCCTTGTAGGATATACGACGAAAAATTATGTATCAAAAAGGAATTCACAAAGTTACAAGAGAAGAAGCAATTATCTATAAACAATCTAAATTAGTTTAAGAACATTATCACAAATGATGTTGCAACACATAAAAATAACGTATAATACTTCTGTTATACTTTAAAAATCTCCCTTTCAATAACCATAACCGTAGAAAAAATAAATTGTTTAGTTAAAACAATAATTATAATTTTTCATCGAAGTGTTTAGTTGGTATTTTTGTGCACACAAATTACGTAGCAAATGACTATCACACAAATAGAATATATTATTGCTGTAGATCAATATCAAAGTTTTTCTGCAGCTGCCGATGCTTGTTTTGTCACTCAACCAACACTGAGTATGCAAATTAAGAAGCTCGAAGAAACCTTAGATGTAGTTATTTTTGATAGAGGAAAGCAACCTATTATTCCCACAGAAATTGGTAAAAAAATAATTGAACAAGGAAAGATAGTATTAGCTGAATCCAAAAAGATTGATGATATCATTTTACAACATAAAGGGGAAATAAGTGGTGAACTTAAACTAGGAGTAATTCCTACGTTGGCTCCATACCTCCTACCGTTATTTGTTGGTGAAATCTCAAGGAAGTTCCCAAATCTTCAGCTTACTGTAAAAGAATTACAATCTGAAGAGATTATCCATCAGTTGAATAAAGACCTAATTGATGTCGGATTGTTAGTGACTCCAATTAATGAAGCTGGAATTTCGGAGCGTCCTTTATTCTATGAAGAGATTATGGTGTATACCAATCCCACCTATAAATTTGAAAATCAATTAGAAGTAAGTCTTAATGATGTTGCTTCTCCCGATATATGGTTATTGAGCGCTGGGCATTGCTTTAGAGATCAAATGATTAACCTTTGCTCTTACCAAAGGACAAATAAGATGAATAGTAGTTTACCTATTTCGTATGAAAGTGGTTCGCTTGAAACGCTCATTCGCCTAGTTGACCGAGAAGGTGGCTTTACGTTACTACCAGAACTAGCTACAGACCTTCTTCCCGAAGATGCAAAAGATCAAATAAGAACTTTCGCAGAAGAAAGGCCAATGAGAGAAGTGAGTTTAATCCATGCAAGAAATTTTGCAAAGGCAAGCTTAATTGATGCATTAGAAACAAGTATTAAAGATAGCGTACCTCAAGAAATGTTGACAAGAAACAGAGGTACTGTTGTAGAATGGAGATAAAATAAAAAGGGCAACTTTCTTTCTAAAAGTTGCCCTTTTTGTATTAATAATCTCCGTTATTAATAGCATTAAGATCTTCTAACTCTTCGAGACGAGATTCATGCTCATCGACCCACTTTGTTAAGTTGTACTCATCGTCAGGGTACAATTCATGATAAGGAACATATTCACTTCCTAATGATTTAAACCTTTCTGTAAAGTAAAGTTCTATCTGTCCAAAATTCAAACTGATATTCCTTGTCCAACTTTCGTAGTCACTTTGTGTTACTGCCTGCTGTGCTAAAGTTCTATTAATCCTAGCTTGCTCCTGTTCGTTCTGAAAACCTAGATCAACTTTCATCAAATCACTTTTCAGCACTTCATACAGCTGATATTCCTCTGGAGTAATATCAAATAGATTCTTCCCAAAGTACATTTCCCATAAATGCTCATCCGTAGGTGCTTCTTTCAGTTTAGCCCAAATCGTAGGCTTCACCAACGGATCTTCAATCATTTGAGAATCGTCATAATATTGAGCATGAGCAGAAGACATGGATAAAATCCACATGCCACAAACAGTCGCAATTAACTTAAATAGACTATTATTCATACTCATACAATTAAAAAATAGGTACTTCCGTATTAATGTATACACTAAAACTGTAAGTTGAGTTTCATTGAACTCATGTACATAATAACAAAAATCGAAAAATAATGCCAAACATAAAAAATTAGTTTTTCAAATTGATTTATAAATTCAACGCCCTCAGTGAAACATATTTACTGAACGAATATTATATTTGTAAAAGAATAACAGAACTAACAGATTTTTTATAAGGAATCGTTCCAAACATTCAAAATTTAATATCAAATGACAGCAAAAGTGAATATTAGCAACAGACATCTTCAAAAATTGAATATGGCTCTAAAAGGTCAACTACATTTTGATGATGTGATGAAGACATTATATGCTACGGATGCCTCTGCTTACAGAGAGATGCCTTTGGCTGTCGCATTTCCTCAAGACGAAGAGGACATTAAAACACTAATTCAGTTTGCCAACGAGAATAATACTTCATTAATCCCTAGAACAGCAGGTACTTCTCTTGCTGGTCAGGTAGTGGGACATGGTATTGTTGTTGACGTATCGAGAACATTTACCAACATTCTTGAAGTAAATAAAGAAGAAGGCTGGGTAAGGTTACAGCCAGGTGTGATTAGAGATGAGTTAAACAAACATCTTAAAGACTATGATTTATTCTTCGGACCAGAAACATCTACTGCCAATAGAGCAATGGTAGGTGGTATGGTTGGAAATAACTCATGTGGATCTAACTCTGTAAAGTACGGAAGTGCCAGAGATCACTTATTAGAAGTTCGAGGCTTTTTAAGTGATGGTTCAGAAGCTGTCTTTAAAGAAGTGACTCTAGAAGAGTTTGAAGCTAAAACCAAATTAGATACTCTTGAAGGACGTCTTTATAAAGATGTACAGGAGATGCTTGCTCCTGCCGACGTAAGAGAAGAAATCGCAAAAGAATTTCCAAAACCTTCAATTCCAAGAAGAAATACAGGATATGCCATAGATCTATTAGCAAGAATGCAACCTTTCGATCCGAATGGCAAGCCTTTTAACTTCTGCGAATTGATTGCTGGGTCAGAAGGAACTTTAATATTCATTACTGAAATTAAGCTTCACTGTAACCCAACACCACCAAAATATAAAGGTGTACTTTGTGCACAATTTGATTCAATTGACGAATCATTAAAAGCCAACCTTATTTCACTAAAATTTGACCCAACAGCGGTCGAATTGATGGATAAATATGTTCTTGATTGTACAAAAAACAGTATCGAGCATAGTAAAAATCGTTTTTTCTTAGACGGTGATCCTGCAGCAGTATTGGTAACTGAAATCTCAAGAGACTCTGAAGAGGAAATGAGAAAAGTCGCCAAAGAACTGGAAGAAGCTTTTAAAGCAGCAGGTATGGGACATTACTACAAATTAGTAGAAGGTAGTGATGTTAAAAGAGTATGGGACCTAAGAAAAGCTGGGCTTGGTTTATTATCAAATGTACCCGGTGATCCTAAAGCAGCTCCTGTAATTGAAGATACTGCTGTAGATGTAGAGGACTTACCTGCGTTTATTGCCGAATTCAATAAAACTTTAGATAAATATAACCTGACTTGTGTGCATTATGCACATGCTGGTTCTGGAGAATTACACCTTCGCCCTATTCTTGACTTGAAAGTAGAAGAAGGGAATAAAATGTTTAAAACCATTGCCGAAGAGATTGCAAAACTTGTTAAGAAATACAGAGGTTCTCTTAGCGGTGAGCATGGCGATGGTCGTTTGAGAGGTGAGTTCATTGAATTCATGGTAGGAGAAAAGAACTTTAAACTTATTGAAAGAGTGAAACGTTCTTGGGATAATGACAATATTTTCAATCCTAATAAAATTGTCGATACTCCTCCTATGAATGAGAGTCTTCGTTTTATGCCTGGTATCGAAACACCAGAAATTAAAACAACACTAGACTTTTCATACGAACAAGGCATTATTAGAGCCGCTGAGTTCTGTAATGGTGCTGGAGCTTGCCGTAAAACAGAAAAAACTGGTGGTACCATGTGCCCTTCGTACATGGCTACTAGAAATGAAAAGAATACAACAAGAGCAAGAGCCAATATATTAAGAGAATACTTAAGAGCTCCTTATGAAATCAATCGTTTCAACCACGATGAAATTTATGAGGTGATGGACCTTTGCTTATCTTGTAAAGGCTGTAAATCTGAGTGTCCTTCAAATGTAGATATTGCAAAATTGAAGGCAGAGTTCTTACATCAATATTACCAAGCAAACGGTGCTCCTTTAAGAGCTAAATTGATTGCTAATTTCCCTAATTTGACACAATTAGCAATGCTTACTCCTGGTTTATTTAATCTTATGATTAGTAATCCACTTACAGGAAGTATTTTCAAATCAATCACTGGTTTTGCTCAGGAACGTTCTGTTCCAAAAGTTCATAAATTCACTTTCAAAAGCTGGTTGAAGAAAAGAACTCAAAAGAAATCTGAGAAGAAAATGGTTTACATTTTCTGTGATGAGTTTACTAACTTCAACGATACAGAAATTGGATTGAAAACAATTGAGCTGTTAGAAAAGCTTGGATACGAAGTACACTGGCAACCACATGTTGATAGTGGTAGAACATATATCTCAAAAGGATTCCTTACAGAAGCTAAAGATTTAGCTTGTAAAAATATCGAGATGCTAAAAGACTACATCACAGAAGAGACACCACTTATTGGTATCGAACCTTCTACGATTATGACTTTTAGAGATGAATATCCTTCGATTGTTCATGCTCATCAAAAAGATGATGCTAAGAATTTAGCTGAAAACGCATTAATGATCGATGAGTTTATTGCTAGAGAAATGAAAGCAGGAAGAATCACTGCAGACCAGTTTACAGAGGAGGAAAAGTTGATTAAGCTACATACTCACTGTCAACAAAAAGCAACAGGTACTCAGGTAACAGGAAAGCAAATGTTGAGCTTACCAAAGAATTACAAAGTTCAGATTATTCCGTCTGGATGTTGTGGTATGGCGGGATCTTTTGGTTACGAAAAAGAGCACTACGAAATCTCTATGCAAGTAGGTGAATTGGTATTGTTCCCAACTGTAAGACAGCAACCTGAAGACGTAATCATTGCAGCTGCAGGTACAAGTTGTAGACACCAAATCAAGGATGGTACAGAAAGAACGGCACTGCACCCAGTAGAAATCCTTCTAGACGCAATAAAATAATTGAATACAAAATATATTTATATAGAAAGGCGGTCAGTTGATCGCCTTTTTTATTGCTCTAAATTCAACCTATTGATTAACATTATATAGGTAACAATATATATACGATCAATTGATATTTATTCACCAAAAAGAACAAAAAAAGGATGTTTATATGCGTTAATAAACACAAGTGTATCAGTGTTGCTTTTTTACTTTTGTGGACCTATTAAAAATACTGCCTTTGATTCTTTGGAATGGATATAGAAAAACAGAACATACTAATTACTGCCCCCAGGAGTATCATTAGTGCTTCGGTAATGCATAGAGCCATCAGAAGTGATGACTTTAATGTATTTACTGGACAGCGAAGTGTAATCTCCAATAAAGATGTTACGTTTAGAACTCTAGACTTTCATCAAGCCTTTACTTATCGAGATGCTTTAAAAGATATCGATGTAGTATTTCTGTGTGTGCCAGATTCTTACAGCTCATTTGATAAAATTCACTATCAAAACTTCATCAAAGCTTGTGAACTATCAAACATTAAAAAAATAGTGATGTCTTCTATTTTTAACGCCCAAAAAACATGGTATTTACCTATTGGGAATGTTGAAAAAATGCTAGAAGAAAGTCAGTTAAACTATAGTATAATCAGAAGTACGGTATTTATGCAGAACCTGATTACTTACTTTAAAAGTGACATCACAAAAGATCAAAAATTGTTTGTTCCTAACTATCAGACCAAGTTAAATTGGATTGATGCCTTAGATGTTGCAAAAGTGATATTAATGGCGGCGAGTGATCATCAATTGTTTAAAAATGAGATTGTAACTATCACTGGACCTCAGAATAAAAACTTTATGGAAGTGACGGCTAAACTTACCGCATCACTACCTTTTGAAATTGAACACAGCAATAAGTTACCGACCTCTTTAAGGGGAAAGTCTTGGAAAGATAAATTGATTTTATTTTTTCTTCCTGCATTGATTTTAATTTCTAAAAAAGTAAAGCCAACTAATCAATTTGAAGAAATTACAGGACGACCACCTCGAACATTAAGTGAGTTTATTATGAGAAAACTCCCCGAGTTGATGCCTGAAAAAGAGAAAACAAAAAAGCTTACATTACTGTAAGCTTTTTTGATATTATTTCATTTCTAAATCACAAAAATGAAATTTGGAATGAATATGATTTCCGTCTGCATCTTTGTAATTGTATTCTCTTACCAACTTATCTCCAATTTTAAATGGAATAGGTTTTGAAAAGATAGGTCCATCGTAAACAAAGGTGTGAAACTCTCCTTTTTCTCCACAAGGATCTACACCGTCAGGAAGTTCATTATAAAAGTCCATGTCCAATGTTCTTCCAATAAATTTCTCACCCAACTCATCATTTACAGCTACTGTTACCGCTTTAAAGCCTGCATCTACAAAATCTTTAAACAACTGATGAGTATCGCCTCCCCATAATGGAAAATTACATGTTAAACCAATTGCTCCCATTTGGTCCTCTCTGTACTTTCGCAAATCTTCTAAATAGATATCACCTAAAATAAGGTCTTTGATTCCATCGTTAATAAAAGGTTTAAGGTGAACCGCTAATTCTCTATCATAAGTGTCGTGAGTGGCATCTTCTTCTAAAAACATTTTATGCAATGGCAAACCGATAGATTCTGCCTGTAAATCCAGCAGTTCTTCTCTTACACCATGCATACTTATTCTTTTGAATTCTGCTGATAATGATGTGAATAATCCTTCGATATTCCACTCTTTCATGGCCTTAAACAATGCAAATGACGAATCTTTTCCCCCACTCCATTGAAATAGTGCTCTTTTCATTTCCTATATCAATTATTTATTTCTAATTTTGATCATCAAATTGACGGTAATTTATGAAAAGCATCTTAAATATCACCCCAAGATATATCATCTTATTACGATGTTGTTGATTCTCAGAAATCAATACTTGATCCCTTATGTCAAGTAAAAATTACCATTCCCTAAATTTTAGAAATTATACTTTTTATTGGAAAACACTTAAAAGAAGCCTCTCGGTTTGAGTCTTTCTTTACAGCTTTGTGTCAATTCTAATAGAATCTACCATATAAAAATTGCGAACATGCAACCAGATTTAAGAAAAAAACTAAAAGTTTATAACACACTTTCAAGAAAGAAAGAGCTTTTTGAACCTCTTAATCCTCCTTTCGTAGGAATGTATGTCTGTGGCCCTACCGTATACGGTGATGCACACTTAGGACATGCCCGTCCTGCCATTACCTTTGATGTTATCTTTAGATATTTAAAACACCAAGACCTTAAGGTACGCTATGTTCGTAATATTACTGATGTAGGACACTTGGTAGGTGATGCTGATGAAGGAGAAGATAAAATCGCTAAAAAAGCAAAGTTAGAACAAATTGAGCCTATGGAAGTGGTACAGTACTATACTGATCGTTACCACAGAGATATGGATGCTTTAAATGTTCTTCCTCCTAGTATCGAACCAAGAGCTACAGGCCACATTATCGAGCAAATAGAAATGATTCAAAAAATCATGGAATCAGGGTATGCTTATGAGTCTAATGGATCGGTCTATTTCGATGTTGTAAAATACAATCAAGACAAAGAGTACGGTGCTCTATCGGGTAGAAATATCGATGAAATGCTAGAGGGAACTCGTAACCTAGATGGTGTAAGTGATAAGAAAAACCAAGTGGATTTTGCACTTTGGAAAAAAGCTGAACCAGAGCACATTATGCGTTGGAATTCTCCATGGTCTGAGGGTTTCCCTGGGTGGCATCTAGAATGTTCTGCAATGTCTGCTAAGTACTTAGGCAAACATTTTGATATTCATGGGGGCGGAATGGATCTCAAGTTCCCACACCACGAAGCTGAAATTGCTCAGTCTAATGCTTGTAATCATGTAGAGCCTGCGAAGTATTGGTTACACAATAACCTCATTACGATCAACGGTCAGAAGATGGGTAAGTCTTTGGGTAACTTTATCACTTTAGAAGAGTTATTCGAAGGCAAACATAAGTTACTAGAGGAAGCTTATTCACCAATGACTATCCGTTTCTTTATTTTACAAGCACAATACCGTAGTACTTTAGACTTCTCTAATGAGGCACTTCAAGCTGCCCGCAAAGGATATAGAAAAGTAATGAACGGTCTTCGTTTAGCAAAAAGCATGAAATATACTGCTGACGAATCTGTGGAAGTAAATGAAAAACAGGCTAAAAATATTGAAAGCATTATCAACTCTATTTATAGAGGTATGAATGATGATTTTAATACTGCAGTAGCAATGGCGGGTATTTTCAATTTATTAAAGAAAATCAATGCTGTTCATGCGGGTAATATTCCTGCTGCTCAATTAGGAGAACAAGCTTTTAATGATATGATCTATTATTATATCACCTTTATTGAGGATGTACTAGGCTTGAAAGAGGAAACTCCTGATCACTTCTTCAGTGCTTTAGAATATATTCTTCAAGATTATGCGAAAGCAAAAGAAGTTCGAGACTATGATAAAGTGGATGCTATCCGCGCTCAGTTAAAAGACATGGGTGTAGTAGCTAAAGACACTAAAAATGGTGTAGAATGGTCTTATGACGAAGCTTAGTCTTTATCATAAATAGAATAAATAAAAAACGAGTTCTGGAATTAATATTCTAGGACTCGTTTTTTTGTGTATAGGTGAAAATACATCGCCAAATCTATGAACTGAATAATGAAATCACAAGTCCATAATTGTTAAATTATTCATGCTTCAATTCCATTTCTTTTTTATATCTGCGGTAAGAATAAACAAAAGGGATAATTACAATAACTGCGATAGTTAACATAAACAGAGTAAAGCTTATTATTTTATTAGGAATTAAAGCTGTGAGTATCAAAACTACTCCTCCTACCATCCATATTTTACCTGATAATGCATGAGTTTCTTTCCACACCTGATCACTTTCTAAGGTCCAAGGTGTACGGATTCCAACAAAGTAATTAGGCCTAATGGTCTTGAAGTAATTTCCAAGCAGCATAATCATAATTCCGATACCAATAAAAATACCACTACCAAGGTTTGTTGATTCATTGATTGCATGATAAATAATCATAAATGAAATCCACGACATCGTTCCTGTAATAATCCAATTCAAAGAGTTATACTTCCCTCCCATTTCCTTAATTCTCTTCTTTGGATCTATATAGGGTATTACTAAAAATAATAAGTAAGAGATCAATGGTAATATCACCACTAATGCTGCTAATTCTGATCTTTCTCCATATCGATCTACTTCTCCATAAACATTCCAATGCATTGGTACTTTTTCTGGTAATTTATCCCATATAAAAGCGGTATACGCCATAGGAGCGATAACAACTAAGAGCAATAGCAAGTCTTTTTTTAGAGTTTTCATGATAGTTATTTTTTAAGTGTAAGCACCCAGGAAAGCAGCTCCTCCACAATTGTAGTGTTCAAAGAATATTCAACAAACTGACCTTTCTTTACCCCCACAATAAGATCTGCTCTTTTAAGTATATCTAAATGATGAGATATGCTCGGTTTTGAAATATTAAACGCATTAGCAATTTCACCAGCATTCATATCTTTTTCTTTCAGCATTTCAATGATATCTCTTCTCGTCTGATCATTTAATGCTTTGAAAATCTGATTCATAGATTAATTTAAATATTTAGATAAATATCTAATTATCTAAATAAAAAAGCAAATAATTAAAATCAGATTGACGTACTTTCTTTTCTAAGTGCAATAATTATTATCAATCATTATCGACAATACATCTATAACTTGTCAATTGTCATTGTTATAATTCACACAAAATCTTTTTCTTTGCAGACTCATTGGAAATTATTTATGGAATTTACAGCAATCGACTTTGAAACGGCACATGGTGCTAGGTGGAGTATTTGTCAGGTAGGTATAGTAAAAGTAAAAAATGGGGTTATTGTTGACCGATACGAATCATTAATTCGTCCGCCAGATAACCGATACCATTCTTTTAATACATCTATACATGGTATTACACCAGAAATGACAATAGATGCCCCTAGCTTCTATCAGGTTTGGGATGAAATCATCCCATACATTGAAGGTCAGTTGATTGTTGCCCATAATGCTGGTTTTGATGTAAGTGCTTTAGAACAAACATTGGAATTATACGATATTGACATTCCCGTTTTTGACTACGACTGTACTTACAAAAGAACAGGAGTAGCATTGGATGATGTTTGCTATACCTTCGGTTGGGAGTTAAAACACCATGATGCTTTGGCAGATGCAGAAGCATGTGCTAAATTGTATATAGAATTACACAGGGAAAGAGAATTACCTGTATTCGAAAAAAATCCATTTAAAAAGAAAAAAGGTACGAATCCATTCAGAACTCAATTGTCTGGAGATATCTTAAAACCTGATTTTGAAAATGCAGATCCAGAGAGTCCTTTCTACAAACAGAAAGTAGTCATTACTGGACTTTTTAACCAATGGGAACGCTACGAACTAGCTTATAAATTAAAAGGGCTAGGTGCAAAAATAAATACGAATATTTCTGGTCAGACCAATATGGTATTGGTAGGGAGCGATCCTGGACCTAGTAAGCTAAAAAAAGTGGATATGTACAACCAACAAGGTAAACATATCCAAAAATTAAATGAGCAAGACATCAAAGAAATTTTTGAAGTCTTAGAAGAGTAAATACTATTAAAAATGAACCTTGGATTATATTCTGTTGTAAAGAATTTAATCAAGTACTTGTATCTGAAATTTGTATTCTACAAAATTGAGAAGAACGGTTGGGAAAATATTCCCGATAACAAACCTATTATCTTTGCTGTAACACATCCTCTTATGTATGTGGATGCTGTGGTACTTGGTTGTTCTTTTAATAGACCGCTACACTTTATTACCAAATCAACTGTTTTCAATACAAAATTTAAAAGATGGCTGTTTGGTAAAATGAACATGATCCCTGTAGTTAGAAAACAAGATGGCCCTAAGGGAGGAAAGTTTTCCAATAAAGACATGTTTATCAATTGTATAAAAACGTTAGAGCAGAACAATTGTATCCTAATATTTTCTGAAGGCACTAGTATTTGGGAAAGAAAACTAAGAGAATTAAAGACGGGGACAGCTAGAATCGCTTTAGAAGCTGAAAATGAGAATGATTTTAATCTAGGTGTTCATATCGTACCTGTCGCCTTAAATTATACTTATGTTACGTCTTATTTCCCTAGTGTTTCCATTGATGTAGCTCCTGCTATAGAAGTAAATCAACACAAAGAGCAATTCAAGGAAAATCCATCCTTAGTGGCTAAGGAAATCACCACAACAATTAGAGAACGTATTCTTGAGCGATATTTTACGATTGAAGATTCATCACATGAAGATTTAATTAAAGATGCTGTTGTGATGTATAATGAAACGCCTAAAGAAGGATGGTCTAGGAAAAACTCATTAAAAAAGTATTTTGATCGATTGATTGCCGCCGAGCATATCATCCAAAATACTAAAGATCAATCCACTTTAAATGCTTTAAAAGAAAACATTATAAACTACAATCATCAGCTTAAAAAAAGGAAAATACAAGATTTTAGTTTGTGGAAAACGAGAGTAAGCTGGACCGCTCCCATTACTTTATTGCTAAGAATGGTGCTTCATCTTGTTGTATTGCCTATCCAAGCAAGTAGTTGGTTATTTAATTATTTTCCTTATAAGTTTAGCAAGTTTTTAGCTCAAAAAACATCTAAAGAGGTAGAAGTTTGGGGAGCAAATTTGATTGTCTTCTTGGCTTTCTTTTTTAGTATTACTTACGTAATTACTATTGGAGTAATCCATTACTTTTATCCGTTATCTTGGTGGGTTAGAATTGTGCTACTAGTACTTTTCCCTTTCTTTACTTATGTATCTTTCTTTATGCATGAAACACAGAAAAAACTATTTTCTGATGTACGCTTAGCATATTTGTCATACAATAAAAAGAATGAATTTAACTCCATCGCTACTTTAAGAGAAAGGATTATTTCCAATATTAATACCATTATTGATGCCACTGAAGATGAAGAAAAAGTATAAACTAGGATTAGTTCTGTCTGGAGGAGGAGCTAAAGGGTTAGCCCATATTGGTGTTTTATTTTACTTAAAAGAGTTGGGAATTGTACCTGATGCTATTGCAGGAACTAGTGCAGGCTCTATGGTTGCTGCCATGTATGCTTATGGCACTCCATTAACGCAGATGCATAATTTCTTTCATGAAACGGACTTATTTCAATGGAAGGCAAGAGGTTTCTTTAGAAATAATTTTAGCGTAAAAGGAATTGTAGACCCTCGATCTTTTAAAGATCAGCTTCAAAAAATGATTCCTCATGATGACTTCTCCAAAACACAAAAAGACCTTTATGTTGTAGCAACCAATATGCAAACTGCCGAGGAAAAAGTCTTCACATCAGGGTCTATTACAGAAGCTGTATTGGCCTCTAGTGCCTATCCCTTTGTTTTTGCTCCCGTTGAAATTGATGGTGCTATTTACAGTGATGGTGGTATCCTAAATCATTTTCCGGTAGATGTTTTGAGAGAACAATGTGAAAAAATTATTGGAGTATATGTCTCTCCTATTCGCGTTTACGAAAAAGATGAACTTCAAAATGTACAACAAATTGCATTGAGAGCGATGTCTTTAAAAGGTGACAAGGCCGAATTAGCGAAATTAAATGACTGTGATATAGCAATATTCCCTCAAGATTTGATTAAATTTAGCACATTCGACACCGATTCTAAGAAATTATATGATATCGTAGAAATCGGTTATGAGGAAGCGGAAAAACATCACGACAAATTGATTCACCTGAGAAAAGAATTACAGCAATAATACACTGCTGTTATTTTCACTGATTAACATGTGGAGACCTTTTAAAAAAAATCGCTCTAAGAAAGAGAACAAAACTGCCAATCTATTACTTCTTGAGGCTCAAGATAAGCTTGAACTTCAAGGACTACGTCTTGATGACCAAAAATTCCGACTGATTTCAAAACTGAAAAACCTCAAAGAACAATATCAAACTACAAATAAGGAGTTAAAAAAATCTTTGTTTGAATTAAAAGGTCAACTCACACAAAACAATCAGGAAAGAGCTGTTCATCTGAATGCTTACGTTAGTACCTTACAAAATGAGCTCACCAATTACGAAACTCTAGCACATACTATTGAAAATGAGTTATTAGGAGTTCGAAAAGATCAATCTAGGCTCAATCATCAAAAAGAAAGTTTAGCGACACAATTACTTCTATTACCCAAAGATTGCCCCATTGAATCTTTTAGTGTCGAGGAGTTTTTAGATAAAATCTATACGGATGCCCTCAATGCGACGTCAGAAGATAATGACCTTGTAAATATGGAAATCACGTTAGCACTTGAAAATAAAGAAAGTACTCATTCTATTTTCAATCCGTTCTCTACCCAACAATCTGCAACAATACATTCTATTCAAGAGAAACAAGAGAAAATCAATCAGTTTTTCCAAAACCACCATACTCCTAATAATCAAACGAGTAGCAACAAGTTTAGCAACTTCTTTACCACGGATGCTGAAAAGGAAAAGCAAAAAAAGATTGATGACTTTTTTAATAGAAAAGATTAGTTGACACAACAATAATAAAACAATAACTTTATAGTAAAGACGTTCTTATAGAACAAACTTAATTTTCAAAAATTCACTATACTCATGGGTATCAACCTCTCAAAAGGCGGTAAATTCAATCTTTCTAAAGATTCTTCCTCATTAGATAAAATTATGTTAGGGTTAGGTTGGGATTTGATTCCAGGCAATACCTTAGATTTGGATGCATCTGTATTCATGATCAATAATAAAGGAAAGATCCCTGCTGATGAATTTTTCGTTTTCTTTAATAACCTAAAATCACCCGACCAAAGTATTGAACACACAGGAGATAACAGAACCGGTAAGGGTGATGGAGATGATGAAATGATTCTTGCTCATCTATCAAAAATTTCAGATGTCATTGACGAACTTATCTTTGTAGTAACCATTCATAATTCAGAAGTATTGAGGCACCACTTTGGAATGCTTCAGAATGCTTACATTCGAATTGTAGATATTGACACACACAGAGAAATTTGTCGCTATGACTTAGATAAAAAGAATTTCGATAAGTTTACTGATATGGAATTTGGTAGGCTTAAACGAGTAAATAACGAATGGAATTTCATTGCTTCTGGAAGTGGCTCAAAAATTGGTTTACAAGGTTATGTAGATCAATATACTACCTAAATATCTTTTTTAAACTTGTACTTTTAAACTGAATAAAACATATGGAACTGAGTAAAAGTTCTGGAATCTCTCTGAAGAAAGGAAGTAAAATTTCCTTGCTAAAAGATGATGGCGGTAAACTAGAATACCTACGCGTAGGTGTAAACTGGGGAGCTATTCAAGGTAAAGCACTATTTGGACTTATCAACCATCAGGTAAATGTAGATTTAGATGCATCTATTAGTGCTTTTGATAGAGAGATGAATGAAATTTATACTGTCTATTACAATGAACTTGTATCGCCTGACGGTGCTGTCACACATACAGGAGATGACTTAGTGGGTGATGCAGGAGAAGATGATGGATTAGACAACGAAACCATTCAGATTCATCTTAATGAAGTACAACCGGATGTAGATCAGATTTTCTTATATCTTAACTCTTACAAAAAGCAAGATTTTGCCACTATCCCTTTTGCAGAAGTAAGAATGTATACAAAAAATGATGTATTGGCCACATTCAATATGGCATCTAATCCGGATTATGCAGGCTACGTTTCAATGATTATGGGTAGACTGTATAAGATTGAAGGTAACTGGAAGTTTGAAGCACTAGGTGAACCGATCCAATCGAAGGATATTGAAGGGACGATCACTTATTTACAGATAAAATTCGGATAAAGATAAATCGCTAGTAAATAGTAGTACTTCCTACTTATTACTAGCGATTTTTTTATTTAAGACAGCCCTTCAATTTCACCATCTACAAATCTGATTTGATTGGCCTGAGGTACTTTTGGTAATCCTGGCATACGCATAATACTACCCGCTCTAGCTACAATAAACCCAGCTCCAGAGTTAATAATAAGATCTTCAAAATGAATATCGAATCCTCCTTCTGGTGCATTTAATATCTTCGCATTATCGGTAAACGAACTTTGTGTTTTAGCGATACAAACCGGTAAGTTTGTTAAACCGTACTTTTCAATTCTCTTTAGCTTTAACCTGGCTTTGTTGTCCAATTTTATTCCATCTGCTTTATAGATATTTTTGGCAATTTTATCTAGTTTATCATAGATACTATCTTCCAAATCATAAGTAAATTGCAATGGACCAGAAGTTTTTTTCTCGATTAAATCTACTACTTTATTCGCAAGGTCTACTGCACCTTCTCCTCCTTCAACAAAACTGTTATTGATGGCAAACTCCACTCCTTGTTCTTTACACCAGCCTTCTACAAAAGTCATTTCCTCCTTTGTATCAAATGCATATTGATTGAAAGTTACCAATACAGTTTGACCAAATCCTTTCATATTTTCAATATGACGTTTAAGGTTTGGTAATCCTGCTTTTAGACCTTCTAAATTTGGTTCCTTAATATCTTCTAGTGCAACTCCACCATGTAACTTTAATGCTTGTGATGTAGCAACAATAACTGTTAGTGCAGGACTAATTCCAGCATTTCTACACTTGATATTAAAGAATTTTTCTGCTCCTAAATCAGCTCCAAATCCTGCCTCTGTAATTGTATAATCCGCATGAGACATACACATTTTTGTGGCTAATATTGAATTACAACCATGAGCGATATTTGCAAAAGGTCCACCATGAATAAATGCAGGCGTATTTTCAGTGGTCTGTACTAAGTTAGGGTTAATCGCATCCTTCATTAATACTGCAATAGCTCCCTCAATACCTAGATCTCTAACGTATACTGGTTGATTATCATGATCAAAACCTAAATAGATATTCCCTACTCTCTCTTGTAAATCCTCTCTGTCTTTAGCAAGACAAAGAATTGCCATTAATTCAGAAGCCGGAGTGATATCAAAGCCCGCTTCAGCCACTTCACCATTGACAAAACCTCCAAGGCCCGTAACGATATTTCGTAAACTTCTATCATTTACATCCAATACTCTTCTCCAAAGTACATTTTTAAGATGTTTGCCTTCTGCTCTATGAAAATGTTGATGGTTATCTACCAATGCAGAAATCATATTATTAGCAGAGGTCACTGCATGAAAATCTCCGGTAAAATGAAGGTTGATGTCTTCCATCGGTAAAACTTGAGCATGACCACCACCGGCAGCCCCGCCTTTCATCCCAAAACAAACCCCTAAAGAAGGCTCTCTTAATGCAGGAATTGCGTTCTTTCCTATTTTTTGTAAGCCTAATGCTAAACCTACCGAGGTTGTCGTTTTTCCAATTCCAGCCCTTGTTGGTGTAATGGCAGTAACAAGAATTAGCTTACTCTTTTTTACCTTTTCTTCATCAATAGCTGAGTAAGGAATTTTTGCCATATGATGTCCATATGGGATTAAATTTTCATCAGTAATTCCTACTGAAGACGCTATTTCACTGATTCTTTTTAATTTGGTTTCGCGAGCAATTTGTATGTCTGTTTTCATATGTAAGTATGTGCCTAGATAGGTTTTTAATTTTTATTCTTTGAATAGGGTTCTAAAACTTTGATATTAGTAGATATAAACAGCTAACCATTTATACACCATAAACTTACTTAAACGCATGTCTCAATACCAAACTATTATTTATAATAAAACAGAACGTATTGGTATAATTCAATTAAACCGTCCTGAAAAAAGAAATGCACTTAATGCACAGATGGTTCAGGAACTCACATTGGTCTTATCTGAAATAGAAAATGATGATTCTGTGCAGGTTGTCATCCTAAAAGGAGAAGGAAAAGTATTTTGTGCAGGAGCAGATTTACAATACATCCAAGACCTTCAGAAGTTTTCTTATGAGGAAAACTTAGCAGATTCAGAAGCTTTGAAAGAGCTATTTCTAAGCATTTACTCCTTTCCAAAAGTAATCATCTCTCAAGTACATGGAGCTGCTATAGCCGGTGGTTGTGGGTTGGCTACTTTATGCGATTTTGCTTTTGCATCGGAAAGTACAAAGTTCAGTTATTCTGAAGTAAAAATAGGATTCATCCCTGCCATAGTTAGTATTTTTCTTACTAGAAAAGTAGGAGAAGGAAAAGCCATGCAACTATTGCTTTCTGGACAAATTATTATGGCAAATAAGGCTTTAGAATATGGTCTTATCAACGGTATTTGTTCGGATGAAGATTTAGAAGATGAAGTGGTTGCTTTTGCTAAGAAGTTAATTAAAGAAACCTCAATGGAAGCCAAAGCAAATACTAAACATCTTATACATACCACATGGCATTTACCGATCGAAGACGCTCTCAATGTGGCTGTTAAAGCAAATGCTGCTGCAAGGGCTACCGATGACTGTAAAAAAGGTATTGCCTCCTTCTTAAATAAGGAAAAATTACAATGGGATGAATAGTCACAAAAAAAGCTCATGGTTTTCCTCATGAGCTTTTTTTGTTTTGATCCATTGGTAAGATTAATCCATCATATCCATGGAGTCTTCTGAACTTGAGCTTTTCCCCTTTTTCTTTGGCTTCTTCGCTGCCTGACCAAATCTATAAGAGAAAGTTAGATAGCCTACTCTCGATTCCCAATCGTAAGTCATATCTGAATTAAATCCGATACCTTCGCTGTAAACGTTGAATTTATAAGTATTGAATACATCGGTCACCCTCGCTTGTAAAGTACCCTTGCCTTTAAATAATTTTTGAGAAACAGCCATATCTACTCCTCCCATCGGAGCAATATATCCTTGTGCTGTTGCTCTTTTCGAGCTAAATCTTCCTGTTACTTGTAAAGATAGCGTCTTGGTTAAATTAGTTGATGACATCAATTTACCTGTCATTGCCCAAGCTTGATTGGATAGATCTAAATCTCCGGCATCACCAGAAATAATAAGATTATAAACATTGGCACTACCTGTAAACTTCCACCAACTTGTCATATTGTATGTGGCAATCGCTTCTGCTCCATAACTTTGTGAGTTATCCACATTATCCCAAGTCATGACCATCACACCATCTGGTCTAGCAGACTGTACTCTCTGAATGGCATCATGTGTATATCTATAATAAAGACTACCCGTAAGTGTAATATTTTCCCAACCATGCTGGTAAGTAGCTTCTAATGCATCAATAAATTCTGGCTGTAGATAAGGGTTACCTTGTCTCAGTGATTGTGGGTTTGAGTAATCGGGAAATGGATTTAATGTTCTACCCCTTGGACGATTTACTCTACGGCTATAACCAATAGATGCTTCACGCATATCAGAGAATTTATAAGCGATATGTAATGTCGGATATAAAGCAAAATAGTCGTTATGAACTGTCTGTGCTTCAGTTACTGCATTATCTTCAAGTTGAGATGTTGTATACGCCTGTTCCGCTCTTAAACCACCTTGTAATCCCCAATTACCAAAGTCATGTCGATACATTACATACAACGCATGTACTTGTTCGCTGTAGTTAAAATTATTGTTCAAGGAATCATCAGGAGTCCACATTCCACCATTCATACTTTCAGAAAAGAAGTCTGTTTCAATATCTCTTCCTGTTGATCTCCAACCCGTTTCTAGCGTTCCTTTCTCTCCAATAGGTTGTACATAATCAATTTGTCCTAAGTAGATTTTATTTCTTTCAGGGCTATTATTGCGTTGCTCAAACATAGGGTCAGAGACTAACCCATTTGTGTTATCATACTCTGTATAAAAACCATCTGTAGTTCTTAAACCATCAGAATATTGTCCGGAGATATCCAAGCTTTGACCTGGGTTAACAAAGGTCTTTCGGTACCCAAAATTATATTCTTGATTTTCAGAATTTCTATTGGTTTCGTTGACTCTATATACTTTATCTATTACCGAACCATCAGCATTAAAATAATCCAAATTCAACTGCTCATTTTTGTTATTATATCCTGTATTATAAGTAGCAGAAAAGTATACATTATTGTAATCATTGATATCGTAATCTATTCCCCCTTTAAATAAGTGAGAATACCTCTGGTCATCTCTATGTGATGTCTGATTGTTATAGTCAGTGATATTACCGTTAGCATCAAGATTATTCTGATGTTGTGTTTTATCTACATAGCGCTCTTGGTATCTGCCTGAATAATTTGCGTAAACATTTACTTTACTCACTCTGGCATTCACACCTGCAGAAAGATTATATTTATTATTGTTACCGACACTAGCTGAAACATTACCATTAATTCCTCCTTTTCTATCTTTCTTTAAAATAATATTGATAATACCACTTGTGCCTTCAGGATCATACTTTGCAGATGGATTGGTAATCACTTCAACTCTTTCAATAGAACTCGCCGGAATTTGATCCAATATATCAGCATCAGAAGAACTGGTTAAGTTTGAAGGTTTACCATCAATAAAAATAGTCACATTTTCGCTACCTCTAAGGCTTAATGTTCCTTCAGAATCTACATCTATTGAAGGAATATTTTTTAAGGCATCAGTCATAGAACCTCCTACCGAATTAAGGTCCTGACTCACATTAAATGTTTTTCTATCAATACCTAACTCCATTACATCTCTCTCTGCTGTTACTGTTACTTCGTCTAAACTTTTAGCAGAAGATTGTAAAGTGATATTCCCAAGAAACTTATCCTTTTGATCAGGTTTTATGATAAAGGGTTCTGAAATGTATTCATCATACCCTATAAAAGAGATCTTTGCAAACATTTTACCTGCAGGTACCTCACTCACTTTAAAGCGACCTTGTTGATCGGACGATGCTCCAGTAATAAATGAAGTGTCTCTAACAGCGTAGAGTGCAACAGTTACAAATTCAAGATTATCTTGAGTATCTGCATCTGAAATTTTACCGGTAACAGTTCCAATTTTAGGACGTTGCCCATTTTTTCCATTTTTACCACCATCGGGTCTTTGTGAAAATACTAGGGTTGGTAAGATTAATAATGTGATTAATATCTTCAGTTTCATTGCTCTTGATAGAATAAGGCGCTTTATAAATAAATTAGGTCGTGAAAGTTATGTTTTCTACTGCAAAGATTTACCTTTCAAAGCTTTAGAAAAAATAAATTCAATAAAAGTTCGGATTTATTCAACCAACGGCGATTTTTCCTCCATTTACATCAATTGGTTCTTCGATTAACACCACACACATTATAAAAAACAAAAAAAGAGAAGTCGATTACTGACTTCTCTTCATTGAGCAACATCAAGTATGTATCCCTTATATAAACCTTAAATTAAAAAATACTTGATGTGTTATCATTTGATTATTAGTAATGATAATTACTCAGATTTTACTTCCTCTGTTTCAACGACTACTTCTTCTGCAACCACTGCAGCAGAATCGTTTTCAACAACAACTTCTTCTTTCACTTCAACTACCTCTACCTCTGTTTCTACTTCTTTTACTTCTTCTTTTTTGGCTTCTTGTGCACATGATACTGCACTGATAGTAAAGATTGTCGCGATGATGAATTGACTAAATTTCATAATAATAGCATTAGTTAGATTGAAAATTGATTTAAGTTGCTAGTAAGAACTAAGTATGATTGAAAAAGAAAATTGATTATTTAAAAAATTTACTTAACTAACAACAGCGTTAGCAAAACAAATATTCCTCCTAAATTTTGAGCATAAAAAAAGTACATCATGTTATCTTTTTATATGTGAAAATCAGGACTTTAATTTAATAATGTTTAACAAGTGTAAATGGACTCACTAACACAAGTAGTATTAGGGGCATCGGTTGGCGAAGCAGTACTAGGAAAAAAAATTGGAATTAGGGCAAGTATTTTTGGAGCAATAGCAGGCACCATCCCAGATTTAGATGTTCTGGCTAATCCTTTTTTAGATACCGTCGGGGAACTTACTTTCCATAGAAGTATCACCCACTCATTACTTTTCTGTTTCCTGGCTTCCCCTCTTTTTGGCTATTTACTGCATAGAATTTATGGTAAAGATCAAGATACTTTCAAAGACTGGACTTTGTTATTTTTCTTAGGGTTTCTAACTCACTCTATGTTGGATACATGTACTACTTGGGGCACACAACTTTTATATCCATTTTCATCTTATGGTTTTGCCACTTATTCTGTATTTGTTGTAGATCCACATTACACATTGCCTTTTATGATACTTCTGATATGGTCATTATGTAAACCTAAAAGAAGTAAAATCAGAAGACAATTGAATTATGCCGGCTTAATCATTAGCACTTCGTATTTAGCATTAGGTTTTGTCATGCAACACAAAGCGAAGAATGTTTTTACACAAGCATTACAAGAAGAAAATATTCAATATAGTGACATGATTGTAAAAACCACTCCGATGAATATTTGGCTATGGTCTGCCAGTGTAAACTCAGAAGATGAATATTATACAGGGTTCTATTCCGTTTTTGATAACGATGAAGAGGTAACTTTTAGCTCCTCTCCCAAACACCATGATCTCTTAAATAATATAGAGTTAACTCCAAAGCTAAAAGATCTTCTTTATGTGACTAAAGGGTATTATACTGTAGAAAAAATAGATGATACTACATATAATATTAACGATTTACGTTTTGGTAGTTTTGATGGATGGAAAGGCAAAGGCGAAGGAAAAATTGTGTTTGTTTATCAAATGAATTTAACCGAAGATCCTCATCGTCCTGGTCAGTATGTACAACAATTCACACAAAAGAGTTATAAAAAAATTGAAGGATTGGACTACTTTAAGCAATATTTCAGTAGAGTTTATGGTGTAAAGTATAGGGATTCAGCGGTCAAATAATAAGAATACGTTATCTTTGATCTAATTAGAAATGATACTTTTTGAATTATACATAGAGATGTACATCTCATTTTTTAGATAATAGATGAAATATTTAAATAAGATACTATTAATACTACTATCATTATTTTTTTTACCATTCACCATTCTTGCTGATCAAAAAGAAATTGATTCCTTACTTGTTGTTTTAGAACAAAACATGCAAAAAAGGGAATATTACGACAACATCAGAAAAAATAAGATCAATGAGTTAAAGCAGTTAAAACAAGAAAGTGATCTTTCGAATGAACAACTTTATCAAATCAATAAAAAAATCATTAAAGAATACTCCGCCTATTCTTTTGATTCTACACTTAGGTATATTGAACATAATAAGAAAGTTGCAAAAGCACTTAATAATCAACTTCTTATAAACGAGACAAGGCTACAGCTGGCATATAGTTTAGCGTCTTCTGGACATTATAAACAATCAGAGGATTTATTATTAAAAATTAATTCTTCTGAATTAAACAAAGAACTACTTAAACTATATTATAACTGCTACCGAAAAGTATATTCTGATTTGGACTACTTTTCATTTACCTATGATGCTCGAAAAGCTTATGCCTATGAATACAAGCTTTATACTGACTCTTTGATAGCCTTATTGGAAAAACAAACTGATGAATACCTTTACTCGAAAGAATGGGAATTACTCGATCAGAAAAAATATAAAGAATCGTTAGCTGTTAATTCTGTACGTTTGGCTGATGCCGAGATGGGAACAGAAAAATTCTCATATGTCACTTTTCAAAGGGCCTTAATCTATGAAATGGCAAGAATGAGAGAAAAGGAGAAAAAATACCTGATTATTTCGGCTATTTCTGATATTAAAGCCGCTAGAAAAGATAATATATCTCTAACAAAATTGGCTAAAATTATCTATTACGAACAAAAGGTAGATGAAGCCTATGAATACATTAAATTTTCATTTGAAGATGCAATTTTCTTTAATTCAAAAGTAAGATCTACAGAAATAACCAAGTTGTTTTCATTAATACTAGAAGCATTTCAATTAAAGAAAACAGAACAGCAAAAGAGCTTATACCTTGTGATGGGGATCATCACTATCCTTGCAATAATATTGGCCTTGAGTTTGATTTCTTTGTTCCGTCAGAAACAAAATATTGCCAAGGCAAGAAATGAACTAACAGATATCAATTCCCAATTAAAAGAGGTAAACGATCAGTTAGAAAATACGATGTTACAACTAAAAAATTCCTACAATCGTATTTCAGAATCAAATAGTGTGAAGGAGGCTTATATCGGTAACTTTATCAAGATCTATTCTGAGTTTATCGACAAGCTAAATGATTATCGATTGAAGGTAAAAAGTTTAGTAGTCGCTAAGAAACATCAGGAACTATTGAACATTTCTAAAAACGACGAACATATAGAAATCGAGATCAATAAATTCTATTCTATATTTGATAAGGCCTTCTTGGATATCTATCCTGAGTTTGTTGAGGAATTCAATAGCCTCCTTAAAGATGATGCACAAATCACCCTTAAAAAAGGACAAATGTTGAATACAGAACTTCGAATTTTTGCCTTGATCCGCATAGGTATTACTGATAGTTCTAAGATTGCCCATTTGCTTCGTTACTCTGTAAATACCATCTATAATTATAGAGCGAAAGTGAAGAATAATGCTAAAGAAATAAGAGACAATTTTGAAGAAGATGTGAAAGAAATCGGAACTTTTAAATAAAAGAAAGGCTATCTCAAAAAAAGAGATAGCCTTTTGACACTTACGCCAAAGAATATATATCACACAGCTATTTTATTATTATCTTCTGTCTACTTTCTATTTCACCATTTCGCTCAATTAATAGAATATATACTCCATCAGGAATATCATTCACATCTAGTTCAGTTATTTCCATTTCAATAGGCATTTGTGCAACTAAAGCTCCTTGGAAGTTGATTAACTTTGCTATTTTTTGAGATGCTTCATGAAGGGATGTTTTTATCGTTAAATGAGTAGAAGCTGGGTTAGGGAAAACTTTAAACACTGGTTCACCTGTAACCTGATGAGGAATCGTTCTTGTGTTTGAAAGTGGATTTCCATAGACTCTAATTTCATACAAAGAATGTCCCCAGCCTGTGGCTCTTTGTTGTCCGTATAAACGAACATATCGACCACTTCCTGATATTGTAATTTGTTCTGATCCACCGTTTCCAGAAGAGGTACTATACACTTCTGTCCAATTGCTTGCATCATTGGATAATTCGATTTTATAAGAAGAAGAATAGGCAGCTTCCCAATCGATTTCTACTTTACTTAAATCGTAAGATGCTCCCAAATCGACATACAACCACTCATTATCGGAATGATTCGATTCCCAACGTGTGTTTCCATCACCATCAACCGCATTACTGCCTTGATTTCCTTGAGAAACACTCGATGTAGTAACGCTTTTATTGTAGGCTAATTCTACAGGTTCTACCACTGATGGCACTTCTCCCATCACTCTAAATTCATAGAGGGAATGTCCCCAATTCGTTGCTCTTTGTTGACCGTATAAACGAACATATTGTGCATTCGTTGGTGTAAAGTTAATCACATCAGTTCCTCCATTTGCAGATGAGGTACTGTATACTTCTGTCCAATTATTGGCGTTGTTCGATACCTCAATTTTATAAGAAGAAGAATAAGCCGCTTCCCAATCAATTTCTACACTGCTTACGGAATACGTCTGTCCTAAATCAACATATAGCCACTGATTATCGGAATGATTCGATTCCCAACGTGTGTTTCCATCACCATCAACCGCATTGCTGCCTTGATTTCCTTGAGAAACACTGCTTGTCACCACATTTTTATTTAAGGCTACGTTAGTTGTTTCTGTTGGAGGAGGCGTTGGATCGACTGGAGGTTCTGGTGTTGTTCCCGTCGGATCCCAATTCCAAGTATCAGTTAACCATGCTTCGATATCGGCTTTTTTAGAGGCGAAATCACCTTTTGTACTTAATGATAAATAGGAAATCCATTCTCTATATTTTCTTCCATCTGTATCAATCTGATAATTGTTATTCCAGTTTGACCCGCCATAAACACCTGCTCCACCTAATGATGCGTGTTTCACTTGCTCTTTCCAAGTCGTCTGAGATTTAAAATCATCAGTATAGTATTGCTCCTTATTTACTGGCCAATGCGACATATGGTAGTAGGCATCGTGCCATGTTTTATAGAAAGTGATCCCCTCTCCTGCATAAGTTTCCGGATTAGAAGCATTGTCGTTAAAAGCACTAACCACATCTGGATGATCTTTAAAATGGATGCCAATTAACGTAGCATCATTATTCGATTGTTCATAGTTGTTTCCATGACCTGTTGGGTGGTAAGACTGACTATTTCCATTGATAGGCCAAATGGATAAGCTTGGATTACTCAAATGTTCTGATGGATCTGTGGTATGACCAGAAATAACGATAAATTCTGTCAACTCATGCCAATTTCTGAAGTTGGTATCCAACTTCGCTTTGTACCTAATTTTTCTCAAAATGGTACCATCAGGATAGATTTTATACCATTCATCTACCCATGGAATTTGTGCACCCTGCCCATCGTCTGGTGATTTATAATCTGGATCGATTAACGCATATTCCCAATGTACAATTTTGTAATCGGCTCCATCATAATCTAAGGTAACATTCGAATAGCGTAAAATTCTATCCGACATCGGTTCGTGACAACCCGGATTTCCTCCACCCCAAGTTTCTACAAACTCGTAAGTGTACATCAAACTGTCGTCTAAATACCATGAAGGCACATAATTAAGTTCACTCCAGAAGACAAACTTTCTTTTACCATCTGTTAGTGGTGCATCATTCTTATCGAAAGTTACCACTAATGCTTCTCCAAAATATCCCGACCAATTTAACTCTCTTCTTTGTGCACTAAAACCTGTATTGGTATCGTCTTTATCGACTTTAGGTTTTGTGGTTGCATAGGCATTATCGAAAGTGGCAGATCCACCTAATGCCACTAAACCCAAATAGAATTCGCCGCTTAACTGATTCCATTCTTTCGATGGTGCCAATTCTTGCCAACCAACAGCTTCCTGTCCATCTACGTTCTTCTTTACTTCGTAGAAAAAGTGAATAAACTTCTCTCCTTCATGTCGGAAGATTCTAAACTTTTTGTTGGTGCTTGTAAAAGGTACCGAGTGTGTTTGTGCATTCAAAGTGTTTTTGTATCTCAAGTTTTTATCGGCCCAACCTGTATTGTCTAAGACATCCGATTGTCCGTTTTGTTTATCTCGAATTTGTACAACAGGCGTACCGCTATTGTTCTCGACGGTAATCATCGAGTAGTTGGATACATCTGCATTATTTCCATTTTTTTTGAAGAGTGCTAAGCCAACATTATCGTCGGCTGTAAATTCCACTTCAATATAGAAGTGTCCCGAAAGTGCTTGATTGTTGTACACTCCGTACCAAGAGTTGTTGTTCGGAGTAATCGTTAATTGTCCGTTAGAAACTTGGTGACTTCCTCCTCCAGAAAGATTCACCGCCTTCCAATTACTGCTCAGGTTATTAAACTTTTCATCAATCATTACCTGTGCAAATAAAGTATTCCATCCCAATAGACAGAACACTAAAAAAGTAAGTTTTTTCATTTCACGTGTTTTTAATTTATAAAAGATTTAAGTAGCTGTTAACGGAACTCCATAGCAAAGTCCCATTGAAATTTATCATTTGGCTGTAAGTGTCGTATTGCTTTTTTCTCGTTAAAATCTACGCGATCACCTTCATCGTCTGGCAAGCCAAACCAAGGTTCAATGCAGACAAACGGACTCTCGTTTGAAGGCGACCAAATACCTAAATAAGGCACATCACCAAAAGTGAGTACTACCGATTTATCTTGCTCTGTAGCGTTAATTTTATTGATAGATACTGTTTTCGAAGATGGCTTTTCTAGAATAAACACATCTTGCTCGAATGCTTTTTTAGTAAGGGCAAAATTAGAATTAGCGTTTAAAAAAGGTCTTTTTTGAGAGGTCACCATTCCTTTTTCTAAAGTGAGGCTCTCTATGGTTTCTTCTTTTTCGAATGATAATTGATAATCGGAGAAAGTTGCATTGTCATCTAACGGACAATTAAACCCAGGGTGATACCCCGAAGAGTAAAACATCTCTTTCGACCCGGAGTTTTTGATATCAAAACTCACATTTACCTTATTGTTTATCAAAGTATAGGATACGGCATAGGTAAAATCGAAAGGATACATTTTCTTGGTGTTTTCATCACTTTGTATGCTTAAGATTACAGAGGTATCCGAAAGGATATCAACTGTATACTGACTTACTCTTCCGAAACCGTGAGACATTATTTCGTATTCCTTTCCTTCAAAAGTATACTTATCATCTTTTACATTGCAGACAATAGGAAATTGGACAATAGCGTGATCTTGCCATGAAATTGTATCGCCCTGCCATAAATATTCTTGTTGGTCTTGATTGGATTGAATCGAAATCAATTCAGCTCCAAAGGTTTTGACTTTAACCGTTAGAAAATCGTTTTTTAATTGTAGCGTATCTTGAAAAATAGAGGTAGTATCGTTGGAAGTCTTTGTAGTTTCACAACCAAAGAGGATGCTCAAAAGCAATAGGGAAGTAATAATTATTTTCATATCAATTTGTATTTATATTGTTGATGTGGGGAAAGCTGGCGATGATGAAAAGTAAGAAAGCCGAGACCTGCTGTGAAGGCCTCGGCACTTAGTAGGTTAGTTAACTACGTCTGTAAAATCTGCAAATGATTTTATAGAAATTCCTTTTGGTGCTTTATCAGCTCCAGTAAACTCTACTTCTACTGTTTCTCCAGGAAGAATATCAAAGTAGTTATTGCTAAAGTGACCATCTACACCTGGTGAGGATAAGAATACATTTTTTGTATAGCTGCTTGCTGTAAGGGTAATGATTGTTTTGTCTTTTGCTTGTTTGATTTCGCTCTTCACTACACCCGATTGTAATTTCAAATCTTTTTCTGGAGCAAAGTGGAAAATATTCTTGGCTAATTCTTTTGCACCGTTCATCACAGATACATCAAGAACTACGTTGTTTTTATCTACACCTTTAAGAAGCTCTTCTACTTTCTTTTCGAAATACACTTGGCTAGTGTTAGCTGCAATAGTAATCGACGATTTCTCCTTCATCAATTCTTTACCTGCTAAAGTTTGCATTCTTACGATTAACTGTGCTTTTTGTTCTTTCAGCTCATCGGTAACGATGTACACTCTTAGTTGGTCTTTCTCTACAATGACTGGAGCGATAGTGTTTTCGTAAACATCTCTAACCATGTATTGAGGTGCTTTCCATTTTCCATAGAAATCGATAGTTGCCCAAGATACCGCTGGCCAGCAATCGTTCAACTGCCAATACAATGTACCCATACAGTTAGGCATGTTTCTACGATGTGCTTCGATCGCTATTTTAGTGGCTTTTGCATGAAGTATCTGAGTGCGGTATACATAGTTTTCGAAGTCTTCTGGAATACCATAATACGTTCCCATTTTACGCTCGATCGCTTGGTTACCGAAGTTAGGGTCTCTCGTCTGATCTTGTCTTGCTCTATTGTGTGCAAACATTGTTTCAGATGTTTTATTTCTCTCCCAATCATCAGTAAATTTTTTGATGGATTCCATTTCTGGATAAGATTGGAAACCGTATTCTGACATGAATCGACCAACCACCTCATCGTAAATAGTTAATGGAGCGTCACCTTTCGTATCCCATAAGTGTACATCACCAAAGTTTTCAGAAATATCATTATATCCCGTGTTCGGTGATGTTGGATGATAATAACGTGTTTCATCCATACTATTAATCGCCTCTGGAATCACTTTATAGAAAAGGTTTTCTAAGCTGGCTACATAGATTTTTTGCTCTTCCTCTGTGTATTTATCTTTCCAACCCCATCCGTACCAAGAGATTTCGTTTTCGTTGTTACCGTTCCAAAGTGCAATACTTGGGTGATTTCTTAAACGCTTTACATTGTCTTTTACTTCTTCGGTTACATTTGCCAAATATTCTTCATCTCTTGGGAACATTCCACAAGCAAACATGATGTCTTGCCATACTAAAAGTCCATTCTGATCACATAAATCATAGAAAATATCTTCTTCGTAAATACCTCCACCCCAAACACGAATCATGTTCATGTTCGATACTTTTGCTTGTTGAATGTAATACTGATATTTATCCTCTGTTACCTGATCTTGGAAATTATGTAAAGGAATATAGTTGGCTCCTTTCATAAATACAGGAACACCATTTAACTCTACAGTAAAGCTTTGTCCGTCTTCCTCTTTTTCTCTCAAAACTCGAATCGATCGGATACCCGTAGTAATTGATTTTGTATCGATACTATTTCCAGAAGTCACTTTATAATCGAAAGTATATAAGTTAGGATCACCCAATCCGTTCGACCACCAAAGCTTAGGGTTTTTCATTTTCAAGCTCACAGGAATCTTGTTGATACCCGCTTTTAATGTCACTTGTTTCTTTACTGTTGAGAAAGCTTCCGAAGAAATCTCTAACGTTGCCGTTGCATTATCTTTTGTTGATTCCACTTCGAAAATAGACGTAATATCAGCTGACTTTTTCGATACGTTTTCTTGAATAATTTGTACACTTTCCAACTTCACATCGTTCCAAACTTCTAAGTATACTGGACGCCAAATACCCGAAGTAATTAAACGTGGCCCCCAGTCCCATCCAAAGTGAAAACCCGCTTTTCTTGCATATAAACTCAACCAAATTTCCGAATTCTGATCGTTGTTCGGCCATGCTTGAAGTTTAAATGGAGCATTTAAATAGTCCTCCATTTTTTCTTTAAAAACGGATTTGAAATGAATACGCAATGTATTCTCTCCTGCTTTCAATACAGACTTACAATCCTTTTTCCACTCTCTGTGCATGTTGTCTGCTGAAAGGATTTTGATATCGTTTAAATAGACATCTGCATAGGTATCTAACCCTTTAAAGTTTAGGGTAACATTGTCTTTATCTAATACTTTTTGATCTACCTTAAAAGTTGATTTATATTCCCAATCTTTCTCTCCTATCCACTGAATTTCTTTCTCATTTACTCTATGGAAAGGATCCTTGATCAACTCATTGGCAATTAAATCTGAATGCACACAACCAGGTACTTTAGCTGGATACCAATCGGTTTTCCCTTGCTGCTTAAATTCCCAATTTTGATGTAAAAATATCTTCTCTACCGTATCTGCGGATGTAAGATGACAGCCCCATAAAATCATTATGGAGAAAAATAAATTGAATTTTGCTTTCATAATCGAAATCTCTTTTGATTGTATTACACTAATTATTTTTTTAAAAAAAATCGGTGCATACTTATTATTTATACTATCGTTTAGGGTGTTTTCTTCCAGGTTCACTTTCGTGAACTAGCTCGGGAAGAGAAGTTGTCATGAGCCCTATTTCAACTCCTCTTCACCATCACTTTACACTTAGGAATACAACCTATTATAGTACTAGTATTCTTTTGGTGATAAATATTTTATCTGTTTTCATTTTCAGAATGTAGACGCCTTTTGTCAAACCAACAGTACTGACTTTTTTGCTTGTAGAACTCATTATGTCTTGCAAAATCACTTTCCCATTTGCATCCATCAATTTGAGTTCAAAGTCATTTTCTTCACTAACGTCTATTCTAAAAAAATCTCCTGAAACTGGGTTAGGATATACTTGAATATTAAATCCTAGATCGATATCATCAGAACTTAATGGTGGTTCTACTTCTTCAATTTTATTGCTTGAAATACTGATGCTAGTTTTAGCATTGATCTCTTTTTTCAATAAAATATATAATACACCACCTTGGTGTTCCACCAAAAATTCAGGAGCATCTACATTCTTACCATCCAAATTGATGTACACCTTTTGATCTTTCCAATTGTTGATTTTAAATACTGGGTTAATCAATTTTTTATCAGGCGATAAATCAAAATAAGCGGCTGCTTTCTCTTCTAGAGCGGTAAACTCAAAGGTTTTATCGTCTCTTTCATAGCCAATGTATCTACTTGAATCATTGGCCAATATCACATAGCCTGAGTACAACCAAGAATTGGTTAAATCTTTTCCTTTTTCAACAGAATTCTTTGGAAGAAGACCTCCCAACATCGACCACTTTCTATACTTTCTACCATTTTCTCTTTCTAGATAGTTATCATTCCAATCAGTACCTCCATATACACCCATTCCAATCAAAGAGGTATGAGCGATCTGTTCTTTCCAATCGGCCCAAGATTTATGCGGCTCTCTGTACGGTTCTTTATTAATAGGCCAATGGGCGAAATTGAGGTTCAAGTTGTGCCAATCAATTTTATAATCTAACTGATAACCTGAGTATGTTTCTGGAACAGTGGTATCATCAGAAAATGTACTAAATACATCTGGTGCATTCTTAATGTGTCCTACCAAAACCATTGGTCCCAATGGGTTATCATGACTAAAATAGGTATTTCCTCTTAAGGAGTAGGTTGTCTTTTTATCATCAAAAATGGTGTAGGTAGTTAATGCTGGATTTTCCAATAGGTCTTTTGGCCAATTGTTATTTCCTGCAATCACCATAGGTTCAGTTAACTCATGCCAATTTCTAAAATTGGTATCTAACTTAGGCGTATATTGAATTTCTCTAATGATAGATCCATCTGCATAAATGGTATAATATTCGTCCACTTCCGGCATATCAGGACCATTTTGATAATCGGGATAATTATAATCTGGATCCATTAAAACATAGTGCCAATGCACCACTTTTCTCACTTCATTATCTTCAATCAATTCTACTTTAGAGTAGCGTAATAATCGATCTGACATAGGTTCAAAACATCCTTCAGAACCACCACCCCAAGTTTCTACAAACTCGTAAGAATATTGAGTTTCGTTGTTTAGGTGCCATGCTGGAATGTAATTTAATTGTTCCCAGAAAACGAACTTTCTATCGTTTGCAGATTCTTCGAAATCATCTCCAAATGTGATGACCAAAGCATCTCCAAAATAACCCGACCAATTGTAATCTCTCCAAGTGGCTTTAAATCCAGTGTTAACATCACTGCGATCATTTAGTGGCGTTTTAGTTACTGTTACTTTATCAAATTGACCTTCTCCTTCAATACCTACTAATCCCACATAGTAATGAGCATCAGCAGATAACCATTCTTTTGATGGCGACAATTCCATCCAATTTTCTGCTGTTTCTCCCTCAATTTCTTTTGCTACTGCGTAGTAGAAATGAAAGAAACGCTCAGAAGCATGTCGTATAATTCTAAGTTTTTTAGCTGTAGAAGTAAATGGTACAGAATAAGTAATTCCTGTAAGCGTTTGTTTATAACGCGATTTATTTACTTTGTTGGTATTGTCTAATACATTCGCTTGTCCGTTTTGTTTATCATTTATCTCTATTACAGAACGACCTTCATCGTCTGTCGTCACATACATCATCGTATAATTATCTGTATCTGGAGCACCTTCTTTGTCGCTAAGAAGTACTAAACCTACAGATTGATCTTCAACAATTTCCACATCAACATAAAAGTGGCCATCGAAAGATTGTGTTTGATAGTATGTTCCATAGATACCATTGTTATTCTCTGGAGTGGCTTTTAGTAAGTTATTCTCTACCTTAAATTCTCCAGAGGCTCCACTTAAAGACAAAGGTTTCCAACCTTCTCCTAAAGAAGTGAATTGATCTGAAAATAACTCTTCCTGTTGAGCTTGTACTTTTGGAGCTAACGACAAGAATAAGCCTACAATAATAAGTACGAAACGCATTTAATTTAAATTTTAGTTTTTGCCCAACTCAGTAACGAGTTGGGCAAGTTTCTTTTAACTATATTGTTTAGTCAAGTACCTCTTTGATACTTACTTCATCCAATGCTATTCCTTCATCACCAAAGTTAACAGTTCCCCAACCTGAACCTACTTTAAATACTAGGTAAATTGAGCCGTCTTCTGTTAACTCTTCAGCTGTTAAAGTAAATGTACCATCAGCATTAATTAGTTTTTCGCTTTCATCTGGATTAGCACAGCCATTTTGAGAAATGGCATTAATATCTCCATCAAAAGCATCAACACTACAAGTAGAACCTTCTCCTCCAAAACTTGACATATACACTCTTGCACCACCTTCATAAGCTCCAGACTCAGGGTCTTCATTTCCAAAGTGTACTTCAAACCAAACAGAACTTGTTCCAGAACTTTTTACATGAGCATTAAACTGATAAGTTTTTCCTGCTTCCAAACCACTTACTTTTTGGTAAAAGAAAGAAGATGAGTACTCATTACCTTCAGGGATATCAAATACAAAAGTTTCATCTATAAATTCATGTAATATTTCATTTCCTTCATCTGCCCATACTTGTCTTAGTGTCCAAGCAGTTTCATCGGTCATATCGCCAGATGTTACCAAGTTATCACCAAAACCACCATTGTCTTCTTCAATAACAACATCGACTTGTTTCACCATAATATCTGATGAAGTTTCCCCGATAGCTGTTAAAGAAACCTCATAAGTACCTGTTTCTAAATAAGTGTGGATGGGGTGATCTTCTTGAGATATATCAGAACCATCACCAAAATCCCAAACACTAGTTACTTTGTTTTCACTACTTGATGTAAAGGTTACAGTTCCGTCATTTTCTTCAGATATTTCATATGTGAAGTTTGCCACTGGCATTGGTCCTTCCATTTCAGTATCATCTGATGAACATGAAAGTGCTCCTAATAAAAGTGCATATGCACTAATTTTTACAAAATAATTCATTGTCTTCATTTTTATTTTAGTTGTTGTTTGCCCTATGAAAATTTTAATTCTTTGATAGCAACTTTCTAATCATTAGGGTGTATGCTTCAAGTCTCTTTTTGAAAGAAAAAAGAAAATTAAATTGTGTATCAGTGTAATCAACTCACTCCATAGTATTCACCTATCCCGTTTGTAAAAGCTCTTTAGTTTTTAAAAAAAGGATTGATTAATTTTTCTATTGGTTGCCGTCTACATTGGGTTTTGATCCAAGTTAGGATTTCGATCAATTTCTTGCTGAGGAATTGGAAGCAGAATCTTATTCTCTGTCATATTATAGTTTACTGCTTCACCTGTTCTTAAATCTATTTCAACTAAATTGTTCATAGTAGAAACCACTTTTCCAAATCTTACCAAATCATCCCATCGGTGTCCTTCAGCAGCAAGTTCTAATCGTCTTTCATCTAAAATTGCCTGCAATAAAGATTCTTTATCAGATTTTTTATCACTAGTCAACCCTTGAAGTCCAACTCTTCTTCGGATTTTATCCACTTCATTTGCCGCTTCTACTAATGACCCTGTGTGTGCTAATGCCTCCGCTTTTAATAATACAATATCAGCAAATCGTAACAAGTAAGTATTGTCAGAACTTTGCCAACCAGAAGCATTTTTCCATTTGTAAGAGAATGGAATCGAAGTTCCTGAAGTATTTCCCCAATATTCATCAGACCAATCTACAGCTTCAAACAATACCGAAGCATTTAATCTTACATTATCATTTTCTGCATTGTAAGCATTAATTAAGTCATGAGAAGGTGTTAAAAACTTTCTCCAAGTATCTCCAGAAATTGATGGTGGTAATAGTAATTGAGGGCCAAAACTACCAGCATTAGGTCCCATAAACTGTATTTCTAAAATGGATTCAGCATTATTTTGGTGTGTTCCATCAAATAAATGTCCGTAATCAATTAGCTGATAATTTGCAGTACTTTCTTCTACAGCCTTAATGTATACTAATGCCTTTTGATAATTCGGAGATGGCATTTGGAGATAAGCCTTAGCCAACATTGCATTTGCTGCCCCTGAAGTTGCTCTTGCTTTATTTACACTATTATCATTACCAAAACTATCCGGAAGTAATGATATTGCAACTTCTAAATCTTTTATTATCTGAGCATAGACTTCTTCTACGGTAGCTCTTTTTACTTGTAACTTCTCGTTATCTACAGAAGTGGTAAATTCAGTGACTAACGGTACTCCACCAAACATATTCACCAGGTTATAATAGTGATATGCTCTAAGAAAATAAGCTTCTCCTGAAATTTGTGAAAGACGTTCTTCTGAGAATGAAGGGTCATCCAACTGTTCTGCTTTTTCTATTAAATTATTTGCTTTTGAAATTGCATCATACAAGTTTTTCCAAATTTCAAATAACCTGCTATTTGTTGGTGTAATATTTAAGGCATCAATAGCAAAAAGGTCTGGAGTATCTCCTCCTGCATAGTGATTATCAGCTCTCATATCTTGCATATTCATTTTATCCCAGATATAATATTCTGAGCTTGCAAATGTGCTGTAAAGACCTACTAATGCTGCTTCTAGTTGAGTCCCTTTTACGTAGGCTGTATCTCGAGTTTCTTCTGAAATAGGGTCTAAATCTATCAAACTATGGCATTGGGTGAGCCCTAATATCAGTAGTAATCCTATTAATGTATTTTTCATATTTGATTTTTATTTAATTGAAGAAGCTTCATCTATTTTGATAAAAGTGGAGCACTTCTCAACGTTAAAAAATGACTTGAAAGTTCTTTTTAATATCACTAAAGTGTAAGGTTTAGACCTACCAAAATAGTTCTTGTTTGAGGGTAAGTACCATAATCAATACCCATTGCAAGATTACTTCCTCCATAAGTATTTACTTCTGGATCAAAACCACTATAATCTGTAATTGTAAACAGGTTTTCACCGGTTACATATAGTTTCATCCCTTTCACATATTTACTGTTTTCTAAAGTTGGGAAACTGTAGGCCAGTGATAGTGTCTTAAGTCTTAAATATGAACCATCTTCAATAAATCTTGTAGATACTCTTGAATTATTTGTTCCTCCGTTTCTCTCAAAAGCAGGTATGTTTGTAAAATCACCTGGTTTTTTCCATCTATTTTCAACAATAGCCAATTGATTCCTTGGAGAATTCATACTTTCAGAGTCAATTCGAGTAGCATTCAGCATCTCTTTTCCTTGTGCTCCTTGTAAGAATACAGTTAAGCTAAATCCTTTGTATGTAACTGTATTAGTCATCCCATAGAAGAAGTCAGGATTTGCATCGCCAATAATTGTTCGGTCTTCCGTTGATGGATTATCTGTACTTTCTCCATCTTTAGTTAAGTACATTGCATTACCAGTTACTGGGTCTACTTTATCGAATACATAACCAAATAATGTTCCCAAAGGATATCCTTCTCTTGCTAATCCAGCATTATCTCTATCATGGATATAACCTCCAAATTTATCACCTCCTTCAAGACTTACTACTTTATTTCTATTGAATGATATATTGAAATTTGTTCTCCAATCCCATCCTTTTTTATTGATATTAACCGTAGTCAAGTTAAACTCCATACCCTTATTTTCTAACTCACCAAGGTTTTGTATAGCACTTTCAAAACCTGAAGATGTTGGAAGTGGTGCATCGATAAGCAATTGGTTTGTATTCTTGATATAAGCATCAACATTCAACTCCACTCTTCCTTCAAACAACCCTAAGTCTAAACCTATGTTCTTTTGTTCTGATTGTTCCCATTGCAAATCCTTATTTTCAATAGTAGAAGGATAAGTACCAGGTAACAATTGGTTGCCAATCACATAATTTGCACCTGACCCTACTCGGCCCAAGTACGCATACGATCCAACGTTATCGTTACCAACAACACCCCAGCCCATTCTCAATTTTAAGTTGCTGATTTTTTCAGATTCTTGTAAAAAGGCCTCTTCACTTATCCTCCAACCTACAGATACAGAAGGAAAGTACCCCCAACGGTTATTTGGACCAAAGACACTAGAACCATCTGCTCTAAAATTGGCAGTTAATAGATATTTATCATCAAAAGCATAGTTTAATCTACTGATATAAGAAAGGTTTGCTTTTTCTGTAGCGAATGCTGTCGCTTCTACCAATTCAGATCCTCCATTCGCCGTTTTTATTCTATCACTTGCAAAGTTTCTTGTTGTTACTCTATTTTCACTCCACAAGAATTTCTGATAAACATGGCCTACCATCGCTTCAATATTATGCTTATTGATTGACTTATTGTAAGTAAGAAGGTTATCAAAAATTTGATATTTATATTGATCTATGTTGCTATTTCCTTCACCTTGAATAGCTCTACCATAACTTGTTCTATATGGATCCAAGAAAGATTCAAATTTCCCTGTACTTTGTTCTATGCCTAGATTACTTCTAAACTTTAAATCATTGAGTATTTTTACTTCTACATAGGCATTACCTAAAAAACGTTGTTTGTTATAATTTCTATCTGTACCATCAGTACTTGCTATTGGGTTTTCCCAATTCTGAAAAGGGTTACTTGTAAAAGTTCCATCAGGATTATAAATACCTATCACAGATGGTGTGTTTAATGCACCAAGTAAAACTCCTCCTCTGTCACTAGAAGAATTATCGTTTACAGATACATCATTGTAATCTGAATAATTCAATCGAGTTCCAATTTTCAACCAATTATATATTTCTTGATCTAGATTTACTTTTACATTGGCTCTTTGCATTTCAGAACTTCTTACTGCTCCTACAATACTAGTCCAACCTCCAGACATGTAGTAAGTAGTTCCTCCATTCTTTCCTGAAACCCCTAACTGATAGTTTTGAGTGACTCCATCCTGAAATATTTCATCTTGCCAATTGGTATTTTCATTATACTGACTCCAATCTGTAGTATACCCCATCTCGGTCATTAAGTCTCTATATTGAGCACCATCCAATACATCTAACTTTCTCCATACCTGAGACATACCTGCATAAGCATCTAATGTCACTCTTGTTTCAGAAGTCGTTCCTTGTTTTGTGGTGATTAATACAACTCCATTACCACCTTGGGCACCATAAATAGCAGCAGATGCGGCATCTTTTAATACCGTAATACTTTCAATATCCGAAGGATTTAATGACTTTGTGTCTGCGGTTGGCACTCCGTCAATTACATATAACGGTTCACTACTACCCGTAAAAGAGTTAGTTCCTCTAATCCTTAAACTTAATTGTTGAGAAGGACTACCAGATGACGATGCAATTTGAACACCTGCTACTTTCCCTTGTAATAAACTACCAATTTGAGAATTTGGACGATCTACAAAATCTTCGCTTGTTGCCATTCCGACAGCACCTGTAATGTCTTTTTTATCTTGTGCACCATAGCCTACTACAATGAGTTCTTCTAGTTGAACTAAGTCTTCCAATAATTCTACTTCAATTCTTGTTCTTGAGTTTATACTTTCTTCCAACGTTTGCATACCTACATAACTATAAACTAATATGTCACCAGGCTTATAGTTCATTATTTTGTATTCTCCGTCAAAGTCTGTAATTACTCCATTGTTAGTACCCTTTATTATAATACTTACTCCTGGAATAGGATTCCCTTCTTTATCAGATACTTTACCAGATAGAGAAGATTGTTGAGCATATATTGTCTGATTAAAGAGTAATAATAGAGAGCTTAATAAAATGCCCACTACTATTTTTGGTATTTTAAAATCTAACATAGTTTATATTAAATCATATAGTTAAAAAAGATCTTCTGTTATTTATTTTAAACCGGTCATTAACTGATTCAAATGTAGATAGATTAAATATCAATTTTACACTTATAAAATAAAAAAGTGGATATATGTGGAACCAAAAACAGCACAACACACTGATTACAAACAATTTACTTAAATTTCAATTTCAGTAAAAAGTGGATGCACTGTGTATCACTATCATTCAAAAAAAAGGGATTTTGTGTTAATTTCAGATAAGAAAAAGAGGGGCATCTCACAAATTCATCAATTAGGTATAGTGATCAATATAAATTGTGCGACTTTGATAAATGATAAAGATAGAATTTTCATATTCTACTTTATTGGAAAACTATTCAGACAATTTGTCAGTTATATTTCTTTAGTATAAAAGTTGTTTAAACAAGATAAATGTCAAATTAACCAACTATAAAGAATGAATAGTCGAGTATTAATATTTATGGGGATCTTTATTTCCATAATTTTAGCTATTGACCTATACGCCTTCAAAGGCATTAAATTAATTACTGAAAATATTAAACCCATTTATCGTCAATTATCCATTGGAGGATTCTGGTTTTTCAATTTTCTCGTTTACTTCGCAGTAGGCTGGCTAGCACTAAATGCAGATAAGTTTAGAGCTCCTGAATACACTAATATTATTTTCTCTATTAATGCCTTTATCTTAATGGCATTTATGACAAAATTGGTTTTCAATATTTTTCATGGAGCAGATGATATTACTTACTTAGCATCTAAAGTGTACCATAATGTTTTCGGTTCCAAAACCAACTTTGCTGGTGATGGAATGAGTAGGGCCAAATTCTTAACTTTAGTTGGAGCTGGTTTAGCTACTGTACCACTGGGGGCATTTGCCTATGGCTTTACAAAAGGTAGGTACAACTTTAGAGTAATTAGAAAAACATTAGGTTTTGACAATCTACCTGCAGCTTTTGAAGGTCTAAAAATTATTCAAATTTCTGACATACATATTGGGAGTTTTCCTAAAGGACATGAATCTGTTGCGAAAGCAGTTGAACTTATTAATAGTAGAAAACCAGATGTTATTGTCTTTACTGGTGACTTAGTGAACAACTTTGCTTCCGAAACAGAGGGTTGGATTGATGTTTTCAAAAATCTAAAGGCGAAACATGGTATGTATTCTATTCTTGGTAACCACGATTACGGAGATTATGTACAATGGAATTCTAGAGAAGAGAAAAAACAAAACCTTGATAATGTAAAACAAGCCAATAGAGATATAGGCTTTGATTTACTTTTGAACGAAAATAGAGTATTAGAAAAAGATGGTGAAAAAATCGCTATTGTAGGAGTTGAAAACTGGGGCTTAAAACCATTCCCTCAATTAGGTGATATTAATAGAGCCAATCAAGGGTTAGAAAATGTTCCATTTAAAGTATTACTTTCTCATGATCCATCACATTGGGATGCTGAAGTTTTAAATCATAAAGACATGGACTTAATGCTTGCAGGACATACACATGGTATGCAATTCGGTATTGAAATACCTGGTATAAAATGGAGTCCTGTTCAATATAAATATCCTAGATGGGCTGGTTTATACGAAAAAGGAAAACAAAAGTTGTATGTAAACAGAGGGTTTGGTTACCATGCATATGCTGGTCGTATCGGTATGGACCCAGAAATTACTGAAATCATTTTGACATCAAAACAACAAAACGCTTAAGAATTGTATCCTGTAGAAAGGATGTTATATACATTAAAGCACAATAATTTCAATTAATTATTGTGCTTTTTTATTGTGCTGAACATTACCGCTATTGACAAAAAAATATCATAACAATTTACAACATATTGACTTTGGACATTTAATGTAGCGATGGAATGATATAGATTTGTACGATTTTCATAAAGCTCAATCAAATGGATAAAATAACAGGCAAAACGAAATATCTTTTGGGTATTCAACATGTACTAGCCATGTTCGGTGCAACAGTGTTGGTTCCTTTTCTTACTGGTTTAAACCCATTAATCGCATTATTTGCAGCTGGGTGTGGTACTTTAATCTTCCATCAAGTTACTAACAAAATTGTCCCTGTATTCTTGGGATCTTCTTTCGCTTTTATTGGTGCTATTGGTTTAGTATTAAAACAAGAAGGGCTCGCAGAAGTTAAAGCCGGAATCATTGGTGCCGGACTTGTATATGTGATCATGTCCTTCGTCATTAAAAAATTTGGAGTAAAAGTAGTACAGTCCTATTTCCCTCCTATTGTTATAGGCCCTACTATTATGGTGATTGGTTTAAGACTAAGCCCCATAGCTTTAGAAATGGCAGGTTATAATGATGGTGCCTTTGATAACTCTAGTTTAATCATTGCACTTGTGGTCATTACAACCATGGTCATTTCGTCTATGGTACAACATTCATTTTTCAGAATGATGCCTATTCTTATCTCTGTAGTTGTAGGCTATATTACTGCCGCTTTTATGGGATTAGTAGATTTTACTGCAGTAAAAGAAGCTCATTGGTTTGGCTTCTCTGGTGAAGTAGTAGATCAGGTCTTAACAATACCTCACTTTACTACGTCAGGCTTCTTCGCTATTGCCCCAATTGCATTGGTAGTATTTATAGAACACATTGGTGATATTACAACGAATGGTGCTGTTGTTGGAAAAAACTTTTTAAAGAAACCTGGTATTCATAAAACTATGTTAGGAGATGGATTGGCAACCATCTTTGCTGGTCTCATCGGAGGTCCTGCTAACACTACATACGGTGAAAATACTGGCGTACTTGCAGTCACTAAAGTTTATGACCCTTCAGTAATACGTATTGCTGCCGTATTCGCAATTTTACTAAGCTTAATTGGTAAAGTAGGTGCTATACTTCAAACAATACCTGTACCTGTAATGGGTGGTATCTCAATTATATTATTTGGTATGATAGCCGCAGTGGGTGTACGTACCCTAATTTCTGCAAAACTAGATTTCAATCACTCTAGAAACTTAATCATTGCCGCATTGATATTTGTACTAGGCATTGGTATTAAGGAAGTTGCAGTCTACAATAGTATCACAGTATCGGGTTTAACTATTGCTGCTTTAGTCGGTGTTGTATTAAATAAAGTCCTACCAAAAGATATTTAATTAGAAGCTATTTTCAATCAACTCCCCTAGTTTTTAGAAGTTAGCAAAAAATGAAATCCTCAATTATTACATATTGAAATAATTGAGGATTTTTTTATCACATTTCTTATATAACTACATGAAAAATAATTAGTTACTATTATTTCTGCTATTTTTTTACAATATTTAGATACTCTACTTTCTATTATAGATTACTTACATTTCTTTTCTCATGCGATTATTACCAACATTAGCACTATTGTTTGTACTTCATATTGTGTATTCTCAAGATTTAGAATATGTAGAAATTCAAGCAAACGAATTTAGTAGCTACAATGCGTTCTCTAAAAGCCCTCCACCACACATTACAGGAAGAGGCATCAAAAGTGATTCTTTATCACAAAGCAATCTTGTGTTTGATTATTATGTTTCAGGCGAAGAGTACTACCCGATCGAAAGTTGGGCAGATTACTATTATTGGATGAGTAAAGAATTTGCTTACCTATTTAACAAGCCTGAAATTTTTGAGCATTTTTATAAACTCAAAGATGACGTCCAAATGATCAAATACCTTTCGATCAACTTCTCTGTTTGGCATTTTCCTTCAACGATAAAAATCAAGCCTCATGTAGAGCTTAATGATTATCAGAACCGATTTTCAATTACTAATCACATTGTAAAAAGTGAATCGGATAAGAAATATATGCTAAATCAGATGGCAACAAAAAGGAATTTATTAGGAGAAAATTAGCACCGTAATTTCTTACAGTGCTATTTAAACTATCTATATACTTTTCGTTGAGTGATGAGACTTTTATAGTTTCATCACTTTTATTGTCTTATTATTGAGTCTCACTCTAATCCAAGTTTGTAGTTGATCGATATACTCATTCTCTTTTTTATGTGATTTCTTACCCAAGTCTACCAACAAGACCGGTAAGTTATTTACCATAAGAGAATCTCCTTCCCATGTCTGTACCTGAACTTTAGATACAGCATATTTTTCTACGTCAGGAAATTGTAATCGTATTTCTCTGGATAATTGATGAACAGGAAAAGTATCGATTTTTACTTTACTCATATCATAAATCTTCTTTTCCAATAACTTGATCTTGGCATCCTTATCTTCAATCAACTCTTCATTTTTGGTGTAAACATCTTTGAGTAATTGAATATGAAGATCTTTCGTATATGCTTCCATCATTTTTGTTGCTTCTCCTTCTCCAAACTCAGCACCTTCCTGCTGGTGAATCTTAATAATGGTTTTCTTTGTTAGAGGGAAAAAATCATCATCTTTTGCTGCAAGACCATAACTTCTCGTTTTATCATTAAGAAATAATTCCATATCATCTGATATTCTATTTCCCATATAATATAGATCGATGGTTGAAATACTATCAGTATACACCACTTTTTGAGTAATTAATTCACTGCCTTTAAACTTGGTGTTTTCTGTGATAAATCTCTCGGAAGCAATCTTAAATCGTGTTTCTTGAATCATTTGATAGAATATCACTGCAGATGGCATAATTACAACTGCGATAAATACTCCAAAGAAAAACTGATACCTTCTGTATTTACGTCTATCAATGAAACTTTTCATCGGAAATCTCAGGTACTTAACAACAATGTATGTGGACAAAGTGATAAATACAGAGTTAATGAAAAATAGATAAAAGGCACCAAAGAAATAATTATACATTCCATTCGCCAAACCAAAGCCTGCAGTACATAGTGGTGGCATCAATGCTGTGGCAATAGCTACACCTGGAATAACATTACTCTTCTCTCTTCTGGAACCCGCAATAATACCAGAGAAACCGCCAAGAATAGCCACAAACACATCTAATATGGTGGGTTTTGTTCTCGCCAGTAATTCAGATTGCTCGACATTTAATGGAGTGATGGAAAAGTAAATTGTTGAAGTGATCAAACTAATCACAACCGCAATCATTAAGTTTTTGAATGCTCTTCTCATCATCTCCAAATCGTTGATACCAATAGCAGTACCTACAGCGATGATTGGCCCCATTAGTGGAGAAATAAGCATGGCTCCAATAATTACAGCAGTCGAATTAGCATTAAGGCCAATAGAAGCTATCAGGATTGAAAAAATCAAAATCCATGCTCCTGGACCTTTAAAAGTCATATCTTTTTTAATACCCTCTATGGTAGCAGTGGGGTCGGATCCTTCTCTTATACTTAGTGTATCAACAGCTAATTTCCTAAAAGACCTCATAAACCCCGATACATTATTCTCACTCATTGGTAATAACTTATGGATATATTAATGTTTATAGTATCAGTTTGCTATGAAAATTTTTATACGTAAATTAATGAAGACACATACGTATAATAAATTTTTACGATACCCAAATTAAAGATATTTATTGTTATTTAACACAAAGCAAAGCACACTATGAGCGATAAACCCACTACCCGTACTTATTCTAATGGAGATATTGAAATACTTTGGCAGCCTGATTTATGTATCCACTCTACCAAATGTTTTCAAGCTTTACCTAATGTCTTTAACCCATCTAATAGACCTTGGGTTAACATGTCTAATGGAGAAACATTTGATATTATCAAGACAGTAAAAAATTGTCCTTCTGGAGCACTATCATTGAAAAGTGATGAGACTGATACTTCAACTACTCCTTCTGTAGAAATCAATGTTTTAAAAGATGGTCCTGTTCTCGTTAAAGGAAATATTGACATAACAATTTCGGGAAAAACAGAAAACCTTGGAGATAAACAAGTAGCACTTTGTCGTTGTGGACATTCCAATAACAAACCGTATTGTGACGGTAATCATGTAAAAGCAGGATTTAAGGCGGATTAAAAAGAATTTTAAAGTAATTGATAAATATTGCACTTACAGAAGATTAACACTTGTTTAAAGAGTGGTAATCTTCTATATTTGCACAAACAAGAGGAACCTAATACTATAATAATAAGCTGTACTTATTATCAATCTTTCTTCCTTTTAAATTACTATTCTGATATCCTAAAAGAGAATAGTATCATTTTGTGGACTGATTTAATAAACTCATCATATGGCCAATATCAAAAGCCTGACCTTAGAAAACTTTAGAGTATTCAAAGAACGTACGACTTTTAATTTCTCCCCTATTAATGTGCTTACAGGTACAAACAGTAGTGGAAAGAGTTCGTTGTTTAAAGCTTTACTATTGCTTCAGGATAATGGTGCTAAAAACCGATTAGAAGAACTTGACTTTAGAGGTCCATACCATAACCTTGGTAATATCGATAAAGCAAGAAATCATGATACTGATCCTGAGAAGCCCATCACATTTATGTTGGAATTCGCTCCTCAGCCGGGTACTGCACCATTTAAAAGATTTGAATTAGGCCAAAGAAATATCTCTATTGCATTTGCAGATCTAAAAAATGTAGAGACATTTTCTGATTTAATGAAAATACCCAATTGGAAAAATTGGATGTACTTTCTTAGAGGTGTGTTGATCAACAGATCACAAGATATGATTCGCCATATTCAGAAATTAACTAGATCTGGCGAAATCCAATATTCTTCTACTATAAGAGCTATTCTTCATAAGTTATTGAACATCGCTTTTGAACATAGAATTACCGTAGAAAATATTGAAATGCTTTTTGGTGAAGCCAATAAGGTAATTTTAAAACTTCAAGATTTAGAAATTCCAGTAGATGTTGCCCTCAATATCCCAAGTAATATCGATCGAGCATTTTTTGCCGATCTGATTAAAAAAGCTTGGTATGCAAAACATAGGGCTCATGAGCTTATTGGAGTGAAAAAACTTCACCATTTAACAGATGCAAAACCAACTCCTACCAGAGGTAAGGAGCAAACAAAAAAGCATAACCAAAGATGGAAAGATCTTATTGAGAAAAATAACATCACTGATGTTGAAGAATTAAGATCTGCCGTTGTTTCTTGGCTAGAAATGGATATACCAATGTCTCCTTTGGTAAAAGACTTATTGAATATCCAGGATGACGGTATTATCTATACATTTAAGCCTGTAGGGGTAAATACTACTGAAAGACTTTTCTTAGAATTAAGTTATGATAGCCAAGAAGGAAAGTTATGTAATATCAGCCTTTCTTATTCAGAAAGATTTACAGGAAAAAGAAAGCTTTTGTATTCTCCATTAAGTAACGGTAGTCTTCATTATGTAGGTAGTGAAAACGGTAATAGCTACCTATTAGCTGCCAACCACAGAGGTGACTATTTTAAAACAGATGGAGAAATCCCTGTTTTCACAAGCTTCTTCGATATCAATAATTTATATGAATATGGTTCTCATATGGATATCCATACTCCGGTTCGTAAAAATTTCAGTATCGATAAACGTAAGCTTTCTGAAAAAACAGGTATCACTGACAATGATAAATTAGAAGTGCTTCAAGAAGTAATGCATAAAAAAGTCGTATCCCTTTTAGGATCTAGACTCAATGCTTACATGACAGAACATCAATCTAAAATAAAGAAAGTGAACCTCTTTAAAAGAGGTGATCTTATGAAATTTTTAGCGGAGAGAAAAGAAGATGGAAGTGGTTTTAAAGTCGCTTCTCTCGGATTCCTGTTAAGAGATCTTCCATTATTAGACAACAATGACAGAAGAATTCTTAATGTTCAAACGGCTGAAAACTCATTGGAGGATTTAGACCACTTACCAGAACTTCCTTTAACATCAGAAGAATTCCATAAATTATATGAAATTGATGTTGATAAAGTATTAAGAGGTTCATTCTTAAAATGTTTAGAAGAAGGTGTTCAAGGGATCAAACATATCTTCAAATCTTGTGGTAAGTTATTCAACTTTGGGTTACTAGAAGCGCAAAGAGGAAGTACTAAACGTATTATGCTTCACACAGAGTCTAGTGTACTATCACAACTGTTGTTTGAATTTGCAAAAAATGCAGATCAAAAAGCGCAAGATTTTGTAAAACACTGGATTAGAGAGTTTGAAATTGGTCATGATATTACCATCAACTCGGTAAAAGGAATTGCAAATGATGTAGTCATTACGAACAAAAGAGGCCATCAATTGGATTTAGCCGATTTAGGTTATGGTATATCACAACTGCTTCCTATCCTATTAAAAATTGCTTTAGATGAACATAGATCATTATTAATTGAAGAACCTGAGACCAATCTGCATCCAAAAATGCAATCAAAATTGGCCGATTTAATTATTGATGCATCTTACAGATATCAAACAAACTTTTTGATTGAGACTCACTCAGAATATCTCATCAGAAAGCTACAATACTGGACTGCGAAAAGGAAAATCACTCCTTATGAGTCCAAAATATATTATTTATATAACCCTGAGCGTGTACCTGAAGGGAAACCACAAGTACAACTGCTGAACATCATGAAAGATGGAGAATTGGACAATGAATTTGGAGAAGGCTTCTTCGATGAAGCGGACAACATTGCCATTGAACTGTTCCATTTAAAACAGATGTAGTAACTATTGGAGGTTGACGATTTTCGACTGCTTCTACATTCTACTATTTTCCTCCATTTTTCTTACTTACAAATCACGACGACCATGGAAAGAATAACGACTTACGCAAATATAAATTCACTTACTGCTTTCTTCTCTAAACGTCCTTCTATTGAAGACGAATTAGACGATATGGAATGGAGCCGATCATGGATGGACTTCTATTCATTTATCAACAAACAAGCAGATTTAAGGTTAGATGTTGATCCGACAGAATTGTCTATGATGAGCAAAACTAACCCATATATCAAAAAGATGTTGAAAAGTGCTTCTTCTGGAGGTTCATCATTACGCTGTGAAAAAGATGCGTTTGATAACCTAGAAGAAGTGAGTAATAATAGCATGCCTCAAACGATGTTTTTCTTAGATAAAAGCAACTCGGAGTGTGAGGAACTAGAAAATCAATTGGGCTTAATTACTTTGAACGCGAATAGAATTCGTCAGAAAGGTGGTTTTATGTTCAATTGGTCATTATATAATGTCACAAAAGACAGAGGAGCGGTAAAACGTTTCGAAAACTGGAATCAATTGGAACGATTCAAACATCCACATAACTCTATGGTAATCATTGATAATTACCTTTTAAAAGACCTTGGAGAGATGGATGAAAACCTAATTCCAATGCTTAATTCCCTTTTACCTGAAAAGTTAGAATCAAAAGTTTATCAGCTTACACTTATTGGTGTAGAGTTAAGAGATAAACCTGCTTCTATGAAAAAGTATTTAGAATGGGAGTTAAAAAACAAACTAAAACGTCCTTATGAGATTGAAGTTTGTGTTGTAAAAACAGAAAGTAACAAAAATCACGATAGAAATATCTTTACAAACTATCTATGGATACATTCAGGCCATTCCTTTACTTACATGAGAAGACAACAAGTAAGTAAGAATACCAACTTGATGTTATTCCCTATTTTCTATCAACAGAAAGACTTCCAGTCGTATTATCAAGAAGAGCCACCAACAGAAACAAAAAGTTCGGTATGGGGTGCTGTAAACCAAAGATTGAGAGAAGCTAGATATATTTTAAAAATGGCTAGTCAAAATAACTCAGCAATTGGAGGAGAACTAAAAAATACCATTTTAGTAGGAAATAAAACGGCATAAGATAGTATATTCGGCTCTGAAAACACTCAAGACTTATTATTACTAACAACACTTATGGAAAAGATTAATTTTCACAACAAACGTTTCAGAGCAATTTCCAATACAGACAATGGTGAAGTGGATGGACAAACTTTTTTTCATTACCGACAAGGCGGTGATGTCATTTGGGCTACTTACCACGGACCTAGTATCAGAATGGGTACACTTACAGGTGTCATCAAAAATGATGGTACTTTAGAATTCAACTACCAACATGTGAACCTTCAACATGAGATCATGACAGGCTTCTGTAAATCTACTCCTTTCACAGATGAGAGTGGTACTTTACACCTTAAGGAAGAGTGGCAATGGACATCTGGCGATTTGTCTAAAGGTACTTCTGAATTGATCGAAATGGTCGAAAAAGACAATTTGAACCCTATTTTCTAGTTTAAAGGATAGTGCATTGATAAAATTTATAGGGGTATAGATTTTTTCATTCAAGAATAATTCACTTTTCAAGATGAATTAGCTAAATTCGATGGCGATTAAAAAGTGATCTAGCTCATCAAAATGCTTTTATCGCTTATCCAACTTTAAAACATTATACTTAAAACATAAAACTTAAAAAAATGGCATTCGAATTACCTCAACTTCCATATGCTTATGACGCATTAGAGCCACATTTCGACGCTCGTACAATGGAAATTCACCACTCAAAACACCACGCTGCATACACTGCAAAATTAAACGGTGCTATTGAGGGTACAGCTGACGCTGACAAATCTATCGAAGATTTATTATCTGCAGACAACTTATCAGGTGCTGTAAGAAATAACGGTGGTGGATACTATAACCACAACTTATTCTGGACAATCCTTTCACCAAACGGTGGTGGTGCTCCTTCAGGTGAGTTAGCTTCTGCAATCGACGCTGCATTTGGTTCATTCGACAAATTCAAAGAAGAATTTGCTAATGCTGCAGCTACTCGTTTCGGTTCAGGTTGGGCTTGGTTATGTGTTAAAGATGGTGCTGTATCTGTTTGCTCAACTGCAAACCAAGATAACCCATTAATGAAAGGTGAGTGCGGTGGAACACCAATCTTAGGCCTTGACGTTTGGGAGCATGCATACTACTTAAACTACCAAAACCGTCGTCCAGATTACATCTCTGCATTCTGGAACGTTGTAAACTGGGAAGAAGTAGCTAAGCGTTTTGCAGCTGCAAAATAGTTCACAATAATCAACATTTGTTGTAATCATATAAAGCCTTGGTCGGAGCAATCTGATCAAGGCTTTTTAGTTTTAAAAGGCCCTACTCCAGAAGAAGTAGGGCCATTTCATTTCCTAATTTTGGTGAGGACTGTAGATTGCCTGATGTAAATACTTCAGATCATCCAACCTACCTTCCAAACATTGGATTTCGTTTAATCGTTTTACAAATTCACCTTCCATCTCCTTGCGAATAGGAACTCTTTGTGGCCTGTTCGGGTCAACTTTCATATTTTTCATCGCTTCCTCATCAATAAAATGACTAAGAATCGCTGAATTCGTTTTCCTAAGGCTTTCAATTTTCTCAGAAATGAATAAACAGTCTTCTAAAATAGTTTGATGTAATGGTATAAACTTTCTCAAATCAGAATCATTTTAATATCACATAAATTTCATTTTCGAAGTAGGGTGCCGCACTTGGCATTCTCTGTTAATTCTGATCCAAATTTAAAAAGTTACGATGGAGGAATCGAAGTGCAGATTCATTAGTTCTCATCCGGTTCAACTCTGATTGTTTCGTTCTGACTTTGTCATAAAGCTCTTCTTTCAAAGGTATCGGAATCCCTCCTTTCGGAGCATCTGGATTTTCTAAATCGAATTTCTCGATAAATTTCCAATCCAAGTTTTTCATAATGAAGCTTTGTACTTCTTTTTCTAGTTGATCTCCTTTTAATCCTTCTTGAATAAGAAGGTCGAAAATCTCTTGGTGCAACTTGTGCGTTTTCTGCATATAAAACGTTTGGTGAAACAAAAGGAAAATATAGCTTTTGCAATTTATGTACCCGAAATGCAGTCTATGTGCATAGAACCAATTACCTTGATTAATAAAAGACAAAAAGCCACCCTTTCACTAGGAAAGGATGGCTTTTTACTTTATAAATTATACCTGAAATTTAATGATCTCGGTTTTGGAGATAAACACCAAATTCTTTTAACAGGTTCTTTCTGTCTTCAGATACATCAAGGTTTTCTAAAGCAGCAAATCCTTTTGTAAAATACTCATTGGATTTTTCTGTCGCCATTTCTCTAATACCTAATCTGTTATAGATATCAGTTACAGCCGCTACTTTTTCTTCTTTATCAAAATCTTTAGCTTCTAACCAATTTTGAAGTTCTACAGCATCAGCACCTTCCGCTTGTTTTAAAGCCTTAATTAACATCAATGTCTTTTTGTTAGAGATAATATCACCTCCAACTTGCTTACCGAACTTATCCTGATCTGCGTAAACATCAAGAATATCATCCTTAAGCTGGAAACCTAATCCAACGTTAACACCAAATTCTTCAACTACTTTCGATTGTTCGTCTGTAGCTCCACCGATTAAGGCACCTAAACGTAATGCGAAACCTATCAAAACGGCAGTTTTTAAACGTATCATTTCGATATATTCTTCTTCTCCAACAGTTTCTCTCTCTTCGAAATCCATGTCGAATTGCTGTCCTTCGCAAACTTCAGCTGCACACTTATTAAATAGTGCTAATGCTTGTCTTAATATCTTATCCTCAACATTAGAGATATATTCATACGAACGTACAAACATCACATCGCCAGATAAAATAGCAACATTAGAATTCCATTTTTCATGAACTGTCATCTTCCCTCTTCTAAGAGGTGCTTCGTCCATAATATCATCATGCATTAAAGTAAAGTTATGGAACACTTCTACTCCAATAGCAGGATCTATTGCTTTTTTGTAATCGTCATCAAAAAGGTAGCATCCTAATAGCGTTAAAGCAGGTCTAAGACGCTTACCGCCCAACGAAAGGATATACCTTAATGGTGCATATAATGTTTCCGGAGCCTCTCCGAATTTTTGTTGTTCAAGTTCATCTGCCAGCAACTGGGCTGCCTCTTTTAAATCAAATGATGCCATATAAAAAATGATGTTCGCTATTCCCAGCGACGACTACTTAAAGATAATTTTGCAAGGCTAAGTGCCACAACAATCATACTACAAAAATAAAGGATGTCTCTAGAATCAACCAATCCTCTACTTAAAGATCTATAATGAAAATCAACACCCCATAAACCAATACTGTAAGCATAATCGCTTAGAGCAGGAATAGAAGCTATTGATGAAATACCATCGTAACTAGCGAAGCAGATAACTACTGCAACAATAAACGAAACAATCTGACTCGATGTAATGGAAGAAGCAAAAGTACCGATTGCAGCAAACCCACCAGCAAGAAATACCAAACCTATATAAGAACCAAAAACCCCTGCAGTATCTATATTACCTTTGGGTGCCCCTAATTCATAAACTGAAAAGTAATAAATAACTGTCGGTAACAAAGCTAGTAAAGCGGTTGCCCAAGCAGATAAAAATTTCCCTCCAACAATCTGGAAGTCAGTCACAGGTCTTGTAAAAAGTAATTCTAGTGTTCCTGTTTTTTTCTCTTCTGCAATACCTCTCATGGTAATTGCAGGTAGTAAAAACATAAAAATGTAAGGAGCTATATTAAAGAGTGAATCAAGAGAAGCAAAACTTCCTTCTAAGACACTTGTTTGAGGGAAAACCCAAACAAATAGCCCCATCATCACTAAAAATACAGCCATTACCAAATAGCCTAAAACGGCACTAAAAAAACTACTTATTTCTCGTTGAAAAATTTGCCACATTGCTTAAAAAAATCAATTAATAAGGAGTTGCTCCTTGGTATACAGACGACAAGTTGGTAGGAAGAATATTTCCTCTAAATCTGATTTCAATGTTCTCCGTTTGAGAACGAACTGTTGCATCAGCCCAATTGTCTGCACCATTTAAATTTATTCTTACGGCGGCTTGCATCATTGCCCCCTGTACATTGAAAGACATCATGATGCTTCCATTATCATTTTCTTCTACTTTCAAATCAGATATTTTACCATCTAAAGTGATACCTCCAACACCATTGTATCCAACTATACCTTCAAAGCCTAATTGAACTACACATTTATCATCATCTAACTTCACAAAGTTAATATTGTTTGTTACTTGGGCAGTATTTCCATAACGATCATATACTTGATTTGCCTGTAACACAAATTGCTGTGACAACATTCCTGCCTTTGCCATCTCAAAACGAGCTTTTTCTTCGGCCTGAGCTTGTTGTTTTGCTAATTCTTTTGCCTTCTTTCTTTCTTCTTTTGCCTTTTTACGAGCAAGTTTTTTCTTTTCTTTCTCAGTAAGTTCCTGTTCAGGTTTAGTGTCTTGAGCAGTAGCAAAATTTGAAAGGCCAATAAATGAGAATAAAACAAAGAAAGTAAATGAACGTAAGATCCAGTTTTTCATGGTTAACATAATTAGATTCAAAAAATTGAAAATCAAATAGAGTTTCATTTAAAGTGTTCTGAGTGTATTAATTCGTGATTACTCTATCTCATATACAAATATAAATCTTTCCAATCTCTGATATACATTTTATGTTTTTTTTTTCGAATTGATGATTATCTTTATTAATTATTAATCATTCGATCAATTAAAGGATATGAAAAATAACAGAGAACACGTTTTAAAGGTTGCAACAAAACTAATATCACAACGAGGTTTTGATGGTGCATCAACAAGAGAAATAGCACAAACGGCCAAAGTTAGCCAAGGGATGATTAACTACTACTTTGGTTCTAAAGAAGCATTATTAAAAGAGATTATTACTGACTTTTCTTCTCAGATTCAAAATGTAGTGGAAAGCCTTAAAAACTCTGAGAATGAAGGGTTAGAGTTTTTAAAATTAGCACTTCGTAAGTTTTTTAAAGTTTCTTTAATGAACCGTGATTTAGCCCGTATCATGAACGTAGAGGAGATGATGGAGCTTAGAGCAGAGGTAATTACAAAAAATGATGAAGTTGCCAATATTGTAAGTAACTTATTTTTAGATAAAATCGTTGAGGGTAAAAAGCAAGGCATCTACAATGCTGATGTAGACGAAGAACTAGTTGTTTCGTTTTTAGTGAATGCATTGAATGACTATATCATCCGTTCTGAAAGAATAATAATTAAACCTACTGTTGAAGGAGTATCCAACTACAATGAACATACTCAGAAGAGAATCTTAGAATTTTGTGATGAATACTTAGAAAAGATGCTTATGCCATAAAAATAATTAACTACAACATTCTAAAATGATGGTATTTAAAAAAGATTACCAACCCAAAACTATTTCAAAAAGCTGGTTAACAAGAATTACCCGATTAGCGGATATTATCTTCGCTACTTCTATGACTATGCTCCTTTTAGCAATAGATCTTCCAGAAGTAGGAGATATAAAAAGTAATAAACAGCTACTTTCTGCGTTTTCTAATCAGTTACCTATACTTGGTATCTTCCTTTCGACCTTTGTTTTATTAGCGGTATACTGGTTAAAGCATACCGTTACGACAAGACTCATGAAAGGAGCAGATACGGTGTATATGTGGCTCGATTTATTAATGCTGGCATTTGTTGCATTATTGCCATTTTCTAACGGTTTAGCGACTGCTTTTCCTGATTATTTTGTGGCAATTGCAGCATACAGTATTAATGTAATAATTATCGGCCTACTTTCTTTTTCAGCTTGGAAGCATGTTAGTTTTAATAATAGACTGCTTAAAAACCCTGTTGATCCATTAGACAATAAAGAAATAAGCGAAGGACTATGGATGGAACCGCTTTTGGCTTTCATCTCTTTAATTTTAGGCTACGTTGCTATCGAATATGCTCAAGTTCCTTATACATTAGTTCCTATTGCCTTTTGGCTTCAAACAAAATGGGCAGAAAAACGAAATAGTGCACGTTAATTGCTTAAAAATATTTTAAGGTAAATACTACTACATAGAGTTTATCATCATAATTTTTTAAAAGCACAACTAACAATGGCAGCACAGGTCATTTCTATAAGTAATCATAAAGGAGGAGTAGGAAAAACTACTTCTGTTGTCAATATAGGCGCCGCTCTACATCAAATGGGTAAGCGTATTTTGATGGTTGATATGGATCCTCAAGCAAATTTAAGTCAGTCTTTAGGGATATTCGAACCTGAAAAATCGGTATATACCTTGTTGCGAGGATTCTGTACTACAGAAGAAAGCATGCATGAATTAGAGATGGACTTATTTGTAATTCCTGCAGAACTAGACCTTTCTGGTGCTGAGTTAGAATTAAGTATGGAAGCAGGTAGGGAATTTATTCTCAAAGATCACTTAAACAAGGTGAAAGATCAATTTGACTTTATATTAATTGATTGTCCTCCAAGTTTAGGTCTACTTACGATAAATGCATTTACCGCTTCTAATCAAGTTTACTTCCCATTGCAAGCGCAATTTTTGGCAACTCAAGGCCTAAAAAAGCTTTTAGAAGTAATTGAAAAAGTGCAACAAAGATTAAATCAAGACTTAGAAATTGGAGGGGTCTTCATTACTCAGTTTGATAAAAGAAAAATCTTAAATAGAAATGTGAAAGAAGCAATTCAAAAACATTTTGGAGATACACTTTTCAATACTGTGATTAGAGACAACGTCGCTTTAGCTGAAGCTCCTTCTAAACAAACAAATATTTTCAGATACAATCCTAAAAGTAATGGTGCGGTAGACTATTGGGCGTTAGCACAAGAAGTTGCAGAACGTTCCACTACTAAAGTTACATCCTAAATATTGAAAATATGGCAAAGAAAAGTTTCTCAGGTGGGTTGGATTCATTATTAGGAGGTTCACCATTATCTAACTCAACACCTAAAAAAGAAGAAAAGAAGGAAGCTCCAATTGTGGAACCTACCCCTTCTAACCCCTTAAATGCTTCACCAACTTCTGAAGTTAGTAATTCATTATTCGATGCTCTTTCTGAAGATCAGAAAAATAAAATAAAGGCACTTGCAGATAAAGAAGGCCGAAAACAAGAAGAAATAATAAAAGAAGCAGTTGCGTTTTACCTAGATTTTCAAGTAGATTTATGATTGTAAGACTAATAATCATTACGTAACCCTATTTGATAATACTAAATGCAACGTACCTTCTTAATCCTTATCTGCCTTACTTATTTAAATTTACAAGGTATATATGCTCAGAATATCGGATTCACCAACGCGTCTGATATCCAAGTTATAAAAGAGAACGTTGCGTTTAATAACGCATGGAATGGAGGAATAAATGCACCTCAATTCTTTAATTTAGATCTCAATCTAGACAATACAGACGATTTAGTACTTTTTGATCGTACGACTAGAAAAATCAGTACTTATCTGTTTCAAAATAATCAATGGGAATATGCTCCTGAATATGAAGTTTTATTCCCTCAAGACATCCGATTCTGGATACAATTAGTAGACTTTAATGATAATGGAAAAAAGGACCTTATCATTGGAGAAGAAGATGGCATCTACATTTACCCAAATAATAGCTCATCTTCAACGCTTAGTTTTAGTGATTTACCCACTCAATTAGAAACCACTACATTTTCAGGGTCACCAACACCTCTTACTTCTGCTTTGGCAGACTCCCCTACGTTTGCCGATGTTGACGGAGATGGTCTCATTGATTTTTTAACTTTCGTCCCTGGTTTAGGCGGTACCATAGAAGCTCATATCAATCAAGGTATTGAAGAAGGTATTCCATCTTTTCGAAAAAGAACAGATAATTGGGGTGACTTCCAAGAATGTGGTGACTGTGCAACCTATGTCTTCGGTGACGACAATTGCACCTCAAATGGACGAATTCAACACCTGGGTTCGGCACTTACGATGTATGATGTTAATGGGAATGGCAATTTAGATTTGCTGATTGGGGAAAGAAGCTGTACCAACCTAGTCGCTTTACCTAATAAAGGATCCAATGAGAATGCATCTTTTGATGAATCCATCACATTTTTTCCGCAAAGTCATCCTGTAAGTTTCCCTGATTTTCCTGTAGCATTCTTTGTAGATACAGATAATGACGGCTTGGAAGATATGATTATAGCTCCAAATATTGATACTAATGAAGGAGATCTCACAGATTTTTCAAAATACGTTTGGAGGTATAAAAATACGGGTACTATGACTTCACCTGCATGGACATTTCAAGAAGATAACTTTATCCAAAATACAGGAATTGATTTAGGAGAACGAAGTAGACCCATCACATACGATGTTGATAATGATGGAAAATTAGATTTATTAATTGGTTATAGAATAAGTTTTGACAATGAAGGAAACTCTTCTGGAGGTGGTATCTCTTATTACAAAAATATAGGCAGTAATACATCTCCTGAATTCCAATGGATCACGGATAACTTCTTAAATATTCAGGCATGGGGAATGTTAGATATTTCTCCTCAGATCATTCAATGGAAAAACACAACACAATTGGCAATAAGCGGTAGAGTTCCAAATAGTAATCAAGCAGGAGTTTATTTATTCTCACTAGAAAATGATTTCGAAGCGAATACTACTCCTGAAAGGATATTTGAGCATAGGCCCGAAGATATACCCTATTTCGTAGATATTGATGCAGATGGTCTAATTGATGTTTTACTAGGTAAATTTTCTGGTGCTCTAGAATACCATCATCAAAATACCAATGGTACTTTCGAGCTTCAGGAAGAGTCATTTTTAAATATTGAAGGTAATATCTTAAGGAAATATCCATCTGCTTTTGTCAGTGACCTCAATAACGATGGACGTGACGATTTACTTGTATGGGATGATAGTGGTACCCCAAGAGTATGGCAAAACTTTAGATCAGAGAACCCTACTTATCAGAGTAAAGCATTTTTTAATGACGAAAAGTTTATTGATCGTACTTACGGTAACAGACTAAAGAGTACACAACTTGGTGATTACCTTATTACAGGATCAGAAGGAGGAGGATTATATCTAGCCAAAATTGGGCAATATGATCAGCCAACAGCTGTTGAAAATCCAACTGTTTATTCGAAGTTAAAGGTTTTTCCTAACCCCACTTCACAACAAATAAATATTAAAAACGAATACGCTACTTTGGTTAACGGTCGTATCTATAATCAACTAGGACAGTTAATGTTAACTATAGAAATAGAAAGTAATCAGACGATAAATATCAGAACTGATCATTGGCAAAGAGGCTTATATATTTTACAGATATATCAAGCTCAAAATCAAATACAGGTCAGCAAAATAATAGTTCAGTAATAGATAGTATTCACTAAAGAAATTACTATGAACAACAGCGATTTGATCGAAGTAAATAGGCTACATCAAATTTTAAAATCCCTTTAAATGTCTTCAAAAACACTTCTGATACGTTTACAGGGTCTTCATAGTTAGCAGATACTTCTACAATGATATTCGTTAAATACTCTTCTGATAAGTTTTCGATCTCATCTTCAGACTTAATTCCTTGATCATTAATTAAATGATCAGCAATCGTTAAACTTAAGTTCTTTTCTTTTTTCGAAAGTTCTAACATATAAATGGGTTTAATGTTGTCTTTGGTCCTGAACTAAATGTTTTCTTAAAATCATTAAAGCAGCAGGTAAATAATTATAAACTGTATCCTGAACCTCAATGATATCCAATATTTCCTGATCGATATACTTATCAGTGAAAAACTGTTGAGGAGGGGCATACAGCGTATCTACTATAGTGAAAAATTCATCTTCATCCACATCCCCTTTACCACTTAGATAAGCAGCATCTACAATTAATTTTGCTAAGGTGCGAGCCTCTGAATTTTTAAAACCATAGTACCCCGAGTACAATACAAATTCAAGAATTTCTGCAATAGGCTCCCTTTCTACAGGCAACTTTTCCGCAAACTTTCTTAAGGCAGTAATTAAATCCAACGTATCAATGATAAGTACTCCGTCTTCCACTTGAATTGGGAACATCATTGACATTGCAAAACGAGTTTCCTGAATCAGAATACTCTTTTCTTCTTCAACATAGAATAACGTAATAAAAATTTGCTCGGGGTTTCCTTTTTCCTGAAACTCCTCGATACCTTCCAATGCTTCCCACATTGTGCCTAGTACACGAGATGCTTCTTGAAAAAACCTTGGTATCCTCATGAATTTAGCTTCGTGATTTTCCAAATATTCTTCAAGCGTAATTTTAGACGTTGTCATGTCGATTTTCCTTAGTTGGTTTAATGTCAAGATTTACTTAGTAAAATACAAAATGATCTTACTGTATGAACTACAAATTTAAGTAAATCACAAAATAATATAATCAATACTTTCTAAAAAGAGAAAATAGAAAAAGCAATCATTCAAATATTAACTAAAAAATTGAACAATTGCTTTGATTTTTATCTAAAACAGAGCGAAAACGCTATTTTGCTTCTTTCAATAATAACTGTACACCAACATTATCCCACTCAAATCTCAAGTACATTTTATTAGATTCTTCAGCAGCTTTTACATCAATCATAAAACTCTCTACTACATTTCGAAGGTGTTCTGTAGGAACTACGACTTGCAAAACATCATCATCAGGATTTCTACTTGCCTTTCCGCCAAGACTTACTCCCCAATCATTTATCTTTTTATTGAAGATGACTGTCCATTCTTTAGATTCTGGAATTGTCCAAATAGAATATCTTCCTGGTGCTAAACGTTGGCCTTGAATATCCAAGGGAACATTCGTCATAAAGGTGGTTGGTTCATTAGCTCCTGTTCTCCAAACATGTCCATAAGGTACAAGGTTACCAAAAATAACTCTTCCTTTCTTAAAAGGAGATGAATAGTTGATAGAGATGTTTATTCCGTTAGAATGATATACTTCTTCTACTTGTGGACTATGTTTCTTGGTTTGAGTGATCATCACTTCTCTAAAAATGAGACCACCGATTAACAAGACACCAATAAACACAAGAAGATAAATTAATACTTTCTTCATTCTATAATATTCTCGTGATTAAAGTTTTGTTTCCACTACTTAATACAAAAACTATACTACTTTAGAATCAAAATACTTTCTAACCACTTCCTCTCCAGTTTCCATAGCTCCATGCACAGTCGCAGAATGACCACTGGTATTGCAGGCCTCTCCAATAAAAAATACTTTATCTTCTATTGGCTGTTTCAGTGTCTCTCTATGAATAATAGAATCCTTACGAGAATAAGAATATGTACCATGAAAATAAGGGTCTGACGTCCAATCTTTACCGTAGTGATTCGAATATAAGGCTTGAACATTTAGATCAGGAAACATCTCATCCAACTCATTAATAAGGATTTCTGCGACATCTTCATCACTTAGTTGATTAAACTCTTTGGCTGCATCTGCCATGATATAAGCACAAATACAATTAGGTTGAGCTGGTCGTATTAAATAAATAGGACATTTTTTCCCTCCTAAAATTTCTGTTGTATCTTCTTCCCAGAAAGGTTTATCAAACTCAATAAATAATTTACGTCCTTTACCAAAGCCTAATTTCTGAATTGCAATTCTTTTTTCATCTGGCATTGGTGGTGTGAAATTAATTTTCTCCTTTTTTAATACACCCAAAGAAGTACTAACAATCACTTTATCGAAATGATGCGATTCTCCACCTCTTGTCAAAAGAGTTACACCATCATCGGCATAATTAATATCAACAATAGATGTATTTAACTGAATTTCGTTTTCTAATTTATCTTTGAAAAAATCGATAGCATCACTGTACCTTCCATAAGAAAAGAAATTTCTGAATCCTGATGACCATCTCCATTCTTCCTCTCCCAAAGATTTTGCATACAATTTTTCAGCAGAAGCAGAATATTCACTAGTAATTCCATCAACGATGTACCTTAATTTAGAAGAGTACAAGGACTTCTCCTTTAAAGAAGCCATCACTGATCCTTCATAAGTCTCGTTACTGATATTACCAAAGTAAGCAAACAATCCATTGACGCTTTCAGGAAAGTCTTCTTTCTTTTCAACATCATGAAGTTTATTTTCAAACCAAACATATTCGTTACCAACAATAGGTTCAATTTTATGTTCTAGGTGGTCGAGCATTTCATAATTCACCGACTTCATTCCATGAATTTCAGCCGCTCCTAATTCTACAAACTTTTTCTTTATTCTTGAATGAGTATAAATTCTTCCTCCCAATCGGTCTGAAGCTTCATAAACAGTTATATTATAGTTTAGTTCTTTTAAAATACTCGCGGTATACAACCCGGAAATTCCTCCTCCAATTATTGCGATATTCATATTTACAGTATGGTTAATAATTCTCTGTTGAAAATACCAAAATCTTGATGATAAAAAAATGATTTTTTATAGCCATAATGACTGTAAATACCGTATACGAATAATAAGTAAAAATAGATTACACTTTAAAAACAATACATTAAAAATGATACACATAAATAACTCACTTGGAGCACAAGTTGTCGGCATTACATTAAATGGAGAAATTGATACGAAAGGTTTTGAAAGCTTTGTTGATGCTGTAGAAGAAAAAGCTAAAAATGGAAAAGTTAGGGTCCTTGCTGAATACACAAAGATCGGAGGATTAGAACATTACAAAGATTTTTTCATGATAATTAAGGAAAAGTTTGCTGCGAAAAAACATATTGAAAAATTTGCCATAGTTTCTGACATAGAATGGCTTCAAGGTGTATCCTCCTTTGCAGACTTTATGATGTCTGAATTCCCTATAAAATGCTTCAATATATCGGAGAGAGATCAGGCATTAGTTTGGTTATTACAAGATGATGAAGTGTACTCTCCTGCGATTAAAAAGTTAGCCACAGACAGTAATGATAACTTCTTGGCTTACAAGCTCTCAGGTAAAATAAACCCTCAAGAAGTTTATATGATCGATCAAGATTTTTCCAATCAAGCAGATACAAAATCTGAGATAAACCTTTACTTACAGTTCGACAACTTTAAAGGGTACTCTAATATTTCTGCATTATGGAATGATCTTAAGAATGGTCTAAAACACTACTCTAAGATCAATAAAATAGCCTTTGTAGGTCAAAGTAACCAATGGAGTGACCTACTTACTAGAATTAGTGATATCATCACACCAGGTGTGAATATTGAATACTTCGTTTTGGAAGATGCTGATAGAGCTAGGACTTGGTTAAACTTAAAATAATATAGATATAAATAATAATGACATCCGCCTAATCTAAGCGGATGTCATTTTTTTTGGTAATACTTATGTTGGAACAATTTTCAATGAATGATTAATAATTGAATTGGTATTTTACAACACGTTATACTAAGTCTGTAACTAGACTGTGATTTGGTTAGTGTGTGTGAAAACTATTCTTACAACATTAATAGTCTTTGAGTACATGTTTATTTGTCCTATGATATGAAATGAAAATTTACTTTGTTTTTCTTTATTGTACATTACAAATGTAGAGGGTTTATTAGGCAATACTTATGGTATAATACACAAGACATCAATTTTTTACACCATAAAATGACCTGCGAAAACGCAGGTTTTCAGAACAAAGCAAACACCGAGATTAAAATGAGATAATTGATTGATTTTGAGGAAGGGAATAAGGGGTAAAAAAGTATAGACAAAAAAAGAACGGCCTCCAACTGGAAGCCGCACTTACCACATACTAACCATAAATGGTTTTAAACCATATATAAACACATATAAACATAAATTCTAATGTAGGCATTGTGAAGTTGTTATGCAACTTTCACAGCTTGAAGTAGCTCTTGAAGGTGTTCGTCTTCAACAGTTTGAAGGCGATCTGCCATTTTCAAGAATTCTTGATAAGCTTCTTCTAACGCTTCGTGGCTTAATGTGTGCCCCAATTTTTGGATACGATAGAATAAAGCAGCTCTACCACTTCTTGCAGTTAAAACAATTGATGATTCCGAAACTCCTACCTCAGCAGGGTCGATGATTTCATAATTGTCTCTGCTCTTGATCACACCGTCTTGGTGAATTCCTGATGAATGTGAGAATGCATTGTCACCAACAATTGCTTTGTTAGGTTGCACAGGCATACGCATTGTATCAGAAACCAAACGGCTGATTTCGTAAATTTTTTGAGTATGTATAGCTGTATCGAAGTTCAACATATTATGTTTTCTCATCGCCATAACAACTTCTTCCATAGAAGTGTTACCGGCTCTTTCTCCAATACCATTCACAGTACATTCAATCTGACGAGCACCATTGCTTACGCCTGATAATGAATTTGCTGTAGCCATACCAAGGTCATTATGACAGTGAGTCGAAATAATGGCTTTGTCGATATTTTTCACATTCTCTTTCAAGAATTTGATCTTCGCACCATATTCTTCTGGAATACAATATCCTGTTGTATCAGGAATATTCACAACTGTAGCTCCGGCTGCAATTACAGCCTCAATGACTCGAGCCAAGTATTCGTTATCTGTTCTACCTGCATCTTCTGCATAGAACTCGACATCTTCTACAAATGTTTTTGCCAACTTAACAGCTTCAACCCCTCTTTCAATGACTCTATCTCTGTCTAGTCTTAGTTTTGTAAAAATATGTTGGTCAGAAGTACCAATACCTGTATGAATTCTAGGTCTTGCTGCAGGCTTAAGAGCCTCAGCTGCCACCTCAATGTCTTTTTTAACTGCTCTTGTCAATCCGCAAACAGTTGTATTTCGTATTTCAGAAGCAATACGATTTACCGCTTCGAAGTCACCAGGACTTGAAATTGGGAAACCTGCTTCGATAATATCAACGCCTAGACCTTCGAGTGCACGAGCTATTACTAACTTCTCTTCAGTATTCAAACGGCAACCTGGTACCTGCTCTCCATCTCGTAATGTCGTGTCGAAAATAAAAACTTTATCGTTCATAGGCTTAAACACTTTTAGGTGTTTGTTTTATTATCATTTAGAAATAAACCATTCATTGCAGAAGCAATGTAATTTCAAATGTAAATGGTGATGAAAAGCATCAAAAACTAAAAAAGATACATTTTACGATGTTTAATTTACTTTTATCCCTCATAAAATGTAATTTTGATGGATAGTATTGCATTACAAAAGGATTGAATAATTACGATGCCTAAAGAAAGATCAAATCACTTATATCAGCTTATCAAGTCGATGTCTCGCAGTGAGAAACGTTATTTTAAACTGGTCTCGAATGAAACCAATACTAATACGAACAAAAAGTTTATGCTTTTGTTTGACCTTATCGATAAGCAAGAAGTCTTCGATGAGGATGCTTTGCTAGCGTCTACACCTGAGCTAAAACCATCACAATTCTCCAATCTCAAAGCTCACTTATACAAGCGTATTCTTCAGTCTTTAAGGCAATTTCATTTAACAAAAATGGAAGATGCTGAGATTAGAGAAATGATTGATCATGTCGAGCTTTTATATAATCGAGGATTATACGATCAGTGCGCTGATACTCTACGAAAGTGTAAAAAGAAAGCACAAAAGAGTGATCATTTAGAGTTACTTCTTGAAATTCTTCGATGGGAAAAGAGTTTACTGTCTCATACTTTGGATAAACACAACCAACGTAGAGTAAATAAGTTGATCCAAGAAGTACAGGACGCTAATGACCGAATCAATACTATCAACCGATTTACAAATATATCCGCAACACTTAATGCTTTCTACCTAAAAACGGGTTATGTCAAAAGTCAGAAAGACTTAAACAAAGCCATGAGTTTAGTTAAAGGTGATATATTCAATATCGATGAGGACAAACTTTCGATCAATGAAAAACTTAGTCTTTACGATTTATATGTTGGTTTTTATTATTTTACTAATGATGTCAATACAGGTTTAGAATATGCTGAAAAGGCTCTGAATATATTCCATAATAATCAAGACATCATCCCTGCCAAATTGGACTTATATATTGCGTCCATCAATAACGTGTTGAATGGGCAATACAAGAATAATCAGTATAAAGACTTTGTGAATACTAAATCATTGTTTAGAAAAATAAGAACAATGAAAAAAGTTGAACTGAGTGAAAACATTAAAATGAAACTATTAAAATACTCATACATACATGAGTTCAATAGATTGTTTATGTTGGGTGATTTTACTGGCGGTATTCAAAGGTTAAACGCATTATTGAGTAATATTGAGTTCTTTATCACAAAACTGAATAAGCACTCGAGACTTATTCTCTATTATAAAATTGCTTGTCTTTATTTCGGCGCCAGTGATTTTAGACTTTCATCAAGATGGCTAAATAGAATTATTAATTCTGATGCGTTAGAAATGGATGTAAGAGAAGACGTCCATGTTTTTGCAAGAATTGTCAACCTTATTAGTCATTATGAAATGGGTAATACAGACTTGGTAGACTATTATGTAAAGTCAACTTACCGCTTCATGTTGAGAAAGGACAATCTTTTCAAATTTCAGAAGTACATTATGGCATTCTTGAAAAAACTTTCAAGAAACATGAATGATCAAGAACTAATGGAAGCTTTTATTCAATTAAAAGAAGTTTTATTACCACTAGAAGGCGATCGTTTTGAGAAATATCCATTTATGTATTTTGATATTATTTCTTGGTTAGAAGGTAAAATTGAGAAGCGTACGGTGCAAGATGTCATTCAGGAGAAAGCCCGTTTAAAAATAGGTGATGAATATCCAGAATAAAATCACCTATTTTCGAAACCCAACTAACTCTTTATCGTTGAAAATAATTACATACATTAACTAAATCGGCGACCAACGCCATAACTATCATAAATAATTATACTAGATGTCAAATTTAATAATACCACAAGATTACGCTAGATACTTACCCTACGATATGGCTAAGGATCTTGCACAATTACCAGAACAAGCCCAATATGAATTTATGGAAGAAATGAACTCCAGCAATAGGTCTACTCTGCTGATGTACATTATTCATATATTCTCTCCTATTCCCTTTTCATTAGGGTACGTAGGAAAATGGTTACAACAGTTTTTGTTCTGGATTACTTTCGGAGGTCTTGGAATTTGGTGGTTAATCATGTTAATCACCATACCTGAAGAAGTACGAGAATTCAATAGAGGCGTAGCTAGAGAAACATTTAGAATGATTGCTCATAAATACAAGTATGCACAGCGATCTGCTAGAAATAATAATGCGTACTCTAGTGACCTTATCCGTCAGCCTGAAGCATTAGACTTACCGAGCTTCGATCCTACTTTTATCACATTAGATCATCTTAAGAAAGGCTTCTTATTTGACTATAATGGACAAACATGGCAAGTGCTAGCAGAGGACCAGTTTGATAATAATAAAGGAGAATCCTATCGTATTTTCAAAGCTCATGCAGGAATTGAAGAAGCTTATTTTGAATTCAAGCATGGCTCATCTTTCAAAAAAATCTTTTTCTCTAAAAAAGTCAATATCTTCCAAATTGATCCTGAATTAGAAGAAAAAGTTAGAGCACATCAGGTCCCTCCAAATATTTTATATTTCAAAGGTCATCGTTTCTATAGAGAAGAAAGTGACAAAGGGTACATCTTTGATGTAACAGATCAGAGAGATGTAACAGAAGGATTTAGAAGACAAAATTGGCTGTACCTTAATGAAGAAAGAGATGTGGTTTTAACTATTGAAGAAATATCGCCACGCACACTTTCTGCATTTTATGGAAAGTATACCGACGAACATCACTTTGTTGATATTCTACCTGGTGCTGAAGCATAACAAAAACGGCTTCCTTGTTGAAAGGAAGCCGTTTTTTTAATTAATGTTTTTTGAAGTCTATAACAGATTGATTTTAATCTCATCAATCAAAAAGTTACATTCTGTTTGCAATAAAGCGAATTGATCACTCAACAAATGAGTATCATGCTCTTCTTTGGCCATTTTTTCCATAGAGAGAACCAGATCTTTGATCGGTTGGATGGCGATAAAGTTTACTGAAGATTTAAAACTATGTAAACTCTTATAAGCATTTTTCCAGTCGTTGTTGTTGATAGCAGTATTGATTTCAGAAAGTTGTACAGGTGCGTCAATAATGAATCTCTCCATCATCTCGGAGATTAATGCATTATCGCCTCCTGCGAAAGTTTCAAGATAACTTAAATCTATTCTTGTCTTTTCCATTTGAAAATCACACTAAACTAAATGTAAAATGTAAGTAGTATAAAAATAATTTGTAGTTAACTTATCAAGTTCTTCAACTTGAGTTTATCAATTATTTGTTTCCATCTCTTTTAGATAACGGTAGATGGTTACTTTACCAATGTCCAATTTTTTTGCCACATTTGCCACATTATCATCATATCGTTTCATAAATCTTTGAATGATTTCAATATTATATTCCTTTAGTGTCATTTCTTTAGACATAATGGCTTCAACATCCGACGAACCTGAAAACTGAAAATCTTCTGCTTTTATTTCATTTTCCGAACACATCACTGCCGCTAATTCAATAATTGCTTTTAATTCTCTAATATTTCCAGGGTAGTGATAATCGATCAACAATTGTTTTGCTTCTGCTGATAATGAAATGGCATTCATTCCATTACTATTACAGAATTCTTGTAAAAGGTGTTTGGCTAACAAGATGACATCATTACCTCTTTCTCTTAATGGCGGTAGATATACTGGAACACCAAGTAGACGGTAGTATAAATCCTCTCTGAAGCGATTAGCTTTCATTTCTTTAGACAAGTCTCTATGGGTCGCTGTGATAATTCTTACATCCAGCTTTATCACATTACTGCCACCAATTCTCACAACCTCTCTTTCTTGGATTACCCTCAATAGTTTTGCTTGAAGGCTGATATCCATTTCTCCAATTTCATCAAGGAAAATAGTACCTCCATTCGCTTCTTCAAACTTTCCTACTCGTTTTGCAATTGCTCCTGTAAAAGCACCTTTCTCATGTCCAAAGAGCTCACTCTCTAACAAAGGAGTTGGAATTGCAGCAATGTTCACAGCAACAAATGGCTTTTTTGCTCGAGTAGAATTGTAGTGAATCGCTTTGGCAACAACTTCTTTACCTGTACCTGTTTCTCCTGTGATCGATACAGTAATATTATTATCCACTGTTTTATGTAACATCTGAAAAACCTTTTTCATGGCATTACTATTACCAATAATCGATTTATCAAATTCGTACTTGTGTGATAATTCTTCTCTAAGGTGTTGTACCTCCTCTTCTAAGGATTGCTTCGTTTTTATTTTATTTAAAGCATTGAGGAGTCGCTCTCGAATATCTTCTTCTTTTGTGATATAGTCGTATGCGCCGTACTTAAAAAGTTTAATTGCAGTTTTGACATCTGTTTGCCCTGAAATCACAATTACTGGCACTCCCGGAAGCCTAGAAGTCACCTTTTGAATCACTTCCTCACCTGTCATATCAGGTAAAGTATAATCAATAGTAATTACAGAAGGCTTTTGATCTAAAGCATTCAGAAGGTCTTTTCCTTCTTTAAACATTACTACCTCATGTTCGTCATCCATAGACAAAATGTAGTGTAACATTTTAGAGAAGACAGCATTATCCTCCAGGGCAAATATTTTAAAACTTTCAAAGTTGCTCATACAAGCAAATAATTATTTACAGTGTTTTTGAATTTCAGCTGCGGCTAGGGAATAACCGAAAGCTTCCGCAGTAGCTAAAGTATTACACACTTCATCATCCGCCTCACCTCGTAAGGCACTCATGGCTAGTGCTTTGTAATAGTATGCTTCTCCGTATTCTTTATCAATAGCAATGGCTTTACCAATAACATTTAAAGCTTGTTCAAATTGTTGATCAGCAATCAACACTCTCGCTTTATGTAAATATATCCTTTTATCTGAACTTTGTGATAGAGCAATCGCTTTATCAAAATCATTTAAGGCTGCTTCTACACCATTTATTTCAGCATTTTCTAAACCTCTATTCAAATAAATATCTGAAATCGAATTATCCAATTGAATTGCCTGAGTATAATCAACAATTGCACCTTCATGATCTCTAAGAAAACGTTTTACATTTCCTCTATTGTAGTAGAATCTGTAGGCATTCGGTACATCTTCTTCTGTGTTCATGTAAATATTGATGGCTTCAGTAAAGTCATCTTGTGCTTTGCTATATTCCTCTAACGACATATGGGCGTAACCTCTTGCATTGTAGGCATCCATATTTTGTACGTTACTTTTAATAGCGGCATCAAATAAGCTAATTGCTTCTTTGTATTTATTCTCGGAGAGTTTCTTTTTCCCTTGATTGGTTAAATCTTCCGATGATGGTCCACAAGCGGATAAGATTAAAAATAAGGAAATAAAAAATAAGTTTATTTGTTTGGTCTTCATAATGCAAAAATACAATAAAAAATATTTTAGGACTTACCTCTTTTTGATAAAAAGATACTATAAACCTTACTTAGAGACACCTTATTTTTTAAAAAGATCAACAAACATCTATCTCTTAACGAAGGAGAAACCAACTGAAAGAGTAGAGAATAAAATGCTTTTGCTGTGATATAGTTTTCTGTAAAAAAGGCTAATTGGGCATGATAACGGACAGAATTAGCCAATGATAAATCCTCTTTTCTGTTCCTATTCAGATCTTTTGCTTTGAGACATATTCTTAAGGTTGACCTTAATAGTTGGTTTCCTCTTTTTTTGTAAAACTGTTTACCTAAAGAGTATCTCACTTCTCTTTTTTGAGTATTTATCTCATCGTAGAATGCAAACTTATACTTCCTTGCCAAGCGAATCCAAATATCAAAATCTTCATATGCCAGCGTTTCATCATATCCTCCCATCTCTAAGAGATATTTGGCTTTAAAAGTAATTGTTGGAGCAGAGAATAAAGGCGGATTACTCAATACTCTCTCATATACATCTCCTTCAATAACATCTAATAACAATGCTCCTTGCGTATCTCTTTTAAAATAGGAAGGTGCTAATAGCTTATCATTTTCATCAATAGTAGATATATCAGAAAAAACAGCAGCAAACTCGTCTGAGCATTGTTGAAACTTACCTACATCATCTTTAATTCTATTGGGTAAAAGAATATCGTCTGCAGCCAAGTCAATTATATATTCTCCTTTGGACAGAGATAATGCTTTGTTAAAGGCCTTACAATTTCCTTTGTTTTCTTCTAGCTGAATGAATGTTGCAGTAATATCGTATTTTTGTAATGTTGATAAGATTACATTCACAGAATCATCATTACTTGCATCATCTACAATAATTATTTCTATATTAGAATAGTTTTGTTGTTTAATAGACAAAAGCGTCTTTTCAACAAATTTTTCTTGATTATAACTCAAACAAATTACTGTCACTAAAGGAGTATTTGTCATATATATATGATTTTTTTGAAGCACTCAAATAGTAAAAATAAGTTACCGGTACTTTTAAGCATTATTTTTCTTTTTGCTTGTACCACTTCTTATGCTCAATTTTCTAATCTAAAATTTAGTACAAGATCACCGTATAAAACAATTGTTTCACATATCGGTTTTTTAAGTCCTTCTTCTGGAGCTTATAATCCTGAAGTTGCTGCCAAAACATTAGGTGGAGACGATTATTCTACTGAACAAAAGATTGGTCTAGCCATCAAACTGAAACAAATATATGACAAACATGGTGGATTAGACTTAGATGAAATTTCAAATCGTAGAAATTACCGCAATGAAGATGGTGATTATATCTATACTGTATTTGAAGATATTCCTGAAATTTATTTGATCAGAGAAGATGCAAATTGGGTGTATTCAGCAAAATCTGTTCGAGAAATCAATACTGTATTTAGAAGGTATTACCCTGCCGCATTGCCTCCAAAAAGACCAAAGAAGGAAAATACGGAAGAAGAGAATTCTAAAGATTCTACACAGGTTGTAGAGAAAGATTCTACAGGAAAACCGATCATCAAGAACAAACCCACTACAAAACCCTCGGTAGAAGAAAAACCAATTGTTAAACCTCCATTGGCAAAAGTTGACCTTAGCAATCCTAAGGCAACGGTTACTACTTTCTTCGTTTTTCAACAAGATGATAATTACCATCCTGAATTGGCCGCTAAAACCCTTGAATCATTAAAGCAGCTTTCTTTAGAAGATAGAATTACTCTATCGATGAAGTTAAAGCAAATTTATGATGGTCTTGGATTATGGATTGAAATTGAAGACATTCCTGAAGAAGCCGATTACCGTGATACTACGCGTCATAATAAAGAAATTTATGTCCTTGATAGACAATTACCTGATTTCTATCTAGAAAAATACAATGATAAATGGATGTTCTCTGAGGCAAGTATTCAGCTTATTGAGAACAAACACAGGCAAGTATTTCCTATTGGTACAGATGGATTAGAAACTGTAGGAAGTATCCTTAGAAAGCCATTGGGCAACTATGCAAGAAATGAATTATTCGGCCTCGAATTTTGGCAAGTCACTAGTTTATCTGTCATGTTTTTGGGGGCTTGGCTAGCCGCTATTCTTGTCTCTAGAATCATTATGCTATTCTTAGGGTATGTCTCCCAATCCAGAGAGGAGAGACGGTATATCCGTAATATGTTTAGCTCGGGTATCCTTATTATTATATGCTATTGGTACAAATTGATCTCTCCAAGTTTGGAGCTTTCCATTCAGGAATTACAATTCTTAATTATTGTACTGAAAGTCTATAGTATATTCCAGGTTGTCCGATTCTTCTATAATCTTATTGACCTTTGGGTTGCTTTCTGGCTAAGAAAAGCAAACGAAAATGAAGATCAGATACAAAGAGGTTTCGCTCCATTCTTTGGAATGACTGCCAAGATGGTCATCATTTTAATAGGTATCGTATTTACAGTAAGTGCCATGGGATATGAAATCTCAGGATTACTGACAGGTTTATCTATTGGTGGTGTTGCTGTAGCCTTAGCTGCCCAAGATACGATCAAGAACTTATTTGGCTCAATCATGATTTTCATGGATCGTCCTTTTGTTATTGGCGATTGGGTAAAAGCTGATGGAGTGAGTGGTTCTATAGAACAAATTGGGTTAAGATCTACGCGTATCAGAACATTTGAAAACTCTGTGGTTTCTATTCCTAATAGTAGAATGGCCGATTTCACTATTGATAATATGGGTATGCGTGTATTCAGAAGATATAAAACGTATTTAAGAATCAGCTACGATACCAAGCCAGATCAAATCGATGAGTTTGTAGATAGATTAAAAGAAATGATCAGAAAACATCCACATACAAGAAAAGATTTCTATGTGGTTAACCTGAACAATATTGGTTTATACTCTTACGATATCCTATTCTATATCTTCTTCGAAGCACCAACATGGGGTGACGAATTACACTTTAGACACGAAGTGATTAGAAGTATCATCAAAACAGCAAGAGATCTAGATATAGAATTTGCTATACCGCCAAATGGTATGGATTTAATGTTTATGGACGATAAAGGAGCATCGTTAAACTCTGCTTCACAAAAAACATCTGGAAATAAGCCTTTCGGTTTTATGTAATATGAAGTTATCTCGATCTATTATTGTCTCAACACTATTGGTCTTGCTCTCTTTTGAATTTTGTCATGCTCAGGAGAATGAAATTAAAGAGTATTCAAAGAAGGCTGATTTTTATCTCATCAACAAAGAAGGGAAGCATGTAGAAATGCTCGATTTCAGAGGAAAAGTACTGTTCGTTATTTTTGCTGCTTCTTGGAGTCAGGATTTTTTCGATGATTTTGATGAAATAAAAAATTTACAAAAAGAATTTATGGGAAAGGATGTGACTTTCCTATTTGTTGTCGCTGATGTATTAAATAATTGGGAAAGTTTCATCAATGAAAATGGAGTGAGACCAGAACAAACCATCAGATACACCTATAAGTTACCGAACACATCACCGAAATGTGAAAAGTGTTTCGTTTCCGAACACTTCAATCAAGATAATATTCCTTCTTACTATGTTTTTACAAAAAGAGGGGAAACATTAGGCTTAGAGTTACCTAGTCCTAAAGAAAATAAAGGGATAAAAAAGCTCTTAACTGGTGCAAAATCAATGAAATATAAATAAAAGTATGGATCCGTTATTAATTCCACTGATGGCAATAGCAATGCCAGCAGTAATCGTCGCAATCGTTACAAGAGGTAAAAAATACAATAATAAATTTACGAAACAGATGTCTCAGGAGCTGGAAAGTCTTAAAAAAGAGAATGAAAGACTGAGAAATCGTATTGAAAATATAGAAACTATTGTCACTGAACCCGACTGGGACATTAAAAGGACTTTAGATAGTGGAGAATCTTCGAAACAAAAGCATTTAGAGTAAGATTTTGAACGTAATTCGTACACTACCTAGTTTTTATGTACATATTCGAACACACTCCAAAAATCAATAAAATATTTAAATCGTTATTTATCAGTTAGTTACATTGTTTGGGTTAAAATTGGCATAAACGATGGCATAACATGATATAAACCGCGAGAGTATTTACTCTTAGCGTAAAGATAAAGTTTAAATAATTGAATTGGTTGGAAAAGGCAAATATCTCTTGATGTTTGCTTTTTTTATTTTATAGCCTCTCCTACTTTAAAATACACTACAGAAATCAGTATTTTAATAATCAATTTAATAAATCATCGAAATTGAAAACCTTTAACGTTCTAAAGTAACATCTAAATTAAAAGTTTGTTAGCTTTCGACAGAGGTGAAAATGAAATCATATTTTAATTAGTAAGATGTCAAAAACATTTATTTTAAACCAAGAAGCTAATGTAGGCTCCAACTACATTAATGAACTAAGAGATATAAACGTACAAACTGATAGAGCTAGGTTCAGAAGAAATCTTGAAAGAGTTGGTGAACTGCTTAGTTATGAAATCAGTAAAACACTAGAATATAAAGATATTGATGTAACTACTCCACTAGGTGTAGATCATTCTAGAACTATTGCGGATGAATTAGTGGTAACAACTATTCTAAGAGCGGGTTTACCAATGTACCAAGGAGTGCTGAACGTCTTTGATCATGCAGACAGTGGTTTCATTGCCTCTTATCGTTCAAACACTCCTGGTAGTGATGTAGAAATCAATATGGAGTATGTTGCTTCTGGAAACTTAGATGGTAAACTAGTGATCTTAGCTGACCCTATGCTTGCAACAGGTAAATCTCTTTTATTAGCTCTTGAAGGTTTATTGAAAAATGGTACACCAAAGCATGTACACATTATGGCTGCCATTGCTAGCCAACCGGGTGTTGATTATATTTTAGAAAATATCAATGTTCCTAGTACATTATGGCTTGGTGCAATAGATCCTGAGTTAAACAGTAAATCCTACATTATTCCTGGCTTAGGAGATGCAGGTGATTTATGCTTTGGAGAAAAGATTTAATTAAGTCAGTGATTATAAGACTTATCATATAATAAAGAAAGAGTGTATAGCGTTAAAAAGTTAACTATCTATACGCTCTTTTTTCATTTTATGGAAAACCAGTTAATCATCAACATACTTGAACTTATCGGAGGCCTCATCGTTCTGATAGGTGGAGGTGAATTTTTAGTAAAAGGTAGTACTAGCTTTGCCCTTAGATGTAAAGTACCTGCAATAATTGTTGGGCTTACAATAGTGGCATTTGGTACATCATCTCCTGAACTTTTTATTAGTTTATATTCTGCATTACAAGGCAACGCTGATCTTGCCTTGGGTAATGTTGTCGGGTCCAATATCTGCAACCTAGCCATGGTATTAGGTTGTATTTCGATTATCTATCCAGTTAAAGTCAGTAAAACAGCACTAAAATTTGATTGGCCCTCCGTAATAGTTTGCTCACTAACCTTCCTTCTTTTCTCTCGTGATGGTGTAGTTAGTTCTATAGAAGGCATCGTTTTTCTACTATTACTTTTTGTCTACATCTTCTTCTTATTGAAAAGAACAAAAAATGATGTACATCTACAGGCTACAACCGATGAAGAGTTTCAATTAGATGAAAGAGAAGAGAGAGAACAACCCAAAGTACTTTTATGGACCAAAGACATCATGTATATCCTAACCGGTATCATTTCACTTAAATTTGGCGCAGAATGGTTTATCAATGGCTCTAAATCTATTTGCCTTACTCAATTAGGTATGAGTGAAAGAGCTGTAGGTATTTTTGTTTTAGCACTAGGCACAAGCTTACCGGAATTAGTGACCTCTATCGTTGCCGCATTTAAGCGAGAAACTGATTTAGCTTTTGGAAACCTAATTGGCTCAAATATCCTCAACATCCTTTTTGTCTTAGGTACAAGTAGTCTAATTGTTCCCATTCATGTCAACGACATTTCATTATATGATTTTTTATGGATGATTAGTATAGCAGTTATTTCCACTCCTCTTATGTATTTCCAACACAGCCTATATCGTTACAAAGGTGTCCTACTATTATTACTCTATAGCTACTATATCTATCATATCTTCTAAGCTGCGATAATAAAAACTTAATATTTCTACTAATAGCCTGTCTATTTTTAAAATATCTATGTAAAGTGACGAACTTCTTTATATTTGTATACTGATTGAAATTGAACTCAAAAGATTTTTTATATCATACATACAATGAGAAGGCTTGGTGAATACCTCATCTTTCTAGGAAGGATGTTTACAAACAGGGAATCTTTTTCTACCTACCTCCGACTATTTTTTCAAGAATGTGTCAATATCGGTATTAATTCACTGTTCTTAATTGGATTTGTTTCTCTATTCGTAGGTGCGGTAATCGCTCTACAAATGGCTTATAACATTGTGAGTCCACTTCTTCCAAAATATATCATTGGGTTGGCCACTAGGGAAATGATGATCCTAGAAATGGCTCCTACTCTATCTGCCATCGTATTTGCAGGTAAAGTAGGTTCTCAAATTGCTGGTGGAATTGGGACAATGCGTATTACAGAGCAAATAGATGCCCTAGAAGTAATGGGTATCAACTCTGCTTCCTATTTAGTACTACCTAAAATTGCTGCAGGCATGATTATGCTACCATTATTGTGTATTTGTGCTGGTGCCTTAGGTATCTGGGGAGGCTGGCTTGCTACTCTATTTGGCAACTTATCTCCTGTCGAAGACTATATATATGGTATACAGTTAGAGTTTGTGCCATTTGAAGTACCATTTTCTATCATCAAATCATTCGTATTTGGTTTTATAGTAACTTCAATTGCTGCATTCAAAGGTTACAATGTTAAAGGTGGAGCATTAGAAGTAGGTAAAGCAAGTACAGATGCTGTTACTTCTTCTTGTATTGCTATTTTAGCTGCCGATTTTATTTTAGCAGATACTTTACTGGGATAATCATGATTGAAATTAAGAATATACAGAAGTCTTTTGAAGGCAAAACCGTACTTTCTGACATTAGTGCTACTTTCGAAAAAGGAAGAACTAATATGATTATTGGTGCCAGTGGTACAGGTAAAAGTGTGCTGTTAAAAACTATTGTAGGGTTATTCTCTCCAGATGATGGTGAAGTGCTGTATGATCAAAGAGATTTCCATAGATCAGATCGTAAAGAGCAAAAGAAAATTCGTAGTGAAATTGGTATGCTCTTTCAAGGTTCTGCACTCTTCGATTCATTAACTGTTGCTGAAAACGTTCGCTTCCCACTTAATGTCCACTCTGACATGTCGGAAAGTGAGAAAGACGATAGAGTAAACTTCTACCTAAAAAGAGTTGGTCTCGAAAATGCTGCCCATAAAATGCCATCAGAGATTTCCGGAGGTATGCAAAAGCGTGTGGGTATTGCTAGAGCTATTGTCATGAACTCACAATATTTATTTTGTGATGAACCCAATTCTGGTCTTGATCCTCAAACAGCTTGGATGATTGATCAGTTAATTCATGAAATTACTCAAGAATACAACCTTACTACCGTAATTGTTTCCCATGACATGAACTCTGTAATGGAGATTGGTGAATATATTATGTTTATGTATAAAGGTTTAAAAGTATGGGAAGGTGATAAGACAAATATTCTTGATGCCGAGCCACAAGCATTAAAAGACTTCTTATTTGCCAATAAATTAGTTCGAACCTTTAAAGGGATGAAGTAATAAATAGAAACAAGTAAGTAATAATTATAGGAAAAGCAGGTAGACTTGATGAGTTTATCTGCTTTTTTGTTCGTAATACATCCATTTGATTAACATAGATCAATTTTTCAACATCCTATTTCCCATTAAAAACCGTATTTCTAATATTTTAACATTATCGCTTTCATTTTTTTCAACCCCAATCACAAAAACCCGTTTTGTAAGATATCAAACAAAAATATTACTACTGTTTAACAATTAAATAAATAAGATGAAAAAGTTTTACCAAACACTATTAGTTGTATTAGGATTAACTATTTCCACATTCGCTACTGCTCAAGACAATCAATCTACTCCTAGTAACGGAGGCCACTATCAAGGTGTAGGATCACTTAATGTTGGTTTAGGTTTTGGCTTCAATCATAACAGTACGGGATTTATGGCCGACTATGAATTTCTACAATTAGGGCAGGATTTTACATTAGCAGCTGCTGCATCTTACTATGGGTATAGCAACTCATATGCTAAATACAGTACAATTGGCCTTGGTGTTCGTTTCAGATGGTACGCCGATAGGGTATTAGGTATCACAAGTAATAAATGGGATGTTTTCGCCTCTGGCGATATTGGCTTCGGTATTACTAATGCTGATTACTATGGTGAACATCATGGTAGTGGTGTTTCTCCAATCTATTGGGGTATTGGTATTGGTACAAAGTATCATTTCAATGAAAAAATTGGTTTACACGCTATTATCGGTACAGGAGCTCAAATTGGAGTTTCGATTGGTTTATAATTAAACTAACACCTACCTATAAATGATGCAATTCACTTTGTTGAAATCATCATTACTCAAAAACAATCATTAATTAAGTTCAGAAAACTACTATAAAGATGAAAAAGATTTATCAGACACTATTAATTGTATTAGGATTAACTATTTCTACCCTTGTTACAGCTCAAAATAATCCATCAACTCCAAATAATGGAGGACATTACCAAGGGGTAGGTTCTTTAAACGTTGGTTTAGGCTTTGGTTTCAATCATAATAGTACCGGATTTATGGCCGACTATGAATTTCTACAATTAGGGCAGGACTTTACATTAGCAGCTGCTGCATCATATTATGGATATAGTAACTCATATGCTAAATACAGTACAATTGGCCTTGGTGTACGTTTTAGATGGTATGCCGACAGAGTTTTAGGTATTACAAGTAATAAATGGGATGTTTTCGCTTCTGGTGATATTGGTTTCGGTATTACCAATGCGGACTATTATGGCGAACATCATGGCAGCGGAGTTTCTCCTATTTATTGGGGTATTGGTATCGGTACAAAGTATCATTTCAATGAAAAAATTGGTTTACATGCTATTATAGGAACAGGGGCTCAAATTGGAGTTTCAATCGGGCTATAATTCATCATTTTATAGGTATATACTATAATAAAAAGGGTTTTCTATTCGTTTAGAAAGGCCCTTTTTGCTTTTATTCAACTTCACAAATAACCAATTGACATTATTTTTCAATAGGTTATCAACTATTCTTTATTTAAGGTGATCTTAAGATTAGTTTTTGTTAACGAGATTATATATTTTTACTATGTTATGAATGAAAATAATAAATTCATATTACGATTTAGATTCTAAACTTATAACTCATTTTTTATGAAAAAACTATTCAATCTTATCTTAACGCTTGCACTGTTATCTTTAACTACAGCTGCCTTTGCTCAAAATGGTGGTGGATCTGCAGATTATAAAGGTCCAGGTACTTTAAACGTTGGTTTAACTTCAGGTTTTGGTAACTACCTTGGAGTTGGTGCTGATTATGAATTTAACTTAGCACAAGACTTTACAGTTGGCCCATCAGTTGAATTTAACTCTTGGAACAACTACGAAGGAAAAGATTATACTGCTTTCGCTATTGGTGCCCGTTTCAGATGGTATGCTGATAGAGTATTAAAAATTACTCACCCTAAATGGGATGTATTTGCTAACGGTAACATCGGTTTTAATATCAATGGCCCTGACGGTTTATGGTGGGGACTTGGTATCGGTGGTAAATTCCACATCAGTGACTCATTTGGTTTACAAGCCATCATCGGTTCAGGTGCTCAAATTGGTGTAACATTCCAATTATAATATTAGGCATTCAAGCAATTGAAATATTTAAGGTTCTATCAACAAAATGAAGTTGATAGAACCTTTTTTTTGTTTCATTCTTCCTTTTTTCAATCTTTTGTTTCATTATTTCAACATCGTTCCCAACTTTTAATTTCTCTACTACCTTTTTCTAGTGTTTTTGTTGACATTGTTGATTGTAAAAACTCAAAAACCAATTTTATTGAATTATGCGAAAACTATTATCGCTTTTGATTGTGACTATTGCACTTTTGTTCTCTACACATCTTCAGGCACAAGAGTCTGCAAAATCTAAAGGTAGTGGCTCAGGATATATGGGGCCCAATAATTTAAACCTAGGGTTAATTTTTGCCGGAAATATTGGCTTTCATGGAGACTATGAATTCAATATGGCTCAAGATTGGACTGTAGGTCCTAATGTTGATATTACATGGTGGAACAGTAATGGAAATAGCTGGAGTGCATTCTATTTCGCTTGTAAGTTTAGATGGTATGCCGATAGGGCATTTGGTATTACCAACAATCAATGGGATGTCTTTGCTCAAGGTGACGCAGGTTTCCAAGCTTATAGTTACCCTGATGATTACTGGAAAAACTATTACAATTATAGTGCTTTCAATATGTCCATAGGTTTTGGAGGGAAGTTCCACTTTAATGAAAAAGTTGGTCTACAAGCCTCCTTCTCATTTCCTTTCTTTAGTGGGTATGCCAACTATGGTTTTCAGTTTGGAGTCCACTTAAATCTATAATGACTTACAAAAAAATGTTATATAAATACTCCTTTTCAAGGGGTATTTTTTTTGTCCTAACAAAATTTACTCTTTCTTTTTATACTTGCAGGAAATAATTAACAATACAAACAATTTAGATATGAGAACTTCACAATTAAGATCATTAGTTCTGGTCTTTATTTTTTCTGTACTAGCAACGATTACTGTAAATGCTCAAAGTAATGATAGTACTCAGACATCTTCCAACTCCAAGAAAGGAGGAAGTTATGCAACTGGTCATCCTTGGTTTATAAATGCTGGATTCGGTTTTAGTAATCATGGTATTCCATTTTATGTTGGAGGTGAATACAATGGATTTCACCCTGATATTTCAGTAGGTGGTGTTTTCTCTTACCATAACAAATGGAACAACGATAAAAGCCATAGTGCATGGACATTATCTGCTATTGGTAATTATCACTTCAATAGATTATTGAATCTTACTTCTGAATGGGATGTGTATGCAGGTGCCAATGTTGGTTTTTATGGATATAGTGACAATGCTACCGGCTTTGGTGGTGGAATTCAAATTGGAGGTCGCTGGTTTATTAATGACTTTATTGGCTTGAACCTTCAATTTGGAGGAGGTACAGTTTCTGGCGGTCAGTTTGGAGTCACATTCAGGCTATAGAAATTATATAAAGATTATAAAAAAGAAAAGCGGTCACACAAAGTGAGCCGCTTTTTCTATAGAATGTATTATTCTTAATCCCCTAAGAATATAATACTACTTTTTTCTTTTTTAAGCTGATGCTTTTAAGTACCCGGTTAAATTGGTTACATAAATACCATCATCAATACTCTCATGGCTTTTCCACCCTTTTACTCTAACAGTAAAAGATCTCTCAGCATACCCTTGTATAATTTTTAAACCAATTGGTCTAAGGTATAAAACAGTATCTTGACCATTTTCTGTTTTAAGAATAGCCATTGCTTGCTGCCCCTCATATCGTACATCACTTAGAACACCATGTAGTATTGTTTTCATGTGTTTGATTGTTTTGTTGATCTTTGATTCAAATATAAACACAATTATGTTTAAATAAAAATCATTGACCATAATTTCATCAAATAAATGACAGGAATATGATCAATGACTATTTTATATACTCTATTTTTTCTTTATCATTAACATCAAAAACACTAAAAAAAGCCTTATTTAGCAGCCTTAAAGGGACTCCAAGAAGCCTCTACATTGATAATATTATGATCATATGAGTATTTTTTATACAGAGAAATCATTGAGGCAAATCTTTCTCTTTCTAACTTTTCTAAAGGCACCGTTTCAGAAGGGTCTTCAACAATATTATAAAGATGCCATTCTCCGTCACCAAACATTCCTGTTCGAACTTTGATGATTTTATAGTCTCCTTTTATCAAGTAACTATTTCCAAAAAGCTCAAATGCATACCAATCTTTTTCTGTTCGTACTTCATCAGTTTGCTGGTCTAAAAATGGTTTCATTGTTATACCACTTGGAGAAATTATTTTCCTTCCTTTATACTCTGTTTGTGGATGTTCGATACCTGCATATTCCAATATTGTCATGGGAATATCTTTAACACTTACTACAGCATCTGAAAGTTCTCCCGCTCTTTCATAGTTTTCTGTAAATGCTTTTGGTGGTACTATAATCATTGGAACTCGAATTCCTCCTTCACCAATAAACCATTTCCACCATTGCAATCCTCCAGTTGTTGCGTTCGCCCAAGAGACGCCTATTGTATGGGCTGAGTTAGCCTGACCAATATTCTCAAAAGACTGATCAAAATTAGCTTCAATCCATTGGTTAAACACGGCATTTCCTACTTCAGGATTACTAGGATCCATACCTTCCGGACCGTTATCTGTTAAATAAATAATTAATGTATTATCCAATTGATCAGTTCTTTCTAGATAATCAATAATCTGACCTGTACGAATGTCCTGATCTTCTATCATAGCTGCATAAGTCGCCATAATTTTAGCTTGCATTCTTTTTTCATCCTCGGATAATTGAGACCACTCTTCTGTTAAATCATTTTGAGGTGCTTCATTAGTATTTTGTGATAAAATACCTTGTGATACCAACTGATCGTACCTTGCTTTCTTTAGACCTTCATAACCTTTTTCATAGTAATACTCAAAGTATTTACCTACTAGCTCTTGAGGAGCCTGTACGGGAAAATGTGCTGTAGTAAATGCCATATATGCGAACCAAGGCTTCCCTGATTCTCTATCTTCTTTAATGAATTGAATCATTTGATTGGTATACAACTCACTGGAATATATTCCTTCCGGACGAGTATAAGATTGTCCGTTTAAAGACCATTCTTCTCGATCAATACCTGGCATCTTCCCTTCTTCTATCAATTTCTGATTTTTAGGAGTAGTCATATCTGGCACCATCACTCGATCATTCCAATGATTGGATCCTCCTGATAATATTCCAAACTCTTTAGTAAATCCCCATTCCATAGGTAAATCGCCTTCTTCGCCATTTCCCAAATGCCATTTCCCTGATTTATATACATTGTAGCCTGCATCATTCAATAACTCTGAGATCGCTACTGCATCATGGGTGAGGTATCCTTCGTATCCTTTTTTTCCAACAGATTCAGGATATACAGCATAATCAAAAGTACCTAGACCTATTTCATGACTATTATTTCCTGTCAATAGCATGCCTCTAGTCACAGAACAAACTGGAGAAGCATGAAAATTTGTAAATCTTACCCCATGATCAGCAAGCTTAGACATATTAGGGGTATTAATTTCAGAACCATATGGTGCCAAATCACCAAAGGCAATATCATCTCCAACGATTAATAAAATATTGGGACGTTTTTCAGTATTATTATTTGAAGTAACTTTTTGAGGAGTGTCACAAGAATAGAATACTATTGCAACACAAGAAATTATAAGTAGCTTTTTCATTTCAATAATATTTTTGTGATATAATCTTTCTTTCTATCACAAAAGTACCTGATATTCAACTGCCTTTAGTTGAACAAAAATGAATACAAGTTGAATCTAGTCTATAAAAAAACGGATAGTACTCATTAGAGAATACTATCCGTTTTCTTTATAATTTTTATCAGAAGACTAATTATCTACTTCAACAAAATCAAGATGTAATTTTTCATGAATTAAGTGTGAAGGAATACCAAAAGCTACACCTTCAATCCCTAGTCCACTTAATTTTGATGATACTACCCCTAGAACCATCCCTTGTTTCGTACATATTACTCCACCACTATTACCACCATTGATACTGGCATCCGTTTGTAATAATGTTTGACCTGATTTATTTTCTCTAATACCTGAAATAATACCTTTTGAAACCGTTGAATTTAAGTCATCAGCAGTAGGTGTACCAATGACATAAACCTCTTGAGCAATTGTATGTTCCTTTGTATTACTCACTTTGAATGGAACCAAGTCTTTTGCCTCAATTTTAATTAATGCCAAATCATTCACCCTGTCTACTCTTATTATTTCATGCTTAAATGACCTTCCATCATTTAAAACTACTTCATAATCTTTACCACTATCAGAAATTACATGATAATTAGTAATGATATAACCATTTTCAGAGATGATAAATCCACTCCCATGACCATTTTCATTCTTAATTGTTACGGAAGCATCTACTGCTTGATTCATGTTGGAAACATATTTCGGTGCTGAAGGGATTGGTAATGAAGCAAAGCTTTCTTCTTTAATATCAGTAGTCACCTTTAAGTGCTCTTTCACTTCTTTTAGGTTCATAAACTGAACTAAAGACTTTTCAATAGTTGTATTTATTGCTTTGAAAGAACCTGTTTCCGAAGGACTATCTACAACTTTTCCTACCACAAACTGATCTGACTTTGTAGATATTGTTCTTTTGTAAATAGGTTTTTTATAGTAATCTAAAATTTCCCATTCGATTTTAAATTTAACTGTGATAAAATCAACATTTGAACCATAATGTGATTTTACATGCTCAGTTTCCATTGCTACTAAATTAGCATTTAAATATGCATTATTTAAATACGAATTATTCAGTGCTTTATTTTCTTTGTTGATAAACCCTTTATCATGAAGGGTAACATTCAGTATATCTGAAAATACTGTATTTTCAACATCAATATCTTCTTTTTCGTAGTACTTGTCGTAATAATTACTCTCTACGCCTTTTAAATAGTTTCTGTACTTAATGAAAAGCTTTTGATTTTGTACACTCTTATCAAGATCTACAGAAACCTTATTTAATCGTACATCTTTTAACTCACTTCCTTTTTCATATAACTCCCTTTTCATTTTAGTAACGCTATATGATTTATCAAAATTGAAAGCTTTATCCCCGTTATCTAAAGCAGGTGGCAAAATATAAAAGACAAAAGCCCATGATAAATAATATAAAGGATGTCTTTTATAACCTATCAATACTCTATTTTCGTCTTGATACCCTTCTTTAGTTACCGTTAGTTGATGTGGTGTTTTTGATCTACTTACATGAACCTTTCCATTCTTGATTTTTGGTTCTTCACCATTGACAAGAATAGTGGCTCCCTTATCAGTCTGAATTCTAACTCTTTGATACTTCCCATTCAAAATTGTAGCACAACCACTAAAGAGAAAAGAAGTAATTAATAGAGTGATAATTATCTTATACATGATACAATAGTTACCTGAAAAAAATTACTAGAAGGTAAAACTTAAAAAGCTAGCCCTTAGATAAAGACTAGCCTTTTAAACGGATTATTTATTTTTCAACAGTAGTGTATTTGATTTTCAATTTCTCAAAAATAAGGTACGACGGAATACCAAAAGCTACCCCTTCAATACCTAATCCTCTTAGTTTTGAAGATACCACACCTAAAGCCAAACCTTCTTTAGTACATATTACTCCCCCACTGTTACCTCCATTAATACTTGCATCAGTCTGTAATATTTTTTGACCTGACTTATTTTTTCGGATACCAGAAATAATACCTTTTGAAACTGTCGATCCTAAATCTTCAGCTGTTGGAGTACCTACTGCATAAATTTCTTTAGCAATTTCGATTTCTTCTGACGCACTGATTTTATAAGGAATTAACTCTTCTGCGTTAATTTTCAATAACGCTAAATCATTAACCTTATCTACTCTAGTGATTTCAGGTGTAAATGTATCTCCGTTATTCATTACTACTTCCAATGGTTTCGAATCATCTGAAATAACATGATAATTCGTAATGATATATCCGTTTTCTGAAATGATAAACCCGCTACCATGACCGTCTTCATTTTTAATCGTCACAGAAGAGTTAATCGCTTCATTCATGGTCGATACATACTGAGAAGCAACAGGAATATTTAACACTGGGAAGCTGTTTTCTCTAAGTTGCTCTTCAGAAACTTTGATATGCTCTTTCACTTCTTTAAAGTTCATAAACTGAATCAAAGATCTGCTAATCGCATCACTTGAAGCAATAAAGAATGCTGCAGACACTGCATCTTCTCCATTATTAGGGATAACAATTTGCCCCGAATTCGCTTTAATTGTTCTCTTATAAATTTGTTTCTTGTAGTAATCTAAAATTTCCCACTCAATTTTTAATGTAGCATTCAAGAACTTACCACTCGACAATTTAGCGTTACTATTAATGACGTCTACATCTATTTCAACAAGATTAGCATTTAAATAAACATTGTTTAGGTAAGAGCTATTTAGTGCTTTGTTATCTTTGTTGATAAAACCTTTGTCATGTAAAATTGAGTTGAGCATGTCTGTAAATACAGTATTCTCAATATCGATATCTTCTCTTTCAATCTTAATTGATTTTTTAGGATTGTGTGTTGAGTAGTATTTTTTGCCTTTTAGATACTGCTTATAATTGAAGAAAATATCATAATTCAACTTCTTTTTATCAACAGAAACAGATACCTGATTTAATCGAACATCTTTGATATTGTCTTCTTTCTCATACAAGTCGCGTTTCATTTTCGAGAAATCATATGCCTTATCATAATTCATTGATTTCTGCCCATAATCAAAGAGAGCTCCAAATATGAACATGCCTCCCACGGGATTAATGAAATAAGTAAGAGGTAAACCTAATGACACAAAAAAGAGAGGTGATTTTCGGTGTGCTACTACAGCATGGTATTCATCTTGATAACCATCTTTAGTAATCACAATTTGCTGAGGATCTCTACCTCTTTTGATATAATACTTACCGTCTTTCTTTTTTGGTGTATCACCATTAATTGTAAGTTTCGATCCCTTAGCTGTTTTTATAGCAACTTTTTGAAACCTAGGATTTAGAATAGACGCACATCCGCCAAATAGTAGTCCACAGAGAGCTAATAGAGAGATTAATTTTCTCATTCAACAATAGTTTAAATTAAGAAGTTTGAAGTAAAAAAAATGCCATAAACTCATTAGAATAAGTTTATGGCATTAAGATATAAATTAATATATTATTTATGAAATACAGGACAATCTTCCACATGGAAAATTCTCACCAATCCATTTATAAGTTCTTCTGAAGAATAATGTTGACCACCATCCAGCATTTGTCTTTCTAGTAAATCAAGCACTTCATTTACATATCCTTCTACAATTTGTCGGATTGTAGCTTTAGATTCTTCAGGAATTTGCTTTTTAAAGCGATCCAATTCTCCATCAACGAAAACCTTAAACAACGCAGCAACTTCCTCTTTTGCTTTTTCAACAGAAGTGGAAATTCTATGACGATGATAAGGACATAAGCTAGCTAAAGCTTTATTGTCACGGTTCTGGATCAATAAGTTCTTAATAGAAGATTCTAGACGTTGCATAATTATAATAAGTGCATTATCTCACCCTACAAATGTAGTGATTTTTAATAGGTTTGTAACATATAATTTACCTTTTTAACTCTTTAGTTTTGGTGATCTTCGACACCATTTTATATAAAAGTCTAAAAATAAGCCACTTACACTATCATAAAATTCAAACAATACGTCCAGTTTTTTTGTTTTACTAGACTAGGTCAAATAGGTCATTTACCTTAATTGGAGCTGATTTCATGAAGCCTTCAGCAAACTGAGCCCCAACTCTTTGACCATATTCTCTGGCTCTCGCTTCTAAAAATTGCATAAATTGAGGCGTAGAGATAAATGTCTGAGGCTCACCCGGTGCCGCATCTGCATCCCCCACAAAAAACTGAGAAGCAAAAGCTTTTATTGCTTCTACTTTCACATCCCATTGCTCAGTTACATCTACAACAAAGTCTGGTGTTAGATAATTAGACTGGATTACATGAAATACATTTTTAGGTCTCCAAGGCTCTTGCTCTTTACCATTTTCTATAGTAACCACCTTTCTTAATCCACTCATAAAACATGAATCAATAACTAACCTTGCTCCTTTTCCGTGGTCTGGGTGGCGGTCTTCTACTGCATTTGTGATAATAATATCCGGTTGGTATTTACGAATAATACGAGAGACTTCCTTTTGATGTTCCGCATCATTTTTGAAATAAAAATCTGCAAACCCCAAGTTTTCTCTAACAGATAACCCCATAATTTTGGATGCTTTTTCTGCTTCTTCCATTCTTAATTCAGGAGTACCTCTTGTTCCCATTTCGCCTTTGGTAAGGTCTACAATACCAACCTTTTTACCTTGTTGAATGGCTTTTACTAATGTACCTGAACAGCTTAATTCCGCATCATCAGGGTGGGCCACGATGACTAATATATCTAATTTCATGATTTTCTTAAGGGTATAGATTATGATGAATGATCAGCAATGATCACCCATTTTCCATTGATTTTTTTCCAAGTTAAGGAGAAATGTCCTTCTAAGTCTTTTGATTCTCTTGTCAAATGCCACTTGCCTATTACCAAGGCAACATTATCTGATAATTTTTCTGTTTTAAGAATCGTAAAATGAAGTTTACCCATCGCTTTCGCATCCGGATATGATCTTTTATAATTATCCAAAGTAGCTTGCCATCCATTGGTTACTCCACTTTTCCCAATAAATAATAGGTCTTCAGATTCCCAATAGCCATCCATAAAGCCTTCTAAATCTGCTCTATTCCAAGCTTTTTCCTGCTTATTCAAAATGGATTGTATTTTCTGTAAATCAGAGTCTTTTGATTGAGAATACCCTTGAAGGGATATAAATATAAGAAGTAGTAAAAAAAGTCTTTTCATCTGATGCTTTGATTTGAAATGGTATTACTTCTATCAATATGTAATTCAATAAAATTAAAGGTCGAAGTTATGTGTTTCTAGTTTCATTAAGAAATACTTTTCCTTTGAATGTAGTCCACTTCATTCTTCTATAAAAAAAAGGAGACATACTTTCATATATCTCCATTTCTTGAATGTATAACTAGAATAAGAGAATAATGTTTTCCTATTCGTCTTCGTCTGAACTACTCTCTTGCATTGGCCATTCTCCACCGTTATCCAACCACAATTGGTTATAAGCAAATGAGTGGTGATTAGGATAAATCTTGTAGAATTTATCAGATACCAATTCAAAGATCTTACGTTTTAACTCATCAACACCTTCTTTCTTTATTGCAGATAGGAAAATGTGATTGTATTCTTTTGCAAGGTAGCTTTCCTTCCATTCTTCAAGAGTTGCAGGAGGATGATCCTCAAATGGAGGATACTCTCTATCCACATAGTTATCTACTTTATTGAAAACAAGCAACGTAGGTTTATCTGTCGCTTTGATTTCCAATAATGTTTTGTTCACTATCTCAATATGCTCTTCAAAAGATTCATGAGAGATATCTACAACATGAATCAAAATATCTGCCTCTACAATTTCGTCTAGTGTAGATTTAAAAGATTCAATCAGTGTAGTAGGTAACTTTCTAATAAACCCTACAGTATCTGTCATCAAGAAAGGAACATTGTTCATTGTTATCTTTCTTACTGTAGAGTCTACTGTTGCAAAGAGTTTATTTTCTGCAAATACATCTGCCTTACTCAGCAATCGCATAATCGTAGATTTACCTACGTTGGTATACCCTACCAATGCCACACGAACCTCACGGTCACGGTTTTTTCTTCGTAAGTCAGACTGTGTTTCAATTTTCTTTAATTTCTTTCGCAACAAAGATATTTTGTCACGAATAATACGCTTATCCGTTTCCAATTCTGTTTCACCAGGACCTTTCATACCTACACCACCTCTTTGTCTAGAGTGGTGAGTCCATAAGTTGGTCAGTCTTGGTAACATATATTGGTATTGTGCCAATTCTACCTGAGTTTTTGCCTGAGCAGACTTAGCGCGCATGGCAAAGATTTGAAGAATTAGTAACGAACGGTCAATGATCATTACATCCTCAATTTCTTTATCCAAGTTTCTTGCATGGGCAGAAGATAAATCATCATCAAAAATGATTGTATCAATTCCTTCCGCCTTTACAAAAGTTAGAATCTCCTCTAACTTACCTTTACCCACAAAAGTTCTTTTGTCGGGGTGGTCTAAACGTTGAATAAAAGTTTTTACGGTTTCGATCCCTAAAGTAGAAGCCAAGAATGCCAACTCGTCTAAGTATTCTTCTGCCTTTTCTAACTTTTGATCTTTAAGTGATACACCAACCAAAACGGCTCTTGGTGCTTTATCACTTTCTGCTTTTATATGATGAAATTCTTTTTTCAAGAAATTATATTTTTTTGATGTGGCGAAAAGTGATATTCACTTTCATCACTTTTATATATATGTAATCAAATCGTTACTTGTGGAATAGAGAAACAAAATATTTCAGCTCAACACAAGTACTTTACGAAATTACGAAATAGTTATGTTCATCTCTAACAACTCTTCAAGATGATGAGAAGTTATACCATGAATACGCTTTATTTCATTGATTTGCTCTACTACCTCAGGTTTTGGAGTTGTTCTTTTCTCTTCTTGAACACCAACGACCAATACATTTTTAGGTGTATGTTCTGTAGTGATGAACTCAAAAACCTTTGTTTTATAACCGTAAGCTTCCATTATTAACGCTCGGATACCATCGGTTAATAATTCAGCCTGACGTTCTTTTAGAATACCAAACTGTGTAATCTTACTTAAAGAGTCTTCTGGATTAATTTGTTTTCTGATTTGTTTGTGACAACAAGGTGCACATACAATCACTTTCGACTGTGCTTGAATTCCTCTATAAATCGCATCGTCTGTGGCAGTATCACAAGCATGTAAAGCGATCAGTAAATCAATCCCTGGAAGTTCCGCTTCTTTAATAGTTCCTTCGACAAACTCAAGGTCATCGAATTTCGAACGCTCCGCAATACCATTACATTTCTCGACCAACTCCTTACGCATTTCCACACCGATAACATGTGGCTTTTGCTTAATTACGTTCGTTAAATAATCGTATAAACCAAAAGTCAAGTAGCCTTTCCCTGCCCCCATGTCTACAACATTGTAGGATGCATCGAATTTTACATTCTTCAAAATACCATCAATAATCTCAACATATTTATTAAGCTGACGGTATTTATCTTGCATACTGTTCTTTACTTTAAACTCTTTGGTAGTAACGCCAAGTTCTTGTAAATAAACATTGTCTTTAGTACCAATAAGGCGGTTCTTTTGCTTATCGTGTTGAAGTTTTGGTTTCTCTTTTGTCGACGCTGCCTTTACTCTAAGTTTTGCAGAATTCTTTGGAGAGATCAATAAGTGATAATCTGCTTCAACAGTATATAAATCTGCATTATAGAAGTTTTCTTCAAGGTATTTCATCACCTTTTCCACCACTTCTTCAACAGGGTAATTTTTAGTAATATCTTTTGTAGGATATCTATATAAACACGAAAGGTGAAGTCCTTTTTTTAATTCTACCAATTTACCATTAATAGATTTAAGGTCATTTTCCTTTACTCGTTTATTCGATAAAGTGATTTTTACAAAAGTGTTATTCTTTAAACTATCCTTTAGATGTTGTTCGAACTTATCTACGTTAATGAGACTCATATACTTAATTAATCAAATTTCCCTGCAAAAGTACGGAATTGATTGAAAGTATCGCTCTTAATAGATTCAAAAGTTAACGAACGAATGGAAAACGATGAACTGTTTCTCCTTCTTTCAAAATCAAGTGATAATATCCATTAGGTAAATGTGTATATATTAACTCCTTCCCTGTCAATGCTCCATTATCGATCAGATGTCCTTTTGCATCATAGATAAAATAAGTTGGTGTCTCTAAAAAGTCTCTAGAGAAACTCAGCTTTTGAGTATTTAACAATGGATCTGTACCATGAATTTCTAGATTTTCCGCTAACTGATTTCCCAAGGTTGAAACTCCAGGAATTGTAGTTACTTCGATATAGTCAGTATTAACTTTCTTTTCATCATTGGCATATATAGTAGTAATCGCCAATCGGTAAGTAGTATTAGGTGTCAAATCAGATAATTCAAAAGAGGTGATATCTGCTTCTAGCTCTGTTATTTGATCGATTCCTTCTACTTGAACCGAATAAAATTCAGCATTTTCGATGTTATTCCATTCAAAAGAAATCGCATTATCCACTACCTGAAGTATTGAAATAGTTGGGTTTTCAAACGTCACTCTATTGACATAAACCGTAGTTGGTTCACTCCATTCCGAAGTAATTTCGTCTTCAAATAAAGTTCTAATAGCAATTGAATAGCTAGTCGCTTCTTCAACATCCATGGTTAAGTTTGTATTGGAGATTACTGATGAAGAGGAACGTTGATTATTAAGATTGACACATTTTATTTCATATCCTTCTGCAGCAAATACATCATCAAAAGCGATAGACAAAGCTGTCGAATCCTTTGTGATAGCTAGAGTAGGAATGTCAAGTACCCTTTCTCCTCCAACTGTAAAGTATAAGTCATCATAAAACTGATCGTTGACTAATCGAATATAATGATCTGTTTGAGACAACCATTCGGGCAAATCCAATAACAATACTCCATCTTCAATGATAAATGGCGTACTTTTTCCATCTAAAATTACTTCTTGTACTTGCGAGGCATTACTCACTGTTAAATTTAAAGATTCATCCCCTTGACTTACTGAAGCGGCGGCCATAATTTTAAATGGAAACGACAAATAGAATGGCTCACCATTATTATCAAAGACCGTTGTCCCATCAGTATTTTTCATCTTTACGTTGATGCCTAATGGAATATCTCTAATCTCTTCCAGCATTTCTTTTGTGATCACTCCAGATACGATATTATTGGATTGTGGCACCACCCTCAAGATTGAATTATTTGAGATTTGATATGTTTCGTACATACCAACAATTTCCATATCTAACAGTACAGGAGCATCAAAATCTAGATTATGATAAGCTAAATCTATACTTACTTCATAATCTACTTCTCCTACTTTACTAAAAAACTCTGTTGGCTGAAGCTGAAAATATCCATTTAACCCTTCTGCTCTTGTTTTAAACTGAATCTCTTCTGAATACTCTGAATCACCAAATTTCGCAGCAATGGTATACAGTTCTGACGGTTCTAAATTATCGATTTCCAACTCTTCGGTTGCATTAAAAACCAGTTCTTCATCATTAATTAAAACTGTAACCATATTTTGGTTATCAAAACCTGATAAGGTAAAATAGGCTTTTGAATCGTATACTCTAGCCAACTGAAGAAGTGGAGCAGATCCATTAGTTTGAAATCTAAATGACGATTGATCAACATGGTCTGCATAATTAAATACCACTTCATAGTTTGTAGAACTAATTAAATCAGTAATATTTAATTGCTCAGAAGCTGTTGTTCCTTCTTTTACAATTTCACCGTTTTGTTTCAGTTTATAGTGTAGAAACTCATTATTCCCATCAAATAACAACTGTATTTCTTGATCAGTTATGGCTAAAATTTGTGCTTCTGGAGCTTTTCTAATGGATGATGCATTTGCCACCCAACCAACGCCAGTATTTGATGCATCACTGTAGAAAACCAATTTAAGCTCACCTGATACATGAGTACTTACAACAGGTGCAACTGGATAATAGTCTCCTGAAATTCTTGTAATCAGTTCATCGGTATCGCCATTGTAAATCTCCAAATAATCGATTCCTGGTTCTAGGTAGAAATCAACTAAATCAAAAGACACTTTATGTTGTTGGTCAATTGGTTTTAAAAGCTGAGTAATTTGTTGATTGGAATGGTAAAAACTATTTAAACCTTGCGGATCTGTATGTGTTAACTGATCTACTGTTAAAGGATGTGCTTCCATCACATAAACATCAGTCATTAATGTTTTTATATCTACCCATTCTGACCAAGCTGAATTGTTAGACCGAATTCTAAATTGATACGCTGTATTTGGAATTAAATCCTCTACCGATACATAATTAGAATAAAAGACTTCAATATTGGTTTCTTCACCATTTTTGACTTCTACCTTATAATATTCAGCACTTTCATCTTCCCAGTACAATTCTATTTGATCAGTATAAGACGCCTTATATAATAATTGAGGCGCTGACGATAAAGTTGCAAATGTTTTTTCTGTACCAAAGGCATAACCATCCTTTCTAATCTTAACTTTATAGGTATGTGATTTTGATAACCCTTCTATGAGGTAATGATCCGATGTAGTCGTATAAATGGAGAACTCTTTTGTTGTATTATCTTGTAATTCCAATGTATAAACATCGTTCGCATTGTTATCAAAAACAATTTCAGCAAAGTTGTCTCCAGGTAGAATAGAAAACTCTTGATCCAAGGGTAATGCCTCAAAAACAACTACTTCAAAACCTTCAAAATTCTGAGAAGCATTGGTCATAAAAGTGAAATACACTTCAGAGGAATTAGAGAAAAATGTTCTGCCTTTAGCGACGTCTCCTGTCAGGTAAAAATTTAGATTTTTGATAGAGAACACTTCTTCAGAAGAGGCTATTAAGTAATCGTTATTGGCTTGTAGCTCACAATAATTGACTTTAATACCGACCACTGCATCTGGATTTGATGTACTAAACTTATGGACTCTTTTTTCTCGACTATTATAGGCTTCGTTTAAACTACTTGGGTCAGAGAAAATGATTGGAGAGGAAACAATAGTAGATGCTTTATCCTCAATTTTAATGGTAGAATTAGTAGCTAGTGTTTTTATCTTAAAAGGTACTGAATAGAGTAATTCATCAGTAGATTTAGCTTTTATAGTATACTCTTTATTAGGTTGTAAATCCGAAAAAGTAACTATTTCTGAGGAACTTTGCTGATGATATTCTTGATTATTTTCATCAATAAGAACGACATCTTTATTGATACCTATATCATCATCAAATGCAACTGATATACTATTACCACTGATGTAATGTTCTTGAGGAATCAGCAATGAAGGAGCTTGGAGATCAACAACGAAATCAACATAATCCGCTTTTTCATCAAAAGAACAGGAGAATGGAATATCATTGTATTTCATACCAATCCTAACGGTATAAGTATCTGATTTCATACCTGGAATATACCATTGGAAAGCAGAGGTTATCGTACCAGACTCTGGTGAGAGTTCTAGTAATACCTCATGATCATCGTCAAAATCATTGTCATGATTTAAATCGATAAATATGGCCCAGCCTTCCGGAATCATTGCTGTTCGGAAACCAGGAGTTAAAGTAATAGAATACTCTTTTGACGCATCAAAAGTAAATCTCGTCTTTACAGTCTCAAAACCATTACTCATAGATTGTTCTAATTGGTAGTTACCAATAGATATTTTATCAATCCATTCATTAGTGTCATTGGTTTTGGGTAAACAAGTAGTAGCAAAGAGAAAATTATTAGTAGTATTCAAATAAGCGAATAGCAGCAAAATAGCTACTTTCTGGTAGTTAATCATTGGGTGATAAGATTATGTATAGCATACGTTAGTAATACCAAGGGGCAAATATGTAAACAAAGAACACAAGAGCATAAATTTTCCTCACCAACTTCTTAGAATCTTATCATAAATACTTAATAAAAAACAAAAAGGCTACCACCAATTGGTGATAGCCTTTCCCACTCTGCTTATATAATTAGCGAATTATCAATTTTTTTACGACTGATTTCTTCGCATCGATCACTTTAATTAAGTACATACCAGAAGGTAAATCCCTTACACCAAATGAAGCTTCAGGATCTTCTGATGGATTATGAGTGATAGACTCAATTGTTAATCCATTGTTGTTCATTAATACAACTTGTACTTCTTGGTCGAAATTAGTGAACTGAATATTCACCACATCGCCATTGTTAGGGTTTGGATAAATCAACACTGATTCTTCATTGACCGTTTCCGTATCTTCAGATTCGTTGTTGATTACCACAGGTCCGAAGATCTCATACTGTCCGTCAAAATCTACTTGAACTAATCTATAGTACGATTGACCTCCATATGGTCTTTCATGAATATACGAATAATTTTTCGTAATATTTGAGTTACCTTGACCTTCTACAAAAGCGATTTCTTCGTAGTTTCTTCCATCAATTGACACTTCAATATAGAAACCTTCATTGTTTAATTCGGCAGCAGTACTCCAAGATAATGTCACACCATTATCTGCAAGTTCGCCTTCGAAGTAAACCAGCTCTACAGGAAGGTCATCACCTGCATTGGACACCGAAATAATATTATTATCATTACCTGGATTTCCAATTACTTCAGATAAAGTTCTTGCATTCGACATTAATCTAGAGCCACTTCCACTTGGACGAGTACCATAGAATGTAATTGGAGTAGATTGGATCACACCATCAGCAGGTAGATAATCTGGCTCTCCTGATTGTAAGTAATCCCAAGTTTCAGCACCGTCTGTGTGATATAACAATCTTACATCTTCTGCAGCTGCATAGCCATCCAGTTTACCATCAAATATAAAATTGACGTGAGTTGTAAATTCTTCAGACTGACGAGCTAATGTTTCTCCAACCGTCATTGGGTTTAACTCCCAGTGCCCTTCTGTATATACTGTATTAATATCAGCAGGTAAATCTAAATCCGAACCATCGCCTTTTATTTTCTTACCGCTTACATATTCAACTTGCCATACAATATGAGATTGTCCAGCATCAATTGTTTTATGTGAGAAGCCTGGGTCTTTCTGCTCAATTTGTCCTACTCCAATTGGATGGAAATCAGCCAAGTTACCTATAGGGAAGAAAGTTGCTCCTTCATGGTTTGCTTCTACTAAGAAATGTGCTAAACCAGTTATGTAAGAAGCAAAAGCTTTGTTCACTACCGCATCAGGATCATAGTTAATTGCTCCTCTATGGAACAAGAAACCATTTGAAGCAATTTTACCGTCAGTAAGATCTAATTCTTCACCAACAAATAAGTTACTTTGTAATTGGATTGCCTCTTCAGTAGTTTCAGAAGATGTGTTCATCACTACTACTTTTTTCAATGGCATATCTTTCGTATTACCCACCTGTACATGCTGAGTAGTAGTACCATCTAAGATAAATGTTAAATCATTATCACTAAGAACTACACCCGACTCGAAAGTAATATCCTTTTTAAAGACAAATTCTTTTTCACCCGATTTACTATTGAAACTTTTAATCACAGTACCGGCTTCTGCAATAAAGTTACCATGAATAACTAGTTTGGAACCTCCATTAAGATATAACCTCGCATGGTTGTTTTCAGCCATATCAGGATCTTTCTTTAAAGTTAAATCCGTCATCACTTCCACTTCCACCTCATTATTATTACCAATGATTAGTGTTGTTCCATCATTTACTGTTAGACCTTTATCTCCAATAGTAAGGTTACTATTTAATGTATACACAGGATATGTTTCTGCACCTAAACCATTGTCTGGAGCTACAAGTGTTAACTCGTTGATACCTGCAACATTGGTAGCGGCATTTACTTCGATAAAATCATTCGCATATGAACCATCACCATTTTTATTTTCTACATCAGTATAAGTAGCATTACCAGTGATATCCATAATAACACCACCATTATTTAGTGTTAAGAATTCTGACCAGTTATCATCGATCAATCTCTCGATTCTCATGATGATTAAACCTTTACCATCAACTTTACCTAAACTTGCTCCTTCTGAACCTGCTGCAATAATTAATTTACCATCGTAGTAAGTTGTATTTTCATCTTCTATTGTGATTTCAGAAAGTTCAACATCTTGATCTAATACTACTGCTGTACCTCTTCGTACTTTAACAATTGCACCTAAACCTGGTACATCGTCGGTAGGTTGCAATGCTTCATAACTACCTAAAGAGTAATCATAACGTTGCCAAGAAGAAGTAGAATTCCAAGCCAACTCAGTTAAACCATCATTGTCAACTTGAGTCATTGTTTGTCTTGGTTGTGTTCTAAAAATAGGTGTAAGATCTGCAATATCATCTGGGTGACCTATTACCATTAATGACTCAAATTTCGATTCCTGTAAGTTGGCAGGTAATAACGCATTTATATTGGCCATCAATGCAGCATTAATTAACACTGTACCGTAATTATCATTCTCATAAACATCGTTTACAGTGAAATCATAGAATGCATTCCCCACATTTACAGATGGAAGGTAAGTCGTTTCATCACCTCCATTGATAATATCTTCATCATTGTAGTGTAGGTTGACACTTAATTGAACACCTGTAGGAATATCTCTTATTGATCTTGAAGAATTGGATTTCACCATATTAATGTACCAACCAAAATCAATAATTCTAGCATCAGCTTGAGTTAGACCTTCTTCTATAGATTTTACTGGAATTTCATTCAATACATTGATTGAGACTCCAAAATTATCAGAAGTAGCTCCTGTTGTTAAGTCCAATTCAATTGGTGTAAACTTACTACCAACACCTAATGGAACAACCGTAGATTTTGTTTCCGTTTTAGCATACATCACATATACACCGCCGTTACGGTTTCTATCCGTTACTTCGATCATACTTGTATTACTGAAGTCATTTAATGTTGATGCATTCGTTGCACCTGTAATAGATGCTCCTTCTTCAATAATTAAAGTATTCTCATCAATCTGAAGATTACCACTTTTTAATTGTAAGCAATTCTCGATTGTCAAAGTCAGGAATAGATCTTCATTATCTGGATCTTTTAAAGAAGCGTGGTTCATATTATCAATCACCATACTGTAGATTGTCCCCTCTTCAGAATTGATAATTTGATTCGAAGTACCCGCCATATATAATTTACCATTACCTGAATTATCATTACTGATAGTACCGTTAGATAAGAATAAATCACCTAGTAAATAGATATCAGATTGTATTAAACCAGTATCATTCGTTTTTGGGCCAATTCTAGCACCTTCACCTAGCTCAAGGTTACCATTAATTAAAATACCACTTTGCCCATTCTCTGTTTGTGCATAAGTAATAATCAACTTTGAAGTCTCTTGAGTTACTTTTACATTTCCGAAATTATAAACACCCAAAGCAGATCCATCAGCATCTCTATCGTATAAATATTGAGTTGCTTTATTGAAGTAAGTCGTTGTATTTTCGGCCTCGTACGTTCCTGAGTTATAAATACTCTGATCGAACCATACGTCTTTTATCCCTTGTTCAAAAGTAGTTCCAGCGTTGATTAATAGATCACCACTGAAATACAAATCGTCTTCCAATACTTTTACAGTACCACTTTTCACTTCTGTATCACCCAATGGTAAAGTTGAGTGAATAGAGAATGTTGATGAATTGTCTCCTTCAATAAGAATTCTTGAAGGTAAACTTGTGTCTTCATTCTCATAGAAATTACTTAATGATTGTGTAGTTGGTGTTAGTAATAAACTGACATCATTAGCTCCATAAGAAGTAGATCCTTTGATTGTAAATGAAGTTGTAGGATTAGACTCATCATAAGTGAAATCTAAATTAATAGATCCATCATCAACGATTTCAAATATTGCTTTTTGATTATAATTACTAGGAAGAGTCTGACCACCAACAGTAAATGTACCACCACTTTGATAGAAGTGAAGTGCTCCTTTATCGTTGTTCAATACTCTACGAACTTGCCCGCCGACAACAAACTCACCTGCTTTTACATTAATCTTGGCATTACCAGAAATACCATAACTGATATAGTTATAAGAACCTTCATCGAAATCGACAGTACCACCATCTACTTCCAATAGACCATCTAATAACATACCACCAGTTGTAGCATGTGTAGAAGAAATTGTTACTGTCGCATTATTTTTTACGATTAAACCTGCATCAGAAGGAATATAATATTCTTCACCTCCTGAATTTAGTTCTACATTCCAAGCAGAAGATGGTTCTAATACAACAGTACCACTATTGATTAGGAAAGGTTTTTCTTCTGTGTCTCCATCAGCTGTTTTAGCAATAGTGAATGGATCCTGTATTGTGAAAGTTGTTGACTTACCTCTATTGAACGATACATCATATAATTCAATCGATGCTCTTTGCTCTGCATCAGGATACTCGAATGATGCATCTTCATCTCCAGTGAAGTTTAATGTTACTTTTGAAGCTTGTGCATCTGTTGCTCCATCACTATCATTGATTCCTCCACCATATAAATCGAAGTAAAGAATATCATTGATTTTTAAATTCTTTGAAACATTTAAAGTATGATGAACAGGTGTTGTTGCTATCCCTTGCTCGATGTATATATAGTTCTGGTTTTCAAGTACACCTTCTGATGATCTCTGAGATGAGAATAAAGTACCTGCATTGATTGTTTTAGGATGATTACCTTCTTTACCGAAGATAATAGCACCATCGTTATGTACTCTTAAGGTGTCATTTAAAGTGATGTTACCATTTGTAGTTTCACCATCGATATATAATGTACCTCTATATCTCACTTCTATAGCTTCTGCTTCAAAGTCATAGTCAAAGTAACATGCCCCTGAATGTAATTCTACAATTGGAAGTTTTGATAAATTCAATTGAGGCATTTTTGTTAATGCTGTTGCCCCAAAATCTGCTGCATGAGCTAAAGTAGTGATCGATTCTTCACCTGAAGTACCTTTCAATTTAAAAGGGAACATCAACTTTAATATACTTATCGGATTGTTGGTCCACTCTCCAAAGTCACCTATCAGTTTTGGTTCGAAGTAATCTTGATCCTCGTCTTTACCGAAGTTTAGTGCCAGCTCTCCTGCACCTGTTACTTTACCAATTTTCAGATCACCACCGTAAACTTCAATATTACCTCGTCTTCTTTCAGAGTGTTCAAATTTTAATTCCGCTACTTCAATATCTTTTTGAATGTAAGCATTTAATCCATTATCGTACTCTGCTTCACTGTAAGTTAACGTACTCTTACCTGTATTGATGATAATTCCTGTTGCACCAAAATCTTCAGTACCTAGAATTACAACATCATTTTTTGTAGGAATCTGACCACCGGCTCCAATTGGAGTTAAAGCATTAGCATCGTCATATTTTGACTCGTCTAAAACATACCAGTTTAAAGGGTTATCCCAAGAGTTATCCCCTTCTCCAGCACCATAATTGTACTGATATTTACCATCACCATCTAATGCTAGTTTATTTTGGTAAACCATAATTCTTGGTGCACCATCAAAACGAGTTGGATGACCTACTGTGTAGTTTGCATTTTCTAATACAAACCTATCAGAACCATCGTAATTTTCTTCGAATGCAAATACTAATTTATCTTGGTATACATCTAGAGGGTCAAACGCTAAATTTCCATCCCATCTAGACATTAGCATAATATCTCTTTTAATATCACTTACCGTTGGGTTGGTAATATCGCCATTAGCATCTATTTCCGGAGCATCAAAACTGATACGCTCATAAGTACTAGATACATTTGCATTGTTTTGTCTGATATAACTATCGTTGTCTAATACTTTACCAGGTACCAAATCTTCTAATTCAGAATCTGTTAAGTCATTAGAGTTAGAAGTAAATGGATTTAACCCTGAACCAAAATCATTTGGGATTTCGAAGAACCATCTTACTGTTGGTAAAGTCGCATCTTCTGTAAAAGAAGAACGTTTTACATTCCAATAAACACCTAATAATTCATCATTTGAATCTTGATTGGCAGTAGGTAATTGAGATAATGCCGGTGATACAGAAATATAACCAGAATTATTATCATCTACATTAGTCAAAACAACACTGGCAGGTGTATAGATATAATTTGAATTATCATCTCTTATAGCAACCGGAAAGTGAAGGGCTATACCGCCATATCTACGAGAGTTGGCCATATAGATGGCGTCATCATCATGTGATGCTGTATATTTTTTGTTGGTTAACTTATCATGGATATTAACAAACTCAAAGTCAGTTCTATTATTATCTACTTTTAATCTTAAGCCACCACTAGAAGCTTTACCATTCGTAACAAAGAAGTTATTGTATGTTTTGATATTTGTGTTACTTCTTTTTAAAGTACCAGTACCAAAACGAGGAATAATAGCATCCTCACAACCAGCATTTACTACATTATTGTCGCCATCTCTAGCACATGTTAAAGAATAACCTGTACCAAATGTAAAGCGATCGATAGTTAACTGATAATCCTGTAAATCCACAGTACCTGAAACATATTGTACACGATTAAATTTCACATCACTTGTAAAACTTAATGTGTGATCTTCAAGGTAGATACGAACGTTACCAAATACAGCGTTGTCGGTTGTTTCGATGGTTACATCACCTTCTCTAAACTTTAATAAGGCTTGTACACCTGCAGTACCTTCAGTATCTGACAATGTTTTTGTTCCATCATAAATACCAAATGTACCGAAGTTCTTTACTGTAGCACCTGTTCTAAATAATCGAACAGAATAATTTCTATGATCAAAAATACCTGAAAGTAATTCAAAGTCTCCTTCAAAATCAATTAAGTTAGACTCATTTTCATGGTATCCGATTGTAGCTTCGGTGTCATCAGAAATAGCAAAACTAGAATGGGCAACTAATGTTACTTTCTTGTCTTGTGTATCTTTATTGATTCTAAAATTACCTACTGAAATATTACCAACATCAAAAGTAATATCGTTAGCAATTTCATAATTAATGTTTAACTCAGAATCATCATTACCAATAAAGTTGATCCAATTTACCGACGATTGGAACCAATTTGCTTGATTAGTTCCTGTATTTCTTTGAATACCTGTATATACAAATGGTTCTTCTTTTGATAGGATTAGGTTTTTCTTGATGTATAAGTCTTTGTTGTTACCGTCCAACTTACTAGCAGCAAGGTTTAATGATCCATTGATATATAAATCATTGGCTGGAGTCACTACATTATTTCCACTCCATGAATAGGTAGCCTCTGCTAATTTTACAGTTCCATCTCCATAAGTATTTACATTATAAAGAGGTGCTGATGAATTTAGAATAAAGTTATTTCCTGCAGTTGTAAAGATATTGATTTCACCACCCTCTACATTTACGTTTTCAGGGTTAGCATCAATATGAATACCTTTATCATTTTCTGCATAGATATTTAACTCTGCTCCATCATACATCTCGAAAGAGTTATCTGAGAAAGGTAATACTAGCGTATAAAAAGCTTGGGATGTACCATAAAGGTGAGTAGTACCACCGTATAGTTTTATAGAACCTCTGTGTATAGCTGAAAGTGAACCTACCGTTGGACGAATCACTGTAGACTTTAACGTACCACTGTTTACTTCTAATTGTGATAATTCTCTTAAAACTATACCCATTGTAGGGTTGTTCACTCCATCGTTATATATATCGAATATACCTCCATCAAGATTAATCTTACCTGATACATAAAATACAAATCCACCACTCATAGTTAAGATACTTCCTGCTCCAATTTCAAGAGTTGCAGCTTCAGGAAGAGTATGAGAGTAGCTACTATTTGAGGCATTATTGAAATCATAACGAATTCCTCCTCCAGTATTTAAAATACCTTCGACAATGGTTAAACCTTTACCATCATTTCCTAATTTAAGGTTAGCTGATGAATTCGCTGAGATACTTAATCTACTTGTAAGCCCTTTGTTGACATACACTTGATAGATGTCTGTTGCACCATTAAATTCGAATTTTTGTTCTTCTACTTCATCAATAGCTCTTAATGATAATTTAGGAGCATCAACATTTCCTTCATTTAAAAAGTCTTTGTTGATATTGATAATATGACTTTGTGTATCGTTAGCGTGAGTATCGATTCCACCATTAGTTGCAATAGATAATGAATGACCAATATTCAGTGTTGATGCTGTTTCTACATATGTTGCTCCAGAAAAATCACCAAAGATCAAATTACCATTGACGATATTTAAATTACCATTGATGTCTAGATCCTGTGCATAAAAATTATTACCATTTATATCTATTTCAACGTTACCAAATTCGTAGTTAAATCCACTATTTAATACAATATCGTTACCTCCTTCAAATCTTAGTGTACCCCCTTTTCCAGTTGCTGCATCATAAGAATAAAATCCTACTGTAGGGTCCAAACCATATCCTAGTGGGACATTGTTTGTTTTTAAAGTAATAGTACCAGAACCTTGTATTGTTTGGAAGTTGTGCCCTGTAGTTTCTCCTAAATCCAAGATGCCATTTTCTTCAACGACCATCTTAGAGAAGTATAAATTATCTGCTGTAGCAGTAACTGTTTGTCCACCTAAAATGTGAATTTCATCGTTAGGTAAAGGTACACCATTAGTACCACCAACACCATTTGAACTCGTAGTCCAAGAATTGGCATCAGTAAATGTTTTGTATCCACCACCTGTAGTCGTATACCAAACATTAGATGAATAAAGGTTGTATTTTGAATCTAGATAAGTTTCTACATCTTCATGTAGTGTGTTACCTGAAGCAATTACATCATCTACTTTCTTATCGTAAACAATAATCTCTGCAATTTCACCTTGGAAAGTGTTATTTTCTACTGCTCCATGATTGTTAAATGGCAGTGCACCAATAAAGATTTTAGAGTAATCACCAAGATCTAAATCAGCAATTGTTGAATTTGTAAATTCTAACTCTAAGATGTGCCATGTACCATAACTCCACTTAGGATCAGAATCTCCCGACGCTGAAGTACCTGTAGTGTACGTTTCATTAAAGTCAAGGCTATATTTAAAACCTTGTCCTCCTCCTGTAACATTGAATCGGAAACCTCTTTCTGCTGAATAAGAAAAATCTTTTGCAGATAAAATTACTTGTTTACTTCCACCACCAATAAGATTTACATTTTGATAGGTTGAAGCTGAAGCATTTAATCCATCAATTTTGAATACAATGTACACTGACTTCATATCAGGAAGCGCTGTGGTACTATATAAGTAATCAGAATTGTTAAACTGGATTGTTTTGTTTCCTGAAACACCATTACTCAAGATAGTAGGTCTGTAGCCTGCATCTCCTGTAAATGTTAGATTAGGATTTCCGCCTTCCCCTGTAATGCTCCATGAAGAAACATCTCCACTCAATGAAGAAGGATCGAAGTGATACACTCTTCCGTCGGAAGGTGCTTGTGCATTAGTTGTTGATATAGTGAATAATAATGAGAGGATTGTCAACAAGTAAGCTAGTGATCGATTTGTAGAAAATATAAGCATAAACGATAATTTATCTATTCAGTAGAAATAGATTAAGCTGTAAATAAGTATATATAAGTGATCGTACTACAGGGTTTAAAACTGCAGTATTATATAAGTAGCGAAAGAAAAGTTTTAAAATTAAGTCCTGATTTTGAATAGGTTCAAGGAACTATCATGTAAGCGTTGAGTATAGTCTTACCATAAATGTAATTATTAATAAATAAGTATTTTTTATAAGTAGAAATGATAGATAGCTGAAATATATTACACTAATTCAAATTATTATATGTCGCTTTTATAAGTAGAAGTAGCAAAAATTTCAGGTTCAACAATTTCGTAATAATTGCAATTTATAAATATTAACTGACATAATTCTAATAAAGTTTAAATTTTTCAATGTCATTTAGCATCATGTAATAAAATAATGCAAATTAATCTTAAAATAGATCTATTTTTCAGATTTTCAATTAATTACAAAATTTAATAATTGGGTACACAGTTAATGTTTTCAGTAGTTCTTGAAAATAATTGGCGTTAAAGGTTGTGATAGTCTGTCAATTTTTAGGTGTTTAATTGTAGGGCAGGCATGTGGTTATTAGCTTTACAGATATATCAATAATATGCTAGAATGTAAACTCACATTTTAGCCTCCCGATTTAATTTTGATAATGAAGAATGTAATCAAGAGTTTCATTGCTGGCTTAATCACTTTTGGTGCGATGAGCTGTGAGACCTCAAATAATAATACTGAAGTAAATGACCAACTTACTACCGACTCCATTTATGTAGAAGTGGATACTTCAGAATATCTCTATAATATTAATATCGATACCCTTGTTGTTAAAGAAGGTAAGATTAGAAGAAACCAGAATTTATCTGATGTCTTGACAAAGTATGATATTGATTATTCCACTATTTATAAACTTGCCAACAACTCAAAAGGTGTGTTTGATGTTCGAAGAATAAAATATGGGCAGAAATACACACTTCTTTTCGGCGCCGACTCTAACCGAGTAGATTACTTTATCTATGAGGAAGATGATATTAATTATGTTGTTTTCAATGTTAAGGACAGCTGTACAGTCTATAAAGGGGAAAAACCTGTTACACTTCAGAAGAAGGAAGTACATGGAGACATTACCTCGTCTTTATACCAAACATTAACAGATCAAAACGAGTCACCTTTACTAGTCAACTTATTGTCAGATGTCTTCGCATGGCAAATTGACTTCTTCCATATTCAAAAAGGAGATGGTTTTAAAGTCATTTTCTTTGAAAAAGTGGTGGAAGATTCTGTTGTAGGTATAGACCATATTGAAGCTGCAATGTTTCGACATCTTGGAAAGGATTATTATGCTTTTGATTACGAATACAATGGCAAACAAGAATATTTTGATGAATTTGGTAATAGCTTAAGGAAAGAATTTTTAAAAGCACCCTTACATTTTTCAAGAATATCTTCTTCTTTTTCTCGACGTCGTTATCACCCTGTTCAGAAAAGATACAAAGCCCACTTAGGAACTGATTATGCCGCCCCAATTGGTACACCGATTCATGCTGTTGGAGATGGTGAAATTATAGCGGCTACTTATTCTAAGTACAATGGCAACTATGTAAAAATCCGTCATAATAGTGTGTACACTACACAATACCTTCATATGAATAAAATCAAGAAAGGTATCCGTAGAGGTGTGCGAGTGACTCAAGGTGACGTAATTGGTTATGTAGGAAAAACTGGTCTTGCTTCAGGCCCTCATTTATGTTATCGTTTCTGGAAAAATGGTAAACAAGTGGATTCAAGAAAACAAGAGTTACCATCATCAGAACCATTGCCTGATTCTCTTATTACTTCTTATCAAGAGCAAATTATGCCATTGAAATTAGAATTAGATAAAGTGGATCTTATTATGAGCAAATAATATCAATACCTACTACTATTCAAATTAAACCTAAAAAGCAGTGATACAAAACTTATCTTCCCAACACCTTAATGCTGTTATGGAATTAATTCAGAATGTTATTTCTAAAATGAGAAGCATGGGTATTGATCAATGGGATGAGCAATATCCAACAGAAAAAGATATTCTTTCTGATCTGGAAAGTAGTAACGCCTATGGTTACTTTGAAGATAATGAATTAGCAGGTTACGTCATTTTTAATCAAGAGTTTGATATCGAGTACAATGATATCCAGTGGTTAAACACTACTAATAAGTTTTTAGTCATGCACCGCTTATCTGTTGACCCCAAATTCCAAGGGAAAGGAATAGCCAAGAAAATCACAGCTTATGGTGAACAACTTGCTACTAAAAATGGACTCACTTCACTCCGATTCGATGCCTTTATCGGAAACCCCATTTCTAATAGGATGTATGAGAAAATAGGATATCAAAAACTTGGTGAAGTAACCTTTAGAAAAGGTGTGTTTAACTGTTATGAAAAAATACTTCCGTAAAAAAACACCTACCTTCTCTCTCCAGATCAAATACAGTTAACAAAGTAGAATTAATTTATTTTGTTTGATATTAATCATTATTTTTGATATCCGAATACTGATTTGTGATTTGTATATTATACTTGATTTTAAGAAAAGACTAACTACGATTTTTATTGAAGACTACTTTAATAAATATCTTATTATCAGCTATATTATACTATGATTGATAGAGATTAACATGTTACTGCTCATACAAAACTATTTTTCAAAAACTATCCGTTATAATATCTCCCTATGGGTATTATTTATTATTTACTTCAGTTGTAATATACCTGAAGCAAATGCTCAATGGTTTAATGCCAATACCAATAAGAGTACAGAAGTATATCTATTACCTTCCGTAAAATCTGATGTTCTAACCATTGTTGATTCTGCACAATTTCTTCTTGTTTTTGATATGGAACACAAGGACAAGTTTATTAAGGTATGGGATATAGAATCTGATCAGAAAGGCTATGCATTAATCGAAGACATTACGATTAATAATTTATTGGAGGCTGAAAATATAATCAAGAATATACATTCGACACATGCCAACCATGATAGTGCCTTTATATATATAAGGAATACAACAATAGACAGTATGATGGTTCAATTGGGCAAAGACACCGTTAACCTTGCTCCAGATGAAATGAAAAATATCACTTTAGATGAAGGAGAATATTTATACTGGGCCATTCAGAAAGAAACTATCCCCGACTATGGATACATATATATTCCAGACAGCAGCGATTTAATGCTACAAGTAGGTCAAGAATTTAATGAAAATAAAATGCTTGAAATGGAATTAGATTTAATGGACCTTAAAGATGATCCTGAGTTTACAATGTACAAGAGAAGCTTTCTTGATACCGTTCAAGTGTCAAAAAGAATAAATATCCAAAATACAAAATCCGGCTACGATAGAATACAAATGACAGGAGGTTCTAAATCTGTTGATGCTGACCTTCTAAATGATGACATGAAAAAAGATGCTTGGGTAAATGTAAAGCCCATGGATAAACCTTTAGACACTTATTATGATTTCAAAAGATACATTCAACTAAAGTATAATGTAGCAATAGGAATGGATTATATGTTTTTAGGACAGCATTCTTCATATGTAAAATCTGGTTCACCCAATGCGGCAAGTGGAATATATCGCTTTTTTGGTACATGGGAACCTGTTAATACCAAAGACACCCAAGGAGGTTTAATCTTTAAGATTGAAAATAGACATAGCTTAACACCTACTGCTCCAAGACATTTAGGATATGAATCAGGGTCTGCACTAAGTACAGCAAGTTTTAAAGATATGGGTTGGGGATTAACCAACTTATATTGGAGGCAATCTTTCAAGAATAATAAATATGGATTTGTTTTAGGTATCATGGATCCAGGAGATTTTATTGATCTTTTTCCATTGTTGAACCCTTACAAATGTTTTCTGAGTGAAGCTTTTTTTAATAACCCTGCAATGGCGATTCCCAACCAAGGAATTGGTGGTGCATTTCTAGCAAAAGACCTTATTAAAAACACTTATGTTGCCGGAGGTTTCCATGATGCTAATGGAGAACCAACCAACTTTATCAGTAATAGTTTTAAATCTTTTGCCAAAGGAGAATATTTATATTGGGTTGAATTAGGTTGGAATACCCATACTCCATTTCTAAATGGAGAGAATATCCATGTTACGTATTGGTATCAAGATGCAAGAACTGATAGCGAAGGTAATTTGATCTCGAATGAAAGTCAGGGGATTTGTTTTTCCGCTTCTACTTCTATTCATAAAACAACTCTATTTTCAAGATTAGCCTACTCACAAGGAGATGGAGCACTCATGCGATATATGGTCATGGCCGGTTGCTCTTATAATATTGTAAAAGATGATCAAATTGGAATTGGAGTAGATCTTGGAGCACCTGTAGATCCTGAAATTGATGAAAGCCAATTAGGTATAGAACTTTACTACAATATGCAACTTACTGAACATGTCAATATTTCTCCAGATGTTCAAGTATATATCAACCCTGTATACAATCAAGAGAAAAATGCAGTCGCCATCTTTTCTTTTAGACTGAGGTATGCATTGTAAAAGTTATTGATCATAACTTCTTGAGATTTCGATTTAGAATCGGTAAATTATAGTAAACCCTACCCAATAAAGTATATGAAAAGAAACGAAAACCTTATTCCATTATCTCATGAGCATCATCATGGACTTGTGTTTTGCCATCGTCTAAAGAAACTTAATCATACAGATCAGCTCACTGCTGTTCGGTACATCAATGATTATTATGAAAACCACCTTCGAAATCATTTTACAGAAGAAGAAAATACGCTAGCCTATTTAATTAATGATGAGAAGATCAAACGTAGATTTTTAAACGATCATAATATCATTAGTAACATTATCACGAACATTAATATTACGCCTTCTGATGTTATAGAACAAGGGTTAGCTCTCAGTCAGATCATCAATAATCACATTCGATTTGAGGAGCGGATCCTATTTCCTTGGCTAGAAGAAAATCTATCTGACAAGGAATTGTTCGGCATTGGAAATGACCTCAATGTAGAAGTAACAGAAATAGAAGGACATGCCTTTGAACCTGAATTCTGGGAGAATTAAATCAAGCTATAAAATAAAAAAAGCCAACCCGATGTTATTCGAGTTGGCTTGTATTCTTTAAAAGAATATATGTTTTATGCTAACGAAGGAATTTCAACTACTTCATTAACGTCTGCATCATAATCAACACCATCCACTTTGAAACCGAATAAGTTGAAGAAGTCATCAGAGTAACCTTTCAAATCACCAATTTCTGATAAGTTTTCAGTTGTAGCGATTGCCCAAAGCTCATCAACTTTCGCTTGAACATCGTCACGCATTTCCCAATCGTCAATTCTGATTCTACCTTTCTCGTCCAATTTCATATCGCCTGAATAGATTCTGTCTGCATATAAACGTTGGATTTGCTCGATACAACCTTCATGAATACCATCCGCTTTCATGATTTTGTACAATAAAGAAATGTACAATGGAATTACAGGAATAGCTGATGACGCTTGAGTCACTAAGGCCTTGTTTACAGAAACAACTGCTTTACCACCCATATCTGCTAACTTCTCAGTGATCTTATGAGCTGTTGCTTCTAAGTGATCTTTTGCAGCACCGATAGTACCTTTTCTGTATACTGGCTCAGTTAATTTTGGTCCGATATAAGAGTAAGCATAAGTTTCAGCTCCTTCTGCTAAAACACCTGCTTCTCTCATTGCATCGATCCACATTTCCCAATCTTCACCACCCATTACTTCAACAGTATTAGCGATATCATCTTCTGTTGCTGGTTGGATTGATACTTCAGAAACGTTACCTGTATGGAAGTCTACAGTTTTGTTTGAGAAAACATCACCGATTGGCTTCAATACTGATTTATGTCTTTTTCCTGTGTTAGGATTAGTTCTTACTGGAGATGCTAAAGAGTAGATTACTAAGTCAACTTGACCTAAATCTTCTTTGATCATATCAATAGTTTGTTGCTTGATCTCATTAGAGAAAGCGTCACCATTGATAGATTTAGCATATAAACCTGCTTCATGAGCATGCTTTTCAAACGCTGCACTGTTGTACCAACCTGGAGAAGCTGGACGACCTGCTGAAGGTGCTTTTTCTAAAAATACACCAATAGTAGATGCTCCACATCCGAATGCACTTGTAATTCTTGATGCTAAGCCAAAACCTGTAGAAGCGCCGATTACTAATACTTTCTTAGCACCATCAATTGCTCCTTTAGATTTTACATATTCAATCTGATTGATCACATTTTGCTCACATCCTGTTGGGTGTGCTGTCAAGCAGATAAAACCTCTAGTTTTAGGTTCGATAATCATCTCTAATACTTATTTATGTCTCGTTGTTGTTTGTTCACCAAGACGTTTTAAATAAATGGTTATGTCTTTTAAGACGGACAAAGGTAAAAAAAAGAGTAAGAAGTAAGAAGTAAGTAAGAAGAAGTTGTAATTTTTTTATTGACTTTTAGGAATTTATCGAGCCTATATAAAAGTATAAAACAAAAAAAATCCCGATGTTTTATCACACCGAGATTCCTTTCTGTTGTTGCTCTTATTCCTTGTGGAATGCATGTTTTCTCACAGCCAGACTATCTTTTAAATTCTCTTTTTGATGTTCCAATTTGTACATCATCATCATAATTTTTTGATGAATTTTCGTCACAATGTAATAAGGTGTATACATCAAATAAGCCATTGTCTTGTAAATAACTCTTCTTAGTTTCCATAAAAGAAACAGTAGAGTGATAGCAATTAAAATATCCATGATGTCAATGATGTTTTAGTTGTAATAATAATGTCCGTCTTTCGTAGTCATATATTCAATTAACGAAGAATTTTAATAATAAACTGTAAAACAACCTTAAAAAGTGTACAATTAACTATTATTTATCAAAATTGATCGAAAATCAAATGTTTGTGAACTAAAATTAGAACAACAAAATCTAATTTAGATCCTATTAATTATCTGATTAATAAGATAAAAAACATCATTATTAAAGGCTATTACATCACTTCCATTGCTGCAATTACGTACTTTATTTGTGCAAAAGATGCCTTTGCTCCCACTTCTTCTTTGATCGCTTTTAACGATTTACTTCTCGTTTTTTCCAACGCGTTTTCTATAACTCTTTGGGTTTTAGAAGGAACTAATTCTTTTAATTGAATTCTCCCTTGTGCAATATTTTTTGCAAGATGTGTCTCAACAGTCCCAACGGTTTTCCCCATTTCCCTTGCAATTGCTTTTTCATCATTTCCCTTCCTAAATAAAATATATGTTTCTACATGAGGAGAGAACTTCTTTTTTTCTTTTTTCTCAGGTTTTGGAGCTAATTGAACAGGCTCATCTTTCTTTTCAGAGATCTCAAAACTAGGTTTCCCTATACCATTTTTCTTTAAATCTGCTTTATCAATATAGGATTTCACTAACCTTTCTGCTCGAATCATTTTCTGAGCAACATTATAGATATAAGAAGCCACTTCTTTCACTTCATTACTGTAAGCCATTACACCTCTTGCTGTTTTAAGCTTATCCCAATGTGCTTGAACGTTTTTATGATGTTCCTTTAAAACTTTATCAAAATACCCTTGTGCCTTAAGTGTTCTTTCATGCAAGAAGTTTATATACCCATCGTTCTCTTCAGTAATAATTTGATGAACTTGCCTTCTAAACCCATCGCCTACTTTTCTTAATTCACGAATTTTTTCTAATAGTTTCTTTGCCCAAGGTTTATAAGTCTGCTTGGAAGAAAGGTTCTCCAACTTATCATAGGTAGACAAGTGTTCTTCTAAATGCTCAATCAAAAAGCTAAGATTAAAGGCTGATTGCAAAGTATCATAGATAAATCGATGCGCTTCCAGTTTTAAGTGAGGAGTCAATTCTTCAATAGACTGACTGGATTGTGTAAAATGACTTAGCGATTGATCTATTGGAATACCTCTTTCATTAATTGGAGAAGATAATACCAACCCATCCAAAGAAGTTAATCTTGATAAAGCCACATACACTTGTCCTGATGCAAATGCTCTATTTACATCCACAATAGCTTTATCGAATGTTAAACCTTGACTCTTATGTACAGTAATGGCCCAAGCTAATTTCAGTGGGTATTGTATAAACCTACCAATTAATTGTTCTTCAACTTCATTGGTTTCCTTATTTAATACATACTTCTTGTTCTCCCATTCATAATCCTCAACTTTAAACTCTGGGGTCCCATCATCAAACTTTACCCATACATCTTTAGAAGTACATTTCGTTATCTTTCCAATCTTACCGTTAAAGTACTTGTTCTCTCCTGAATAGTCGTTTTTAATAAACATAACCTGTGCCCCTTCCTTTAGCTTCAAATTTTCAGCATTAGGGTATTGACTTTCGGGAAACTCTCCTTCAACATCTGCAGAATAGGTAAATGTGGTACTCTTTAATTCAGTCAACCATTTCTGGTTTTTCTCGTCAGCTACCTTATTATGTGTTGTAAGATGAATGTACCCATCACCTTCTGTTTGTTCAAAGTCGGGGTCATAATGAGAGTTGAGCACTTTCACATCGTTGGAAGTTACTTTATTCTCTCTAAAATGGTTCAATATATTAACAAAAGTAGGGTCAGATTGTCGATATACTTTCTGAAGCTCAATATGGATGGGTGGATGCTGTCTTAATACTATTGAATTAAAGAAATAACCATTTTGATAGTAATTCCTTAAATACATCCATTCATCGTTCTTAATTACCGGAGGCAACTGTAACATATCTCCAATAAATAATACTTGAATACCACCAAAGGGAAGATCTTTTCGGATACGGACATGTCGCAAGATTTTATCGATAGCATCCAACATATCTGCTCTCAGCATACTTACCTCATCAATCACCAATAACTCCATAGACTTCAGCAAAGCCCTTTTCTTTGAAGTCATTTTAAAACCCTTAAAGATCGATTTTGGGGTATTAATATGTGCTACAGTGGTAACATTGTCATTGAATTCAAAATTCTCATCCGGTATATATGCACCAAATGGTAATTGAAACAAGGAATGTACGGTTACCCCTCCAGCATTAATTGCAGCAATACCTGTTGGGGCAGCCACAAGAACATTTTTATGTGTATTTTCTCTAATTGATTTTAGTAAGGTAGTTTTACCTGTTCCTGCTTTTCCTGTTAAGAATACATTGCAATTGGTTGTGTTGATATAGCGAGAAACTAGTTCAGGTAATGAATATTCTTCCATGAATCGTTTGCTGTTTTTAAAATGAGATTAAAACGATAACTTTTCACAAGTTGAGAAAAAATGATGAAATATTAAACACAAGCATCCTGTTTTCCACCTCTTTATTGTGAAATATTTAAACTATCATCAGAGATCGATTACTTTCGTTTATCAATCAACCTTGTCACTTGAAACTGATAGGCAAAGTCTGATACCTTATATTGATCTTGTGGACCTGATCTTGAATATTGCCAATTTGCCATAAAAGAACCATTCCACCTATCATTGAACTTCTTTCCTATCCCAACACCAATTTTTGCTACATTATGAAAGACCTCTGGGATATTATCCTTTATAGGATAGAAGTATTCTGCAACAAATGGCACATACCAATCCAAGTCATTCTTGAAACACTTTACACTACCAGCAACTTTCATTCTTAATCGAAAGTCGTAATTGTATGTTTTGTTATCCATTAACCAAGATAACCTTTGTTCAATTTTAGTTTGGATACCAATATTTATACGTTCCCTCTTTACTACCTTATATACGATAGCTTGCCAAGGCCTTAATTCGAAGCGATTATCTATATCTTGGTTAAAGTGATAATAAAAAGCTACCCCTCCTTTTAGATCAAAACGATTACTTAATTGGTAATTAACAGAAGTCTCGTGGTAGATCTTGTTCCAATAGTTATCCAAAAAGATCGTTTCATAACCAAAATCAAACAAATAGTTAAAGCGATCATTCTTCTGCACCTTGATATAGAAATCCATCCATAATTGTTGATTAACTACGTCTTTGTTCACTGGGGATTTCTCTTGTGAATAACTTAATGTAGCAGCAAATAAAACAAAGCAAATACTAAGAAGTAACTTCTTAAAAATTATCATGACAATGAATGGATTAATATCTCTTTTTAGTGGCGCGAAGTTATAAAAAATTCGATAGATATTCTGATCAGTTAATGATTGATTCTCTTCCATAATGAACTACACTTAACTGTATTTTTGACACTTTTGTGATTTTCAATAAGTAACATTTTGTGATTTTACTCAATATTCAATGTTAAATATCTTTTTTTTAAATGATTTACAGTTATTTAAACATATTTACAAAACCAATCAAAATAACTAACAATCAGATACTTAAATGTATTTTTTTTAAGTGATAACCCCTGTAACCCCCTCATTTTCAAGTTCCAATTACATCTTTTATGTTTGTTTTGATCAAACTCACAAAAACTGATTTACGAAATCGTATTTAATGAACTGAAATGATGTATTACTAACTTTTTTTTGTGCACAGAATATTGAAGTACATACTCAATTCACTAACATATTTTACCTCTCGTCCAGGGGTAATGACTATTACACAAAAACCGTCTTATGAAATTTAAAATTACGTCTCATTCGGCTATAATAATAGCCTTATTGACTCTTTCTCTTCATATCACCGGATACGCACAAATAACCAACATTGGAAGTGGTAGTTATACTACTTCCTATCCAGGAACTGATGCAGCGGGGAGAAACAGCTACCCTACGGGCACACCTCAACTAAGCGGAAACGCAGTTGATAAACCCGTACCAACTAATGATTGGTGGTCCACTTTAATACAAAGTGATCACGCTTCTAACTTATTCAATTATCCAATTTCTATGAAAACCACCAACGAGGGTTTAGTGATGAGCTATATCTCTTGGGGTGTGTTTGATGATTTACTTCCAATCGTTGTAGGAGTTGACGGACTTTCAGCATCTCAGGCTACAGTTGCAGACCATAGTGATTGGACTGTAACTATAGACTGGAATGATGGTTCGCACCACCTACAAGCTACATCTGGTATAGGTATGCCCTTCGTCTATTTCTCAAAAGGCGATGATGATGTAGCAACAATTACTATCAACCACGGAACAGTAACTGTTTCTGATGAAATGATCATGGTACAAGATGCTAGAGAAGGTGCTGATTTTGTAATCTATGCGCCTACTGGTAGTACTTGGACTCAAGATGGCAGTACTTACTCATCATCTTTAAATGGTCAAAATTACTGGTCAGCAGTAATGCTACCACAGTCTACTTCTGACGTTGCTACTACTGCAGCTGATTTCCAAAAATATGCTTATGTATTCCCTACAAATACTACTGTAGCATGGGATTACGATGCTTCTGCTTCTACACTGACGACAGATTTTACTGTTACTACAGAAGTTAAAGAAGGCGATGATACAAATATGCTTTTAGGATTACTTCCACACCAATGGGCTAATCTTTCAGATGCATCAACAACGCCAGGTTCTATCGCTTACACTACAGTAAGAGGTGAATTAAAAATGATTGAAGGTAATACTTTCCAAGTTGAAAATACATTTAGAGGTATCCTTCCAACATTACCGTATGTCAACAACAACAGTGAATCTTTTGATGTATCAGCATTATTGTCAAAAGTGAAATCTTTAGAAAATGAAGGTTTATCAGACTGGACAGATTCTTACAATGAAGGACAAGCAATGAACCGTTTGATCCAAAATGCAAGAATAGCTGACTTAATGGGCGAAACTGAAGTAAGAGATAACATCATCACTACTATTAAGACAAGATTAGAAGATTGGTTAACTGCAGAAAGTGGTGAGGTAGCATTCTTATTCTACTACAACACAGACTGGAGTGCTATGTTGGGTTACCCTGCCGGCCATGGTCAAGATTCAAATTTAAATGACCACCACTTCCACTGGGGTTACTTTATCCATGCCGCAGCATTTTTAGAGCAATACGAGCCAGGATGGGCAGATCAATATGGTGATATGATCGACTTATTGGTTAGAGACGCTTCTTCTCCAAACAGAGACGACGAGTTATTTCCATTCCTAAGAAACTTTAGTCCATACGCAGGACACTGTTGGGCAAATGGTTTTGCTTCTTTCCCTCAAGGAAATGATCAAGAATCTACGTCAGAAAGTATGCAGTTCCACTCTTCATTAATTCACTGGGGATCGGTTACTGGCAACGATGAAATTAGAGATCTAGGAATCTATTTATATACAACAGAACAAACGGCTGTCGAAGAATATTGGTTCGATATGAACGAGCGTAACTTTAAAGATGATCAGGCTTATAGCTTAGTATCAAGAGTTTGGAGTAATAGCTACGACAATGGAACATTCTGGACAGCAGACATTGCAGCATCATATAATATTGAACTTTACCCTCTTCATGGAGGCGCACTGTATTTGGGACACAACACCGCTTATGTCGATAAATTATGGAATGAAATGACCCAGAATACTGATGTGCTAAATAATGTAGAGAACCCAAATCTATGGTACGATGTGATGTGGGGCTACTTATCTTTCTCTGATCCAAGTAAAGCATTAGAGTTATACAACGACTATCCAAACAGACCATTAAAATTTGGTGTATCTGATTCACACACCTACTATTGGTTACACAGTATGAATGCTCTTGGTCAGATTGATGTTTCTGTTACTGCAGACCATCCTATGGCTGTTACTTTTAACAATGATGGAGAAAAAACATACGTTGCTCACAACTATGGTACTTCAGAAATCACAGTAACTTTCTCTGATGGCTATGAACTAGCAGTAGCTGCTGGCCAAACAGTAACAAACAAAGATGTTGAAATTGAGAGTTTATTGGAAACTAGCTTCGAACAAGCTGCAGTCAATGGCTCAATCGATCTTACATTAACTGTTGAGGAAGTAACTCCTACGAAAGTTGAATTTTTCGACAATGGTAATCTTCTTGGTGAACTAACTACTGCTCCATTTACTTTTTCTGCTACTCAACTTTCAGCAGGTGAGCATCGTTTTTATGCAAAAATCCATACTGATGAAGCTGTAGATGTTTCTAACATCATTACAGTTGTTGCAGGTCTTCAAGTTCCTTTTAACAACGAAATCAATGTAATTCCAGGTACTATAGATGCTGGTAACTTTGACCAGTTCGAAGGTGGCCTTGGCCAAGGTATTACTTACTTTGATGTTTCTGCCTATAACGAAGGAAACTACAGAGAAGATGAGTATATCGATAATGTTGCAGACGAAGCGGAAGGAGCTACAGTTGGATGGACAGCTGGTGGCGAATGGATGGAATATACTGTAAATGTTGAAACTGCAGGTGTGTATGATTTCACTTACAGATATGCAAGTGCAAATGGAAATGGCGGTGGACCTTTCTACTTATCAATTGATGATGAAAAAGTTTCTGAAGACATTGAAGTAGCTACAACAGGAGGTTGGGGTACTTGGGCTTCGGCAACAGTAAACAATATAGAACTTACTCAAGGACAACATATCCTTAGAGTGTCTTTCCTAGGTGGTGAATTTAACTTAGGTAGAATGACTTTCGGTCGTACTGGAGACCTTTCTTATGATGTTCCTGTAGCTGATGCAGGTGAAGACCAAGTGGTAGATATCTCTGCAGGTAGCTTCAGCTTAGATGGTTCTAACAGTTCAGACCCAGGAAACAACTCATTGACTTATGCATGGACTCAAGTATATGGTGCTAGTGTTATTGAATTTGAAGGTGAAACAACATCTACTCCTACTTTAGGCAACTTAGTAGAAGGTGAGTACCTTGTTCAACTAACAGTAGACAATGGTGAGTATTCAAACAGCGATGTGATTAAATTAATTGTTACTGCTGACGGTAAAATTGCTCCAACAGTACAATTAACTGCTCCGAAAGATGGAGATATGGTTTTTGTTAATTCTTCAATCATGCTAGCTGCAGAAGCTTCTGATATTGATGGAGATGTTAGTTCTGTAGAATTCTTTGTAGATAATGAATCTGTAGGGTCTGTAACTGATCCTTTTGAATTATCATGGACTCCAACGGAAGCAAAAGATTACACTATCTATGCTGTAGCAACAGATAATGATGCTAAAACAAGTACAAGTAAAACATTCACAATTACAGCACAAGAAGCACCTTCTTGCTCTGGAACAAGTGATAATGGCGATTATGATTTTGAATTATCAGACGCTAGTGAAAACCCTACGCTAACATTTATTCCTAATCAATCAGGAATGGGTTCACCAACTTGTATTTTGTTCCTTTCTATCAACGGCGGTGGATATGGTGGTTACAATGCTACGCCAAATGAGCCATTCCAAATTACAGCTGCTAATGGAAGCGAAATCTCATTCTATTATACTTACTCACACCCTGAAGGTGGAGAAAGAAATACATCAGCTACACCGAATACCTTCGTTGTTGGAAGCTGTGTCAGCGAGCCTGTAGACACTACAATTCCAACAATCGAAATTGTTACACCAAATCATGGAGCCTCATACAAAGAGGGAACTAATATTTCAATTTCAGTTACAGCTGCTGATACTGACGGTTCAGTAGCACAAGTCGAATTCTTTGTAGGTGAAAGTTCTATTGGAACAGACACTGAGGCTCCTTATTCTATCAATTGGAGTGTTGTTAAAGGTAAGAGTGTAATCACTGCAGTGGTTACAGATAATGATAACAAAACAGCAACTTCAAAAGAAATAGAAGTAACAGGTACATCAGCCAACTCATGTTATGAAGCAGAAATGGCAAATGGTCACTTCAGTTATTCATTCTCTGGTGAAGCTGAAAATCCAACACTGACGTTCATTCCATTAATTGATGGAATGGGTGATAATGTATTGATCTTATTCTACAAAACTGGTGATGGTGCATACCCTGGTTACAATGCTAAGCCAAACGAGCCATTCCAATTAAATGCTCCTGCTGGAAGTGAAGTATCTTTCTATTACACTTACTCTCACCCAGAAGGTGGTGAAAGAAATACAATTGAAGATATTCAAACATTTACTGTAGGAAGCTGTGGAGATGATGACGAAGGCGATGAACCAACATTAAAGGTTGCAGGTGTAGATAAAGATAAAAGCTATGTGATTGGTCAAGATATTACGCTAACAGCTGAGGTACTAAATGGTAGTACTACAGTTACATCAGTAGAATATTTTGTCAATAACAATAGTGTAGGTAGTGTTTCTGCTGCTCCATATACTTTAAAATGGACTTCTGATGTTAGTGGCGATGTCACTTTCAAAGCAACAGCAACATTTGATGATGCTACCACAGTTACTTCTGAAGAAACAACTGTTTCTATTGGTAATATTACTCCATTTGGAGATACAGCGGCACAGATCCCTGGTACTATCGAGTCTGGTCATTACGATGTATTTGAATTCGGTAACGGACAAAACATCACTTACTTCGACTTGGTAGCTTACAACGAGGGTGATTATAGAAAAGATGAATTTGTAGATGTTGTGTATGGTGAAGATGAAGGGCCAACTATTGGTTGGACAGGTCCTGGTGAATGGTTAAGGTATACTGTAGAGGTTACTACATCAGGAATCTATTCCTTCTCATTCAGGTATGCATCCGATAACTCAGAAAGTAGAGGTCCATTCTACATTGAAGTAGACGGTACTAATATTTCGGGTAATATCTCTGTAGATGCTACAGGCGGATGGAATACTTGGCAAAGTAAAACTGTAGAGGGCTTATCACTTACGAAAGGGGAACATGTAATGAAAGTCTATTTTATTGATGGTGGTTTTAATTTAGGTAAAATGACTTTCGAACTTACAGAAGAAGTAAGTGATAATGCACCTACAGTTACTTTATCAACTACAGATGATCAATCTTCTTTTGAAATAAACAGTGAAGTTGCTTTCACTGCGACAGCAGAAGATGAAGATGGTACAGTAAGCAAAGTAGATTTCTACGTTAATGATGAACTACTTGCTACAGTTACTGAAGCTCCTTATACATTTAACTGGACAGGTGAAGCTGTTGGTGAATATACAGTAAAAGCGATAGCTACAGATAACGACGATCTTACAGGTACAACTCAAGCTGTTATTAATATCGTTGATAGCAGTGTTGGTGAAGAAGATAATATTGCACCAACAATTTCAGTAGCAACATCAGACGAAGTGACAACTTACACATTAGGAGCTACGGTTTCTTATACAATGGATGTAGCAGATACTGATGGTTCTATTGAGAAAGTTGAGGTATATGTAAACGATGAATTAGTAGAAACAATTACAGCTGCTCCATTCGAATTAGATTGGACACCTGATGCATCAGGTACTTATGAAGTTAAAGTAGTTGTAACAGACGATCAGGGAGCAACAGCATCTGCTTCGATCAGTATTATGATTGAGGAAGCTGAAGTAACAAGTCTAGAAGATGAGTTAGTAAAAGTTTCTTATTACCCGAACCCTGTTAGTGATATTCTTGTATTAGATCTTCCTGAACAAGATCAGAACATCAATATCATCAACATTGAAGGTAAATTAATCCGTCAATTATTGCATCAAGGCAATCATGTTGAAGTTGACTTCCAATCTTTAAAATCTGGTATCTACTTTATTCAGATTCAAGGGGAACAACAGTTTAGTCAAATCAAGGTGATTAAACAATAATTAATATTGGTACACATAGAAGACAATTATTTAAGGACAGACAGTAAAAAGGCTACTCCGTTTCGGAGTAGCCTTTCTGTTTTTATTAGAATGCTTCTCGTATACCAAAATACCAAACCATTCCATCTTTACCATAGGTAGTATCAAACCTTATATTAATACGTTCATAAGGTAATATTGCATACCTAATACCCAGTGCGACAACAGGTAAATGTTCTGTATCTGTAAAGTTATTGTAGTACCCAAATACTTTACCATCACCCACCATAGCAATGAACCCTAATTTATTATTTAATAAAGGCGAAGTATATCGATATTCTACCTCTACATTTAATGCATTTTTATCGGTATGTGTTCCCGACTGATATCCCCTTTGTACATCACCGTTTATTCTACCATAAATAGAAAAGTCTTGCTTTTGGACATCTCCTACTAATATGTTTCCATAAACTTTGGTAGCAATAATATGTCTATGATTTTTAGTTAGTGACCAGAAACCCATCATTTTGAAGTTATTACTAAAATAGGCATTGTTGTTTTGTCCTTCAGAGAAAAACTCTGTTCCCGTATAACTCATATAATATCCTTTATAAGGAAACTGAACATTGTCTCTAGTATCATAATCAAGTTTTAATGCTAAGCCATGGTTTACTGAAGCTCCGTTCATGTCGTTATTTTCCAACGCTTCGACAGCTTCTGGAGTATTACCTGTAAATCCAAAGCTTTTATACGTATACCCAAGTCCCATATACAAACTAGGTACTACTTTATGCATCGCATACGTTTCTAACTGCCTTACTTCTTGTGTAACATCTTGAACTGTTTTTTGGGAATAATCCAATTGTCCATTCTCATCTACTCCATATAGTGATAAATCTTTATTGAGGTTTCCATACCCTGCTCTAAGTTTCAATCTCCATGTATCCTCTTTTAAGTATAGTTCATTATTCATTCCTATTATATAAGAATTATTTGAAGTGTAAATTCCATAAAAAGCTGTAGTGGAAGCAGGAGATATCATGTCTCCTTTAGAGGGATAATAGGTGAGCATGGGAGCTAGAAACATACCATACTTAATAGAAGGATCATAAAAAGGACCTGGAATAACTTTGAACTTCACCCCTTTTCTTTCATTGGCATCGTTAAACTTTGTCATTTCTTTCTTCTGCTTTTCTCCTGTTTGGTCTTGTGCCCAAAGTTTTGTTGTGGATAAAGTTAGTATCAATAAAATAGCGATCAGATTAAATTTCTTAGTACTCATAGCGAATATTTTGTTTAAACTACAACATAATTAACGGTATGAGTTATAAATACTGGCATCAAATATTGATCAAACGTTATCAAATTACGACCACATTAACCAAATAGTTAATTCATGATTTATTACCGACAGCGATCAGAAGAGCAGAAAAGGTTTGTAATTGGTGCATTCATGGGTGACCATCTATCCAAAGGAATTCATTTACAAGTATTTAAACCAAAATAATTGCTACTTACATTCAACGAAAACACAACATTTTAACCAGCATTGCTAATTCAAACGATGAAATGAAGATGATCAACAAACCACTAATCTCTCACCTTAAAAAGGTAGTTTTTATCTCTTTTGGATGTCTGTTATTATCATTTGGTACTAAGGCGAATAATATATCAATTAGTAACATTAGTATCACATCTCAAGATATCGATGAGGAAACTGCCGTTATTGAATTTGATCTTTCTTGGTCTAACTCATGGAAAGTAGCCTTTGGACCTTCTAACTGGGATGCTGCATGGATTTTTGCAAAGTACAGAGAAAACGAAGGGGATTGGAAGCACTGTACATTAAGTTATGTGAATGGTACCGGAATTGCAGATGGGCATCAAGTACCTAGTAATGCCAACATTTCGTCTGCTTTGGATTTCACCGATATTGATAATTATTCTAATGGTGTTTTTCTATATTCTGCTAATGAATTAACACAAAGTAGTAACAATGCTAATTATAGTAATGTAGGGTTGAAATGGGATTACGGTTACAACGGAGTTGATATTAATAATGCTATAGAAATAAAGGTATTTGCCATTGAAATGGTCTATGTACCAGAAGGAACTTATGTGTTGGGTGCGAATTATAGTGGAGGAGAAAACTTCTTTACGAGTGTATTATCAATTGATGGAGAAAACAAATCATTTAGTCTAACTACTAAGAATGGTTTGACTGCTAATGTAAATGCAAGTTTTCCTAAAGGTTATCAAGCTTTTTACTGTATGAAATATGAGATTACTCAAGGACAGTATTGTGACTTTTTAAATACTTGTAGTTCTCCAAACAATAGATATAAATCATCATTTTCTGGCGACCGGTTCAGGTATAATTTAAGTATTACTGGTGATGATTATAGCAGTAGTAATCCGCATGTTGCTTGTAACTTTCTTTCATGGGCGGACATTGCTACTTACTTGGATTGGGCTGCTTTAAGGCCGATGACCGAAATGGAATATGAAAAAGCCTGTAGAGGTTTTGAAAGTACCAGCGTTATTGGAAACTTCCCTTGGGGAACTAGAGAACTAAAGGATGGTACTGCAGATGCTGAAGCCACAGACTATGTGCTAACAAGTACCGATGAAACTGAAACTGTAACAGATGCTACTTTTGATGCCACAAAAGGTAATGCCCTTTGTAGTTATACTTATGGGAATTTAGAAGGACCTATTAGAGTTGGAGCGTTTGCTGCACAGACAAATAATACGAGTAAAGCAACCGCCGGTGCATCCTATTTTGGCATTTTAGAATTAGCCGGAAATATTAAAGAGAGAGTCATAGATGCTATTACTGCTGGAGAAACCTTTGATGGTACTCATGGAGATGGAACGATTGGTTCTGGTGGATTATACATGGATCTTCCTTCATGGCCTGGTAGTACGGGTGATCCTGGAATTGGTAACCGTGGAGGTTCTTTCATTCAAAAAGACACAAAATTATTGACTACAGACCGTAGCGATATGGTCGTAGCAGAAAGTAGAATCAATGTTCATGGTGGACGAGGAGTAAGAACAGCACCTTAAAAAGTAAAAGCTATGAAATACAATATCATCTTTTTATATGCTCTTCTTTTGAGTTCATTTCAAAGTTTTTCTCAAGATATTTATTCTGGTGGTGATGGTAGTGGAAATGGCACTATTACTTACGAGGTAGACAATACCGTTTATTTGGGTAGTGGCAACCAAGAAAACAACGGTTCGCTTTTATATACCATTAACAATCAGATTTACTCCGGAGGATACGGTCATGGTGCTGAAGTAGGGATATATTCGGCAGAAGAATTAACCGATTTACCAATTACACTTGCTTCCTTTGAAGCTGAAATCACAGATGACAATATTGTGGTTTTACAATGGATTACTGCTTCTGAAATAAATAACGATCATTTTGTTATTGAAAAACAGAAGGCAGGATCTAAATCTTGGACTGAAGTAGGTACCGTATTGGGAGCAGGTCAATCTCAACATCAAATTAACTATACTCTAAGAGACACAAAACCATTATCCGGAAAATCATATTATCGATTGAGACAAGTCGACTTTGATGGTCAATCTTCTACTTATGGTCCCTTAGCCATTTTTAATCAAGAAGCTTCATCGAGAGTTTCTATCTATCCTAACCCAACACAAAACGTTTTAACAATTGAACAGGAAGGGATAGTCGCAAATCAAATTACATTTGTTGATTTGTCAGGAAAAATCGTCTCAAATTCAATACAGGTAGTCCAACAAAACGACTTCTTTGTACAATTGAATATCCACAACCTACATCCCGGTGTTTATCTTATTAAAATTGGGAAAAGTAATTATAGAATCATTAAGCAATAAAAAAGAAAACTAGTTGAACAACAACTAGTTTTCTTGATAAATTGGTATCCAGTAATATACCTAATTACTCGTATATTTATTCTCTCTTATTTTGACTGTTGCTGCTTTTTGATGTTTTTAAAGTTTTCAGCATTCACTTCTTCACCTGTAGTTACATAATGGTCTACTGCCAACATATAATCAGATAATTGTTTCTTAAATTTTCCTTTAGCAAGACTTCCCATAAAAGCAGGCTTCGTTCTATAGTCGAAAGTAAAAATCAGTTTACTCGTATTCTCATCTACTTTTTCCACTTTATATTCTGCAAAAGAGTATTCTGCATCTAATGGTAAAGTTCCACTATTGGTGATTTGTACTTTAAAGCTGTGTTGATCAGGGTTAAATTCTACTTGCTTCTCTTTAATGTATTTAGACCCATCCATATTCAGGTTACAAACCCTCTCAGCACCTTCACATCCATGAGTAGGGCTATCGTTTAAATAATCTGAACTTACAATTTTGGGGTGTGATTTATGAATTTCACCAAATTCTTCGCCTACAACTTTCCAAACACTTTCAACTGGAGCATTTATTATTCTTGATACTTCAACATGCTGTGTCTTTTTCTCTTGAGCAATAACTTGAATGGATAAAACTGTTAAGAAAAGAAAGGTTATAAATCTAAATTGAGTTTTCATGAGTGTTCTTTTTAGTAATGTTCTTTATTGAATTATTGACATTACAAAGGTGGGCGTTTCATGATTGATCTTTTGGGAGGATAAGCTCAAAGGTTAGGAAAATTGGTTCACACTTATTTAAAGTCATTATTGTACATTAATTCTATTGATACAACCTAAAGATTATGAGATCGTTATGTTAAGAAAGTGAAAATTCATTAAGACCTTTTATCAAAATCTACTTATCATGAAAAAAACTCTAGTTATTCTTGCTCACCCTAATTTTGAACATTCTATTGCTAACAAAAAGATTATTTCAGAATTAGAGAAAAATATTGAAAACATAGAAGTAAGAGATATTCACGCTTTATATCCAGATTATAAGATTGATGTTGAAGCAGAGCAAAAAGCCCTATTAGAGAGTGATAATGTAATTTTTCAATATCCATTTTATTGGTATAACATGCCTGCCATCTTAAAGAAGTGGTTTGATGATGTTTTTACCTATGGATTCGCTTATGGAGCGGGAGGTGATAAATTGAAAGGCAAAAATTTCCAATTAAGCTTTACAGTGGGAGCAAAAGAAGAAGCTTATTCTCCACTAGGTTCAAATCATTTTAAAGTAGACCGCTTTTTGATCCCTATGGAGCAAACTGCTTACCTTACTAAAATGGAATTTCAGAAACCAATGTATGCTTTTGGGTGTGTTTATGTTAAAGATGTTTACAACTCTCCTGAAGAAGTTGAAAAAAATGCTGCTGAATATTCAGTAAAACTTATAGAAAAAATATATTCTTATAAATAAATAATACGAACAAAACGTAGACAACTAATCATATAAAGCCGGCTTTTTAAGTCGGCTTTTTTGTATTTATAGAGATTACTCCTACAGTATCACAAGCTAAAAATAGTACAATAATTCACATTTGAATTTACAACAAGTGATTATTAAAATCAACCAATTAATTAATGAAATAGTACATGATTTACTTATACAATTCAACATAAAATTGTATAATTATTTCAATAATAAATTTAACAGTAACATTACACACTTCCGTTATCTATCTAAATTCTAAAGTATTGTTTTCAAAAATGTATCTGAAGTCCTACAAATTCTAAATTTAGTCACTTCATACGATTAAATATTTATAATGTACTAAATTACACTTTTACAAAAACATTGAAAAACAAGTGAATTAAGGTATAAAATCAACTTCTCACACCTCTACTTACGTTGAACTCTACAATTATTTCGTTAAACAAATATTAAATATTATTAACATTCAAAATTATTGTTTTTGAATTTTATTAAGGAATATTGTCATGTATCAAATTTATAGAAACACTAGATCTACCCAACTAAATTTTGATTCTTATTACCCAGAACTAGTTCTAAATTGTTAAATTATTTATTTCTTAATCAAATTTTAAAAGTAGAAAATTAGTCTTTACCTATTCATTATTTTGTCGTTGATTATCGACAACAGTTTTATTTATCGTACATGCTATCTTGAAATATGTCTATTTGTTATCAAATTGATCAATCTTTCTTGTAGGTAAATACCTACACAACATCTTTCTGTAACACTTTGCACATCTTTTGATTGACCATGTAGATAGTCAACCCCAAAAACAGATACAATCTGGATAAAAATTATCCTTTACCCTTTTATTCACAACTAATTCATTACGACTAAAATGAAAAAGCAAATTTTATTAGCAGTTGCATTTCTTGCAACAATGATGGTTTCTTGTTCTACAGAAGACACAGACACTCCTAGCCCAGCTGCGGAATCGGTAGATTTACAGGTAAATGTATCGAACAGTGCCTTATCAAATGCCAGAATCGCTGGTATTGAAAACTTAACATGGATTGATCAATCTCTAATAACAATGACCGTAAATGGTGCGGATTGGTCTAGTAATTGGACACCACCGTCATCAGATGGTAGTACAGGTGGTACTTTAGCAGATGTACCTTTTGGTGTGACAGATTTCGAAGCAACTTACATTGACCCAAGAAATCAAAACAACCAATGGAGAGCAATGGTAAAAGCAGATGATGGAAGTTCTGCTGAGGATGCAATGAATGAAGCAAGAGATTTACGAAATCCTTTTGTTGACTACATTGGAGAACAAAATCAAGAAGTTAACTCAACAACTGAGTTGGACGAATTTAGCATGGTAGCTCAACAAGGTAGAATTACAGTAGGTCTTGCATTAGAAGATCAAGGAGCTGGTGTTTTCTATGCATTAAGAGCTAATTTCCAAATGAAGAGAGCTGACGGAACAGTAATCTACAACCAAGGTGGATGGACTGATTATGCTTATGACCCAATGCGTTATGGCTGGGGTATTGACTTCTCAGACAGACAATTAGCAGATGGTACTTATATCTCTATTGATGTCTTAATTACAGAAGTAAGCTCAGTAGTTACACCTCAAGATCCAATTGATATCGTACCAGGAGGTATCGAGCATAGATTCCATTTTGATGGAGATCCTAACGCTGCATCTCCTTCATCACATGGTGGTATGAGATTATATGGATTAGACGCCTTAATGACAGAAAATGGTGTAGCTAAAGGTTTAGCGATCACATTCGATGAAAACTTCACTCCTACAATTACTACATTCACAGGTCTTACTTTCGACTTTGCTCCACTTACTGAGGAACAAACTGAAGTAATAGAGATCCAATAGAATAATAATATTTGTATTGCAATTTTAAATACACCAAAGGTTATTTCAATATGATAACCTTTGGTGTTATAAAAGTCAATGTTTATGATTCTTACCCAATTTTTACATGCCAAAGGATTGGGTTTTTATACAATTATCTTTACCTATATTTCAATTTTAGCCGGTAATCATCGGTTTCAAAATTTCTCATTTACATCATATATAATTATTCTTTACCCAAAACTAATCAAGAAGCAGAACATCAATTAAGATTTTAGCAATACATAAAAAATATTTTCTCTGTCTTTTCCACAACTAATTCAATTCGACTATTATGAAACAATCATTCTTAACATCTGCTGCAATTATTTTAATTGCAGCAGCATGTAATACACAAAATGATGATTCAGCTACTCCAACCCCAGCGGTTGAAACCACAAACCTTAAAGCATTTGTTGGAGCTGACGGTGTATCTAATGCCCGTATTACTAACGCGGTACCTACCAATCAATTTATTACTTACGATAATATTGTCATGCGCACTGGAGGTGATGTCAGTTCACTTTCTGCTTTCACAGGATGGACTGCCCCTGTAGATGAAAATGGATCAGGAACATTAACTGATGTTCCGTTTGGTAGTACATACTTCCAAGCCACATATGAAGAAGAAACTACCTATACTCCTGGTGATGGTTATGACGCCAAAGGTTTCAGGTCATTAAGACTTGATGTCACTAGTAATTTTGACATTATTGAAGAGATAGAAAATGCTAGAAATGCATTTAATCCATTAATTGACTACTCCTCACAACCTCAATACCATGATGTGAACTCCACTACAGAATTAGATGATTTTATTATGTCTCCTGATGGTGGACGTTTTACTTTTGGTTCTGTATTAGAAAATACCAATGAATTTTATGAGATGTTCCTAAACATCAAAATTTATGATGAAGATGATAATATGATTCAGGATAATACTGTTGTAGTCGACAAAGCTATTGTGGTAGATTACACAAATGCAGATGAGATCAAGGAAGGGTCATATATCGTTCTCACTCTAAAGATTAATGAAGTTAATCAAGCAGGAGAAGATATTAATTCATCAAATTCTGGTACGCCAGGTGAAGATGGCTTACAATATCAATGGATATTCTCTGGAGGACCAGAGTTTAATGTAAGTGGAATGATCGACGCCGGAGGAGAACAAGTTCCAATTGATGGAGGTTTCAATACCTGGGATATGGATGCATTACAAGTTACAAATGGTGTAGCAAAAGGGTTTGCTATTGTTATTGATGAGGCACTAACACCTGCTGTTAAAACTATGAGTGCAGATCTATTCAACTTTGAAGAATTAACTGAAGAGGACGAAGTGATAGAAATAGAAAATTAAGTTGTAACAGTAAGTAATAGTTTAACAATTAATGGTACCCGTAGCGAATTTTTCTCTACATGGTATATAGCAACCACTTTTTCATTTTATACATAGGTTTATTATTGTTTTTGTTTATCCAGAAATAGAGGTTACTGCTCAATGTTGAGTGTAACCTCTTTTCTTGTCCCTATTATTTTATTTGTAATACAAGATCTTTAGCATACTGTTGGATGTAATACCTTATTAAATCCTATAATGTTAATGCAAACTCGCTCTACATATAACACTGAACAAACTTATCAACATTATTACGTATTACACATCGCAAAAAGTAAAAGGGAAGCCTAACAATAAGACTTCCCTCTAAGTTTGAACTATAAATCACCTTTGTTGTGATTTATCGCACTAATCTATACTTGCATTGGAATAACGAATTCTATTTTCTTGTTTCTTCATAAATGGCACTCTTACTCTTTGTCCATCCATTTCATAGATAATGTCATACTCATCCCATTCTATAAAAGTATTACTTACCTGAGACATATCGTATTTATCAGCTTTCATCGGTAGTGGAACAAAAGATGCGTTTTTATTTTCTCCACCCCATTCAAAATGTCTCATCCCTTTTACAGAACAATCATCATGAATTTCATAAGCATGTAATTTCCCATCAATATTGGCTACAAAAACACCTATTATAGCACTTCGACCAGATTTTCTTCCAAAGAATGCTCTCTGAGTAGCATCAAACATATTTACACTTCCTAACACCACTTCGCTTGCGTTAGGAATTCTATACATGGCTTCGCCATTTCTTACTTTATCACAAGGATCATCATCTCCTGATCGAATAGCATAACTATCCACTGTAATATCACATGGCAAGTCTCCGCTAATACTAGATGGTATTAAAATTTCAGGTTCGGCATCGTATGCAGCAACAAAGTTCACATCAAAACCGTCTGGAGTTTGTGTATCTGCATGATCTACGATTTTCACCCAATACACTTTATCGGATGCTACACCACTAATATCAAATTTATTATTGGTAATGGAAGCCGTACCGACCATAGTCCAATCGGCATGGTTTTCTAAATTTTCTGTATAATATCTTTGATCAACATCTGGTAGAACATAAACTGATGCTTTTTCTTTATATGAAGCGTAAGCATCTTCTATGGTTGTGAATTCGGCAGGTCTACCCCAAGTGGTTTCTACTACTTGTAAATGAGTCGTACTGTTTACAGCAACACCATTTTCAAAACGCATTAAAACGTAACCTCCGTTACCTCCCAGTGATACAAATTTCGCAGCATTTTTACGGTAATCTGCTATATCAGCATTGGCTGCATTCGGACGAGAATCTCTAGAATCATTGTACTCTTCTTCGGTCATGTTCTGAGGATCTCTACTCATTCCGCTAGCAGGACGATACAATTTCACTTCAGCATATTTATGATTATTATCCCCTGTATTTTCATTCCATTCTGTATAATAATCTTTTCCTGGATCTGTTATTTCCTTATTATTATCCGATTTTGGATTAAAAGTATTTTTATCAAAATCTTGAGTAGAAGCCATATCTCCATTCGCTAATTTTGACATTCCAAGAGGGAAATTGATTGTAGGGTTCGCAATTACATCTCCATTAAAATTGTAGACCTTAAACCAAGTCGCTCCATTTGATGAAACCATAAAATGATTATCACCAACTAATGCTGCACCTGTTACTTTGTTTTGTCCTTGTAAAGAGAATAATCTCTTGGTAGAAACATAGAACTTTTCTTTTCCGCTATTGTTCTCATAAGTTCCCATTTCTACGACCATAGCTTTGGCTAATTTTTGTCCATTCACTCTATCTTTGTGTCGAGTAAATGAGATTAACCTTTCTGTTTCGAAGCCATCAGTCTCTTCACTATTCTGTGAGAAAAGAATGTCTCCACCGATAAATTTTGGACGAGTAGAAGACAGTGCATCATCGTCATAATACTCTTCTTCTTCGCTGACAGTTTCGATAGGGTTCATTACCCCATTTGCAGGTGTGTTAGAGAAAGACCTGTACTTTTTTAAGTTAAGTAATGAACTAGTTGATGTTCCCCAAGCTACACCAGAAGGTAATTCAACCTCTAAAAATTCTCTTCCAGCGATAAAAAGACGGTCGTCTCTATCGAAATCGACTTGAGTGATTCTTACATTTCGATTTAGATTGTAAACCACCAAATCTGAAGATGTCAGTGCTGTAGAATAATCTTCACGAATTGGTACTAATGTGATTTTTCCATTTCCATTCCCGACAACAACCACCCATTTTTTATCAGGAGTAATTGCAATATGAGAATGACCAGAAATACTTACGATGGGTTGTAAGGTAGCATTACCTTGTAAACCTTGGAAATCATATTCGACTTCAAAAATTGATGCCATTCCGTTTTTGTTATCACATAAGAATGTTCTTTGCGAAAACGGCATTCTTTTACTAGAAACTTCTTCCTGTTCAGGCGAAACAGCAGTTTCTTTGATTTGCTTTTGACATGCGAGTGATCCCATTAACAAGAGGCATAATATACCTCTAGAAAGTAGTTTATTCATAATGTTAAAATAAAGTGGTAAAGATAGCTTTGTGTCAGTAGTAGTATTAATAAAAAGCAGTCTCGATTGAATTGATTTTTAAATAGTTTGAGTTATAATTTTCTTTTTATTGTAGGTAAACTGACGAAAGTTAATTTAACACTTATTTAATATTTGAACAAATTGAACAACGATTTTAACAATATAGTTCCACACAACTAATAAAATTATTTTTTTATATTTATGAATAAACATTCACTAAAATGCAAAATAAGCTACTCTCTATTCAACTTGGTTCATTAGAAGCAAATTATCAAGAATTCTCTACAGATGGTGTTCCTGCTCATTTTTATGGGGCTAATGGGTTTCCTACAGATGTTTACTATGAATTAACTTCTGATTTATCTCAAAAATATGCATTAAGTAGTTTATACTTTAGAGGATGTTGGGAAGATATTTATCAACCTAATAAACAAATTGACTGGATGTTATATGCAGACGATCTCATTCAGTTTATAGAACAAAAATACACCACACCTATTGTTGGCATTGGGCACTCTCAAGGAGCCACTGCTACTCTTTTAGCCTATATCAAAAGACCCGATTTATTTAAGGAATTGATCCTTATTGAACCTGGTAGCGTATCAAAAACCATCCAAATGATCTTTAATCCTATGCCACTGTTTATCAAGAAAAGAATTAAACCGATGAAGGCGACAAAGGGGAAGAAAAAGACATGGGATGATATAGATGAGTACTACCAATATCTAAGACAAAATAAAGGTTATAAAAGATTTGATGATGCTCAATTATATCAACTCGCATCAAGAAGTTTATCCAAGTCGTACACACTGTTATATGATCCTGTTTGGGAAATGTATAATTATGGAAAACCAAGAAACTTGGACAACGCCATCAAAAAAGTTGAAATACCCTTCAAAGTAATTGCGGGTAAACCTTCCCTTTTTCTAACGGATAAAGTCAGAAAAAAATGGAAGCAATTGAACCCACATCTTCAACTCATAGAAATCTATGAAGGTGGTCATCTGCTTCCATTGGAATTTCCTCATAAAGTAGCCGAAGTGATTTAAACGACTAGACTCTTTCTGAAATCTGTGGGTGTAATGTTATATTCCGACTTAAACATCTTTGAAAAGTAGCCTATATCATTGAAACCACAATCGTAAGCTATGTCAGAAATTCTTTCGTTGGTGACTCTCAACATATTTTCTGCTTTTGCCAAACGTTTGGTTTTTATGTATTGATTGGGACTCGTATTAAATACGGTCTTAAATTTCCTTTTGAAAGTTGATAAACTCAAACCAGTAAAAAAGGCGAGGTCTTGAATACTTAAATCTTCATAGAGATGAGCATGAATGATTTCCTTAAAATCATATTCTTTCGCTTTGAAAAGGTTATTAAGCATCATCTTTATCTTTCCATTTTTATCAGAATTGATAAGAATCAAGAGTAACTCCCTCATTTTCAACTTAAGTAGCTCTTCAGTCATCATTTCTTTATTCTGAAAATAAAAAAGCATTGAATTGATAAATGTATCCAACATTATATTGGCTTCTACCATTTCTACTGCGTTGTTTTCTATGCTTGAATTCTGCTGAAAATTCTCAGGTATATTATCATCATATATCGTTGAAATAATTTCAGGATTAAAATGAGCCACAAAAACTTGTGATTTGGAATCGTCTGCGTTTTTATCCCAAACATTCACAAAGTTATCGCACTTCATAATAAAGTGGTCTCCAGATTTCAGCTTTAAATGGTTATCCGGTACATACAGGTTGGTATTTCCATTGATGATTTTTACAAACCTAGCTTCATCTACAAAGGCAGAATTGGCTTTAAATGGAGGTGAAAAAATCGCTGTTCCAATAGACGGTTTACTGTTAATGTCAAAATGAAAAAGTTCGAAACTCATGCTAGTTGTATTAATAAATAAGAAAGGATAATCACAGTTAGGGGTTAACTAATTTAAAAATTGATATCAGTAGAAAGTATCCATGTCGATCACAGTTTAATAATGCATCCTGCCATCGCATTTCAACAAGTGGTGTGATTATCTAAAAACTAAATTAAATAAATACACTGAAGAATAAAGTTTCATGTATGAAAAAAGCCATCTTCTTTTTAGAAAATGGCTCTCAAGTCACAATATGTAAGACGAACTAGAATGTTTTTGTCATATTTGAATTACATACAATCGTAAACTCATTGTCTCCTTTATTCATATCTTCTATCTTCGATAAGTCACTTTGATCTACAAAAGAGATGACTCCACAAGTCACTTTTTTATTGTAATGTTTTACATACCAAACCGTACCTTCATGATTTTTAGAATGGAAATTACCATTAAAATGAAGCATCGATTTTCCTTTATTGTCTTTTAAAGCTTTCACAATAGAGTTACCCATTGTTGCATCTTTGATTGCTTGTGCAGCCACAAAGTTTTTAGCTTTTCCTTTCATTCCATGCCCTGCCATCATGTCTTCCATTTCTTTATAAGAAGGTAAGTCATAAGGCACTTCTATTGGAAGTGGAGCGATATATTGTTTCTTAGTTGACTTTTCTAGTTTTTCTAATTCTTCCAAACCTTTTTTAGAAACGATACTTGCATACCTTCTTGGTATATTTGTCGCTACAAAAGGAGCATTTATCTCTTTAGCAAAATCTACTAATGGGGCATAGTCTGTTTTATAGTTGTCCCAAGCTTTTCCATCTTTAATAAGAGTAGCTTCTTTGATATAACCTTCAAGGTATTCGTTCAAAACTACTTGGTTATCTCTTTCAAACATTTCAGCACCAAAAATAATCTCATTATTCTTTGCTGTTGCTAATGATTTCGATAACTCAAATTGTAACCAATGGGCAATTGGGTTATTGTGTAGTTCACCAAAAAAGACAACATCATATTGCTCTAAGGCTTTAGACATTTCCTCAAAGGTTACTTCTTTTCCTTCTTTGTCGAAGATCTGATATGCTTTCAACTGTGCGTTCACAATAAGCGAAGTAAATAAAAGAATAGTTGATAAAAGAAGTTGTTTCATCAGTAATATTAAAATGGAAGGGAGACTTAACTAAGCCTCATCGTAAAACATATTGTAATTTAATATAAAAACCGCAGAACAAAGTAAATGTTCTACGGTTTATGCTCAGAGGTATTCTGAATATAGTGACAACTGAAATTATTCAGCAATTAAACGTTGGAACTTGAATTTAGGGAATCCCTTAGTACCATCCTCTTCGCTATAGAAATCTGTAAATGTAAGCTTGTATAATTTACCTTCTGATGACTCTACAATATAGTATTGGTCTTCAACGATCTTGTAAGTGAACGTTTCGAAATCTAACGCTTTCCAATCAGAACCAATAGCATCAGCACTTGATGATAATGTTAAAGCAGAAGCATCTTCGAAAGTAACATCATTATAAGCTACAAAAGTTTGACCTTCTTCTTCTAATTCTGCTTTGTTTAAACGAAGTGCCTTAGCTGTACCTTTGTTTACTAGACCACCTGTCATGTAATAAGGAACTTGTCCACCTTCTCCATCAGAAGTGTAACCGTTATAATAAGTCATCACGATGTCCCATCCTTCGCTACCTTCAGCAGTGTCTACACCACCTGGGATATCAAATTGTACATATCCAGCATCGTTCCAGTGGATACCTGTTGTATCTGCATTCGTGTCTGCAGAAGCAGCATCAAGATCGATGTATACCTGACGGTTATAGTCCAACTCAACCTCAGTCACTGGGCCACCTGGGTATTGTTCTTTTTCGATAGTTACCACTGGTAATCCATAAAGAGAAACTTGTAGATCATGAGAAGAAGTATCTTCTGGTACTACCGGAGTAGATTCTTCGTTACAAGATGAAAGTAGAGCGATAGCTGAAAGAATTGTTACTAGTTTTTTCATTGTTATTTTGTTTAAGAAAAAATTTCAAAATTGAATAGAACTTATTGTGAATTATGGTTTACCGATGGCTACCTTGAATGATACAAAGTAGGTTCTTCCCCATGCGATCAACATCGATGTACCTCCAGAGTGTGCACCACCATTCGTAGTATTTGTCACATCTGTTACATCTAAAATATTTTTAACCCCTGCCGTTACAGCATACTTTTTATTTTTGAAGTTTTTTGTTGAAGAGAAGTTCAGCATATTGTAAGCATCTACTGTCCCTTCCTCTACCGGAGCATCAACATCAGAAACTGTTAATTGAACTCTTGCTCCTGTGTATTTGTAATCTAATCTTGCTGACAAATCAAATTGAGGCCAGAAGTAGGAAACAGATGAAACAAGATCTGTTGAATACCTGAAGTCAAAATTTCCTTCATTGTACAAGTCGTAACCTATTCCCGTAAGTGTTACTCCTGCATCAATCTTTAATTTGTTATTGTTATTATAAGTGGCTTTAAAAGTTCCACCTTGAGTTTTCTTCTGGGAAACGTTCGTATAGATATACGATCTGCCATCTTCTCCTTGTGCCAACTCAATAACATCGTTCAAGTGGTTATAAAAAGCAGAAGCTTCTAACCTTACTAAAGCACTTTCCGATAACTCTAAATTCTTACTGATATTTCCCGTTAAGCTGTAAGACGTTTCAGCCTGTAAGTCCGGGTTTCCATAGATTTCATGGTTTGAGTCCACAAAATTCATGTACATTTCTTTTAAAGAAGGTGCTCTAAAACCTTTTGCAAAAGACAATCGGCCCGCCCAAGATGATTTATCATCGTACTTCACATGAGCAGAATAGATCAGTGGTGCTCCAAACTGAGAATGATGGATAAATCTTGCTCCTGGCTGGAAAGCCCATCTTTCAGATATTTTCATATTCATATCTGTCCAGATTGCATTTTCGGTAAGTCTTGCTCCTTCATCCATTTTATCACCGCTACCCGTTTCGTCTGTTAACTCATAGCCTGCATTTACTTTCCACCAATCATTTACCTGTTTTGCATAAGAAAGACGAGTATTTAATGTTTGGAATGCATCATGCGATGGATCTCCTTGTGGTGTTTCTGTACCTTCATTGATCTTTACAAAGTATTGTTGACCATGTCTATCATATGTATTGTATGATACCATACCCTGGAAAGCATCACCATTATTAAACTGCTTATTGAACTGACCGTAATACGTGATTCTATCTGTGATATAATTCGAATCGAATGCTCTAACTGGATTTGTAGGCGAAGTATAATCTCCCACCAATGTTAAATCTTCTCTACCAAAACGAACACCCACTTTTGTATCCCAACCTGAAAACTTATATCCATAATATACATCAGCGTTGTACTGATCTTTTGGATTAAATGACATGGATCTTGTTGATTTATCCGGATCAAAGCCATTAAATAATCGAGTACCACCACTGATACCCCATTTATGATTCTTCTTCACACCAGATACGTTCACATCACCACTCACTAAGCCTACAGATTCACCATATACTTTTGCTACACCTTGTACCGTATGGTATTTGTTTTCTTTGGTGATAATATTTATCGTACCTGCTAATGCATTGGATCCATAAACGACAGACATTGGCCCTTCGATAATTTCAATATGATCAATTTGTGCTGCATCTAGCTGTGATAAGTCAATGTTACCTCCTTGTCGGCCAACTACAGGCATTCCATCAATCAATATTTTCACATGCTGACCTTCTAAACCTTGCATGATAATTCTAGTACCCAAAACACCATCTTGTTGAAGATTGATATTTGGTTGAAATCGTAGTGCATCCTGTATCGTTTGCACCCCCATTTTTTCAAGAGTTGGACCGTTGATCACTTCTATTTTGTAAATTGATTCATCTACTTTTTGAGGTTCAACACTGGCTGTCTTCACTACTTGATCCAACATTAGTAAGTCTGGTTTTAGTTTTACAGCATAAGTTCCAGGTTTGGATAATTCTAATTCTGTTGTCTTAAATCCAGTATAAGAAACTATACACTTGGTTTGTTCAGAAATTTTCAATTCTGTTTTACCATCCTGGTTTGTAGTATAATATGATCTTTCTCCTGTAGAAGATAATAAACAAACATGAGCACCAATCATAGGTTTTTGCTCGTTGTCTATCACCTCGATCTTAATTAATTGAGATTGTGCCCAACTAAATAGAGGGAGAAGAATAAGAAATATTGTTGTAGTAATTTTCATTATCAAGAATGTTTATGCTCTTAAAGGTCTTTTCATAGGAGCCTTTTTAATTGGCCCTCGTTTTACTTTCTTTTCTGAAGCATTTTTTACAGCATCCAATACACAACCTGTAGGGCAAGCTACTCGACACCATAGCATCGGGTACTTTACAGATATAGCAATAAATGCGAGAGAGATATAAAACCAATAAGATGAGATTTCGGTACTGAATAAATCGGGGAATAGTTCAAAATTCCCAAACTCTTTATATCCTATTACAAAGCCTACAAATAAGACCAATGTAACGATGTACCTTATATATTCTGCTTGTTTGTTTGTTATAAATAATTTCTTCGATTTGAAAGGAGAATATTTCAAAGTGATCATCTGTGCTGCACCAAAAGGACATACATATGAACAATAAGCATTTTTTCCCCAAACGGCTGATAATAGCGTTAGTAAGGCATAAATTGTTAGGAACAAAGAAACTTCTGTTCCCATAAATGGCATTAAATAAGTGATATAAGTGAATGAGCTATTCATTCCAAAACCTATATAAGCCATCGTAAAAATTGAAACTGCTAGTCTAGACTTTTTAGTCTTTTTAATTTGAGGAATCATCGCAAAAGCAAAAATTCCAGTGATAACAATGATGTGAACAATCCACCAATAAGTAAGCTCTGCTTTAACTCCAAATGCATCGACATCAAAATCGTAGTAAGTAGCAAGGACCTGAGGAGCTGTAACATGAAATGCTTCTGTCACTCCATCTGCCATTGCTTTTGTTGTGATCGTTGCCCCAGATATTGCATTAATTTGATGGTCTGAGTCTCCTATATTTAAATTCTTATATTGATCTAAATAACCACTTCTAAGTACCTTTCGCAAATAGCTTTCTGTCTCTTTAGATGTAATGTAAGACACTTCTCTCACACTACCACCTAACGAACTTTCTATACCCATATAAATAGGTCCTGAAAATCCTTGTACAGTATTATGCATCATGTTTTCAAAGTACAATGATCGTAACCTTCCACTTTGGTATATTTCTGCATAACATAAATCGCCATGTAGTTTTATTACTACTTCGGCATCGTCTCCATACTTTTCTTTTAAACGACCAGACATATCATTCGCCCACTCCTTGTTATGAAGTGACTCCCCCATGTCATTAGAGAAAGAAATCATTCCTGCCTCTCTAACTACATTTTTAGGAATTGCTCTTACTAAACCATACTCTCCCAAAACATAACTCTTCCCTTCAGAAATTAAACCTGCTTCTTTAGTGGTTTTTCTTTCAAAATCTGCCACTAACTTTGGAGCAAAGTGTTCATTCTCAATTGTAGAAATGTTTTGATGTAAATCTTCTCTATCTAAAGGTCCATAAATTGCAAAGTATGCAAATGCACCAAATATTAGTAGAGTGATCCCTGATTTACGATAGTCTATCTTTAACTGCATGGAAACCCGTATTGATCGTTGAAGTTTTACAATTGCTGACAGATGTTCTTTATACATCAATCAGCAATCATTAAAATGCAATTACTTAGCTGCTACTTCTTTTGTTCCTTTTAACTCTGCTACTGTTTCAGCAACAATTTTCACTACCCATTTATTAATGTTAGCATCAGGAAGAATTGCATCTTGTTTATAAACTACGCGTTTTTGATCTTCCACCATGTCAACACCTTTTTGGATAATTTCCCCTTGGAAATGTTCATCATTAGCAACTAACACCGGAATAACAATGGCTCTTTCCTCTAAATCTAAGATCTGATCAATTGCTTTTTTCGTTGGTTCAGATGAGTATCTTACTAAATGACCACACCATCCATATGAAATTGAACCGATACCTGTTTGTGCTTTTAGGTAACGACCAATATCTTCTACCATTTCTTCCCATTGTTGGTTAAACTCTTCATCACCATAAGCAATTAAAGCAACACCTTCATCACCAGAACCATTAGACAACGCTTTAGCTCTTCTTGTAATATTTTTCTTTAATACTGTAGGGAAATCTAATAATGGAGTAACCAATACTCTTGCCTTAGAAGTATATGTTTCAATGCCTTCTGCTTTTAGTTCTTCTTTTACTTTAGGATCATTCGCTAATCCAACAATGTTAGGAATATCATTACTTGTATGAGAAGAGATTGTTAAGAAGATAGGCACAACGATAACTCTATCGTAATTTTCTGCATCGAATTTTTTCATCTGAGTTGCGATAGATGGTTCTGTATACTCCATAAATGCAGTACGTACCTCAGCGATATCACCACTTTTCATGATGTCATCACGTACATCTAACTCAATATCTTTCAACATTTTTCTCCATCCTTCAGAATGAGATCCATGATTGACCAAAAGAACACCAATTTTCTCACCTGATGTGCTATTGGCTGCTTCGTTAGAAGTTTGTTTCTTTTCTGTACCACATGAAGTCATGAATACAGTAAGAATTATCGTAACTATTGTCGAATAAAAAAGTTTCATTTGTCTACTTATTTAAAATTAATCTAAATAACACCACAAATGTATAGGTTACTATATTGGAAAAACTATCGAAAAAAGAAATGATTATTACGAATAGAGAAATCTGTAAATTTTGTTATTACGAAACAGGAAAATTCATACTAATTCAGAAAAAATGTGAAATTTTAAACACTTTTATTTTTAACCAATCTAAATAAACATAATTTTGTGACTTACTACCAATTCAGGTTATCACTTATATCAACAAAATCGAGGGGGAATATGGAGTCCAATACCGACATCATAGAGGTAATTGACAAATATAGTACGATACTAACAAGTCAAGATAACTTTGGATTACACATCACAAAAAGAGGGTGGAAAAAACAATTTGCGAACGGTGTTTATCATAAAATAGCTTTCAACAATTTCACCATTACTCATTGTCAAATCAATGAAATTTTTCTTGATGAGTTTTTCTTTACGTTGAAAAGTCATCATAAAAACATTGTATTTAATATAGATTCAGCATATTCATTAAAAATTAAGAATCTATCATCTGAAGTATCTCTCAAACCTCAGGATGGTACTTTATTCCCTACTCTAAATCACCAATTTATCACTCAGAAAAACACAAAATGCAACTTTCTGATAATAGAATTCGAAGATTCCTATTTTAGTCAAGGGATTTTCCACCCGTCTCTATTAGAAGTGGTTACCTCACTGTTTCAAGCTATCCCCTCACCTATTTTTAAAACAAAAGGTAATACCATTCATTTATTACAAGAAATGCTTTCTTCAACCAAAAGAGGTGTTTGTCAATTAATGTATTTGAATGGAAAAATTTTTGAGGTGTTATCAGAAGTGGTTGATCAGGTATTACATCAAACCAATAACAATAACAATCAATACGAAGAGCAAGTCTTAAAAGTTAAAGAGATTATTGATAGAGACTTGCATATACAATATTCTATCCCTGATTTAGCTAAATCCGTAGGAATCAATACTTCATATTTAAAAAAATACTTTAAAGAAACATTTGATGAGACAATTTTTGAATATGCAACGAAGAAAAGAATCTCATTTGCTAAAAACCTTTTAACAACCACTGATTGTACTGTTTCTTGTGTTGCAGAAAAAGTAGGATATCAACATGCTGCTCATTTTTCTTATGCTTTCAAAAAAAATACTGGATTAACTCCTAATCAGTACCGAACTCAACAAAAGTAGAATTCAATTTATCGAATTCAGAAAAAAAAATTACGACAATAGAAATTAATCTCTCTACTTCACCCTTTCCAAAAACCAATAAAAGATTAATCAACAAGCAGTTAACCATACATTTTCTACAAAACCTTCATGATTTTTATTTTTTTGGTTATTTTAAATTAATCTAAATAAATAATAAATTCGCCTCAGTAATAATTAACAAACAAGAAATATGAAACCGTTTCCAAATACTTAGAACAAGACAATGAAACTAAATGTTCTCCTAGCTCCCGAAAATTCGTCTTACTTTAATTATCTAAATAACAACTCAAATTACGTTAACACGAAAAACAACGGTGTCTATGAAGAAGAAAAGTCATGGGACAATGACAAAGTAAAAGGTTACTACCAATCTATTCTCTTAGCATCCTTCTCGATTAATAGATATTTAGTAGAACAATACATGTCTTGTGAAGATGGCTTTATTGTACTAAATCCAAACAAAAAAATATTGGTATTCAATTTAAGTGAAGCTCAAGTTGAATATCATGTCAACAATAACATGCGAATGTTAAGAAGTTTGGAAGGTGAACTTATTAATGAGCAACAATTTGAACTGAGACTCAATAAACTGTCAAAGGTTGATCTCTTGGTAATTGAGTTTAATGATGGATACTTTGAACACTTACAATTACCAAAAATTTTATCAGAAACATTATTCTCTCTCTTCAATAAAAAAACAAATTTCATTATTCAAAAGGATCTTAAAATACATAAGATCTTATTAGAAATATTAGACAATCATCAAAATAATTTGGGGAAGTTCCTCTATTATTCATCAAAGGTCGTAGCAATTTTATCAGAAATTATCCGACTACAAGAAATAGAACAACCAGACCATATTATTAAGTCTAAGGTAGAATTCATTAAACAACTGATTACTGATAATATACATATACAGTACTCAATACCAGACCTCTCAAAAGAGGTTGGAATTAATGAATCCTATTTAAAGAAATATTTTAAAAAATATACAAACGAAACAATCTTTGAATTTGCCAATAGAAAAAGAATTGAACATGCCAAATCACTTCTTTGCACAACTAAACTACCTATTGGACAAATTACAGAACAAATTGGTTTTCAACATGCCTCTCATTTCTCTTATGCTTTTAAAAAAGCAATAGGATGTACTCCGTACCAGTACAGAAGTAGGTGCTTGTAGTCACTAATTATCAATATTATGAAACTATTACTATTCATCAGTATATTATTTACTGCAACCGTTACTTACGGACAGTTTTCCATAAATGGAAAAGTATTAGACGATAAGAAAAAACCTGTTCCTTTTGCCACAGTACAGGTAAAACCAACAGATAAAAATACAAGAACAGATAATAATGGTCTTTTCAATGTAGATAATTTATCTAAAGGTAATTATGAGATACATTTCCGTTGCGTTGGTTTTGATGAAAAAACTGTAAAAGTGAATGTAACTAAAAACACTTCCATTAACGTTGTAATGTCTCAAGCTACAACAGAGTTAGAACAAGTTACTATTCTTGGAAAGTCTGAAGCAACATTATTAAGAGAAGCAGCATATGCTGTTGAGGTAGTTGAAACTGAAGGGTTTAAAAACTCTACTGTAGATGCCAGTCAACTTTTAGGAAGAATCTCGGGTGTAAATATCAGACAAGATGGTGGATTAGGCTCCAACTTCTCCCTTTCACTAAATGGTCTTTCAGGGAATAGAATCAGAACATTTATTAATGGTATCCCTATGGATTACTTTGGTACCTCTCTTACACTAAATAACTTCCCTGTCAACCAAATCGAAGGTATCGAAGTGTATAAGGGGGCTGTTCCTATACACTTATCGTCGGATGCATTGGGTGGTGCCGTAAACATTGTCACTTCTACAAAACCGATTGATTATGTTGATGCTTCCTACTCATATGGTAACTTCAATACGCACAGGGCTTCATTAAACGCTCAAGTTCATGATAATAAAACAGGGTTTACAGCAAGGGTAAAATCATTCCTTAACCATAGTGATAATGATTATAAAATTGATGTTCACCTCTTAGATTTCGAATCTGGAAAATTGGCAGATGAACCAACTGAAGTAAGACGTTTTCATGATGCTTACAATTCTAAAATGGTTTGGGCTGAAGCAGGAGTAATGGGAAAAAAATTTGCAGATGAATTAATGTTTGGCGTTTTGTATTCTGAAAATTATAAGGAAATTCAACAAAACCCTTATGCTACTGGTACTCCTGCATTTCCTGTTGGAGAAGCATTTAGACAAGAAGATAAACTCATCTATAATTTTACTTACCATAAGAAAGACCTTTTCACACAAGGGTTAAATGTAAATAGTTATTTTGTTTATGTTGATTCTGAGGAAAACAGTGTTGACGTTAGTCCAAATCGATACGATTGGTTTGGAAATTATGAAGCAGATGTTCATCCTACTACGGGTGAAATGGGACGAAAATCAGATTTCACACTAAATCAAAAAAACTTATTAGGTAATGTAAACGGTGAATATGTACTAACAAATAACCATAGTGTAGCCGTCAATTATTCATTAAATAAACTGACACTACAAGGTGCAGACAAACACCAACCTCAAAATAATACACAGTTCTCCAACCCCAACGATGTATTAAAACAAGTCGTCGGTGCCTCATATACTTATTCTGCTTTTAATGATAAACTATCTACCATTGTATTCGGTAAACAGTATTTCTATAAGTTGTTTGCGGTACAATCCAATTATCAAGGTACCGAATCTTCAGATTTTAACTACGACAATGATGCTTTGGGTTATGGTTTGGCTGCTACATATAAGCTAAGAACAATTCAGTTTAAAGCTTCTTATGAAAAAGCCTACCGTTTCCCTGAGTCTTATGAGTTATTTGGTGATGGGTTGAATGTCATTCCTAATCAAGAACTTTTACCTGAAGAAAGTGATAACCTAAACTTAGGTTTACGCTGGAGTACACCTCCAAGAAGAAATCGTATTCAGGCTGAACTCAATGGTTTTGTCAGAAATACCAAAAACTATATCCGATTTGAGCCTAGAATGAATAGAAGCTATTATGTCAACGATCCAAAAGTATTAGCTCAAGGAATTGACTTGACAGTAAACTATTTGTTCAATAATGTCTTCAACTTAAGTTTGGCTGGCACCTACTTAAATCTAAGAAATAATGATCCTGAATCGGCTGTTTATAAAGATCGTCTTCCTAATGAGCCTTATCTCTTTAGCAATTTAACGATGAGTTATAAGCAAGTACTGCCAAGTGATCAGACACTAACTTTCACCACAATTTCAAGATATGTACATGACTTTTATTTAGCATGGCCAAGTCTTGCGGCATCTGAGTCAAAGTCTGTAATTCCAAGTCAACTTACTCATAATATCGACGTGACTTACACCCTTAAAGATGGGCGTTATAATCTGTCATTATTGTGTACAAATATTTTTGATGCTAAGGTTTATGATAACCTAAACCAACAAAAACCAGGGCGTGCATTTAGTATTAAAGCTCGCTATTTTATTCAGAATTAATTCTATAAAACAAACAATTTTTCAAAATGAAAAATCAATTAATCAAATCTATTCTCCTAGGTTCTGCACTCTTCTCTTTTGCCTCTTGTGAAGAGTCTTCAACTACTCCTACTGTCGAAACTTCCTATGTTGTAGGTATTGAAGCAGTTAGTCAAATTGATGTTCTTTTAACAGCTGAATCTTTAACTGAAGGAGAAATTTCTCCAGTAGGTAATGGTATCGAACAACCTGCTTGGATGTCTTTCTATAAAGCTGGAAATATGGTATTTGCTGGTGGTTATTCGTCTGACAACATTATTACTGCATACAATTTACAGGGTGAAAATGGTGGTCTTGTTTCTTCAGGACAACTTGTTACTGACCAAGGAGTTTATGCTACAACAAACATTGATGATGACACATTTATTGCTGTAGGAGCTCCAAGAGAAGGTTTCGAAGAAAGAACTGTTTATTTTATTGATAAAAATGATGTTTCTATCAGTGAAAGAAAATTTACTAGAATTGACGAAAGAAAAGACTTAGACTTAGTTTCTTTCCCAACTGGAGTACACCAAAGAGGTGATAAATTATTTATCTCTTACTTCCTTACTGGTACAGGTGCGGTTGTTCCTGCGTTTGCTACTCCAATGGCAGATACAGCAAAAATTGCTGTATATGAATATCCTTCAATGGAGTTTGTAAAACTTATCAAGGATGAAAGAACATCAGAGATCGGTCGTTATACATCTGAAACAGCTATGCAAGAAGACGAAAACGGTAATATTTATACTTACTCTACTTCTTCTTTAGCTTGTGGTTTCCTTCCTACTCCAACAACACCATCTGGTTTCTTAAGAATCAATGCGGGTGATACTGAATTTGATGATAGCTATTTCTTTGACTTTGAAGCAGCGAGTGGTGGTTACAAAATCAATAGTGCTGTATATGTTGGAAATGGTAAAATGGTAGTAAGAGTTGTTATGCATGACGAAGTACACTGGTCTACTTATTCTCCGAACATTGCTGAAGAACAAGCTCACTTAAGCTATATGATTGCCGACTTAAATACGAAAGAAGTAACTCCTGTAACTGGTATTCCATTAACAGGTGGAGGATGGGGCTTTGCCAACTTAATTAAAGATGGTAAAGTATATGTAAATATCTCTAATGATAAAGGTGGACATATTTACGAAATCAACCCTGAAACAGCTTCGGCTACTGAAGGTGCTATGATCGTTGGTCATTACGCAAAAGGTATTTTCGATTTACCAATTGAGTAAATTAAAGATTAGATGAAATAATAAAAAATAGAGGTAACGTTTCTGATAACGCTACCTCTATTTCTTTTCTACTTAGGTCTTCTATTTAATACCTCCCTCCCACACATTTCATTACACTATGACTTCCACAAAAAAAGTAATTGGTCAACTCCATCTTATCGTTGGGTTAATATCTGGATTGGTCGTATTTATTGTTTCTATAACCGGGGCAATCTATGCATATGAGCATGAAATACAAGAAATAACACAACCCTACCGTTTTGTAGAAAACGTCTTAGACAATAGCTTACCTCCATCAAAAATAAAGGAAATTGCAGAAGAAGCACTACCCAATACTTTGGTACAGAGGGTCTACTACGAATCACCACAAAACAGTAGTATGGCATTACATTTTGAAGAAGGAAAAGAATACTATTACCTTACTTTTATTGATCAGTATACAGGAGAGGTATTAAAAACAAAAAACCTGAGACAAGACTTTTTCACTATAATCTTATATATCCACATCTCATTACTATTACCGTATGGTAAAGAAATCATAGGTATTTGCACATTACTTTTTAGTGGTCTTCTTGTAAGCGGAATCATCTTATGGTGGCCAAAAAACAAATCAAAAAAAGCGATTAAACAAAAGTTTAAAATTAAATGGGATGCCAGATGGAGGCGACAAAACTACGACCTACATAGCGTACTAGGATTCTATGCTTCATGGATACTCATTTTTACTGTAATTACTGGTTTAGTGTGGTCATTTTCATGGTTTGAAACCGGAGTATATTTTTTACTCTCTGGAGGTGAAAAACTAGATGATAAAAATGAATTAAAATCTAGACCAACAGTTGATAGTAGCAAAAAAACGATTGATATAGCTTGGGAAAGTGTCATTAATGATAGTCCTGAGATGATCGGAGGTGTGATATACATTCCAAACAAGAAAGAAGATATTATTACTATTTATACTTCTCCAGAACATGGAACCTATGGTAAACTTGATTGGAGGTATTTTGATCAGTACTCAGGCAAAGAACTTAATTATTCAGGATATAGAGGAAGGTATAAAAATGCGAGTCCTGCTGAAAAAATTCTCCGACTCAATTATGATATTCATACTGGTGGAATATTCGGAATAGTGGGGAAAACAATTATGTTTTTTATTAGTCTGATAAGTAGTAGTCTACCAATCACAGGCTTTTTACTATGGAGAGGTAGAAGAAAAAAGAAGAAAGCTAAACCAAAAAAAATACTTGAAACCGTATAAAAAAAGGCAAGATGACGTTATTCATCTTGCCTTTTTTTATACCATTCTTAGTTTTTGTAATGCTTTAATTTTGAAAATTAACCAACCATTTTTTTGTCCGATTTGACCAATACACCTCTTAGCACTTTTAGGAAAACCAATACTGAGAATACTATAATAGTAACCAATATGGTTGAATAAGAGACAATGCCATCGATCATATAATCAATCAAGACATAACATGTAAGTAGAATAGTAATTACCAATAGGATTGTATTAAATCCTTTTACACCAAGTTTCATCCAACTATTTTATTTATCAGTTTATGGGAATTTACTATTATGACTTGATAATCATATTTTTGTAATCACTAAAAAAATTATAATACAAAATTCTTTGCCGCATCTATTCATAATCCAATTCTTTATTAAAAAGACACAAAAAAAGCCACAGCAAATTACTGTAGCTTTTTTATAACACTGTCGTTCAATAAGAAGTATATCAAACTAACAAAGACACTATAATTGTTAATTTTTTATACCCCCATTGATATCTGTTAAAATGAATTATATACATCTATAATTCGAGTTCTAAGACTGTAATTGAGGGATAGTTTCTGGGGTATTCCATCTAATTAGTATTTATATTTTTCGATTCCCACAATACAAATTTGAACAAAATAATAGACTTAATAACTACGTTTTCAGACATTTAATTATGAAATGAGAAATTTAAAAGAGAACAATTAATTCACATTTGCAACATCTTTATTACCTGCCCATTTGAACCAAGTATTAGATTTTTTGGCAACATAATCCCTTGCCAATAAAACGCTAAATGTGAGAAGAATATATACGGTAATAATCATCATAATTGGAACTTGTGTTAAGTTAGCAAATCCAAAAATTGCCATTCCCCAGTCAATAAAGACCCATTGAAGAATATAAAAAGCGGTAACATTCTTACTTGCATAATTCACTACTGCTTTTATTTTTTTGCTTTTTATCACAAGAGAAGCGATATGCCCTAAATAAAAATTGAAAACATTAAGTCCCATCAACATAAGTGTTCCTCCAGCTCCTAAATGATAATAATCTCCGAAATGATACTCATAATCATAAAGGCAAAGTCCATAGCCAACTGCAACCAATACTCCACTATATATTAATACCTTTTTATAGAATCGCTTTGTATTGTATTTATCTTCTAAGTACAATTCTCCAATAAATCTTCCGATAAAAATGAAAGCCATCCAAGGGAAAAGTGGGAAGTAAACATTGTATTGATTTCCCCACATGATATCTAAGAAATAATCGACAAATCCATAACCAATTCTAATACCACTTAATTCTTTAGAAACAAGAACAATCAGTAGTGCCGTAGCCAGAATATTCCACTTATTTTTTAATGGTTTATAAAGTACAGCCATAAACAATAATGTAAAACCAGCCAATTGTAGAATATCACCCAGTAAGAAGAAATGAAGCATATTTTCTTGAAATTCTTCTACCTTTAAATGGTTGGCAAGAATTAGTTTCTCTGGAAACCACCCCAAAACCATAGGAACATTGAACTTAAGAAAATTCAATAAGTAACCGATACCTAATATTTTTACTCCTCTTAATAATAAATCATACGGCTTCTGTCTTTTAGAAAATACAAAAGAAAAGCCCATCACTACCATAAACACAGGAGATCCTTTTTCTACCCACTGCATAAATTGCCCTAATTCACTATTCTGCCATGTATCTAGTGTGGCATACATCATCATACAGTGTAAAGGAATGAGTAGCAACACACTCATTCCTCTAACAAAATCAATCGATTCTAATCTTTTTTTCATTTTCTAAACTTCAACAGTTGACATTTTAAATTGTGCGATAGGATTTTTAATTCTACCAATGAACTGTAGACTATTTACAGGATCTGAAAGGTCAACCATTTGTTTATTATTTTGTAATTGTAAACGGTTTAAACAAGAGAGAATAAAGTCATCTGCAAATAGATCAGAAGCTTTAAACTTCTCTTCGAGTGCAGGATGCTCTTGTTGGTATTGGTAAATACATTGTGCCACTAATCCCCAAAAATGTTCTTCAGAGACATCACAATGTTCATCTAGTATTTGTGCTACAAAGCGGAAGAAACAATCAAAAACGTCTGTGAAAATCGTAAGTGACTTTACCTCATCAGTAGTCTTCACTACTAATCGAGAAACTTCTTCCGGCATATTCTCTTTTGGTTCATATAACACTACCTCTTCTGTAATATCTTTCATAAAGACACTCACAGGAACACTATTTTCCATCCTCAGAATTAAGTTTTCGCCATGTGGCATAAACGCTAAATCATGTTGATAGAAACAATGCAATAAAGGAGTTAAATAAGCATCCAAATATTTAATGATCCACTCACAAGCCGATAATTCGGAGCGATCAATCCAAGCTTTAAGTAATGAGTTTCCTTCTGTATCAATATGTAATAATGCAGCCATTGTTGATAATGACTGGTTTTCCTCTAAGAATTGATGAGGAGATTCTCTCCATAAAACAGCACACATTTTATTGTATGCACTTTTACTACCGAACTTTTCGAAATATTGATTTTTATATCCTAAGGTTGCCACCTCGCCTAACATTTTAAATCCTTTTGACTTTAAGTATTCGTCATCTTTTAAAAAGTTAGAGATCCAAGTTGTAATCGTTGGAGTACCTTTCATATAATAAGGCGACAACCCTCTAAGAAAACCCATATTCTGGATCGATAGCGCTGTTTTTACATAATACTTATCCGTAGAAGTTGTATTGTATAAGGTTCTAATAGACTGTTGAGGCTGGTACTTATCTTTACCTTCTCCCAATACTACCAATTGTTTAGAAGCAATATCTGAAGAGAAAATGATAGACAATTTGTTATTCCATTGCCATGGATGCATAGGGAAGAAAAAGTAATCATCAGGGTTTAAATTTTTACTTTTTAGTTCATCTCGAAATTGCTCAAATTGTAAGCTACCAATTTCTTGATGCATCACTTTTTCAAATGAAAGACCTTCTATTGATGAGAAAGTTGCCAATGTTTTGTGCCCTGCCAACCATAACATTTTGAAACCGCTCGAAGCCTCAGGTGCATATTTTGAAAAGTCTTCTACATCAAAACCAATACGTCCATTATTGGCTAAGAAACAAGGATGACCTTCAATCATATTTTTTTCGATTAATTGAAAATCTCCCTTTGATAACTCATCTGCTGTCGTTGTATTTTGACTATACTTATAAGTAGCTCCATACAATGTTGATGAGATTTCTTCTAGGTATGTTTCCAACATGGATTCAGGGATTTGAAGTTGTTCTTTAAACTCCAAAACAAAATCCATTAGAAGCAGCTCTTGTTGTTCGTCTCCCTTATTTTTCACTATAGATGGCACATCGATCTTCCAATGATCTAATTGCATCTCTTGTGCTTTAAAAATATAGGTATATTCAGACGAATCAGAAAGTATTTGATATACTCCCCAATCGTTTTCGAACCCAATTCTCACAGGAGAAAGTAACCTTTCATGAGAGAACTCACTAATGGCTTTTTTAATATATAATTGATTGACTTTATGCCACACCTTTTCTTCTAGTGAAAGCATAAAACTATTATTTACAGACGTCATAATTAAAAGGAAAATGATGAATCATAATTGGTAATCTTCTCGAGTACAAAAAGCCAGGTGTGCTTTCTTTTCTGGTAGCGTAATTACCTTATCGTATTGGAATCCCGCTCTTTTATTTAAGACATGGATTTTATCGTTATCCACATCTGGCTCTACCACTATTCTTGTGACTTGATCTTGTTGGAACAGAAAGTCCATGACCATTTTAAATACACTAGTTGTAAAACCTTTCTTTGGAGTATCGGACGGTCCCACTAAAATGTGAAAACCGAAATCACCTTCTTGAGCAGGGTAGTATTCTCCAATTCTATCCTCTTGTGCCTTATAATACTCCACTAAAAAAGCAGGTTCATTATCAAACTGACCAATAAAAACAATCGTACTCGTTTCATTGACTATTTCCTCATAGACCTCTTTTACTTTTTCTTTTGTAGAGTTTTCCAATTGCCAGTATTTAGCATAAGGTAAATTGACCCACTCATGTAAAAAGTCAATATCAGTTGCTAAATCAAAAGGCCTAAGTGAAAATGTTCCATACCCTTCTTTTGGTAAAATGTGCGTTTTCGCATTTTCTAACCATTCTACATGGTGATCTTTTTGAATGATCATACCGATAAAGATTTAAGCGTTTTAGTTTTTACTTTTTTAAATAGTTCAGTTCTGAAGAAAAACACAAATAGGGATCCTGCAACAATAAAACCGACAGATGAAATCCAGAATGGCATTGTCAATGAGAATAACTCAACACTATACCCTGATACCAATGATGCCATTAAAACACCCATGTTTTGTAGTAAGTGAATTTTACTGTAATCAGAAGCATAGTTTTCCGGTTTGCTCTTTTGGAAAGCGATAACATCAAATTGAACATACAGTTGAAATACTGCCCATCCATACATCAATCGCCCTATGATAATACTAAAACTAAAACCCGATCCCTGTAATAGGATACCACAAAAACCTAATACCAAAGAAGGTAGAATAACTTTTACTGGACTTTGTTTTTTAGCAACATAGTGATTGTAGATAAGTGCCATTATTCCAACAAAAGCAGGAATTGAATACATCATCCCTCCCATTAGATTACTATTAGTTTGCGTTACTGCCTCCCAATACTCTACAAAGAAAGGTCGAATTAAAAATGTACTGAAATACAACACCATCGTAATTCCACCAATCTTTAATACATGAGGAGCCCAAGTACTTGCCGACTCTTCTTCTTTTTCGTCTTCTTTTGTTGCACTTGTTTCAGTCGATGTATCATGTATCTTTTTTAGATAAAGACAAACACCAAATTGAATCAGATCACCTGCTGCCATAATGAAAAAGACATACGATGCATCTACATAGTCTAACATTCCACCACCGAAAAAAGCTCCTAAAATAGCTCCCAAGTGAACGATAACGGATAAGATACTAATGGATGATGTATGGTTTTCCTGTTCATCAATCTTCATGATAAAAGGGTACATTAATAAGTAGCTCCCTTTAAAGAAGATCATGGTTAATGCTATTGTCCAAAACAAGAAGATGTTGCTGACCCAAAATATGGTGATACATAATGCAGCGGCTACCAATTGGGTAATAATCAAGATATCAAACAAATGATACTTCTTATTGACCCATGCCCAAAATGGAAATGCCAACATAATAATCAGACAACAAGCTGCTAAATAATACCCTACATGTTCTGGTCTTTCGACCAAGAATTTATCCATAAAAAACTGTGGATAAAAAGGATGTAACATCGTATCGCTGACAACAGCAATAAACGTCATTATTATTAAAAAGTATTTCAGCTTCATAACATCACTTCTTCTAATGTGTTATTCAAAATTTCATTAGGATGTGAGATTTCTTCATCGACTCCTACAGCAAATTGTTGGAATGCGATTTTCTTCTCAATTGGGTAGTATTCTTTACCTGTAATCTCTTTAATGATAAATGAATTACGGTAAGCCCCCATTCCTAAGTCAGGTGTAACAAAACCATGAGTTAGTAATTCTGCATTCTGCACAAAAACATCTGTCCCTTTATGGTCAATAGAATAGTTTCTTCTAGCTGCAAAATTACCTTGCTGATCAAAGCGTAAATGCTTATTCAACCCATTAACAAAAGAAGGAGTTACCGCTTTATATCCAGTGGCTGCCAATACAACATCTGTAGTATGCTTATAATATTTCTCCTCTTCTTCTTGATGTAATGCAAGCACTGCTTGACCGTTATCGACAGTAGAGTTGACCAATGTTGAGTTGGTTCTTAGAGAGATATTCACATCCGGGTGATTAAGTTTCTTACTATAGATTAAATCAAAAATCTCATTAATAAGATCCTCATTTATCCCTTTGTACAAGTGTTTATGTTCTTCTAAAAGTTCTCTTCTTTTTTGTTTTCCTAACTGATAGAAGTAATCAACATATTCTGGAGAAGTCATTTCTAAAGTTAGCTTACCATACTCCATCGGGAAGAACCTAGAAGACCTTGTCACCCAATTCAATGAATAGTTATGAACATCTATTTCTGAGAGTAAATCATAAAATACTTCTGCTGCACTTTGTCCACTGCCTAAAACCGTAATCGATTTTTGCTGCTGTATTTCTTCTTTATTATGTAAAAACTTTGAGGTATGAACTACTTTATTTTGGATAGGAAGTGCCGCTTCAGGAACATAAGGGGTTGTTCCTGTACCAAAGACTAATTTCCTTGCCCAATACTCCACCATTACATCAGTTTTAGTATGTCGTGAAATCACTTTATACAATTGTAATTCCTCATCGTAATCTATTGTGGTCACTTCAGTAGAAAACTGTAAAGTTGCTAATTGACTCACCACCCATTGGCAATAGTAGTTATACTCCTGACGTAAAAGCAAGAAGTTCTCCTTGATATAGAAAGAGTACATTCTTCCTTCCTGCTTGATATAATTTAGAAAGGAATACTTGCTAGTAGGGTCTGCTAAAGTAACTAGGTCTGCCATGAATGGAATTTGAAGCGTTGTATATTCCATCAACATTCCAGGATGCCAATTAAAGCTTTCAGACTTATCTAGAAATAATACATCTAACTCTTCAATAGGATCTGTAAGACAGGCTAAACCTAAATTAAAAGGACCAATACCAACTCCTATAATATCATATATTTTCTTATCGACTACCATTAGTTCTCTAGTTTATATTCTAATTTTTTGATTAACTCCAAACCTAAACCTTCTAGTAATCCTAAAATTTCCTTAAGGTCAGCAGAAGTCATGGATGGGTTCAGAATCGTAAATTTCAAGTAGTTATTTCCCTTATATTTTGTGGCGGCAACCAATGCTTCACCATTATAAAATAAGGCCTTTCGAATATCTTTATTTAATGTATTCCAATCGATATTCTCATGTTGTGATTTCTCAAACCTGAATACAAGACAATTTAATTTTGGAGGGTTTACCAATACGAAAGAAGAGTGAGCTTCTATCATCTCAGCTGCCATCTTTGTCAATGAAATCGTTTTATCATAATATGCTCCCAACTGGCTTTTCCCCATATTTCTTAGAGTCAACCATAATTTTAATGCATCAAATCTTTTGGTTGTTTGTAACGACTTATCTACTTGGTTCGGGTAGCCATTTGCCTTCTGATCTTTAGGATTTAAATAATCTGCATGGTGACTAATCAGAGATAACACATTCGGGTTCTTCACTACGAATGCACTACAGCTTACCGTTTGGAAAAAGGTTTTATGATAATCTATCGTTACTGAATCTGCTTTTTCTATACCATCTAACAAATACTTATATTCGTCAGACAGAAGTAAGCCACCACCAACAGCTGCATCAACATGCAACCACATTTGGTATCTTGCTGCGATGTCTCCGATAAGGTGAATAGGATCTATACTTCCATAATCTGTCGTTCCCGCAGTAGCCACTACTCCGATAGGAAAGTCACCTTGTGAGATACATTGTAATATGGCAGACTCCAAAAGATCAGTTCTCATTTTAAAATCTTCATCCGTAGGAATACTGATTACTGCATCCTGTCCTAACCCTAAAATTGCTGCACTTTTTTTTGTGCTAAAGTGGCTATGTTCTGAGCTAAATATTTTCAGCTTTTCTTTCGGTACTCCATTTTTATTGATATCAAAACCTAATTGCTCATAAGAGAAAGAATCTCTCATTAATAGAGCTGCCATCAAATTAGATTGTGTACCTCCACTGGTAAATACACCATCTCCATTTTCGAAACCAATTTGATCTGCTGTCCATTGAATCAGTTTTTGCTCAATCAAGGTCCCTCCGGCACTTTGATCCCAAGTATCTAACGAGGAGTTTACAGCAGATAAGATTTGCTCTCCTACCAATGAGGGGATCACTGTAGGACAATTTAGGTGAGCAATATATTTTGGTAAATGAAATGCTACCGCATGGTCGAGGTAAAGATGTTTCAGCTCATCTAATACCTCTTCCAACGGTAGTGGTTCATCGTTTAAATCTATCTTATCAAAAGATGGTTGTAGATCATCTGGTTGTATTCCACTAAAAGGTTTAGTTCGTTCTTCCAAGAACCCTAACACTTTGTCTGTCGCTTTTCCAATGTCTTGAATATATTTCAATCTACTTTCTGCATGCTGAGAAAATAGAAATGATAAATCAATTTGTTTTTCCTTAGCTGGTTTATCTGTTATCGTTTGAAACATAGTAGGTAGTTTGATGGTGTAGTTTTTATTTAGACTAATTTTAAATAATATTTCAAAATTAAACAGTAAGTCCATATAATCATTTATGAAAAAGGGTATAAAAATGATGATAATGGGAAATATATCCACTACTACTTTAAAGTAACCCACACTTAGAAAGAATGGATAGAGTACAAATACTCTGAGATAAGTATCAAAATATCAAATAGATATTAATTGAAAAAGAATGTGTTATACTCTTAGGTTTTGATGAGAATAAATAGGTTCACCGATTAAGTTTTGTTAGTAAAGTATTGTGTTCTTTGTTTATAATTAGTCTAAATAATACACATATTTGCATCATTAATAAGAAAATTACATTTCTAATGACCTATTTTAAGTTAACTCTATTATTAGCACTTTCCCCCCTACTTATATTTGCCCAGCAAAATATAAGTGGTACAGTTAAAGATACAGAAGGAAATACCCTACCAAATGTTAGTGTAGGTATTTTGCATACTACAATAAGTCAAAGTACTGCAGAAGACGGTACCTTTACCTTAGAAAATATACCTGTTGGAGAACATCAATTAGTAGCCCATTTTGTAGGGTATGAAAAAGCATCGGTTACTATCAATGTAACTGAAAATGCCCAGCTTCAACATCACTTTATTCTCAAAGAAAATACTAGAGAACTTCAACAAGTAGAAATACTTGGTGTTGAAGATCAATCCTACAATAATGAATATACATTTAGTGCGACTAGAACGGGTACATTGATAAAAGATGTTCCACAATCAATATCAACCGTAACTAAGGAACTTATACTAGATCAGCAAGCCTATTATTTAGGGGATGTTGTTAGAAATGTAGCCGGTGTAAGTCAATATACAATCTATAATGATTACACCGTTAGAGGATATAGAAATCAAGATGGTCAATTAGTTAATGGGTTAAAGACTGCCTTCAACTTTTGGACTCAACCTATTATTGGTTTATATGAAAGAGTAGAAGTGATTAAAGGTCCTGCTTCTGCATTATTTGCCAATGCAAGCCCAGGTGGTACAATCAACTTCGTAACAAAAAAGCCATTAACGACTACTCAAGGGAGTGCTTCTATTTCGGGAGGTAGTTTTAATACTTATAAAGCAAATGTAGATATTACGGGGCCACTCACTAAAAATGAAAAGCTACTTTACCGTTTCAATACAGGCTATCAGACTACAGATACCTTTAGAGATAATAGTGGTGGAGAATCCTTTTATGTAGCACCTTCCTTATCGTTTGTCCCTTCAGATAAAACACGTTTTAACGTAGATATGGTCTACATGAAAAACAATACTGTTTTAGATAGAGGTAAACCTAATTACGAAGGTAGTACAGACCTAAGTGAAACACCAATCAACCTTTCTACTTCACAACCGGGTGACCATTTAAATAATGATAACCTTTACATTACTTTCTCGTGGAATCAAAAAATTAATGATTGGTTATCATTCAATTCATCATATTTAATGTTCAGGTCTCAATCTGATTTAGCCGAACACAGAACAAACGGAAAGTACATTTCGCCAAGCGTTCTTGAAATGCGTTATGTGGAAAGAGATGAATACGAGAATTCTGATAATATCACCAATTACTTTGTATCTAAATTCAATACTGGCAAAGTGAAACACACTTTAATGTTTGGGATGGATTATAGTGCAAAAGTGTATGATAAATACGAAAAACAAGCAAGAGGCGAAGCACAAGGTGTCCCGAATTTTGACTTAGATAACCCTCAATATGGCAATAGTAATCCGAATGATTATGACTTTGACCCTAAGAGAACAATAGAGAAAGGCACGACTGCTTACACTAAAAACCATACAACAGGTATCTACTTACAAGAGCAACTACAATACAAAAAACTGAATGTATTATTAGGAGTTCGACAAGAATTCTATAAAGATATTCGTGTAGAAAATGGACAACAGGTAGCCAAAGATCAAACTGCATTTTTACCGAGACTTGGTCTTACTTATGAAATCACTAAAACAATTAATGCTTTTGGTACATATACTGAAGGGTTTGAACCACAAGACTTCGGTTTAAATGCCGAGCAAAATGGAGGACCTTTTGATCCTAAAAAATCCAATATGTGGGAAACTGGTCTTAAAGGAGATTTCTTCGATGGACGACTTTCTGCAACTACTTCCGTTTATTGGATTACAGTCAATAATATCTTAGTGCAAGACCCTAACGATATTGATAAGTTGATCCAAAGAGGACAAGAACAATCGAAAGGGTTTGAATTTGAAGTAAATGGTCAGGTAACTAAAAACTTAAGTTTAACTGTGAATTACGCTTATAACGATGCGGTAATTACAGAGTCTGACAATCCTGCAGAAATCGGTAGACAAAAAGAAAATGCACCGAAAAACCAAGCTGGATTCTGGGCGAAATATGACTTCTCACAAGGGACATTAAAAGGATTAGGCCTTGGCTTTGGAGGTCAATATGTAGGTGATCGATTAACCAACACTGAAGGATTGGTGTTAGATGCTTATATGCTATGGGACATGGCGGTGTACTACAACATTGGTAAATTCAGAATATCAGCCAACCTGAAAAACCTTACTGATGAAACATACTACGTTGGTGGTTATAGCTACGACAGAGTTTTCCCTGGTGCTCCAAGAAATTATACAATTGGCTTAAACTACACTTTCTAGACAAATGAATAAGAAAAAACTTTGGATGTGGCATAGTTGGCTTGGTTTATATACTGGCCTAGTTATCTGCATCCTAAGTTTTACAGGTGCTCTTGCAGTCTTTAAAATTGAAATAGATCATATGCTAAATACTGATCTGTTTTATGTGTCTCCTAAAGAGGATATGGTAGATATCAATTATCATATACAAAAAGTACTCAAGAATTACCCTGATCACAAAAGTTATAAAGTAGAACCCGCTCCTGCTAAGGATAGATCTTGGAAAGTTTCTTTCAGTGCAAAAGAAAATAATAGTAAAGTAGCCAAAGAAATATTCATTGATCCTTATACTGGTAAAGTCTTAGGAGAAAGGGATATGTATAAAACAGTCGCCTTTTTTATTAGAAATATACATGTTCGTTTATTCGAAGGATGGTACGGTAGACAATGGGTTGGATTGGCAGGGATTTGCATGTTCCTCTCTCTTGTCATCAGTATTCCATTATATTTCGACTTCACAAAAAAGCAGAAGTTCGGAAAAGTTAGAACTAAAAGAAGTCGACAAAAGTGGGCAGACTTACATAAATTCATAGGTATTGCCACTATTGTGATGCATTTAATTCTTGCTTTGACCGGTGCTTGGCTTGGCCTTCAACCAAAAATTCAAAAACCATTAATTGGTGAACGTCCAGGTATTTTTCAGCCTTCAGAATTTCCTATATCAACAGAAGAGGATATACATTTTCCAATTGATTTTATAGAGGTACTTACTACTGTTAAACAAGAGTTTCCGGAGCTAGAAAATCTAAGAATGAACATTTCTTCCAATGGAAGTAGAAGTATTAGTGTTTTTGGTGATATCCCATATCTACCCTATGAAAGACAAACTAACTTTATTGTATTAGATAAAGCGAGTTTAACACCATTACACCTTTTAGATATTCGAAAAACTGGTTTAGGAAGTCATATTTTCTATATGCAAGAAGCTCTTCATTTTGGAGATTTTTTAGGTATTAGTCTTAAAGTATTTTATTGCCTTATGGGCCTAATTGGAGGCTTCCTTAGTATTTCTGGCTTTTTTATCTATTACAAAAGAACTGAGAAAAAACGCATCCAAAAATTCCCACTATTTACTACAAAAAATATCATTGGAGTGTTTACAATACTTTGTCTCGGTTTGTTTACTTTAATTGCTATCAGTAGCACAACATGGGGAGCCAATACTCCCACAAGTGATATTACCTCTCCAATGTTTTATGTTTTTATTCTTATCTACTTTATATACCGAGCAATACGATCTTACAAGGAGAAAAAATAATTGAGAAATTTCCGAAAACGATAAAAAAATACCGCATTTACTAAATACTACCCAAACGATAAGGCTTATTTTTCCCAGAAACTAATCACTTCATTCCAACTTACTTTTTACATTCTGATAATGAGTTGGTTCAACTTCTCACAATGAAAAATAACAAAACTCTCAAGAAAACTTTTAGAAAAATACACCTGTATTTAGGCTTTACAACAGGCCTTGTTGTATTTATTCTAGCTATTACTGGCTGTGCATGGGTATTCCATGATGAATTTAAAAATCTAACAGACGATTATTCCCAAGTTACGGTCCAAGACCAACCGTTTATATCTCCTATTCAAGCAAAGCAAGCTGCATTAAAAGTATTTCCGGAAAATATCATCCATGGTATTTCATATGGCCAAGAAGGACAAGCCATTGAAGTGATTTTTTATCAAGCTGCACCTGATGAATTTTACAGATCAGTATATTTAAACCCATATACTGCAGAAGTATTACATGTAACAGATCACTTCTCTGGATTTTTTGCCTTTATGCTAAAAGGACATCAAAGTTTATGGCTTCCAGAAGATATCGGAACACCTATCACCTCTTACAGTACCTTATTATTTCTGATGATTATTATATCAGGCATAGTTTTATGGTGGCCAAGTTCTAAAAAACAAAGAAAGCAACGCCTCTCTTTCGACTGGAATGAAAAGACAAAGTGGAAAAGAAAAAATTATGACCTTCATAGCGTTGTAGGGTTCTACAGTTCAGTTTTAGGGTTTCTTATTGCCTTTACAGGTGTATGTATCGGCTTAGGTTGGTTCACTTTCCTAACATACAAAGCAATTGGAGGAGAAAAGTCTTTGTATTTCCTACACCCCAATAATACATCTGAAATATCTTTATCATTAGAAGATCCTAATAATAGTATTCATAAAGTATTTGATATTACTAAAGAACAGTTTCCCGATTACAGAGAAATTGAAATTCATTTACCAGCGGCTGATACTGCCTCTATATTAGTGGAAGTATTATATGAAGAAGGTCAATACCACGATGCTGATTACCTATTCTATGATCAAGCTACAGCTGAACTAGTTCCAACAGAAAGCATTTATGGTATATATGCTGACGCTGACTTTTCTGACTTGGTACTACGAATGAATTATGATATCCATGTGGGAACAATCTTTGGCTTACCTGGAAAAATCATCGTTTTCTTTATCAGTTTGGTGGTAGCTTCCTTACCTCTTACAGGCTTTCTTATGTGGTATGGTAGAAACTATAAAAAGAAAAAAGCTCCTCAAGAACAATTAGAATATACAGAGAAAGTTTAAGGTGACTTTTTAACTGAAACCTTAATAAAAAGTGGGATATCTCGATTTGAGGTATCCCACTTTTTTGTTCTTTAAAAATACTGTTCTTTACTTTTTGAGTACCTAAGTTCTAATTATCATCACTTTAGCCTAGTAAGTACTGCTTAAAATCGACTTTATTAAAGAATAAATGAATTTTTTCCATTTTCGTAATTTAATTTCAAAATCACTTATTTATATTTGATCTAAATAAAAATAACAAACACAGTTGATCACATTCTATTTAATATCCCTCACATTAAAAGAAAATCATATCAACTAAAAAATATAATAACCCAATTACTACAATAGAAGATGTACGAAACGTTCCTTTATAATTACTAGCAGATTTAAAATATAACATACCTTAATTTCAATTTAAACCTCTATTATTTTAGTAATAGAGGTTTTTTTATGAAAAATTGTTTCTGATAAAAATTATCACTTACTTTGAATTACAAAGTACTTTTTTATGAAAGAACAAGAATACATCAACGACCTAAAAGAAATTAAGGATATCATGAATCGTTCTTCGCGATTTTTATCCTTAAGTGGGCTCTCTGGAATCAGTGCTGGTTTCTGTGCATTAGTAGGTGCATATTTCGCTTATGATATACTTTATAATATAGGCTACAATAGAACTATTATCGGGCAGAAGAAAATTGATGCTTTAGTTGTTATTGGAATAGTTACTCTCTTAGCTGCTTTGGGTTCTGCTCTATTTTTCACCTTTAGAGAAGCTAAAAAGAATGGTCGAACACTATGGGATCTACAGGCAAAGAGATTGCTTATTAATATGATGATTCCTTTAGTGGCAGGTGGTGTTCTTACTTTAAGTTTAGTCGAAAAAGGCTTTATAGGTTTAGCTGCACCTCTAACTCTGATCTTTTATGGACTTGCTTTAGTCAATGCCAGTAAATATTCAGTATCTGAGCTTAGAGGAATGGGAATACTTGAGATTATCCTAGGACTACTCGCTACCCAATTTATTGGATATGGTTTATGGTTTTGGACCATCGGTTTTGGTGTATTACACATTGTCTATGGTACCTATATGTATTTTAATGCTAAAAAGTGAAGAATCTATTAAACGACTTAAATAAAGCATTCGAAAATAAAGTTCGCTTAGGAATTATGGCTGCTCTTGTCGTCAACGAGTACTTAGATTTTAATTCCTTAAAAGAGTTACTGGGTGTTACAGATGGAAACCTTGCCAGTCATTTAAAGTCTCTTGAAAAAAGCGAGTTTGTATCCGTTCGAAAAGAATTTCTTAACCGAAAGCCCAATACTAAATATTCGGCTACGGAAGAGGGAAAAACTGCCTTTACCAAACACATCAAGGCCATCGAAAGCCTATTAAAATAAAAAATTTTATCCACTTACTTTGTAATTCAAAGTACTTTTAAATACACATGAAAGTTAAAATGATTTTACCTGCTTTAGCAGAAGCTGAAAGCCCCTTTTGGAGACCTATCAAATACTCTCTTTTTCCTCCATTAGGACTGGCTACCCTTGCATCATACCTCTCTCCTGATGATGAGATCGATTTACAAGATCAACATGTTGAAACCTTAAATCTTAATGATGACCCTGATTTAGTAATCATTCAGGTATACATTACCAATGCCTATAGAGCTTACCAAATTGCAGATCATTATCGAGCCAAAGGTGCCTATGTTCTACTCGGCGGATTGCATGTAACTTCCTTACCAGAAGAGGCTGTTCCCCATGCAGATACTATTTTCCTTGGCCCTGCCGAAGAAACATTCCCTCAATTCTTAAAAGATTTCAAGGCTAAAAAACCACTAAAACGTTATGCATCATCAATAAGAACATTGGTAGGTGTTCCTCCAATTAGAAGAGATCTGATTAAAAGAAATCGCTATTTAGTTCCCAACTCTATTGTCGTTACTAGAGGATGTCCACATCATTGTGATTTCTGTTACAAGGATGCCTTCTTCCAAGGTGGAAAAGGATTTTATACCCAAAAAGTCGACGATGCTTTAGCAGAGATAGATAGACTTCCGGGAAAGCACCTTTATTTTTTAGATGATCACCTTTTAGGAAATACCAAATTTGCCAGTGAACTATTTGAAGGAATGAAAGGAATGAATCGAGTGTTTCAAGGAGCAGCTACTGTAGATTCAATCCTTAGAGGAAACCTTATAGAAAAAGCGGCTGATGCTGGCTTAAGAAGTCTGTTTGTCGGCTTTGAAACCTTTTCCCCAGAAAACTTAAAGCAAAGTAATAAAAAGCAAAACTTACAAAAAGATTATATCAAAGCTGTTAACCGTTTACACTCCCTCGGTATCATGATCAATGGAAGCTTCGTATTTGGATTGGATGATGATGACCAGGATGTCTTTAAAAGAACTGTTGATTGGGGGGTAGAAAATGGTATCACTACATCTACTTATCATGTACTAACGCCTTACCCAGGAACAAAACTATATGAGGATATGGACAAAAGTGGTCGAATTATCACTAAAAATTGGGACCTATATGATACTAGAAATGTAGTATATCAAACCCAAAAACTAACTGCACAAGAATTAAAAGATGGCTATGATTGGGCCTATAAAGAATTTTACTCTTGGTCTAATATTCTGAAAGGAAGTTTGAGTCATGATGCCCACAAACACAAACTAAAGCACTTTATGTATAGTGGTGGATGGAAAAAATTTGAGCCACTTTGGAATTTTATCATCAAATCTAAAAATTTGAATACAATGTTACCTATTTTGGAATCAATATTGTCTAAGGTTAATTATACTTCGAAACACGATATCAGTGATCACATTATAACTAAAGAAAAGACAATCAAAACCAAAGCAAAACCTATTATCAAATCATCGAGACATCATAATAAAGTCTCCTAAAAACGATATCGAAAATGAAATTATTCTTTCACTTATCTATCTATTTATTAGACCTTCTCTGCTTTTTGTTTACTCAAAAGCTAACAAGAGATATCTCTACTATTAAACAGAAATTAAAAAAATTTATTTACTCACTTTGAAATTCAAAGTACTTTATGAAAAAAGAAATTATGGAAAATCAACAGCAGAAACCTGTAAAAAAAGAAAAAAAATGGACGCAAAGTTCTTTAATGGTAAAAATTGGAATTATTGGGATACTTATGGTATGGCTCCTTTTACTTTCTGTGATGATACAATCTATCATTGAAGAAAGAGAAGAATTAAAAGATAGTGTCACTAGAGAAGTTTCTTCTAAATGGGCTGAACAACAACAAATAAAAGGTCCGATTCTTACGATCCCTTTATCCATGGTAAAAACAGATAAAGAAGGTAACAAACAGGAGTATACAGAATATTGGCATGTTTTACCTGAACACCTGAAGATCAATGGAAACCTTACATCAGAAACCTTGCATAGAGGTATCTACGATGCAATTGTCTATCGATCTAAATTGAAGCTTTCAGGAATTTTTCATTTAAAGAAATACCCCAATTTTATGGGGCTAAAAAAAAGAGAACTAGACCAAGCTTTTATTACAGTTGGTATTTCTGATTTAAAAGGGATTGAGGAAGAAATTAAAGCCAATTGGAATGATGTTCATAAAAGAGCTAACCCAGGTACTAAATTATCTCAATTAGCATCAAGTGGTTTTACTATTCCTGTAAAAGTATCACAGGAACAGAAAGAATATCATTTCGATTTTGAAATCGACTTACAAGGGAGTAAAAACCTCTCTTTCTTACCTGTAGGAGCCGTTACTGAAGTCGAACTTCAATCTCCTTATACAGCTCCAAGCTTCACTGGGGAATTTCTTCCCGACTTTAGAGAAGTTTCAGAAAATGGATTTATTGCCCGTTGGAAAGTACTAAAACTAAACAGAAACTTTCCTCAGATGTGGACTACTAAAGGAGTAGATTATTCTAATAACATTAATCATTCAGATTTTGGTGTAGATCTAATAATACAAGCAGATGATTATCAAAAGTCACTACGGTCAGCAAAGTATGGTATTCTTACTATCGGACTTACATTTCTTATTTTCTTCTTAGTAGAAGTGGTCAATAAAACACAGATTCACCCATTACAATATGCAATGGTGGGAGTTGCCTTGTGTCTTTTCTATACTTTATTGGTCGCGATTTCTGAACACAGCAGTTTCAATATTGCTTTTGGTATCTCTGCTGTAGCCATTGTTTCCATGATTTCGCTGTACTCGGTTACTCTTTTCCATAAATGGAAACTCTCCCTAATGCTTATGACATTCCTCTATGGTATCTTCAGTTTCTTATTTATTACCCTACAAATGGTAGATTATGCTCTATTAATGGGAAGTGTTGGCCTAACTGTAATACTTGGGTTAACAATGTTCTTTACAAGAAAAATTGATTGGTACCAAATCAGTTTTAAACAATAGTGCAACTCACTAAATCGCTTTTCGAATTATAGTTTGAAAAGCGATTTTTCCTTTTTCGTAAAAATATTTTTGGGTGTAAATATGAATTCAATATTTCCTTATTTATATTTGATCTAAATAAAAATAATAACAGATATGTGCAGAACAAAAGACTTATACTACGACGAGGATTTAATGATTAGCCAATGTATTGACTGTAAAAGAATTGGTCTACAACTGAATAACATTCTAATGAATTTTACAGTAAAAGAGTTCAAGAAGTACACTCATAAGCTATCAATTGTAAAGTTTGATGAAAACGCTTATGATTTTGAAGGAGAGAGTCCAAAAATCATATTAAAAACAGACGATAAGAAAATTAATTACTGTCTTGACTACCAAGAATTTGATCAATTAAGAACTGGTTGTCAAATGTCGATGCTTATGCTAGATACTGAGGAAATTCTAAGCCAAATCTAATATTCAAGATTAGTTGTTCGAGTCCTATTTTGAAATAGTAATTATTGAAAAGGTTAATTATTTAAAACACCCTTAACTTACTACCTTCAGTTCATCACTAAACCCAAATATAAATGAACTGGAACGCTCAACTTTACAATGATAAGCATGCATTCGTCTATGCTTATGGTAGCTCATTATTAGAATTATTAGCACCTCAACCACATGAAAGCATTTTAGATGTAGGTTGTGGTTCGGGGCAACTTACGGCTGAAATCAAAGAAAAAGCACAACATGTTGTCGGATTCGATTACTCTGAAAGTATGATAGAGGATGCAAAAGAAAGACATCCTGATATCGACTTCTATGTAAAAGATGCCAGCAACTTTTCATTTGATGAATCGTTTGATGCTGTATTTTCAAACGCTGCACTACATTGGGTATTACAGCCTCAAGAAGCAGCTGAATGTATGTATAAAGCATTAAAACCTCAAGGTCGCTTTGTCATAGAAATGGGTGGAAAAGACAATGTTGCCACAATTGTCGATCAACTTCGCGCTTCCTTATTAAAGAGAGGGTATACTACACAAGCTCAAAAAAGAGTATGGTTTTTTCCTTCAGTAGCAGAATACGCAAAGATCTTAGAAGATGTAGGGTTCCGAATTAAAAGTATCGAGCACTACGACCGTCCAACAGCCTTAGCAGATGAACAAACAGGTGTAAAAGATTGGCTAAGTATGTTTGGTAAGTCATTCTTTGAAGAAGTTCCTGAGGCTATCCAAGAAGAAGTAAAATCAGAAGTACAAGAAAATGTAAAAGCTCAATTCCTAAAAGACGGTATCTGGTATGCTGACTACAAAAGGCTTAGAGTTTTTGCTATCAAAGAATAATACAGGAGAGGTTGAAGTAATTCAGCCTCTTTTTTCATTTAGAACAACTTGAAAATAAAATTCCGAGGTTCAACTTTTATGCATAATTGTTCAATTCATCCAACGGTGTTTTTCATGACCTTTGTACTACATCAAAAGAAAAAATTATGAAAAAGTTTATGCTAATTATCTTATTCCCTATTACGTTATTTTCATGTAGTGATGACAGTTCAGAAGTAGAACCTGTTGATCCTGGTTATGAAAACCCCAATTATAATGTTGATGCAGGCTATGGTAATTCCCCATCAACCATAGATCCCGGTTATGGAAATGATTTCGGAGAATAAATAAAAACCTAATCATGACTATTATTATAGAAAGTCATGATTAGGTTCTTTTTTTTATCTACCTTATTCTACTTTTTCAAGTTCTCGTTTTTTGATAAGGTCTTTTTCCAACTTTTTGATGGACCAATTATCAGTGATGATAGGTATCTTTTCAGGTTCGTCTGATATGGCTTTGGCTGTAAGTAGACCAGATGTAACCGCACCTTCTACAAAGCCTGCATTCATCCCATTCTGAATCCAATCTCCGGTAACGAATAAATTGTCAAAATCTGTATCGTTAGTCTTGATTCTATATTTCGAAGAATTCACCGCAGATAAAACATACCTTTCAGAAGGGTCTATATTTACTCTCGTATAAATAGAATGCATACGTTCTTCCCCTACTCGATCTTGTAAATCCACTAAAGCATCCCAATTAAAATTGCCCTCGTCATCATATAATGAAGGAATTAAGTGAGATAAGTGTTTTTCAATATATTCTCGACAATTTTCTAATCCTCTTAATTTTTCTCTTCTTGGAAAATCATGGTCATCAAAGGATGGAATATGTTCTGCATCTGAAAATACACCACAAGAGTAAGCAACATATTTGGGATCATGAGATGTTGGCCAATCCTCTTTGTCTAAGACTTGATTCATCGCACAAAAAGTATCTACAGGCTCTACATAAGCTGACTGTAATTTATCCTCTTCGATGCCCAATTCCTCTGAAGATTGATTAAACCAATATTGATAAGCTTGAGTTTGTACAGTTTTGATACTCTCTATCATTTTCGACCATTTTTCACTGTGGTCTAACAACTCTTTTGCTACATGTGGAACCGTTCCTACAGAAAACCCAAAGATAACATCGTCAAAATCTTCACCCTTTTTTAAGATGATGGTTTCTCTATCTTCCCATTCTGTCCAACAAGATTCTAAATGAATATTTTTTTCCTTTAGCTCCTCCGCTTCTTCGTCTACTATCTGATCATAAAGTGGACGACTTGGCCAACAATCTAATCCTTTAACCTTGACCAAAGGTGAATATTCATCCGTTTTTAATGTCACTTGTCTACCTAAAACTATTCGTTCAATAGAGGTCTTATCATCAGATAAAGAGACATCTCTTACCGCATGGAAAAACTTAAATATATCTTTTTTCTTCTGTACCAAATCCTCATAAAATGGAGAGAAAATAACATCTCCCATTCCTGCATTCATTCTCCAAACCACACTTTCTTTGCAGGTAAATAGTAACCTTAAGAAAATATTAAGAATGGTTCCTGCTTCAACATTGGGTTCATCAGGGTTACCTTTTAGAAAAGAGAAGGGACCGTCGTACATACTTCTAACGATAGGAGAACCTACCGTTAATGTTCTATCTGCACCATGCTTTACAAGCCATTCACCATAATCAATATCATTAATTACCTCAAAATCGAAGCGTAATTCATCATTATTAATTGTGATCACCTGATCTTTGACCATTCCTTTTAACAAGGATAAACCCAAATCGATAGCCATCCAAGCTCTTCGTCCTACATCATTCTGTTGAGTAGCTTTACCTATGTTTTTCCAGATAAAGTTTTTTAATTTATCCCAGTGTTTGAAAACGTAATCAATTTCTTCTTCTCGACGATATTGTAGTTCCTTACTATCAATCGTTTTGATAAAATTCTTTCTAACATTATCTATAATATCATCATCCAATCGACTCAGTCGTTGTCGCAGCTTACTAATAAAATCTTTCTTCGAAGCAGTGACTCTAGTCTCTTTCCAAAACACTACTTTTAAAAGTTGATCAATGACTTTCTGTGTCCATTTCTTATTCTGATTTTCTAGTAAGTAGCCTTCTAACCATTCGATAAAAAGGTCTATCACAAAATCAGAGATAGATGCGATAACGTTTTCGACAGAAGGGAGTTCTCCATCTCCCACTTTTCCAGGTAATTTAGGGAAGGGTACTTTCCAATCCACCCATTTATCTTTTACCTGTTCTGTAAAAATAAAATAATCCTGTTGACTAAAGACTTTATCAAATGAAGACAATGGAGCACTTTTATCTCTATTCAAACCTTTATAAACATCCTTGATAAGACGGAAAGCGTTTTCATAAAACCCCATCCACAGGTGTAGGCCATGTTCTTCAATTCTATACCCTGCCTCAGGATTTACTCCACTTGCTCCTTTACCACCAATTCTCCAACCTAACTGGTAAATAGTAATATCATACTTCTCTTTCCAATTGGGTTCTTGCATTAATGTGTAAACGGTTGTCATAGCACTTAAGCCTCCACCGAGTACTGCAATTCTTCTTGGTTTTCCCATAATTGTTCTTGGTCTGAGTTCGTTTGAATGTTTTTGAAAAGGATGATATATGCTATATCTAAAGCAAAGGATATGATTCCTAAAGTGAGTAAGAAATAGGCATCAGGCCATTGGAAAAAGGCAGCGAGTACAATAATCGATGTTCCCATACACTTTAAAACTGCTACAACAAATGAAAATCCTTTTCCTCTAAGATTTAGATTAAAAAGCATTTGATGTATATACAAGCCCGACATCACTACATTAATCATTAAAGCAGAAGTAATCCCTAACGGATTGTCATCATTTACTTTACCAAAAGAATAAACAATAAAGAACCATGAGACTAATGATACCAAGTATGTCCAACGAAAGTTCTTTCTCAGGCTATCCAATGGAAACTGTTTGTACCCATATTTCAGCATCGTAACATTAATGATCAGGTCGAGAATAAACCAAACTTTTATTCCTAAGATAAAAACATCACCTAATTCGGGGGTGAATATATATCCCCAGATAAATTCCCAAACAAGATTTGCGGGACCCACCAAGAGTGGCATTTCATTGATTTTGTTCTTGTAAATACCTTTAATAATAAAAACGTAGGCTGTGACCCAACTTAAATAGCCTGCCAAAAAAAGATTAAGAACAAGATGAGAGTAGCCTAGATTATCAATAGCATTGAAGTACCAATCTAGAAAATAGTTTACAAAATACATAAGTCGTAAGATTGAAAGAAAGTTACTTTAAAAAGTGAGTTTACAATAGTTGATCTAAAAAATATAGCATTTAATAGTATAGCTAATGCACTAAGGTAATAAAAAGAAATATAAATTATATTACTTAAAACAATACATAATTATTAAGTTTTAATATCTTCATCTTAATAAAGATAGATCAAAATTAACAAGCTATTGTAACTATGAACAAAGCAAGTCTTTGGGGACATTGCGATGCTATTCTCGCGGCAACTTCTCTTCCAAAACAAATTCTGAGGAAACTTCTCCCTGATGCTATAGATTTCACATCACAAAACTATACTTCTGGAGACGACCATCCGGTAATTTATATGTTCAATGAACAGGTTATACATATCTTTTTCTCATTTTTTAAAGTGAAGTACAAAGAGATGATTCCATTGATTCCCTTTGTTCACTTTAAAGACAATCCCTCTGTTAATTACCAAACCTCTCCAATATTATATGTTGATAGTTTATTGATTGTCTTTGGAGGACAGGTAATGTGGCACCTCAATAAAGTGATTGGAAAATTTATGGGTACCTCAGAAATACAGCATTTTTCGAAGATGAAATATCTTAGTCATAAGGTTTTTCGAGAAAATATTGAAGCAATAACCATGACTACTACCCCAACTGGTGAAGTAGGAACCATTGATGATTTTCCCTACTGCAAACAGCTTAGTGAACTATGGCATACAAGAGCTATTATTAATAATGAAACCACTTTTTGGACAGCTAGATATGAAGTTATTGATAAAAGTGTTCAAGGTGCTGCCGTTAATATCCAAGTAAAAAATATTGAAGGTTTACCATCACAAACTTTGGATATACCACCTATTCAAGAAAATATTTTAGGAGGGTTTCAACTTACTTTCGATTGGAAGTTATGGTGGCCTAAAAAATATCAACCTATTCAGAAGAAAGAAAACACTGAACTTTTAGAAGAATTATCCTCATAAAGGAACGAAAAAAAGTGTTTGCAGTGTTGATGTAACGTAGTTTTTATATGCTAATCACTTAAACACATATCATCTTGAAACACTTAATCGTTTATTCTCACCTTAACCCTGAGAGTTTTACTAAAGCCATTGTCGATGAAATAGAAAAAAGCAGCACTGCAGCAGGCAACGAAGTAAAAGTGGTTGATTTGTACTCTATTGGATTTGATCCTGTAATGCAATTTCCAGATATACAGGGAATGTTTATGGGAGGTGATACTCCTTCAGATGTGAAAGCCCAACAAGAATTAATTACTTGGGCGGATCATTTTAGCCTGGTATTTCCATTATGGTGGGGACAAATGCCTGCGATGATGAAAGGTTATATCGATAGAGTATATGCCAGCGGTTTTGCTTTCGAATATACGGAAACAGGTGTTGACCAAAAATTAAAAGGAAAATCTGCTAAGGTTTTTGTCTGCCATGGTTCTCCAGACGAATATTATCAACAAACAGATATGCACAAAGCATTGAAGAGAGTTTTTGATGATGGTGTACTTGGATTCTGTGGTGTAGATACAGACATTCATTTCTATGGAAATGTTGCCATGGGTTCTGATGAACTTCGTAAAGGTTATCTCGCCGATATTGCAAAAGTCTACTAAATCAAAAAGCCTTCGTTTCACTTAAAAAACGAAGGCTTTTTACTAATTCATCTATTCTATCTTTACCCACAAGCACATGATGGTTGATTGGCTCTCAAAGTAGAGAAAGCCCTATTCAATTCTTTAATACTTTTCTCTGATAAATTTAACTTTGCGCCTTGTCCATTCTCTACAACTATATTTAAAAGGTCTTTAATTTCACCGTTTAAAAGTAATTCTTGATCTTCATTGGCTAAGGCTAAAGGGTCAATTAAATGTCTTGCATGTAATAATTCTCCTACGAAATTTTGACGGATATAACTTAATATTTTAGTGTCCATGATAAATAAATTTTATTGATATTATATTCACTATTGTAGTATTAATACTATCTAAAAAGACACCGTTTGTAATGATTTTTTTTCGGAAATAAATATTTTTTTCTTGATCAGGACATAAGCAATGGTGATGGCAATCGCTCTCAAAAAAGTGCTAATTGCTATAGATAGCCAAACACCGTTGATTCCAAAATCCAAAGTATAGGCAAATAAGTAAGCCATAGGAACTCGAATTACAGTAAATACCACATTAATGGCAGCAGGAATTTCTGTTTTGCCTAAACCATTTACTACTCCAGTAGTAATCATCTCAATACACATCAGAAATTGAGAAATTCCGATAATTTGTAAATAACTCACAGCAATATTCACAGCTTTCGGATCGCTTAAAAACCACTTTACAAAGAATTCAGGAAATAAGAAAAATACAGCACCCATAACTACACCAAATATACTCCCAAACTGAACTGTAGAAATATACCCTTTCTGAATACGTTCAAATTTTTGAGCACCAAAGTTTTGTCCTGTGAAAGACAACATTGCTCCAGATAAACCATTGACCAACATGAAGGTCATCGATTCTATTTGTAATCCAATTTTTTGTGCAGCAATGGCTTCAGCCCCCCAATGAGCAACAATTCTTGCCATAAAAATTCCAACCAACGTAAACATCACTCTTTGAATCGAAGGAGGAAAACCAATCTTCAATACATTGATATAGTCTTTCAGATTAAATATCCACACACATTTACAGCCATAAAACTCTACACTTGATCTTCTCCAAAAAAGAACAAACGCTATAAACCTTGAGATAAAAGTAGCAATCGCCGCTCCTTCAACACCTAAGTCAAATCCAAACATAAAAATGGGATCTAAAATAATATTTAGTCCCACCCCAATTAGGTTAATTTTCAATGGTGTCTTGGCATCTCCTCTGGCATTGCTTACGCTCGTCATTTGTTGAATCATAAATGAGAATATCATTTCAACACCTGACCAAATAAGGTAAGCTTTGGCCATTTTCTCTACAACAGGATTATTTAATTGAAAAAAGGAAATAATATTCTCATGCTGCCAGAAGATTAGAATTTGAATGATGGCAGTTAATCCGACCACTCCAATAAATGCCTGTTGAGCCAGTTCTTGGGCTTGTTTGTTATTCTGTTTTCCGATGGATAGAGATACAATAATATTACTCCCAAATAAGAAAACTGAGATAATAGCCCAACAAAAAGACAGAAAAATGGCCATTGTACCTACCGCGGCTATGGCATCGCTTCCCAGCTGACCTACCCATAAAATATCTGCGAAATTATAGGCAAACAGTAACAGAGAAGATGATACAATGGGTATCACTAAGCCAACAATACTATCTTTAACGGGGCCTGTAGTAAGATCTTTTTTCATAACTTTTCACTTCTTTATTCACCCATATAGTCTGTGGTTGAAGCAAAAAGACACATTTAATCAATGAGTATTTTGGGAGTATTCAATCAATAATTCTTAATAATTAAGATAAAGACTTCTCCATTTCGATTAATCTTGAGATGGCATCTTGTACCTTTTCTCTGCTAGTAGCAATATTCATACGCATAAATAATGCACCTTCTCTACCAAACCATTTTCCAGCATTCAAAGCCAATTGAGTCTGATTCGTCACTGTTGTAAACATTGTATTGGGATGATCAAATAATTTGCTAAAATCTAACCATAGTAGATATGTTCCCTCTAAAGGTGTGACTTTAATTTTTGATTGATTACTTACTAAAGTTTCTTTTACCAATAAGTAATTCTCTTCAATCGCTGACTTTAACGAGGCTAACCAATTTTTGGAGTTTCTATACGCCGCTTCAACAGCCACTTGAGACAATGCATTAGGTCGACCGAAATGAAGTATATCAAACTGTTTTTGGATGGTAAACCTGATTTCCTCATTTGGAATAATAGCCATGGAATCTGAAATCCCTCCAAAGTTGAATGTTTTTCCTTCAGAAGTCACAATCACAATTTTATCGTAATCCTCTTTGTATTTTAATAATGAGGTAAAATGATGATCAAACAATATGATGTCCTTATGTATCTCATCTGAAATGATCAGTACATTATTTCTTTTACAAATGTCTATTACCTTTTTAATTTCACCTTCAGTCCATACTCTCCCTACAGGGTTATGAGGATTAGTAAAGATGAGCACTTTGTTATTGGGATCGCTTGCTTTCTCTTCCAGGTCTTCAAAATTGATCAGATATTGCCCTTCTTGATATAATAAAGGATTACTCACTGCATTTCGCTTCTGCTTCTTTAGAATTTGCTTGAATTCAAAAAATACAGGTGTCTGAATAATCACTCCATCTCCTTCTTTGGTCAGTTGATCTATAATCACCGAAATACTTGTAGGAATAGATGGACTATATAAAACCTCTTCTTGATTAAGATCTATATGATATTGCTTTTGGTAATATGCTTTTTGAGCTTCTTTAAATGAAGAGGATAAGATCTCATAACCAAATCCAGCATTTTGAATACGCTCTGTTAATGCTCGTTGGATCGACGGATCTGCTTGAAAATCCATATCCGCAACCCACATGGTGGTAAGGTCATCTCTGCCATATAAAGATTTTTGTAATGTTTTGTCTGTTTTGATTAATGGCAATTCCGAAAGTTTTTGATCTAAATTCATCATCTTATCTATTTTGAAGTCAAACTCTTTTTATTAGATGTATCAAAACTTTAGAAAAAGACACATCTGAATATCTAAAAAATTGATATGCTATAGTTAACTTAAAATAGCGTATCGAATACGTTCAAAATAGTAGAAAAGAATTACATGAATTGGCTTTGATTATTCTGAGTTTCTCAGTTTATCAATAATATGGCTACAAATTTTTGCTTCCTCTTCAGTGATATTATCAAAGTTCGATTTGTCTAAATGACTTTCTTCTTTATCAATTTCGGCCAATAGGTCCAATCCTGCAGGAGTAATTGATAAATACACCACCCTACGGTCATGGTCTGCTCTTTTTCTATCTACCAAACCTTTGTCTAGTAATTTATCGGAAAGGCGCGTTGCATTTGGGGCTTTTTCAATCATCAACTCTTTGATATCGTTCATTGTTACCCATTTCTCTTTTGCACCTCTTAATATTCTAAGAATATTGAATTGTTGAGGAGACAATGCATACGGTTTTAAAAAATCTACAAAACTATTTTGTAACCAATTGCTCGTATACATCATATTGGCTATAAAACGGTGTCTATCGTCTTTAAATTTTGTTTTTATTATTTCGTCGATGGTTTTCATATGCTCTTATTTCTATGCGAAAGTAAGTAATTCTTTCATTTAGGATCAAAAATAATAAAATTTTCCATATAATTATTTTCCATGTAAAATATTTTACATACATTTGAGTCATCAAAACAGAAAAACATTTTTTTATCAATATATTTTCCATGGAAAATATGCCCCAGTAAATTAAATATTATGAATAAGAAACTACTCTTTCGCATCATCACTGGACTTTTCACTGCACTAATGCTTATGAGTGCGTCAATGTACATTTTCCAGTACGATGAAGTAGCAGCACCTGCTTTTGTAAAACTAGGTTTTCCTACATTTATCATCTATCCATTAGCTGTAGCAAAGGTTTTAGGCTTAGTAGCTATTTGGGCAAATTTATCTAAGAAACTTACAGAATGGGCCTATGCAGGATTTACATTCAATACTTTGCTAGCCATTGGAGCTCATATTAATATTCATGATAATGAATACTATGCAGCATTAGTTGGATTCCTATTAATCACTTCTTCATATTACTTATATACACAATTAGAAGAAGCTAAAAATGACAATTCAGTCCCAGTAGTTCAATCATAAAAAGAGGGGTGTTTTTACACCACTCTTCCTCTTACTTTATTTTGCTATAAACCACCAAAGTTGCTACTGTCGATAAAACTGTAATTACGGAAGCAATTATCATCACCTCATCAAATGAATATAAAAATGCACGTTGATAAATATCTTGTATTTGAAGCTGTAACGATTGCTGTAAAAATTCTGGTGCTTTGGCTGCTGTAAAATTAGACGCCTCACTAAGCACCCTATCTTTTAGTCCTTGATGAAGATCTGAATCTTTTAGTTGATCACTTACTTTCGATTTAAAGGCAATTAGCCCCCAAGATCCCATAAAAGCTACTGCCAAAACATTGGCTGCTCTAGCAATTGTATTATTAATTCCAGACGCCACACCAACATGTTTCTCATCGACAGCCCCCATAACTGCAGTAGTAAGTGGAGCTGTAATAATTCCCATTCCGATACCTACCAGCAAAAAAGGAACAAAATAAGTTGAAAAATAAGCGGAAGGCCCTGCTGTTTTTCCTGCTAATACAAACGCAGCAAACCCCAATGCTGTAATGATAGGAGCAATTAGTAATGAATTTCTAAAACCATATCTATCTACAATTTTCCCCATTGATGGCGAGATAATCGCAATACATAATATTACAGGAAGTAGAGAAAGCCCTGCCTCAATACCCGAATATCCTTGAATTTGAATCAGATTAAGAGGAACGAAAAACAAGGCTCCTCCCATAGCGGCATAGATCAGAAAAGTAATAATATTGGTCACTGAAAACACCGTTGACGAAAATAACGACAATGGCATCATCGGATGGGTACTGTGTTTCTCTAAAAAAATAAAGCCAATCATAGCAATTACTCCAAGTGTTACCGATGTAAGAACCATTGGATCAAAAATGCCATAATTTGAGGACTCTGTAAACCCATAAGTAATTCCCGCTAATCCTAAGGTCACTAAAATGGCCCCATAAATATCCAATTTCTCTGCATGAGAATTCCTACTCTCAGGAATCCTTGAGTTCATTACTAATAGGATAAATACAGCAAAAGGAGTGTTCAAGAAAAAGATCGCTCGCCACCACCCTATTTCAGCTAACCAACCACCTAAGATTGGTCCTAAGATACTAGTTAGTGCACTAAACATCGACCATAGACCAAATGCTCTACCTCGGTTGTCTTCATCAAACTGTGCGCTTAAAATCGATAAACTTCCTGGTGTCAATAATGCTCCTCCTATTCCTTGCACTGCTCTAGACAGTAATAAATGCATTGGGTTTACGGCAAAACCACAAGACAAAGAAGCTAAAGCAAAGATGACCAACCCTATCTGAAATATCTTATTTCGTCCATATAAATCTCCTAAAGCCCCTCCGACCATTAACAGTGAAGACAAGAAAAGCATATACCCATTAATCACCCAAAGTAATTGAGTACCAGTCATTCCTAAGTCTTTCTGGATCGCTGGCAGGGCAACATTCAAAGCAGTAGCATCAATAAAAGCCAAACTAGAAGCAATGATAGTCACTATAAGTGTCCACTTTTGAGTTTTTGAGTAGGAGTTATTCTGAGCATTCATAACTGAAATTAACTAAAAATGAGTCAAATTTATCGACTTGTCGAACTAATTATCATTCTAAATTCCAACTCTGTAGTATTATTTCTACTTTTGATACAACAACAGCAGCGGAATGTCAATCATTTCATTAAATACATTCGACCTCACCCAACTTACCATATTTAAATGTTACATGAACTAAAGGACATCGTCTACACTTCATATCAAGCACAGCTTCAGCAAATCAAATGTGTATTGGTTTCTGTCGTTGCACTCAATGGCTCTTCATATCGTAAGCCTGGTGTACGTATGCTTTTGCTTGAAAACGGAAAAATGATTGGTGCTGTTAGTGGTGGATGTGTGGAGAACGAGATTAAAAAGCAAGCGAAAACTGTCTTTGAAACATCACAAGCGAAAATGATGGAATACGACGGTCGTTTTCGTTTAGGCTGCGAAGGAGTACTTCAAATATTAATTGAACCCTTCTATGTGGATAAAAAGAGTTTGATGGATTTTAACCTGATACTTCAAAAACGTCTCTCACTCCATACGGTAAGTTATTACTCCAATGAAAATCATCTAGAAGGAAAAAGTTACACTCAGTTTTCAACTGATCTTGGAGCTACATTCTCTCCTACTTTTGTGATTAATCCAGAAGACTATCAACAGTTTTCTCAGACATTATCGCCGGAATTTCAACTCTATATTTTTGGTACCGAACATGATAGTAAAACACTCTGTCAATATGCTTCGATTACAGGTTGGAATGTAACCATTATTGATAGTGTTCATGGTCAACATGATGTTAGTGATTTTCCTGGTGCACAAGAGTTGATTCGATTAAATGAAGATGAAATCGAAAAGTTATCCACAGATCAACAAACCGCCATTGTGATTATGACACACAGTTTTGTGAAAGATTTGAAGTATTTACTCAAGTTATCCACAAAACCCTTCGCATATCTTGGTGTTTTAGGTGCAAAAAGGAGAAAAGAAAAATTAATCAACCAACTTTTTGAGTACTTACCAACAATTGATGTTGAATTTGTTGATAAGATTCATAGTCCATGCGGATTAGATATTGGTGCTATTACACCTCAAGAAATCAGTATTTCTATTATGGCAGAAATTCTTGCCGTTTGTAGAAATAAACAACCAATGTCTATCTCTACTAAAATACCTGCCCATGTGTAAAGCTACACTCATATTAGCAGCCGGAGGTAGTAAACGATTACAACGCCCAAAACAATTATTACTATGGAATGACTATACATTATTGGAGCATTGTATCAACAAAGTCATTAAAACAACCACCCATACATTTGTAGTAACAGGTGCATACCAAGATCAGGTTCATGTTGTGATTGATTCATCAGCCGCTCAACCTCTACATCACAAAAATTGGCAAAACGGATTAGGTTCCAGTATTTCTTTTGGGATCAACCAAATCATCCAAAAGCTACCTGAAGTACAAAAAATAATGGTTGTTTTAGCAGATATGCCTTTGGTTTCTAAATCACACCTTGAAGCATTATGGAAGGTCAGTAATCAGGCAAATATTATCATCAGTCAATTTCAAGATATAAAAGGAGTACCTGCTATTTTTGATCGGTCGGTATTTCCTCAGTTATTACAATTGACTGGAGATGAAGGAGCAAAAAATATCATAAGAGAAAATAAAGATAGTATTCATATTGTAGCATCAGAACAACTTTTCTTTGATGTGGATACTGAAGAGAATTATACGGAATTATTAAATATACGATAAAGCAGTTTGCTTAAGAATTATGGAAGTTACTCTGAACATTAACAAGAAAAACTACAAATTAGATGTTGATGATGGCACTCCATTATTATGGGTGCTTCGAGACGAACTCGGATTAGTAGGAACAAAATTTGGTTGTGGCATCGGTCAATGTGGAGCTTGTACAGTTCATATTGACGGAGTAGCACAACGTAGCTGTCAGACGATGGTTATTATGGCCGAAGACAAAGAAATTACCACAATTGAAGGTTTATCTGAAAATGGTGATCATCCTGTTCAAGAAGCATGGGAAGAAATAGATGTACCGCAATGTGGGTATTGTCAAGGAGGTCAGATGATGACAGCTTCTGCATTACTAAAGAAGAATCCTAACCCTTCCTCTGAAGAAATTAGAATGGCCATGAATGGTAACATTTGCCGTTGTGCTTCTTATAATCGAATTGAAAAAGCAGTTGCTACTGCAGCCCAAAAAATGTCTAAATAATCATGAGTAAATCTATTAACAGAAGAAACTTCCTAAAACTCTCTCTTCTGGCAAGTGGAGGGTTACTAATTGGCGTTGGCTGCACTAGTGAGGCAGAATCGAAAATGCCAACTTCTATCGAAGACCTGGATTTCCAACACTTCAATGCTTTTATCGAAATGGCCAATACGGGCCATGTGATTATCTACTCTCCCAACCCTGAAATCGGTCAAGGTGTAAAAACTGCAATGCCTATGATTGTAGCTGAAGAGTTGGATGTTGCTTGGGAGAATGTAACCGTAAAACAAGCTCCATTAAGTAAAGATTTTAACCGTCAGGTAGCTGGTGGTAGTCAATCAATACGACAAACTTTTCCTACTTTAAGAAATGCAGGAGCTAGTGTTAAAATGATGTTATTAACTGCTGCTGCTCAGCAGTGGAAAGTGGACGTTTCAACATGCAAAGCAGAACAAGGTGTGATCACAAACGCCAATGGTGATAAATTTAAGTATGGTGAAGTACTAGAAGCAGCAGTGAAGCTTCCTGTACCTGAAAATGCACCACTAAAGGATGCCAAAGATTTTAAACTTATTGGTACAGCTGTTAAAAATGTAGATATCAAACCTATCCTGAAAGGGCAGCCATTATATGGCGTAGACTATAGAGAGGAAGGAATGAAATACGCCGCAATTGCTAGACCTCCTTTTGGAGCTACACTAAAATCTTTTGATGATACAGAAGCCAAGAAGGTACAAGGAGTAGAACAAATTTTTTCTTTTGACAACAAAATTGCTGTCGTTGGAAAAAATACCTGGGCCGTTTTCCAAGGTAAATCCAAACTTGATATCAAATGGGATAACCTCCAATCTTCTCAAGACACAGATGTTTTTGATAAAAAGATGGATGCAATTCTCAAAAAATCTAAGCTAGATGTACGTTCTAAAACGGGGAATTATGCATCGGCAAGGGCGAAAGCCGACCAACTACTTGAAAGAACTTATGAAGCTCCTTTCTTGCCACACAATACAATGGAACCGATGAATTTCTTTGCTGATGTTACAGGAGAGAAAATTCGTTTAGTTGGACCTACACAAGTTCCTGAAAGCTCTGCAAAAACAGTAGCAAAGATGTTCAACAAAGAAGTAGAAGACGTTAGTGTGGACATGACTCGTATGGGCGGTGGCTTTGGTAGGCGTTTAAGTACTGACTTTGTTGAGGATACTGCCATGGTTTCTTCTTTAGCCAAGGCTCCTATAAAGTTAATGTACCAACGAGAAGATGATATGAGTGTTGGTCAATATAGACCAAAAGTAAAATATAAAGTTGAGGCAGCGATTAAAAATGGTAAAGTTACAGGCTACCATATTAAAGAAGCGATTGTCAACAATAGAGGAATGTCATGGGTATTACCAAAGTACTTCCCATTTGGTGCAATAGAGAACTATAAAGCAGAATCTGAAAGTGTTGATGCTGATGTAACTACTCTATGGTGGAGAGCTCCTATCACAAACTTCTTAGGATTTGCTACAGAGTGTTTTATGGATGACTTAGCTCTTACTCTAAAGAAAGATCCTATAGACCTTCGTATGGAATTACTGGAACAGGCAAAAGGAAAAGATAAGATTCCTTACGATCCTGAGAGAATGCAGAATACAATCCAACTCGTAAAAGAAAAGTCAAACTGGGGAAAACCAAAACCTGGTATTTCTCAAGGTTTTTCATGCTACTTTAGTCATAATAGTTATGTGGCAGAAGTATGTGAGATCGAAATTAAAGGCGACAAACCTGTGGCTAAGAAGGTATATGCAGCAGTAGATTGTGGTATTGTAATCAATACATCAGGGGCGAAAAACCAAATCGAAGGTGCCATTATAGATGGAATCGGCCACGCGATGTATGGTGATATGGCAATAAAAAATGGTGTTGCTCAATCACAAAACTTCGATACCTATAAATTGATTAGAATGATGGATACTCCAATAGTGGAGACTTTCTTCGTAGATAGTAATGAAGCACCAACAGGTTTAGGTGAACCAGGTATGCCTCCTTCTAGTCCTGCATTTGCTAATGCCGTTAAGAAGGCTACTGGCAAAAGATGGTTAAAACAACCTTTTTTTGACAGTTAACAGTCTGAATAACCTATGAAAAATAAGTATGTAATATAGAATACGGTTCTTCCCTTAAATATTCTATATTACATACTTTATTATTCTATGGAAAAACTATCATGAAGACTACAACAATTTTATTCTTACTACTTATATTTTTTAATACTGCCTACGGGCAATTCTCAAACAGTAAACTATTTGACATGGAGGCCATTCTAGATCCCTCCACATTAGATACCCGTATTATAGAAGACTGGCATTTAGTAGAAGGAAAAATTCCTACCCAACAAAAATTGATAGAAATACATGTCGGTGAATTTTATAAAGGAGAAGTCTTTAGAGTTCCTGTACGATTTATTGTACCTGCCAATGGGAAAGCCAAAGGTTTTCATTTAACTGGTGGACACCGTTTACCCGAAATACATAAAGATGCACTCATTAAGCGTCCTACAGATATTGAACTAATCAAAAATAACGTAGGTATTGTCCATACTGTATTACAAAAATTATCTACTTGGAATAACAAACCATTAGAACAACGTATAGATCAACACTATTTTACTACACTTGATCCCAAGAGTACTGTACAATACTTCGGGTGGCCCGCTCAACTTATGAGAGCCATTACTGCAGCTTATAATGAAACAGAATATTTTGAACAGGGAAAAGTGTTGATATCTGGTGGTTCTAAAAATGGAGCCTCCCCTTCTATTGCGGTTATTCATGACAAACGTATCACTGCTGTTCATGCAGGAGTTTCTCCATATGCTACCTCCGGTATTCGAATGAGAGATAAAACTTTATTTGAAAAGGCTGAAAAAGAAAACGAACAATATTTAGAGAAACATCAAATCAAGAAGTCGAATCGGTTTTTAGGTGGTTTTTATGGTCCTTCATTTATTGAGAAATCTCTTGCGGCAGGGCATACTTGGAAAGAGTTAGAACAACTTGCACAACAATACTACAAAGAGGTATTTATTGCAGAAAATATGGATCAATTAAATCAGAGAAAAGTTGAACTTTTGTTTCACCCTGGAACTCATGATTTTGTTTGCTATGATATTCCTCTCGTAGATAAGGATTGCCAAAATATCCCAGTTTATTTACAAAGAAATTCAGGACATGGTCATAAAATTCCCTTTGATCATCAACCAGATAACAACCAACAAAATTTAAATGCATTTATCTTGAAACATTTCTTAGGTAGTCAAGAAAGTTTTTTATCTCGCCCTTCTGTCTCTACCTATCAACAGGAGAAATATTTAGAAATATCCTTTACAATAGCTCCAGGAGAAGTAGCGAAGTCAGTTCAAATATTTTGGATGTTCAACAGACCATTTTCTTCCACAACGGGATACATTAAAGAGTTATTTCCATTGGAAAATGCTCAAATGTTATCACAACAATCAGACGGAACTTGGTCAACTAAGATTAAGCTTCCCCAAAAAGGGACAACAGTAGACTTCTATGCCAACTTTGAAAAAGAATTAAATATCGAAGGACAAAAATATAGTACCTATATCTCAAGTCCTTACCAAGTCATAAACATCAACAAAAAAGTGAAATAACTTTTAATACCTCTCCTAAAGATTTTATTGGCCATACCTTACTAGGTGTGGCTTTTTTATCTATAAAAATTCATAAATAGTTCGGGGAATTATCATTCGTTTACTTAATCAATATTAATAGAAATAGCTATATATAACTGATTGTCGTTGAATAAATTAAATCAAACTACAAAAAACATAAGCCATGAAAAATTTCATTGTCACATCAGTATTATTCTTCGCTACATTATTTTCAATTCAAGCCCAATCTATCGAAACAGAAGTTGGCAAATTACAATATGTAAAAGAAAGAAGAGCATTTTTATCTGAATCAGTCGTTCAAGATATTAATAAAGATAATACTACAGATGTGATCTACTCTTATTCATATAACGCAAAAAGAGGTGTGATGACGATTAATGTTATTAGTAAACCTGAATTTGCAAATTATGCAGAAGTTGCAGCATCTGAGGCATACATTCCATTATTAAATGAGTATGGTGTAGAGCTAAAAGATTGTACTAGAGAAGCATACGAATATGATGCTAAATATGAAGTAACAATCACAATGCCTATCGATAAAGAAAAAATGGATATTAATCCCGATGATATCTATATCGCGAAATAATATCCTCAAAAATATAATTTATAGTAGAATGTTTAAGGGTTTCAACAGTTTGTTGAAGCCTTTTTTTATTGCTGTTAAAAGAATATTAAAAAGTCGTATTTTATTTATTTTAAAATAAAACATCGTTACCTTTATTCATCAATAACAGGCCAAGTGTTGGTTACTACATAATAATTGTAATATCGGACCAATATCAATTGCCTTACAAGAGATAGAGCGAGAGTCTAAGCGCATCGTGAAATAATTTCTATTTTTCGATTTCCCGCTTTCCTAGAAAGTGGTTGAAGATGGGTTCGAATCCCACCTATCTCTTTTTATTCTTACCCTTACCTAATATCTACCAATTAATGAATAGAGATTTACAGAAAGTTGCCATTCGTAATAATGCTATTGTACTATCTAATTCTATACTTACATCTTCCAATTCCCCTTCCATTAATACCAATACCTTATTTTTATTAAAAACACTTCAAAACATTGGTTATACCTTTTCCAAAGAACTTTTTGATGCTTTAAACGACATACCTGCAAAAGAATTGGGTAAAATCTATAGTGTATTTAAAAAGATACATCGATTGCAAGCGAATTGGACTCCATTGATTCGACAATGGGATATCCCTGAGGAAATTAAAGATAGAAATAAGCAATTAATTTTAGTCTGGCTTTCTAACCTGTTAGGTGAGAAAAAAGGTACTCAATTTGCGTGTGGCCATAGGATACCTGATGGTACTTTTAAGCTAGAAAAATACAATGGCTGTCCTGTATGTGGCACTCCTTTTCAGTTTGAAAAGTTAGTACTTGAACAGTCTGATGCGATAGGTTTTAGAAGACTTGAATTGTGGGCTGAAGGTGATTTAGAAAAGCACTTTTTAAGTCTTTTACAATCCAAAAACCCTTTGGATGCGACACAAATAGAAAGTCTGAAGACATTATTAATTCATTTTGGGTTACCGAAAAAACTAAAGTTTATCACAAAAGAAAATAAAGCTTTAGTCATCGATTATTTAATCATGAAAAAAGAACATGATAAACTAAAAGCATTACTACAATCGCCAAATGATATTCTCAGGTATTTATGGTATAAAAAAACAGGCTATTTACAGATCATCAAACCCAAAACGATTATTGTAAGAAATTTTGAGAATGCTCAAGTATGGCATATTCGGACAACTATCAATGAGAAGTTGGTTCAGGTTCAGAAAGACAAAATAAAATTACATTTTTCTAGAGGTGAATGTAGAAAATACGCCCAATGGATCAATGAATTACCAATGAGTATCGAGAAGCAATGTGAAGAAATGCATCCCAACAGAAATATGTGGGTCAGAGTGATTAGAGCATTGCGGCTAACAGAATGGAGCAATCATAGAGATTTTGGTCAGTTATCTCAATTATTAGATACATTTTATAACAGTAACTATGATGTGTGGAGAGGTAAATTGAACCATTTCATAAAGTACAAAAAAAGAGCAGAAGCTTTTGAGCTATTAAAAGCAAACCCAGGCTATTTTTCAAGATCCTTATTTGCTCTAATTTTTCGATTTGGAGTAGATGATACACTCAAACATTTTGAGGAGGTTACTTCTAAAATTCCTATGCGCTTAATCATGACCTTAAGTATGTATGCTGAATACTATTTCAGTCCTACTGGGGATCGATTAGTGAAACCATTAGGAGGAAAGCATATACATATCATGAAGAATAAAAATATTCATCAACTAACAAAAGTAGAAAGAGAGGAGATCATTCAGAAAATAAAAGCATTTACCTTACAGCTCATCAAAAAACATTTATCACAACAAAAAGTAGGAGAAGCGAAATCCATTTACATTGACCCGCAGTTGTATAATGTACCTATTTCTATTGGAGATAGAAGTCAAACAATTCAGGATAACAACTATATGCCTTCAGGAGTTAAGCTACCTCTGAAAGGAGATACCATTCGTTTATTTATGCAATGGGGCGAAGGGCTACCTGCTCAGCATTTGGATATGGATTTAAGTTGTGTGGTAGTCTACCCTAATAAGCAAGAATACTGCAACTATGGAAACATGGTGATTGATGGGTGTAAACATAGCGGTGATATAATTTATATTCCAGATCAAATTGGAACGGCAGAATATATAGAAATAGATATTCCAACTCTTCAGCAATTAAAAGCGAAATACGTTTATTTTACTTGTAACAGTTATTCCTCTGGTAATCTATCTCTCAACTTAATGGTAGGTTGGATGGATGCCAAACACCCAATGAAAGTAACTAAAAGTGGAGTGGCCTATCACCCTGCACATGTACAACAACAAGTAAAGATCAATGATAACAATCTTACAAAAGGATTGCTCTTTGGTGTATTGGATATCGAAAAGAAAGAAGTTTTATGGCTGGAGTTAGAATTCGGTGGACAAGTGGTACATAATATGTCTCTATATGCTGTAAAAGCTTTAATCAAAAGACTAGAATCCAAAATAAAAATAGGAGAACTCCTAGAGTTAAAAGCCGAAGTACATCAACAAGAAATTGCTAATGAAAAAGAAAATGCTGACCAGGTATATGATCAGCACTGGGCTTTAAATCTTGCTGAAGTGAATCAACTTTGGAATTAGTATTTCTTTCTATCTCTTAAGGAGGAGTTCTACTTTCAAATCATGAGTCTTTGATTGTAAATCAATAGGAGACACATAAGGAAATACCCAATTGAGAGATAACAGTATTATCATTAAAATTATATCCTTTAATACAGAACCCACAAATAAATTTAGGGTAAAAAACTCTTTAAAAAAGAGAAGAGGAATTAGGTATAAAAAAGGGTAAATCCACCAAAATTTATAGATATAATAAAGTACTTTCCTTGTCCGTGATTCGTAATAAGGGTCTAAATCGTAGAAAACTCCACTCCCCTCAATTGTCACTTTCTTAAGTACATCTTTCCACTGCTGATCAGCCGAAAATGTCAATTCAGATTCTTCGTTTTGTATCCGTTGAATCACCGGTACTGAAGTAGAAAATATTCTAGCAAGTTGTTCTACATCACCATCATTACAATCTAATAATTGCTCTACTATTTCATGCCCTTTTAAAAGTTCAACTTCAGAATTAATTTTTTGAATGTCTGAGATGTTGAGGCAGGAGGTGAGGAGTAGTGGGAGGAGGGTAAGGAGTTTCATTGTTGATCTTATTGCCTTATTTTGTTCAAGTTCAGAGATTTTTGCATTTTAATAAGCCGATCTAAATTAGATTAGACCGGCTGAAATAATTTTTAATTTAAAAGACTCTTTCCACTCTTGATTTAAGATAATATGCACTTAGGAAAATGGCTAAAGATTCGGTGTCTCCATTTTTAATTTTCTTTTCAAGACTACGTTTATCTTTTTCTGTATCAGCGAAATGTTTCACTAATACATTTCCATGCCCCCTTTTGATTAGTTCTTTAATTAAAATCTGTGTTCTACCTTTTTTAGTTAAAAACTTTAATGCTTCAGTAAGCTTTCCTTGATCAAATAAATCAATCAAGTATGCCAAGTCCTTTTCATTTTGCTCTTCTACTTTTTTAAATATTTTATTGATCCTAAAAATATCCCGAACCCATAATCCGAGAGGTAATAGTAAGAATGGACTATCTCCACCATTTGATGGCATGGATGCTAATGTTAAGCCCCAAGCGAAAAGCTGAACAAAAGTAGGTCCTAACCGCATCAAATATAAATTATGCATTCCTAGTACTCCTGTTATTGGGAAATACAACAATAGTTTAGTGAGAAATTTACTCTTATTCATCTTCTTTTTTTATTTTATTAGAACCAAGATTCATCTTTTTTTCTTTGTTCTTCTATCTGTTTTATACCATTTTGCCAGTTAAGAGAAGTCATCAAGTAAATACCGCTAACTAATAAAAATGGTATGATGGCATAAACAGGAATCTCATATTTGTCATAGAATAGAACTCCTACTATTAAAAGAGGTAATATAGCAGCATAATATTTATTGATGGAATCACTACTTTGTTTAGTAGGTAATTCATTGTTCAATAACATTTCATTTCTCTCTCTCACAGTATTTTTTATTTTCCAAACTGAAATGAAAGGCAAACAAAAAATGGATATTATTATTTTAATAAGTGTTTTCATTGTCGTGTATATTTTATGTTACAATATTAATGTACTGTCAGATGTTGTTTTTTCTAACATTTCATTTATTTGGCTTTCTAAGGAATTTAAGTCAAGATTTAATTCTTGTCCAGAGATAAGCTCAGCTAGTTTTATTTGCTTATCCATTTCAGAAAGTTCACTATTTTCGATTGCATTTATCCCCTCTTGCATAACTTCAATACGCTTTTGAGATTCTTGTATGAACACATTAAGTTCATTATCGTATCGTACTATTAGTTCATCTGTTTTTTCTTGCTGCTGGGTAAGTTGTTGACTCTGCAACATAATAGAATATTGCTTTAACATTACATTTTCTATTGAGCTCCAGTTTTCCTTTATTTTTTCAGCCAACTTTAGTTTTGCTACTCCTTTCTGTTTGCTGATAACTGCTTGTATTTTATCATTTGCTCTATCTTTTATTTTTATTTGAAGAGCATCAAAAGCTTCAGCTTGTTCTTCAGTCATATCAGCTTTTAAGTGACCAACTTGTAATGATAAAGTAGAGCTAGGAGTTGCTATTTCGTTTATATGACTTTCTTCTATTTCAATATTTTCTATTGAATCAAATTCATTTTGGATACGTGAAGCATCAATTAAATGATCATCTAATTCAGCTTCTAATAAAATTTTAGAGGCTTTAACCAATTGAATTGTTGTTGTAAGATTCTTCGCTAATATTTCCCTCTGTTCATTTTTTTGAATTATTTGTCGAAGTTCATAGGAGTACTTTTCAGCTTCTATTTTTTTCTCAAGAATAAATTGTTTTTTCTGTGTGATAATATCATTTTGAGCTGATATATAATCTTCCTCTTTTTGTACATCAAGAGTTAGTTGATTATATGTTTCATAATGCTGTTCAGAATAACTCCACCATTGCTCGTATAATGTTTTATGAGTAAAACTTGCAATTCCTAATGATAAAATATTGATCAGTAAAGATGGTTTACTAGGTTCATTGTCTACACATTGTTGATAAAAAGGATAGAATTTATCTTTATTTTCTTTTGATTGACGAAGAATAGGCATTGCTGCATCAATATTTTCCTTGATATCTTTTATGTGAAGCTCAGCAGACCTGATTTCTTGTACTGTTCTAGTTCTTTTTTCAGAAATATTCTTATAGTCAACGTCCTGTTTTAGTACTTCAATGTTCTTTAATAATCCATGATTAAGAATTGATACCATTTCCTTCTGAAACTTTAATGTTTGAGGAAGGAATACATCTCCTACATGAAATGAAATTTCCTGTAAACGGATAATATCTTGCTCAATTTCTAGTCGATCCTTAGCAAAAGAATTCCTCATTTTGTCAGTATCTCTTTCGATTGCAATAGCTTTCTCTTTTGCTTCTTGCCTACCTTGTACAATACTAGTTACGGCATCAACAGCGATATTCACCCCTGCGCCAATAAGTTCTCCTTTTACATCTCCTTTTTTTAGGTTTCGTTTATTACCTAATTTATTCAATGAAGCCTTAGCATTGCTTTTAATTGATGTTCCTATTTCAGAAGTTAGTTTCTGATAATGTTGTGCCATAAAAGTTTTACAGCTATTGGAGATATCATCAAAAAACAAGTCGATTTTTTTAATATAATTACTTGTTTCCAAAAATGATAGAGATGAATAATCAAATAAATGAGGGTCTGTATCTTTTATTTTATCTCCAAAAATATCAATTATATGCTCAACGATATCTTCTCTATACATTTTCAGTTGATCACGAATTGTCTCATAATCTTTAATAATGCGATTTAATTGATCTTTTTTATCGTCATATTTAAAGATTAACGTCTGATATGTGTTATATACATTTTCGGCTGTAGCAAAAGCTGTCTTCACTTTTTTACCTCCTGTAATACTATCTAAAAAGTCACCTGACTTTACATTTTTTTGTAAGTTGTTAGCTAGTTTGTTAAACTCTTCGTCTAGCCCCAAATCTTTTGATAAGATATAAAGCTCATTAACGATTTCAACTTGTTGTTTTATTAATTCAGCAATTTCTTCTGTATTATTTTCTACTAAATGTTTTGGCTGAATATTTATTAGTGACGGGCTGTAAAGCGATTTTCGTTCAGAATTATCTAGGAACGCATTTTCAATTTTATCTTGTAAAGCTTGACTATGTTTTGATGCATAATAAGCGTCTTGAACTAAATGATTTAATGATAAGTCATCACATACAGTAATATTATATTCTTCTTTAAAATAAACTTGAAGACTTCTACGAGTAAAATAGACATTATCAATTGAACATTTTAGTGCAGTATCTTGTATTGCTTTAATGATTTCTTTAGACATGATTTATTAGTTTAATATGTTTTATCTAACCTCCACATATGCCGAGCTCACCAACCCAGCTTTTTTAATATCAATTCCATACATACGCATAAATGCGTCAATGACAGGTTTTCCACCATTAACAGTAAGTGGATTGGAAGTGGTTTGAGTGACCACTTGTACAGACATTCCTTTTTCGTATCTCACTCCATTGGTAGTTCCAGAGTGTTTTAATGTAGCTGTAAAGACAGGCATAACTTTAATTGATTTTTAATAGTTGACGATGATAATAATTTGTTAATCGTAAATCTATGAAATAAGTTACATTGTTACCTTAAATAGAATTTAAGTAACAAAATAAACAGCTGTTTCATTTTTAATTAATTGATTTACAATGTTTTATACATTGATAATATTCTAAGATTTACAATTATTAATTGTAGCAAATTAAGAAGAGTTACTTTTTGATACTCTACTCACTATCAATTCATTTGATAAATGATAGTTTCTTAATTTATCAACAATACAAAGGTATTTCCAAGGGTACGAAAATATATTTCACACCTTAATAATTTTTCAAAGAGTCTTCTAAGTGCTGTTTTATTTGAGTTTTTAAAATGTCGGGTTCAATCACTTTCACTTCTTTTCCGTAATAAAGAATTCTATATATCAGATCTTCATTGATTCTTAATTGGTATTGAAAATTAGTCCAGTTTGGATTGTCTTTTTTAGGGAGTAATTGTTGGGAATGATGTAATGGAACTTTCTTGATATATGGAGCTTTTTTATTGGAGAAGGAAAGTATAACGGTTTCAATATCACCATTTGAGAAAACACCAATGGCATTTTCATATAAATAGATCATCTCTGCCTCAATTTCTGGTTTTCTCTTAAATGAATCCTCTTGTAAGGTTAAGCCCACCATACGGTCTAATCCATAACATCGAATATTTTTTTCGTTTAATCGATCATTTTTTACTCCTATAATATACCACCGCTGCTGATACTGTTTAATGTAATACGGTAATAGTTCTACCTCTTTATTCTCATTAGAATTAAATTTTTGATACTTAAACCTAATACCTTTGGATTGATGTAAACTTTCTAGTAGTAAAGGAAGAAATTGAACATTATTACTTTTATCATCATTGGAGGAATCTAACAAAAGAAACTTCTTATTATCTGCCTTAGATAATACTGTACTTTCGATACCTCTAGCCATCCATCCAAAAAGATCACTATCCAACATAGTCTCTTTAGAAATCGAATAAGTGTAATCCTTCGGATGGATAATTACTTCAATGTGAAAGTCTGATAATAGCTCGTTCTTATAATTGATCAGTGTACGTTTATCTATTGATAAAATTCTACATAGTTCTCTTCTATTGTACCTTCTACCCTCTTTTGATAGTAAGTTGACTAGTTCGAAAAGATTCCTTTGATGTTTCAGGTTCATAATTCAACATTTAACCACTAATTCAGTTATTTACTCCCACCAATAGTGTCCGCGTATTTATCTAAATCAAACCCCATTACTTCCAAGTCTTTAATGATATCCGCATAAGTTCGGACAGAAGAAATTTTTTCTGGATCTTTTGATTCTAAAGCATCATGTGTTGCTTTAATATCTTGTGCTAACTCTTTAAACTCTTGCTTCAAGTCAACATACTTATCGTATTGTAAAGTATCCGTTTGTCTTTTCAACCTTCTACCAAAAGAAGAATGTTTGCGATTCCATTCTTGTAACTCTTTCCAATAATGTAGCTTATTGGCCTCCAATTGCTCAAGGTCCATTGCTGTTTTCTTACTCTTTTCAAAACTTTCGTAACTACCTACTAAAGTTTCAATCAAAGCATATCTTTCATATAAGATATCGTACACTTCATCACTTAGTGTTCTTTCTAAACTTGAAGAATGAGTCTTCTCAGATTGATCGGTTAAATTAGAGTTGATATGTGTACCAATTATAAAATCGCTTCCCTTTTTATTTTTCCCAAAGTTATCAATGTTAGGAGTAGCACCTGATACCTCTTTTACTAAAGTAGTATATAAATTCAAACTACTGACATACGGTAAACTGTTATCATTTAAATAGGCTATTAGTGACGAAGCGAAAGGGGAATGATGTCCGGAATATCCATCAGGTACGACTTCAAGACCTCCAGAAGTAATTACTTTTCTAGTTGTTATTGACAGCTTTTCTTGAATATACTCTTGAGACTTTTTAGGTTCATATATATTTCTATACTTTCCAAAATCTTCATTAAAAGCGGCGCCAAAACAGACATCCAATATCACAAGAACATGTTTTGCAGGTAGGTTGTCTAGGATATTCCTCATTTTTGAATAAGCAATAAAAGTTGAGCGACTCTTATCTTCTTCCAAAGTTTTTGAATCAGATGCCACTATAAAGCCATCACCAAATACCTTTTCATCAAAAATTCCATGCCCTGCCAAATAGAAGATAAAACGATCATTGGGTCCTAGTTTGTCTTGAAAACTAATTACCTTTTCTGCTATTTCTTCGAACTTTAAGTCATGATAAATTTCAACAGAATAGGCGTATTTATCTTCTAACAACTTACCTATGGTAAATGCATCATTATACGGGTTCTTTAAATCTTGGAAATTTTCAAAACTATCTTCTCCTATTAAAAGAGCAAATTTCTTTCCTTCGGATGCTTGCTTTAAATCGAAGTCTTTAATCTCTAATCCTCTAGAAATATAGTCTGTTTTCTCTTGTTGTGATTGTGAAGAACCACATGAGGTAAGAATCATAAAGGGGATCAGAATTATTGTAAGTTGTAATAATTTCACTTTAGTATGGAATGAAGTTTATTTTAATATAGTCCTTCACAAAAATAAACTTATTGAACGGATAGAATCAACACATTTTTCATCTTTCATAAAGTATCTTATCAAAAGGTGTGATAAACCTTGGATTGAAAGAAATCCTATGAAAATATGGGGAGAAATTCTTCCTACTAATTGATAAAAAATTATTTCCCCATTCAGTTTTCACTTTTTAAATACATTCGAGGATCATTCACAAAATATCAATGAAAGATCAAAATGAATTATTTACGTCTCCTTCTAATTAGTTTCTTATTAGCATCAAACTTTGTATTCGCTCAGGACCTTTCTCAATTAAAAGTTCAGTATGTTACTCTAGAGAAAGGTGAGGCATCACCTCTAAAAGAATTAGCGGTTGAAGTAAAAGATCAAAAGGTAAAATGGGGACATGAAATTACTTTATACCCCGAAATTGAATATCAAGTGATAGAAGGTATTGGTGGGGCTTTTAATGAAATTGGGGGAGAAGCATTACTAAGCTTAAGCAAAACGCAACAAGACGTTGTGATCGATCAGCTTTTTGCTTCTGATAAAGCAGGATTTACTTTTTGCCGTACCGCAATTGGCTCTAGTGATTTTGGTTTAGATGCTTATAGCTACTCCAATAAGGACGGTGATTATAAAATGAAGGAATTTTCTATCGAAAGAGATCAGAAATATGTTCTACCTTATCTCAAAGCTGCTTTCAAAATCAACCCTAATTTAACCCTATTTGCTTCCCCTTGGAGTCCTCCTGCATGGATGAAAATCAATAATTCTATTACTGGCTTAACAGAACAAGAAAACGCACTAAAAGCAGATAAAAAAATCTATGAAGCTTACGCCAGATACTTTGCAAAGTACTTACAGGAATATCAAAATGAAGGGATCTTTATTGATAGAATGTGTGTGCAGAATGAAAATGATGCCAATACAAAATACCCTAGTTGTGTGATGTCTCCATCACAAATGCTAGAGCTTACTACAGACCATATTCTACCTTTATTTAAGAAAGAAAAAATATCGACTAAGGTGTACGCTGGTACTTTTAGAACGGCAGAAAAGTTAGATTTAATTGAGCTTTTGACTTTAGAAAAAGTAGACCAATTTGAAGGTGTGGGTATTCAATATACTTCTCCCTTTATCATCACAGATGCCATTAAGATGAAACCACAGCTTAAGATGTTTCATACCGAAGGACATTGTTATAATGGTAAAAATAGTACAGATGAAGCAAAGCATCGTTTAGAGGAAGTTGCCCAATATATCAATAGTGGTGTAAGTAATTTTTGCTATTGGAATATGATTCTCAACGAAACAACTGAGAGTGGTTGGGAATGGCCACAAAACTCACTAATAAATATCGATCGAGAAAAAAAGACGATACAATACAATCCGGACTATAATGCGATGTATATCATCAGTCATTTTATCAAGCCAGGAGATGTTCGTATAGCTTCGAATAGTCAAAAGCCAATGATTACGGTAAAAGACAAAGACGGAAATATCAAAATTTTAATACAGAATACAGACAACAATGATTCTACTTTTAGAATCCACCTTCAAGGAGAAACGAAGAAAATCACACTACCCAAACAAAGCATTACTGCCATTGTAATTTAGGTTCATTTCCCATGGAATAAAGTTGAATAACTCCCCTTCCCTTTTATGTAAAATATAAAGGGTATGGGGAGTTTTTATTATTTATTTTGATAATGATCCGATAATAATCTTATCATTTTTTCTTCATGGTCTTTTATAGAAGCTTCATTCCATTCATCATAACTAAAAATATGAAATGATTTTAAAGAGTCGTATTGTTCACTCTTTTCTTTGAAAATCGACTTTTTGACACTAACGGATTTATTACTGTACTCTGAATTTTGAGCAACACTCAATAAAGTTAAATTACCAAACCCATGCAGAATAATATCAGAAATAATAGGATGCTCTAATCTATTTTCAGGATTCTGAGGATAAATATGTTCTACTGAGTTTTTAGAAGAAATACGGAAGTTATAGAATTTATGGTCGTTATTTTTATCCCAATTTTTCCATAAGACATACTCTAACTTTTGAAACCAATAATGTTTAAATCCGGTTCCTTTTGCTTTTTTAAGCTCTACTTCTAAATTAACATTTAAATTAATTTCTGTATCTGACATCAATTTTCTAGTCAACTCCTTATCTGTCAAATCATCGTTTAGTGAAAGAATATTATCCATTGATTCTAAACTCTTGGAATGCACTTCACTATTTCCTGGTAAGTTATCATGTTTTTCTAATAGGTAATAGAGATAACTAGTTAACCAATACTGTCTAAGGTAATCACCTGTAAAATACAATACACTTTGAAGCATTAATGCATTAGATTTTTCGTACTTAGTTCTAGTATAATACCCTTCACTATTTAGGTTTATATTCACAATTTCAAGGGTTTCTTGCTTCGTATTACTATCAGATAACCATTTAATGATATACTTGTCAAACATATATCTTACATCCCAAAGAAGTAAAAAAAAACTTTTTATTTCTTCAGTTGGTGATTGCTCTAGTTCTTTGAAAATTTCTATTATGTTAGAAATATGAAAAGTCTGAGTAAAGTCTTCTTTGTTATTTCGAAATAAATAGATCCGGTAAGTATGTAATAACAATTGTCCAAAATTAATTATTGATCTACAATACACCTCTTCTGATGTTCTTTTCTTCTCATCAACATTATTACTTTGTTCAATATTGTATATTTCAACCTCCTGTAAATCTTCAATAGTAAAAATTGATACTGATTGGGAATCAACAGTATCAATTTCATACTTAAAAATATCTTTATTAAAGCTCATATAGTTCTCAAAATTCACAAGTTCTTCCCAGTTCGAAGTAGGAAAAGATCTTCTTACATTTCTTTCAAAGAAATCATTCATATTTTCACATGATTCCCAAATCTTACTATAAAGTACTTTATCATCTAATCGCTTTAATAAATTTGCTTTAATTATATCAGTTTGTTCTAATTGAACACCAGCACTATTTATTGTAGAAAAGAGTTTATTTAGATCTGTCGACAAAGGTGTTTTATTTTTAACCAAGAATACCTTATTGTAAATAAAATCTCCAAATTCAATTAGCTTTTGTTTATTCTCTTGCTTTAACTTCTGTTCTAGATAACTTTTAATAAAAACTAGTCGTCTTGCAATATTTTTTAAATAAGGTTGGCTATCAATATGCTCTTGATTCTTATGTCTACTATCCACTTTACGGTCAATAAGAAACTCTAGGTAATCTTTTACTTCATCTCTAATTTCAAAATTGAGTTTTAATTGATCTCCTTTCATGATGAAATCAGTTAATTGTGTTTTGATACCCAATGATTGAAATGAAAATGCAATTAACCATAAAGACGTAAAACGTTGTTGACCATCAATTAACTCTGCTACATTACTTTCTTCCTTAGTTAAAATAGTACTTACATAATAGACTGATTCATTATTTATTAATGATAAATAAAAATCATCTAATAACTTTTTTATTTGTTCATCTTGCCATACGTAAGGTCTTTGATAAGTAGGAATTACAAATGTATAATCTCTTAAATCAGATAGACTTACAACTTGGGTATTAAATATTTTTTCGTTGCTCATTTTTATTGCTTATTGATTTTATCAATTATTCCTTCAATTAAATGTTTATCAAAATCTCTATGATTTTCAGAGTAATAATCGATATTATTAATTTTCTGATCGAAATAGTTTCTTAATGTATGAATGTGCTTGGCTTTCGACTGATTTTTCCCTGTATTTTCTTTATTAAAATTGTAAGTAAACTTCTTTAAAAAAAGGAATAATTCATCTGGGGTAAAAACTTCTATAATGTTATCAATAAATTGATTATCAAATACAAACTTATAAATACTATCTTCTCTAACATTTCTATTACTTGATACTCTTTTTGAATAAATGGCTCGATATAACCATAATGATGCCTCAAAAATTCTATAATATCCAAATCTACTCACATAACATATTACTGCTATTTCAAATAATTCTTTTAAAAACAGGGTACCATGAATTCCATGAAGTACCTTATCTCTAAAGTCATAGAACTCATCAGGTATTCGATGATCTGTTGTATCCAAAAACAACTTCTGGTAAAGTCTAACATAATCGATAATGAAATCCAATGAATTATTTCCATCTGAAAGTGGCTGTTTTAATTGTTTATATTCACTTTCATGCAATTGGAAACTTCTACCTAAATCATTTTTGACAGCACTATAATAATAAGATACATCTTCGTTATTTTTTGAGGTATTTATGGTAAACTCATCAATTAGTGTCTCTTTTATTCCTTTTTTATCCCTGTAGAATGGATAGGTTCTCCATTTTCTATTATCCCAAAACCTAACTTTAGTAAGAAGTTCTATAATTTTATCAACTCTACTAGTATCTATAGATTCCCATCTTTTAGCTTGATAATTAACTAACTTATTTGTTGGTAATGCTCTTAGATGATGTGCTTTAATAATATCACTACCCGAAAGTCGAACACCTCCTGTATTTTGAGTTTCAAAAAATGTATATGCAAGATCTTCTGTCGAAGTAATAATTAAAGTAACATTAACTTGATTAAAATCGATACTTTCTAATAATTGTGGATACTCTTTAAATTCAAAAATATCACTATTCTTAATAGCTTTTAAGTAGGATAAGTTTCTTTTAATATTATCAATACTTATTCCTGAAGAATATTGAATATTACTTTTAAAATTCTGTGAGACTAATTTCTGTATTAATAATGAAGTCGTAATTCTTTGCTGCCCATCTATTATATTAAGTTGCTCGGAAGCTTTATCATGATGTAAAATAATACTTCCTAGGTAATAAAAAGGCTTATTTACATCTTCATTTTTCTGATAATCAATAAAATCCTGTAGTAACTTATTAAGCTGTTTTTCCTTCCATACATATGGTCTTTGATATTCAGGAATAGTAAGTTGACCATTTAATGAATAACCGTTTATTATTAAAGGCTTACTTCTACAATTCAAAAGGCTTTGTAAAGTACAACTATGTACAATGACATCTTTTTGATTAATGTCACTCATTGTATTTACATTCTCATTTTCTAGGGTAATTTGTTTAATTTCCATAAGGTAATAAATAGTATTGCTCAATTAGATAATAAAAGAATTATCCATGTAGGGTAAAATAAAGCAATACTATATCAAATATTAGTATAAGTTTAGACAATAGTATTCTCAATTAAATAAATTGATATTATTAATGCAATACGAATATTTTAATAAATAATATCTATTTGTTTAATTATTGACAAAATTGTTATGAAGCCTATAACAACTTAATTAATAGACAATAATAAAAATAGTGGGTTAACATTAAATAGAATATTGTGTATTGTTAAGAAAGAAAAGAAACCTTAAACTAAAACACATTTCCAATTGTATGAAAGAAAAAAACACGATTATTATAGATCTACACCTCTTTCAAATAGAAAAAAGCTTCGCCTGAATCATCACTTACTAATACTCTATGATCTTCGGTGTGGATTATTGTTCCCCCTTGATCTAATACCTGTTGTTTCACTTTAGACAGACTTCTTACCCCAAAAGTACATACCCAATACTCGTACTTCCCTTTGTAGAAGTTGGGTACTTCCAATATATCAGCAATATGTCTTTCCTTATCATCAAAAATATGGTAAGTATCATCACTAATTTTATGAAGTTGCCAATTAAAAATACCTTGATAAAAAGGAAGAACTTTTTTCGCATCTGAGACATGCAAATCATTCCATACCAATGTATTTTCTTTAGCCTTAGTCCGAGTATTCACTAAATAATTTCCTTCATAAACTGTAAAACCTGCTCCCTGTGGATCCCGAATTAAGGCCACTTTACCAAAATAATCCAACTCTTGTTCTAGTTCAATAATTCCTCCTAACGTTCTAGCTAAAGATACCGTCTTTTCAACATCATTTACTTGGATATAAGACATCCAAAAATGAGGCATCTTTAATTGTTTAAACTTCTCTGGTGTTTCATATAACCCTATCACAGGCTGGTTCCCTAAATAGGCAGTTTGGTAATCATATTCGTTTTTGAATTTCCAGTTGAAAATAGAGGCATAGAATTCCATTGACTTATTGGGATTATACGTCGATAAGTCAGCAAAAATAAAATGATTGGGTTGCATGTTATTGGATAGTTTTAGTGATGTTATTTACTTTTAATACAGAAGCGCCTGAAAGATTTAATTCTTTACTCACACTATAATAGTCTCCAGAGCTTGGTACCATATCTTCGTTGTTATCTACCACAAAAGTGATATAACATTTACCTTGGTGCAGATATGTAAGAGTGAACTCCTGATCTCTATAATCAATTTCAGGGAAAAGGAGTACTTCATCCATAACAGTTTGTTCAATATACCCATAAGCAGATTTGAACGAACCATCCTTATTTGTCAACGGAACTCTAGATAAATACACCTGAATATTTTTATCAGCACTAAGGTCTTTTCTTTTAAATTTTAGCTGTAAAGATGCGATGTTTTTTATATCCGAAATTTGTATAGGATCTCCAGCCATTTCACCCAATAAAGCGTAATCAAAGTTTTCGTTTTCCATCATATAACTAGCAGATGTAACGATAGGATAAGCTTCTCCCCAATCCTGTAAAGGCATTCCTGTTGGAAACTTTTTCACTACCTCTTTACTTGGAAAATTATATTTAGCAGCTGCATCTTTTGCCAAATCCTGATGTTCCCTTTTCCCTTCAAATTCAATGTGCTTGCTTGGAGATTTTAATCCCATTTTGCTAGTATACGTTAACATCTTCATGGTATCCTTAGTAAAGGAGATTTTTACCCACATAATCTGTTTTCCTCCATAAGCATCAACAAAGACATACTCGTTATTATCCACTTCAGTTAATACAAAATAACTTGTTCGATAGATTCCTCCTAAAATTCCTCCATTTCTAAGCATAATTGTTTTTACGCCTTTATACTTTGCGACAAAGAAAGTATTGAATAAGTTACCCATACTTCCTCCTTCAAAAAGTCCATGAACTTGTGAACTATTTATTGCTCTAAAATCAAAAGCAAACCATGGAATATCCCTGCCTAAAAGATGTATTTTTCCTACCCAATGCCCTTGCATCTTTTCTAGAAAGTCAAACCCTTCTACATCAATATTAATTGCTTGTAAATCTGGTGCAACAAAAGCTGTTGAGGTAGTATCAATAGTATTTAGTGCCTTCTCAGCATCTGTAATTTCTAATTGAAAACCATTCTCTGCCCAACGTTGAATAGCTAACCGTTCTTCCTTTTCGATTAACCCCGTTGTTGGCATGGGATCAGCTTCATTATTAATGCGTTTCACAAGGTCTCTTGTCTTTACTGCATTGACCACATTTTCATAATTGGTTAGATACAAGTTTCCTGAAGGTCGCTTACCGGAATGACATACAATACAGTTGCTATTAATAATTTGCTTTATCGTACCATTATAGGATATATCATCTATCGATATATCGGGATCAATAGATGAAGTTTCAACGCTTTTACATGCAGCGATAATGATAAAAAGCAATGAAGCTGAAGAGATGATAATTTTATTTAGATTCATAGTTTTAATTGATGTTCAACTACAAATGTCTAGTAATCTTTTGGGACGTCTTTTGATATAGATCAAAATCTTATTTTCCTGCTCTAATCCTACTTAGCGTCTCTTGTGATATACCTAAGAAGGAGGCAATATGACCTAATTTAATACGCTGTTCTATTTTTGGAAAGTACTCTTCTAAAATCTCATATTTCTCTTTTGCAGATAAAAATGACCAACTCTTAGAAAACTGATCCAAAATTGACAAGATTTCTTCTGACAATAGCCTTGCAAAATTCCCAAAAGTGGGAAAATCATAAATTAGTTTTTGGTAATCTTCATAGCTAATTCTATATAAAGTGCAATCTTCCAAACTTTCAATATTTTCAAAACTCGGCTGCTGTGTATAGAAGCTATACCATGACGTAATAAACATATCTTCGATATAAAACCACGAACTTACTTGTCTACCATCATGATAATAGAAGTTGTGCAAAACACCTTTCTCCACATAATACAGATACTTTGCTCTCTGGTTTGCCTCCAATAAAATCTCAGACTTTTGAGTTTCAATCTTTACAAAATCTTCTTTTATTCGTAATTCCAGTGCTTGATCAATCGTTATCTTTTGTCCAATTTTTTGAAGAAGAGTAAGCATTTAATGTAGTTATATTAAAGAAAATGATGAGTGCCTAATCAAATTAGTAATTGAGCTTGAATATAAAAAAACTGATTAAGAATCGTCTTATTTTAATCAGTTTTAGTAAGGTGTGAAATGTAGCCCCACCGGGAATCGAACCCAGATCTTAAGCGCCGGAAGCTTACGTACTCATCCGTTGTACTATGGAGCCATATTTTTATGTTTTGCGAATATACTACCTCCTTTACATAGTAACAACCATCAAATTTTCTATTTCTAAAGAAAATGAAGTATTTTTAATTGAAACTTCTTCAAGTTTAATATTCTATTCTGAGAAAGACTCTCGTTATCAATGACATTTGATTTTAAGAACTATACATTACTCTTTTTACTATTTTTTCTTTCTACACTGCAAACTAATGCACAATGGATGAGAGCTGAGGTAAATCAGGACGTCTACCTAAGAGATTATGCCGATAAAGACAGCAGAATCATTATGTCTATGGAAAAAGGTCGCGGTCTTTTAGCCCTTCCAATTAGTAAAGATGATGTCTATATACGTATCTGGGACTACCAAACGGGTAAAAGAGGCTATGCTTACAATAAGTATATCACTCTTATTGATACCTTGGTTAAGGGAGACCTCACCAACTTAGAAGTGAAAGGTTCATTAAAAAGAGGTGGTACTACGCTGCATATTGAAAATACTGAAAAGCAAGATGTACATGTTGAAATAGATCAAGTTCCTTATGCTTTAATGCCTTATCAAGAGATCACTCTAAGACTAAAAAGTGGAGATCATGGCATATGGATTAGTAAGGATGGTGCTTTCCCTTTTTGGGGAAACCTTGGTTTAGCAGACAGTGCTGAATATGTTTTGAAGATTGCGAACGAAGAAGATGTTTTAATAAGTGAATTAAAACCAATCTATAGCATGCAAGATACCGTTCGGATGGAATTTCATCATGTCGATACGGTAAATATCACTCCTAAAGTAAAAATTGATACCGCAAGAATTGTTACCAACAAACACCCTCAAGATCTGGAAAAAGCAAAGTCTACTGTAGGGTTGAGAGGATACGTAAAACTCAATTCAATATTTGACTTTAATGGGCTTTCTGATGTGGATCGTTTTGTCCCTGTAGAAATACCTGTGGGTGATGTTAGGAACACACAAGATAGAGGGTTTTATATGGGGGCCAGACAGTCAAGACTAGGATTCTCATCAAAAGTAAAAGCAAAAACGGGATACCTCAATTTATATATTGAAGGTGATTTTGCAGGAGGAAATACCAGTCAAATGTATTTCCGGTTACGACAAGCCTATGCAGAATACGGATACCTTACAGTAGGACAAACATGGACGACTTTCTCGAACTTAGAAGCACTTCCTTTAACAGTAGATCGAGAAGGCCCAAATAGTAGTGTGGCTATCCGACAAGGAATGATCAGATATGAAAAGAAAGTAGGTGACAACCAAAATGTTTTTGCGGTTGCTGTAGAGAGTCCAACTATCTTATTTACCGATTCTGTAGCAATCGATCAAAGGCAACTAGCTCCTGATGTGGTTTCAAGATACAAATGGACTTATGCTGATGGACACCTACAAGTTTCTGGATTGTTTCGATTGCTTTCTTACACCAATAAAAATGATAATGTAAGCAGTGAGGTCGGCTACGGTATCAATCTCAGTGGAAAACAATACCTCACTGACAATGAAGATAACATCTTGTATTTCCAAGGGATTTATGGAAAAGGGATTAGTCGATATGTCAGAGGGTTTAGAAACTATAATTTTGATGCATTTTTTAGTCCAGAAGGAAATATATTTATTCCTCAGACTGCAGGTGGGTATTTCTCTTTGGAACATCATTGGTCAAAAAAGCTATTTAGTAATATTACTGCAGGAGTTACATGGTTAGAAACAGCCAATTGGCAAGAAGATAATGCCTACCAAAGCAGTTATTATGGTAGTTTCAATAGCTATTGGTTTGCTTTTGATAGAATGCAATTGGGGCTTGGCTACATTTATGGTGTGAGGAGAAACAAGGATAATGAAAGAGGTTATGCTTCTCGTTTTCAAATGTACATCAGATACGACATCTAACTTTGTAATACTTTATTGATCTTTCGATTTATGCGATCACTTTCTAATATATTCACTTTATTTCTAATCCTATTGAGCTTTGTTGCTGAAGCACAGTGGATGCGAACATCTGTGGATCGCACAACCTACTTAAAAGGATCTACCTACATCGATAGCCCTGCATTACTGAGGTTAGAAAAAGGAAGAGATATTCTTACTTTGCCTTTAGACTCTGCCGAAACTTATATTAGAACTTGGGATTACATCTCAGGAAAAAGAGGATATGTATATAAAAATGATATCACATTAATTGATACTCTAGCTAAAGCAACACTTGAAGACACCACCAATAAAAGGTCAGAAAATAGAGATGGAGCTTCGGTAAGAATAGAAAATGAAACCGGAGAGTCCATTATTGTTGAGATCGACCTTATTCCCTATCCTTTAAAAGCTTACGAAGCAGTACGTTTATCATTAAAAAAAGGTGAACACGGTTTTTGGGCCTACAGAGATGGAGCATTACCCTTTTGGGGAAATATTGTATTGCATGATAGCAGTGAAAATATACTCAAGATTGAAGAAACAGAAGGTGTCATTATCGCTGATATTGAACCTATTTTTCACCAAAGAGATACTGTTGTCGTTGAGCAACATCACAATGAAGTGATCCAAGTAGCGAAACTTCTAAAAGTGGATTCCACTAAAATTGTTGATAATAAGCACCCTCAAGACTTAGAAAAAGCTACTACTCTACTTGGAATTCGTGGTTATGTAAAATTAAATGGATTATATGACTTTAACGGATTAACAGGAGTTGGAGGATTTGCTCCCTATAATATCCCTGTGGGAGATGCCAGTACCAAACAACCCGGATTTCACTTAGATGCAAGGCAATCAAGAATAGGTATGTCCTCTCGTATCAAGACCAAAGAAGGGTTTATTCGTTTCTATGTAGAAGGTGATTTTGCAGGAGGCGGAACAGGAATAAATTACATGAGGCTTCGACATGCTTATGTTAGCTACGGATATTTAACTGTAGGACAAACTTGGTCCACTTTTAATGATCTTGCGACTACCCCATTAACTGTCGATAATGAAGGACCAAGTACAGGTTCTTCGACAAGACAAGGATTAATCAGATATGAAAAGAAAATTGGTAATACAGAAAATGAATTCGGTGTAAGTATAGAAACACCAACAAGGACATTTACAGACTCCATCGCCATCGACAGAAGACAGAAGTACCCTGATTTTGCAGGAAGATACAAGTTTGTTTTACGTCATTCTTCATTGCAAATTGCCTCAATTCTTCGTTTTATATCTAGTTATAACATGAATGAAGACATCGTAACAAAACCTGGATTTGGTATGATGGTAAGTGGAAAAGTCAACCTTAATTTATACAATAAAAACAACCATATCTATTGGCAAGCTTTAGGTGGAAAAGGGATCACAAGATATGTTTCTGCCTTCTCTAATTATCAGTTAGATGCAGTACCCAACCCCAACGGTGAATTGTATATTCCATTGAGTATGGGTGGATATATCGCATTGGAACATTACTTCACAAAGAAGTTTATGATGAATATTGTTTCAGGGTTTTCATGGATAGACAATGCCGATTTTCAACCCGGAGAAACCTTCGAAAAAAGTTATTACAATAGCTTAAATGGTTTCTGGTTCCCATTTGATAGAATGCGTGTTGGTGGGAGTTATGTACAAGGGCAACGTTTCAATAAAGACGGCCAAAAAGGGCATGCCCAACGATTTCAATTTTATGTAAGATATGATATTTAAGAGAGCTATATTACTATAAAAGTATATCAAATCTCTTGGCCATTTCATCCATTTTTTGACGAGGGACGTTATGTGTAGATCGACTACCATGTCTGTTTTCGACAATCAGTGTACTAACGATATATTGGTACTTTTCTGCTAATTCGAAATACGGAATCATTTCATCCTCAGTTGTAAAAGTATTCGAAACAATCACTAACTCTTGTCCTCTTCGCATACAGTACTCTGTCATTTCCTTACACTTTTTATGTGCATTACTGAGCTGAGATGGGTTGAACTCGTATTCTCCTTTCTCATTCAACATAAAATCATCTGCTTCAATAGAACCTCCTAAGGATTCCGCTAATGTTGTTTTACCTGAACCCGGTAATCCTCTCAATAGTAGTAATCTTCCCATAACTAAAAAATAACATTGAATTCTTACTATTTATCAATATAACCTTTAACTTTAATTGGAGAATATTGATGGACAGTTATTTCTGTTTTATTTGATTTCTCTAATCACGACAACCCCAGAACCAAATTTAATCGAATACCTATACTTTTTAAATATGATCAACCTCCAGCACATCACTTTCAATAAACTCTCGCTGATACAGAAGGCTGAGATTGTACAATACTTTTCCGACCTGCTGAGTACCATGAATCAATTAGGAAAAAAATATGAACTATACAATTACGATGGGACTTATATTCAGGTACAATATAAAACAGATAACTTATTAGAAAACGAGATTGAATCGATCATTGAATACGACAAACTAATACCGTTTTGTCCTAAAATAGATTGGAAAAAGTTCTTAAAATAAAACTACCTTTTCAATACTATTAAAAAGGTAGTTTTAAGATTGATTATATCTTTTACTTCGTTGCTACCAACTCAGCAATTTTTACAATTACTTTCGTTGCTGCTTCCATTGTTGGAACAGGAACATACTCATAACGGGCATGCATGTTATGTCCACCTGCAAAAATATTAGGACAAGGCAATCCCATAAATGATAAACGAGCACCGTCAGTCCCGCCTCTAATAGCTTTCACATCAGGCTCAATATCCAAGGCTTTCATTGCATCTAATGCAAGATCTACAATATGCATGTTAGGCTCTACCTTTTCTTTCATATTGTAATATTGATCTACCATATTCAATTCAACACTATTCATACCGTATTCATTTCTGAATGTACCGACAAGTGCTTTCATATGGTCTTTTCTTGCCTCAAAAATTGTTCTATCATGATCTCTGATAATGTATTGAAGTTTCGATTCTTCTACACTACCTGTCATCGTTAATAAGTGATAGAAACCCTCATACTTTTCAGTCGTTTCTGGTGTTTCACTATCTGGAAATTTTGTTGCAAACTTAGCAGCAATATTCATTGAGTTCACCATCTTACCTTTTGCAGTACCTGGGTGTACATTTTGCCCTCTGAAAGTCACCTCTGCATATGCTGCATTAAAGTTTTCATATTCAAACTCACCCATTGGACCACCGTCCATAGTGTAAGCCCATTCTGCACCGAATTTATCAACATCAAATAGATCAGCACCTTTACCTACTTCCTCATCTGGAGTAAAGCAAATTCTGATTTTACCATGCTTTATTTCAGGATTTTTCACCAAGTAATCCATGGCTGTCATGATTTCAGCTACACCTGCTTTATCATCAGCTCCTAAAAGCGTTGTACCATCAGTGGTAACAATCGTCTGACCTACATATTGCTTGATTTCTGGAAATTCTTCAGTAGATAAAACGATACCTTTTTCTTTATTTAAAACGATATCTTCTCCATCGTAATTTTCCCATACCTGAGGGTTTACATTTTTACCTGTAAGATCGGGAGTTGTGTCTACATGGGCTACAAAACCAATGGTAGGAACTTCTTTATCTACGTTCGATGGTAAAGTTGCCATCACATAGCAATTCTCATCGATAGTTACCTCTTCTAAACCTATTTCTTTCAATTCCTCAACCAACAAATTCGCTAAGTCAAACTGTTTTTTTGTACTCGGAATTTGCTCCACACCTGGAACAGATTCAGTATCAATTTTTACGTATCTTAAGAATCTCTCTAATAATTTTTCCATGGAAGTAATATTTCATTTTTACCGCACCAAAGATACAATTCAAAGTGAATACTTGTTCGTTTTAGTTGTTAGAAAATGTCATTGTTCTAAAAACAGGAAAAAAAGTGTAATTAATCGTATGATAAATGGTAATAAAACTTGTTCATTATATCTTTTTTGTATCTTGCGGACTGAATTAATTCTATAAACTAGAAACACACACCATGAAACTGCTAGAAGGCAAAAACGTTTTGATTACTGGTGCGTCTAAGGGTATTGGACGCGCAATCGCAATTCGTTGCGCGGAGCATGGCGCAAATATAGGCTTCACTTACCTTTCAAGTGTAGAAAAAGGTGAGGCATTAGTAGCTGAGCTTGAGGCTTATGGCATCAAAGCTAGAGGTTACCGTTCAGATGCATCTCAAATGGAAGCGGCTGAAAAATTAATTGCTGATTTCACATCAGATTTCGATTCATTGGATGCGCTTATCAACAACGCAGGTATTACAAGAGATACACTTTTAATGCGTATGTCTGAAGAACAATTCAATGATGTAATCAGAGTTAACTTAAACTCTGTATTCAATATGACTAAAGCAGCTACTAGAACTTTCTTAAAGCAACGTAGCGGTTCAATCATTAATATGAGTTCTGTTGTTGGTGTTTATGGTAATGCTGGTCAAGCAAACTATGCTGCATCAAAAGCAGGTATTATTGGTTTCACACAGTCGGTAGCTAAAGAATTGGCTCCTCGTAATATTCGTGTTAATGCTGTTGCTCCAGGTTTCATCGAAACTGAAATGACAGCTACTTTAGATCAAAAAATTAAAGACGAATGGTTGGCTGATATCCCTATGAAAAGAGGTGGTAAGCCAGAGGAAGTTGCAGATCTTTGCGTATTCTTAGCTTCTGATATGTCTACGTATATCACTAGACAAACTATTCAGTTGACTGGTGCAATGAAGAGTTAATCTTTATTTTTATATAGCAAAAAAGGCTGTCTCGTAAAAAAGACAGCCTTTTTTTATTTATGACGAATTTTAAATAATGTACCAAGAGTAATGGAATGATAGTTATTTGATTCTTGTACCATAATTACTTCATACTCTAAACGTAAAGCAAGAAAATTTGTAACACTAAAATCACTGCCCACACCCAGTAATACATCCTGAGATTTTACCTTATTAAGGTATGTGTTTACATGATTTTCATAAATCAAAGTATAGTAGTTTCGATGACTAAGAAACACTACTCCAGCTTTAACAAAAGCTGAAAGCCTCCCAAAGGAATAACGTCCAATTCCGGTAAAATCCCACCCCTTTTTATCAGCATTTAAAACATATAAATCGGTTTGTTCTGAAACATTTCCCAAGAAACGGTTTCCTAACTCAAATCCTAAATATTTAAATTGATATCCAATAAAAAGTTTACGAGTGGTAGACACTCCTTCTACTTCATATCTTTGCTGCCAAAATTCAATATCGTTTTGATTAATAAGTGAGGCTCCTCCACTAATTCCAAGATAAACCTGTGCATTAATCGATGTAGTTGTTAATAATATAGTGATGATAATTAAGTAATAGTATTGGTTATTCTTCATACTATAACTTAACTATTCGTTCACTGCATCACAATAAACAACTATTTTTCAGATAGTTATTACTTACCAAATACAATTATTCCGTAAAATTATTCAATAAAAAACCCTAGGCTAATTCTATTAACCTAGGGTACTCACTGATTTGGTCTTTGCGAGTTTTTAGTATTAGCTTAGGGTAATTATGCTATACCTTTTTGTATATCATCTATGACTTACTCACAAGTTTCACAGTCATCAACATAAGCAACTTCTGTATCAACAGACTCAGCTGTGTAAGCAGATACTGTTAATTCGTTGTTCATTACGTTGTTGATTGTAACATCATTGTGAACGTCAAATCCTTTCTTAGCGTTTACAACTTTTACATTGATGAAGTTACCTTTAGCACCTTCTCTAACTCTGAAAGCAGTAGTTTCACCAGCAACACCTTCAACTGTTACGTTAGTAACTGTAGCTTTAGTGTAAGGCTCAGCTGAGTTGTTTTTAGAGTTGTTGTCAATTTCAAAACCTTTATCGAAAGATCTTGAAGCATCATGAATTACCCATAAGTTCGTTAATGAACCAACGTAACCATGTGCCCAGTCAAATGAATCATCTTCACAACCAACTGAAACTAAGTTCTCACCACTTACAGTACCACCGAACCACTCAAGGCCATCATCAGTACCTTTGAAAGCTTGTAAGTTTGATAATTCAGTACCTGAACCTACACCTGAGAAAGTAAATGCGTTGTGCTCTGACTCATCACCATATTTGTAACCAGAGAATTCAACTCTTACGAAAGTTAAGATACCTGAATCATCAGAATCGTTTGTACCACCATAAGTAACGTTTGAATCAACTTCTGGAGAAGCTTCACCGTTAGCATCGCCATTATTAATTGTAGCTCTACCGTTAAGTAATAAACCACCCCATGCACCTGGAGTTTTATCTTTAGAAGTGAAAACGATCATGTTTTCCTCTGTACCTTGCGCGTCAATTTTTGCATCTTGTAAGACCATTAAATATGAATCTGATGCTTGTGCTTCAATTACTGTGCCTTCAGCAATAGTTAAAGTTTTACCAGCTGGAACTTTAACAGCACCTGTGATAGAAACATTACCTGACCATGATAATTGATTGTCAGCTAAATCTCCAGCAGTGATTGTTAAATCAAAATCACCAGAAACCGAAGTACCTGCGTAATCAGTACCTTTTGCCCATGATGGTAAATCACCAGCACCTGTACCTGCACCATTCGATACAATTTTACCTGCTGCTAATGCTTGATCTTGAAGTCTAGCATCATCATCTGTACCAGTTGAATCTGCAGGAGTATCTCCGTTAATGTTGTCATCGATAGGTCCTGTTACATCATCAGAATCACATGATATTGTGAATAAACCAACTAATGCGATAAATGCAGCTGTTTTAAATTGCTTTTTCATAATTAAAAGTTGTAAATTTGTCTCGAGAATTAAAATATTAATTTTTAAAGGAGAGGTCGTAAGTTCCATTTACTTCCTCTTTTTTTTATGCTAAAAACTGTATTTGAAGCCTAACTTAGCATCAACTCCTTTCTTATAAGTTTCAACAACACCTTGTGTTCCGTTTGTGAACTCTTGCTCAAGAGTAATGTCTGGGTTTAAGATGTTTTTCACTGATAAGTCTAAGCTGATTTTTTCACCAATTTTATTCTTCCAAACAAAGTTTAGTGTTCCATAAGATCTTTCGTAGATATCACCAGCACCTTGTGAACCTGCTGCTACAATTCTATCACCGAATGTGTTGTAAGTTACAGTGAAGATTGAAGTTACATTATCACTAAAAATGTTTGCTTCGTGTGATACATTTGCATTCACCATATAAGGAGATGCTCCGTACATTGCTCTTTGCTCGTTTGTAAACTGACCAGCAGAACCGCTTAAGTCTGTTTGTGAAGTTAATAATGTAGTATTGAATCCAACATTTGATCTAGATAACCACTCTCCTCCATTTTGGAAGATATTTGATAATCTTTTGTTTAATTCGATTTCAACACCAGCAACATGCGAAGTACCTGCGTTTACATAAGTAAATTCTGTAATCGCTGACGCTTTTGTTACTAACTCGATTGTATTGTCAATTTGCTTAGCAAATACACCTACTGAGAATAATTCACCTGAGTTAGGGAAGATCTCATACTTAAGATCGAAGTTCAATACATCTGAGTTTTCCAAGTTCGGGTTACCTACAATCTTCTGACCGTTGGCAAAAGTGAAACGGAAAGGAATTAACTCTGACATCATTGGACGAATAAGAGTCTGTGATGCTGCTAAACGGATGTTTGACTTTTCATTAAGCGAGTATTTGAAGCTCAATGATGGTAAGAAATTACTAGTTTCTTTGATATTTAAATTGTCTGGAGCGTTAGGATCTGTAGTTCCTTCGTCTTTGTAAGCTACTTCTTGGTAACCTTGCTCGAAACGAGCTCCAACATTCATTTTTAATTTTTCAGGAACGATCTCATAACCATAATCTGCGTAGAATGCATTTACATTCATCACTGCATTAAATTTAGTATCGTAACGAACAATTGGCTTGTAAGTTAAAGTACCATCTGCAAAGTTTTGATCTAGATCTTCTTGAGGGTTATCAATATCGATTCTTGGAGGAACACCTTGGATACTTAATGTAGACATCCACCATTCGAAAGTTCTGTCTTTGAATGACCCGTTGTAACCTACTGATAAATTACTTCTGTAAGTATCATTGTATTCATTGTACTCACCAAGACCGTAAGTTGCTCCAATTCTTGCTGACCAAGTATTCTCGTTCATATCTGACCAGAATCTATGAGAGTCATCTGGAGCATTTGCGAATAGTTTACCTGTAAATTCACCATTTTCATACTCAAGATCTCTATATGTCAACTGACGTCTATCTGGCTCTTGTGATCTTGATTTAGAGTAACCAGCGCCCCATGATACTGTTAAGCGATCGTTTTCGCCGAATTTATGATCACCAAGTAATTGATGAATATTTACTGTGTTTTGAGTATAAGTATTACGCTCTCTAAAGATTGGCTCTTCTCTACCTAATTCTTCATGCTTACCTTGTAAGTCTAACACACTGTTAGCTGACTCATTGATGAAGATATTATTGAATGAGATTTGATTCTTATTGTTGATCTTGTAGAACATATTACCCATTGCGGTTGTGTTTGTAGAGTAGATATATTCTTTTGAGTCGTAGTTGTTAATTGTAGTACCTTCTGCTCTGTAAGTTCTTTTTACACCTTCTCTGATTTCATATTCGTTATCAAATGAAGCTGATGCAATAAAACCGAAAGCACTTTCGTCACCAAATTCGTAAAGGTTACCACCTGCAGCACTAAAGCTCATGTTAGGACCTGCCGTTTTATATGTTGGTGAGAATGAGTTGTCATATGAGTTAGGAACTTCTCTGTTGTACATTTCTGTAGGTAAAGCTCTACCATTACCTGAAAAACCTAACATTTCCATATCACCATCTGCAAACGTTTTAAAACCATTTCCAGTAGCGATAGAGTTATAAGCTCCTGATAAGCCTATTGTGAAAAATCCTTCATCTGGATAGTCTTTAGTAACAATATTTACAGTTGCACCTGCAAAATCACCATATAAAGAAGGATTAAACGTTTTGTTGATATCAATATTTCTAACAACATCTGTTGAGAACAATCCCAAGTCAATTACTTTTTTGTTAGGGTCTGTAGAAGGAACTACTAAACCATTAACTGTTGCGTTGTTATATCTATCACCTAAGCCTCTAACGAAAAGACCTCTACTTTCTACCTTAGTAACACCTGTTACATTGGCTACAGCGTCTTCAGCATCTGAAATACCTTTTACTGACATCTCTTCAGCACCAATTGCTTGGATCATTACATCAGAATTCTGACGCTCTACCATCAAAGCACCTGCTGATTCTGTATTTGCTTTCGCTACGATTTCAACAGCCTCAAGCTCTTGTGCATCTAAAGGAAGAGAAAAGTTAACTACAACTTCTTCTCCTTCTACTACTGAAATTTCTTGAGTTGTTTTTTTGTAACCGATAAATGAAGCTACTAAAGTATAATTACCTACAGGAGCGTTAAATTGGAAGTTACCAAAAATATCAGTTGATGCACCAGTTGTTGTTCCTGATAAAGAAACACTCGCACCGATTACATCTTCACCTGTATCTGCGTCTTTTACGTTACCCTTGATAAGCCCCTTCTGAGCAAAGGCTGAGATTGAAAGAATAATTAGCGTAAATGAAATGAAAAATTGTTTCATTGTTTGTTTAAATTCTTAAATACTAAAACTGTGTTAACCAAATCACGTTGCAAATGTAGGAGTGGTCTATGTTGTATTATTTTAGAAATCTTAAACTTGGTGTTAATTAAAAAAGGTTTTCTGTTAACTCAATGTTACATAGAATCTAAAAATTCGTTATAAACAAAATATACACGCCTCAAGAATTGTTATTTTTCTGCGATTCTATACATTTGAGTAAACTTTTTTAATACAGACAGCCAATGTTAAGAAATTTCAAACTCAAATTATTCATACTTATTCTTGGTTTTATTGCATATTCTTGTAACGAAAATAATAGTAATAAATACACTAAACAGGAGTACGAAAAGAAAACTAAAGTCAACAGAACAATACCGAAGTTAGATGACACCAATATTATGAAAGTATTGGACTGGTATGGTCCTGAAAACCAAGAAACAATTGTATTGATCGAAACCAAATACGGTAATATTAAGCTTAAGCTTTATAAAGAAACATGGAAACACAGAGCCTCTTTTATCTTGCTAACAAAGAAAGGGTACTTTAACGATTCTCAATTTTATAGAGTTGTACCTAATTTCATTGCTCAAGGTGGAGACTCTGACGAACCTGATTTTAGAGTAAAGAAAAGAAAGGTCGGGAAGTATCATGTTCCAAATGAAATTGATCCAAGACGCTTTTTTCATAAGAGAGGTGCACTTTCAGCTGCTAGAGCTTATAAAAACAACCCTACTCGACAATCTACACCTTTCGATTTCTTTATTGTTCAAGGAAGAGAGGTAACAGAAGGCGACTTGCAAGCATCTGAACAGGAAAATGGTCTAGAATATACAGAGGAGCAAAAAAATATCTATAGAACAATAGGTGGCGATCCACATTTAGACGGTCAACACACTGTTTTTGGTGAAGTAATAGAAGGAATGGATGTAGTAGATAAGATTTGTGCTGTTCCTACTGAAGGTGAATGGCCATTAGATCCTATATTTATTAATGCAAAAGTTATTGAATAAATAAGTATCAGTAAACAAGGTTTGTACCCCCTATCTCCATTATAATTTACCGTGTTGTATTGGGGTGTCAAATTATTTGTTAACCGATAAGATCAAACTGAAATAGTATTTTTACTTTTGCAGTACTATTCCTAGAGATGTCGAGATCTCTTATATCATAAATTTTAAATCTTAAATCATCCATGATTTTAAGCATTGATACCTCCACTACTGTTTGTTCAGTAGCATTACATACATTAGAAGGTGAATTGTTGTCTTATTATGAGCAGCATATTGATAAGTCACACTCAGAATACCTTTCTGTAATGATCAAAAATATTACTGACAACGCAGGTATTGCAATGACTGATTTAAAAGCTGTTGCTGTTTCAGAAGGACCTGGTTCTTATACTGGTCTTCGAATTGGAGCTGCTACTGCAAAAGGATTATGCTATACTTTAGACATACCACTTATTGGAGTAAGTACATTGGCTTCTATGGCCTTGCAAGTTTCTTATTATGCAGAATCGGAGGATAATATTTGTCCTATGATTGATGCAAGAAGAATGGAAGTCTACACAGCATTATTTACAGCTGATATGAAAGAGATTCTTGCCCCTCAGCCAATGATCATGGATGAAAATAGTTTAAGTGATATTTCTGGTAGACTAGTATATTTTGGAAATGGAGCAGATAAATGTCAAGAGTTATTGGCTAGCAAACCATCCAAAATTATTAAGAACATCGTTCCTTCTGCACAATATATAGGAGAACTGGCACTAGAAAGTTTCCAGAAAGATGAATTCAAAGATGTTGCCTACTGGGAACCTGAATACCTAAAAGAGTTCCAAGCAACAACACCAAGAAAAAGACTGTAATAATTAGTATTACACTTTTTCTATCTCTTTACGATTTTTAGTCAATACCATTATATATGAAGTTTGCTGAAGTAATTCTTCCTGTTCCTATACCAAAAAGTTTCTGCTATAGTATCCCACCAATGATGGATGTGGCTATAGTGGTTGGTCACAGGGTACTGGTTGAGTTTGGAAACAGAAAAATGTATACGGGTATTGTTTCTGAAATTCATGATAAACATCCTGATAAGTACGAACCCAAACCTATTTTAGAGGTATTGGAAGTAGAACCCAGTGTAAACCCATCACAAATAAAACTTTGGAAATGGATCGCTGATTACTATATGTGTACTATTGGTGAAGTATTAAATGTAGCATTACCTTCAGGGTTAAAACTCAGTAGTCAATCATATATACAATTACATCCACATTTTATTATTCAAGAAAATCTTGAAATACTAAATGATCGGGAGTTTACTTTACTGTCTCATTTAGAAAAGGAACAGACTATTCCATATACTCAGGTAGGGAATATCATCCAGCTAAAGAGTCCATATAAAACCATTAAAGACCTTATTGCCAAAGAAGCAATTCTGTTAATTGAGCAGATAAAAGAAAAGTATAAGCCCAAGATGGAAAAGCGTATTCGATTAACTGAACAATACGCAGAAAACCCAGAGTCTTTGGATCAACTTTTCGAACAACTTGGCAAGAAAGCGAAACAAGAAGATGCGTTGCTTAAATACCTTACGCTAGTACCTGTACATGAAGATCATTTAAGCAACTACCATGGTGTAGCAAAAAAAGACTTTATCCACAGTGGAAGAGCATTATCTCCAAGTTCTGTGGGTACAATGACAAAAAATGGCATTTTTGAAGAGTTTGAACGTCAAATACCTCGCTATGAATTAACAGCTTCAGATAAGATGCAACCCACTCCACAATTATCTGATGCACAAAATGAATGCTTACATAAAACAATAAAAGGGCTAGAAGAAAAAAATGTTTGTCTTCTACATGGAGTGACAGGAAGTGGCAAAACTGAAATCTATTTACAATTAATACAAGGGGTAATCCAGAATGGAGAACAAGCCCTTTTTATGATTCCAGAAATTGCTTTAACCTCTCAATTAGTAAGAAGACTAAAAGTATATTTTGGTGATGTACTTGGTATTTATCATTCAAAATTTTCGGATAATGAAAGAGTTGAAACTTGGAAAGGTGTTCAAGAAGGACGTTTTCAAGTAGTCGTTGGTACACGATCTTCTTTATTCTTACCGTTTTCAGATCTTTCCTTAATTATTGTCGATGAAGAACATGATTCATCCTATAAAGCACATGACCCTGCCCCAAGATATCAAGGACGTGATTTAGCTTTAGTTTTGGCTCATTTTCATCATGCAAAAGTAGTTTTAGGTTCTGCTACTCCATCTCTAGAGAGCTTTTATCTTGCTGCCAAACAAAAATATGCCTACGCAGGATTAAGCGAAAGGTATGGTGATGCTCAGCTACCAGAAATTAAAATTATCGATATAAAGTCTAAAAGAAAGCAAAAGAAGATGAAGGACGATTTTTCTGATGATCTTCTTCAGACTTTACATCAAACGACCGAAGAAGGACATCAGGCAATCCTTTTTCAAAACAGAAGAGGTTATTCCCCTTATGTTACTTGTAATGTATGTAGTTGGGTTCCCACTTGCCCAAGTTGTAATGTAAATCTCACATATCATATCTATAAAAATGAATTGAGATGCCATTACTGCGGTCATAAAGAACATGTACCAAATACTTGCGTTTCCTGTGGTAGTACAGAAATTAAAACTGTCGGATTAGGAACACAAAAAGTAGAAGAAGGACTGAAAGATTACCTCACTGATTTAAGAGTTGGCCGTCTGGATTTAGACACCACTAGACGAAAACATAGTTATGAACAAATTCTGATAGACTTCGAACACGGTCATATCGATGTCTTAGTAGGTACACAAATGGTGACTAAAGGTTTAGACTTTAGTAATGTAAGAGTAGTAGGAATATTAGATGCAGATCGCTTATTGTATTTCCCAGATTTCAGAGCACATGAACGTGCTTTTCAACTTCTAACCCAGGTGAGTGGTAGAGCTGGACGAAGAGGTGAAAAGGGAACAGTAATATTACAAACAACCACTCCAAATGAAACCTTATTTGCTAAAGTAGCGAGGCATGATTACCGTAATTTCTACCGAAAAGAAATAGCAGAACGACAACAATATCATTACCCTCCATTCACTCGACTTATTAAATTAACTATAAGGAGTGAAAAACAGGAACTCACTAAAGAATCTGCACAATGGTTAGGCAACCGTTTAGTCAACTGGTTAGGTAGAAAACGGATCTTAGGACCTCAAGAGCCTAATATTAACAAGATTAGAAACTATTTCCTTTCTGAAATTCTCATCAAATTGGAAAGAGAGAATTTTGACCTTAAAAAAGCGAAGAATTATATACACCATGCCATTCTTCAACTTAAAGAGGAAAAGAACTTCAAAAGAGTATGGGTAACGATTGATGTTGACCCTAATTAAAAAAAGCTACTCCAAGAATCTTAGAGTAGCTTCACTATATTATTGATTATCTTCTAATTACTAACATTATAGGACAGTTATTCTACAATAAACTTCTTCGTTTGTGATTCAAGTTCATTGTTTATTTTGATCAAGTACATCCCCTTCTTTAATTGTTGAAGTGGTAATCTTGTATTTGACTCCGTAACAGGGATCGTAAGAATATTTTTCCCGTTTATACTGTAAATATTCATTATGCCATTCCCTACAAATGAACTCGCATTAATAGTTAGCATCGACGATGCTGGGTTTGGATAAATACTAAAGTCTCGGACCATCAATTCACTTTCTAAAGTTTCTACAGACTTTCGGCCTATGGATACCAATGGAGCATTAATTGTACTTCCAGAAGTAATGGTTACACTATAATCTTCTACCTCTCCATACGTAAACGATTCACATGGTGTGGAAACTGCTCCGTACTTCATTGCCACTCTCATCCTTGTCGTTCCAAGAACCGCTGTAGCTGGTATTGTCTGCGTTGACGTTAAATTGCCTGCACTACTTGAAGAACCTTGAACAAACAGCTCATTAGCATCTTCAAAATCTCCATCTTGATTGTAATCAATCCATATTGACCAATATACAGTATATCTCGTTCCTCTGAATCCTGCACTAAAATCTATGGTTTCGCTAGCCCCTCTTGTTAAAGTTCCTGGAGATAGACTTGTATAATCACCATAACCAGCATCTTTATTAGTACTATTATTTAAGCCACCAAAAGAGACATTGTCAATCCAGAAATAAGTATCGTTATTTCCATTTGAAGCACAGTAATTCAATGAACCACCATTACCGCTTGTTGTTGTAAATGTACTGGTAGCCGAGAACGACGATGCACCAGAAGTACAATTTGAAGAAACTTGTACCTCATAATTAGTTGACGCTGATAGTCCAGTTAATGTAGCTGTTTCACTTGTTGCAGTATATTGACTCCAAGTTCCACCACTTTCTCTTATTCTTAATGTATAATCATTCGCTGCTGATACTGCAGACCATGAAATATCTGTTGTTGTAGAAGTAGTATTATTTACCGATACATTAGAAGGTACATCACAAACTAATGGAGAACCGGTTGTGATTTCCACCGCATAATCTTCTACTTCACCATAATCAAATGTTTCACAAACAGTCTGACTTGCGTTGTACTTCATCGATACTCTCATTTTTGTTGATGCTGGTCCTACTGAAGCAGGAATTGTAATACTTCCTGTTACAGTTGTTGAACTTAAACTTCCGGCATCAAAAACAAGTTCATTGGCATCTTCAAAGTCTCCGTCTTCGTTAAAATCTATCCATATTTTCCAATACTCATCATAAGATGAATTCGAAAATCCTGGAGATAACGAAACATTATAGGAATTACCTGCTGCCAATGATACCGATTTAGACGACGAAAAGTCATTATATCCACCATTTGTACCAGTAGTATTCACAAGATCGGCCACTGTTACATTGGCAATCCACTCATAAGATGCATCATTACCTTTTGAAGCACAATATGCGATTGTTCCGTACTCGCTACCTACTCCAACAGCATACCAAGCATTTGTGGTTTGAACCACTTCGTTTGAACCCGACCCATATAAATCAATAGCAGATTGGATCGAAAAAGTTCTTGCATCTGCAAATGTGGAAGTAGAAGATAGATAAACAGCTTCTGTTCTATAAGCTATTTTTGCTGCTTTTTCGATACCTATAGCAGATACAGAATAACTACTTCCGATATCATTAGATCCCGTTTTTCCTACGGTAAGAATATAAAACCAATGGTTTAGTACACCACTATTTGTATGTACTCCACAATAATCATTACTCTGAGTTGGAGTGCCACAATTTGGATTCTTCCAATAAGATCCACCATAAGTATCCGGTTGTCCTTCGCTGTTAGGATCACTCATAGATCGTAAAGCTTGACTCGTTGATCTTCGTTCAATATCCTCTCCGATTAACCAAATATCTTTTTCTGGAGCTGCATATTGTTCAACACAAGCGGCCCAAATGTCGGAAAAACCTTCGTTCAAAGCTCCCGATTCTCTTTGATAGACTAGATTTGCTGTTGTTTCACAGATCGCATGTCCAATTTCATGGGCAGCAACATCCAAAGAAGTCAGTGCATCAAAATATGTATCACTACCATCTCCATAAGTCATTACCGATCCATTCCAAAATGCATTGTCATAAGCTTTATCATAGTGAACATAACTTTTTATGGTTGCCCCATTACCATCCCAACTATTTCTATTATGTGATGCAATAAAGTAATCGTAAGTCATCTGTGCCCCCCAATGAGCATCCAATGCTGCATTGTCTTTTTGGCTATTGTTCCATTCGCTTGATGACCAATTATTATCATTGTCTGTAAAATCTACAGCACTATTGTAATTAGTACCTGTGTTCATATCGTAAGTTTCGATACCATTACCTCTTGTGTAATCTCTTAATCGGTAGCTTCCGTTATATGAATCTGTTTTTGATGCTCTTGACCCTGAGTATCTTGTAGACAATGATCCATTCGCCTCTGCATGTTTAATTATTGGATTGATATGTACAATATCTCCAGTTTTCACATCCACATAAATGTAAGATCTACTTACTGGCTCCTCAGCATAAATGTCAAACTTGTATGCTAGAACAGGTTTTAAGCGGGTTTCTCTATCTGTAGCTTCATAATTTGGAACAATCACAAGCTCTCCTTTTGGATAAAAGGTTGCCAATTTTCCATTGGTCATTTTCTTTGCCATTTGTTCCTGATTTGGCATTTGCCACATGTATTTTGAAGCTCCAACATTTTTAATTGCAAGCGACAAAGCTTCCTCTTCAGAAATAGAAGGCTCAATAGTCTCCAAGGCAATTGAAGTTACATGATGAACGATAGAAAGTGGCTTTTCTCCTTTAAAATTTAGAGTATATCCTCCATACTCTACTTTTACATTCTGATAGAATTCTTGAAAACGTCTGTGACTTATACCAAGGGCATCAACTTTAGTATCAACTTGTCGAAAACTAGTAGCGGTTTTGAGTTGTAGTTTCTGTCGTAATACATTTTCTGTTTGTTGAAGGGAGATTGTTTTTCGACCATTGGACTGATCGAAAGAGATAAGTTCTTGTGCGTAAGAGCTTACCGTGATGATTCCAATAAGAATCACCGAGAGTAGTTGAGTTTTCATTCTGTAGTTAAATTATTGAATTGGATTTGTGCCTGTCGTGAGGCTTATTTAAGTGTTAGTAATTAGATTGATCAAACAATTAATAGCTGCACAAATATATTGAAGGTTATTTCATAAAAACAACTACCTGTTATCCAGCAAGGAGTAATCGTAAAGCAACGGTATTGATATAATCCAATAATTCAAAATTTAAAAAATGTTCAAACAAATAATAACTCTAAATGGTCGTATTTAACTATTCTATGACTTGTCAATCCTATTTCTTATCTACTTTCTCCATAAGAAAACTAGGGATTATACAATCGAAAAAAAATTCAAAAAAAATGAAAAAGCCATAAGAATAAAGATTCCTATGGCTTGGTAGATATATAAAGTTTCGGTTTTTACTTATCAACTAATTCTTCTTTTCTATACTGGATTTGTAATTCCAACATACATGCTGCACATAAGCATTCTTCATACTCTTGATGCATACGTTGCGTTTCTTCGTAAGTCATTTTTACTTCGTAACATTGGCATTGAGTGATATTCCCTACCTTACATTCGAAGTTTTTTTGACAACGCTGGCAAGTTTTGATCTCGTGTTTTGGCATTACGAAAAGATAAATTTATGGTTAGTATGCGGTAAATCCGCTTAGGTCTATTAAGAATATAATCATTTATTACTTCTAATAAATATACAATTTTTTTAGGAATTTCTTATAGTCTTTCCTTTAAAAAAATGATAAATCAAAAGAAGGTTAGTGACACTTCATTTCTACCTCTTCCATTGGCTTATCCGCCATTTGTTGAGAAGATTGGTGAATATTATATGCTCTCAATAGTAGTAAACCTCCCATTGCTAAAAACAGCACTGGATAAATACGACGTACCTGATTTCTGACTTTTGTTTCGATAAACTGACCAGCAACTGCAACAGCAAACATCATAGGTATAGTTCCTAAGCCAAACATAAACATATAACTCATACCTTCAGAAATGCTGCTTGTAGACAATGCTGCTATCATAGCCATATATACCAATCCACAAGGCAAGAAACCGTTCATTATTCCAATGGAAAAGAAGTTATACCACTTTGCATTTCTAAGGAATTTACCGAGCTGTTTCCTTACAAATTGAAACCACCCTCCTAAGAAAGGAATAAAGCTCAATAACTTATCAGGGTTTACAGCAAATATCCCAAAGGCCAACATCATTACTCCAAGAAAAGCTGTTAAATACACCTGATACCCAACTAACCAAGAGAGTCCTTGTCCTAATAAACCTGCAAACCCACCTAATAAAGTGTAAGTAGTCGCTCGTCCAAAATTATATAATAATCGATCAAAGACCTGTTGAGGACCTTGAGATTTCCCTCCTTGAATCGCTAAAGCTATAGGCCCACACATTCCCAAGCAATGGAAACTCCCAGCGAAACCCATACCTAATGCAGTGATATATAACTCGTTCATTTGTTGCTAATTATGAGATGATAAGTAGTATTACTAAATCACCAATGCTTTTTCAAATAAGTACTCTTTGCCATTGGCAGAAAAACTCATTTTTAATATCCATCGTCCTTTCATGATCCTACTTGCATCAATAGATTGAGCATTATCTTCATTTAATTTTAAAGGAACGTTGAAATCTAATCTATTATCAGAGGGTCTAAAAAACCTGATTTGACCTTTTACACTTTTTAATTCTGGTGGAAGAATAACATCAATATTTCCATCCTCCATATTCAAGGTAAGAACAGGAGCTTCTGATAAGGTATTGATATTTTCCTTTTGTTTCTGATGTATTTCATGCAATTGCTCTTCGGCATAATAGTCTTTTGATACCATATTTACAGGTACCGTAAACATCTTTATTACCATAGCAATGATAAAGGTTCCGAAGACCACAAATGCGATCACAACTCCCCAACCCCAATTTAATTTCATCGTATTATTTAATTTATCTATTTCTTCTTAATGGGACCCAAGAAATTGGTTGTCACTTCATCCAATACCTGATCTCCATTGATAATTCTTAATTTAATCTTGTTTTTCATACCATCAAGATCATTTGGGTTAATATCTATAAAGAAGGCTCCGTCTAGCTTACCTCCTTGTTTTAGAACCATCTGCCCACCTGCGATAGTGATCTTTCCTTCAGGATCAATTAATTCTACTTTCAAGTCATTATAATCAAAACTTGATTTATTGATCACATTAATGGTATACAGGTTTCGAATGTCTCCATTCTCTGCCTTTTGGTAAAGCATACCTGGCGCTCGAAGCACAGTTGTTTCAATATCATTTCTAGCTACTAAAGCATACATTACCGCAACAACTAACACTAAAAGCACTGCTGTGTATGCCTTTATTCTAGTAGTAAACTTAAATGGTTGTCCTTTTTCAATGTCATTGGCAGAAGCAAAACGGATTAAGCCTCTTGGCTTATCAATTTTGTCCATCACTTCATCACATGCATCAATACATGCAGTACAATTGACACATTCTAACTGAGTACCATTTCTGATATCAATACCTGTTGGACAAACATGAACACATAGTTTACAATCAATACAATCTCCTTGTGGCTGTTCTTCTGTGACAGAAGCATTAACGTCTTCTAAAGTCATCTTACGAACTTCCTCTTTCTTTTCTTCCTGTTTAGGAATCTCCTGAGCATCTGGCTTTTTTATTTCAGGAAGTGGAGCTCTTTTTGGTTTTGCTCTTCCAACAATCTTTTTGGTTTCTGTTCTTTCTGCAGAACCACAACCACCACATCCAGAAGGTGAAGTCGCTCTTTTCTTTTTCAGTTTTCCTCTTGGTTCACCTCTTACATGGTCATAAGAAATAACTATCGAATCTTTGTCTAAGAAAACTCCTTGTAATCGACCATAAGGACACACTTGGGTACAAGCTTGTTCTCTAAACCTTGCAAAGACAAAATAGAATACTGCAGCAAATCCAATATGTGCCAAGAATACAGGCCAATTTTCTTTTGGACGATGAGATACCATTTGTACTAACTCATCTCCTCCAATAATATAGCCCAATACCATGTTAGCAATCGCTAATGAGAAAATAATGAAGATAGTATGCTTCGATATCTTTTTAAGGTACTTCTCTTTTGTCCAAGGTCCTTTATCTAATTTTCTTTTCTGATTAGCATCCCCCTCAATCCAATATTCAATTCTACGGAATACCATTTCCATAAATACCGTCTGAGGACAAGTCCATCCACACCAAACTCTTCCATATACTACAGTGAATAGTACAATGAAGATGATCAGTGATATCATGATTAATACAAACACAAAGAAATCCTGAGGTACAAATAGCTGCCCTAAAATGACAAATTTTCTCTCAAGGATATTCATCATAAAGAAAGGCTGTCCATCAATTTTAACAAATGGACCCACAAAAAATAATGCGATCAGAATGTATGCTACCCACTTACGAGCATTATAATACCTACCACTAGGCTTTTTAGGATATAGCCAAACTCTTTTTCCATGCTCATCTACAGTCGAAATACTGTCTCTAAATGAATCTGGGTCTTGTGAATGCAGGTCTTGTCTCATGATTAATGAAGGAATGAAATCAGATTTTCAGGTATTTCATCAATATATGATGATATATTAATATATAAATAAGGTGAAAAGGGTAACCTATCATATAGACTACCCTTATCACTATTTAATTGTTTTATTCAGCAGCTACTTTTTCACCTTGAGGAGCTTTTCCGTTTGGAGGATTTGTTCCTTGTAAGCTTAAAATATAGCTTGATACTTGTTGCATTTGTTGAGGTGTTAACTTCGATTCCCAAGCTAACATACCTTTTTCAGTTACACCGTATTTAATTGTTTTGAAGATACTTGCTATATCTCCACCATGTAACCAATACTCATCTGTAAGGTTTGGACCAACGCCACCTTCACCTGCTCCACCATGACATGCTTTACAGTTGGCTTGGAAAAGCGTATTACCTTCAGCTAAGTCTCCTGCATCTGTCGATGCTTCGACATTTGTTTCATCAATAGCATTGGCCATTGTTGCAAGGTATTCCTTTTTGGCAATCTCAGCTCTTTCTACATCTGCATGATACTCAGCAATAGAAACTGGTTCACCATCGTCTTCTGCCCACCAGTGATAAACACCTAAGTAAACAAAACCACTTAGTACACAAATATAGAATAAGGCTTTCCACCAAGGTGGAAGATCGTTATCTAATTCTTGGATACCATCATAATTATGGTCCATTAAGATGTCTGCTTCCAAGGCCAATGGTTTTGCAGCATTCATCTTCTGCCAGAAGAACTGCCACCAACCTGTTTCTCCTTCTTTTTCGAAAGCGATATCTTCCTCAGTTTTTGGTAACGTTTTAAGGCTTTGTCTTACTACAAACAACAACCCTAAAGCAACAATCATAATCGCTAGGAATAATAATCCTAAGATTGTTACTAATGCAAAAACTAATGCGTCAAAGTTATCTATGCCGTAGATTAGCTGTTCTCCTTCGGCAAAAGCAGAATGCCCTGTCAGGGCTAGTACAGCTAACGCTAATATTTTTTTATTTGCAGATTTCATGATTCAATTCATTTTTGAGAGTCAAAGCAAAACTGCTATTGATCTGTCTGTTTTTTTGTAACAACAACCGTATAAAACACCAATGCCAATACTAGGAAGATCAAAAAGAAAATGACGATTGCAAAACCTAGTAAAGTGATTGCCCACTCACTTGCGTTCATTGATTGCAACATGCTCTCTGTTGATGACTGAGCAAATGTTGACGGTGCATTTAGCAGAATCATACCCAGCGTCATCACTAGGGTCATTAGGTGTCTCGAAAGTTTACTTAAATTCATTTGTGCTGTTATTATTTTCAGTATCATCGTCTAGATCTAAAGGCAAGCTGGATAATTCAGCAATAGATTCTTTTTTCATACGAAATGCGTACACACTCCAAGCAATGAAAAAAGTGAAAAAGATGATAAAACCAATCACTGGAAATATCTCGATATCTTCTATAGATCTAAGTACATCTTTATACATAACAATATTTTTAAAAGAGTGACTTCTACCAAAGCAGAAGTCACTACTTTATTATTATTTCAATGGAACTTCTGATGCTTTACTTGCATCAACACCTAAGCGTTGTAAGTAAGCAATCAAGGCTACGATTTCTTTGTGTGGTGCAGATTCAGCACCATCTTTAGATAAGCTCTCTGTGATAGATTTTGCTTGTTTCTCTAAATCGGCCACTGCTTTGTCCTCATATCCTTCTTCGTAAGGAACACCTAAATTTCTCATCAAATTAATTTGAGCAGGAACATCGTCCACAGAAATTTCGTCTTCCAATAACCAAGGGTATGATGGCATAATTGAACCAGGAGACATTGAACCTGGATCCAGCATATGGCTATAGTGCCACGAGTCTGGATATTTACCACCCACTCTTGCTAAGTCTGGACCAGTACGTTTAGAACCCCATTGGAATGGATGGTCATAAACAAATTCACCTGACTTAGAGTAGTCACCATAACGTTCAGTTTCTGAACGGAAAGGACGAATCATTTGAGAGTGACATAAGTAACAGCCTTCTCTAATATAAATATCACGACCTTTTAACTCTAAAGGAGTATATGGTTTTACTGTTGTAATTGTTGGAGTATTTGACTCTACAAAATAAGTAGGTAAGAACTCTACCAAACCACCAATTGAAATTGCAATTGTTGATAAAATGGTCATTTGGATCGGACGAGCCTCAATCCACTCATGCCATCTTTTTACTTTGTGAGAACCTTGTAATGCTGGAGCTGAAGCTTCTTCTTGTTCTAGTAAAGAACCTGATTTAGCTGTCATGTAGTAGTTATAAACTGCTACTAAAGCACCGATTACATATAATGCACCACCTAATGCTCTAAGCATATACATTGGTACAATCTGAGTTACTGTTTCAAGGAAGTTCGGGTACTTTAAGAATCCTTCTGGAGTAAAGTCTTTCCACATTAATGATTGTGTTAGACCTGCCCAATACATTGGTACTACATAGAATACAATACCTAATGTACCTAACCAGAAGTGAACGTTTGCCAACTTCAATGAGTGTAATTTTGTTCTGTACATTTTCGGGAACAACCAGTATAACATACCAAATGTTAAGAAACCGTTCCAACCTAATGCACCAACGTGAACGTGAGCAATTGTCCAGTCTGTATAGTGAGTAATTGCATTAACGTTTTTGAATGAAAGCATTGGACCTTCAAATGTTGCCATACCATATGCAGTAAGAGCAACCACCATAAACTTCAATACTGGCTCAGTACGAACTTTGTCCCAAACACCACGAAGTGTAAGTAAACCGTTCAACATACCACCCCAAGATGGAGCAATCAACATAACTGAGAATACTGTACCTAAAGATTGAGCCCAATCTGGTAATGCAGTATATAATAAGTGGTGAGGTCCTGCCCAGATATAGATAAAGATCAATGACCAGAAGTGAATGATCGAAAGTCTATACGAATAAACAGGTCTGTTTGCTGCTTTAGGTACGAAGTAGTACATCAAACCTAAATAAGGTGTGGTTAAGAAGAATGCTACGGCATTGTGACCGTACCACCACTGTACTAATGCATCTTGAACACCTGCAAAAACAGAATAAGAATTAAAGAATGATAATGGTAATGATAAACTGTTTACGATGTGAAGTACCGCTACTGTAACAAAAGTGGCAATATAGAACCAGATAGCTACATATAAGTGGCGCTCACGACGTTTGATCATTGTCATGATCATATTTAAACCAAAAACTACCCAAATGACAGCAATAGCAATATCAATTGGCCATTCTAACTCTGCATATTCTTTACCTTGAGTAAAACCTAAAGGTAATGTGATTAATGCGGCTAAAATGATTAATTGCCATCCCCAAAAATGTATCTTACCCAAAAGATCTGAGTACATTCTTGCTTTTAGCAATCTTGGTAATGAATAATAGATACCGGCAAACATACCATTACCAACAAAAGCGAAAATTACGGCGTTGGTGTGAAGTGGTCTAAGTCTACCGAACGTCAAAAACGACGTATCAAAATTGAAAATAGGGTTGGCAAGCTGTAAAGCTACTAATAGTCCCACGACCATACCGGCTACCCCCCAAAACATTGTCGCAATTGCAAAATTCTTTACAATTACGTTGTCGTACGAGAAATGCTCTAAATTAGCTTTCGTCGCTTCCGGTTTGTGTTGCTGTTCCTTGTCGATCATCTTCTTCGAATAATATTCGGATGCTTGGAGTGTACGTATCCTCGTACTGATTGGACTTCACCGACCAGATAAAAACTGCCAGAAATGTTAGTGCTACTATAAGACTAATTCCGATCAATACAACGATTGCACTCATAGATATTTAAAATAAAAGAGTTCCTTTAATATTACGCAAAGATAATTGTCAACCGTAAGGTCAGTGCATGACGGTTATCAACATAAAAAGCTGACTTTGGTCAATGTTTTGATATGTGTTTAAACATGAATGGATTAAATATATACACCTCAAACATGACTTATGTCATATTTGAATTATCTTTCCGTAATACATTAGTAATTTAAAAAATGAAATTGATTCAAAAGGTGACAAATAACAGGTATTCAAGTTTTTTTTCGCGGCAAATGATAAGATTATCAGGCGTTTTGCTTCTAATATTACTCTTACTAACTAATGTATCTACTAGTATATTCCCATTTTCTATATTTCTAGCATTAGGAACACCTATTTTGCTACTTTTTCTTTTTGTTGTATGTCTTATTGAAATCACTCAACAACAAAAGGGATACTTTATTTTTATAGGTATCTGTACAATAATTCTGTTATGGAAATCTGACATAACATGGAACATTTCTTCCGCAAAAAATTTAGATCAATCGGTCAGTATCATGAGTTATAATGTATCTGTTTTTAATACTTATAAATATCTCAATCATGACTACAAAGAATCCAAGGAGTTAATTCAATGGTTAAAGAAAGATCAAACAGATATTTATTGTTTTCAAGAATATTATAATAGCGACTCTATCACCAAAAAAGAAAACTCACTCTTTCAAACCAATAAAAGGTTAGGAAAAGATAAAGGATATTATTCTTACACTCCCCCATTTTTAACGAACCATATCAAGGCAACTTTTGGACTTGGCATATTTTCAAAATATCCTATTATACATCAAGCAGCTATTCCTTTTAAAGAAATAGGTGGCTCAGAAACCAATGGAATAATTTATTGTGATATAAAAGTCAACTCTCAAAAAGTGATCAGGGTATTTAACTGTCATTTTCAATCGATCGTTCTTGATAATGGAGAAAACCAGTATACATCTATTTTAGATAAAGGAATAAAAACATTAAAAAAGATCTACTTAGGTACTCTATTAAGAGAACACCAATTCAATATTTTATATCAGAACATACTTAATAGTCCGTATCCTGTGATCGTTTGTGGAGACTTTAATGAACCTCCTTCTGCTTACGGATATAGTTTAATTAATAAAAAGTTGACCAACTCATTTAATGAAGCTGGACAAGGTTTGGGTTATACTTTAAGAGATTTACCCTTTAGAATTGATCAAATTTTTCATTCCACATCACAATTGAAAAGTATTGATTTCAAAGTGTTTTCAGAAAATAAATTATCTGATCACTACCCTATAAGAACAAGAATCACCTATGAATAACATCTAAGAAACAGGATTTCACCTTATATTCGCATATTCAATAGAATCATATAAATACAAAACATATAACAGCAATGAAGAAAACTACTCTATTAGTAGGTTTAGCTTTTGGTGCGTCCTTTTTTACAGGATGTGCAACTTCAGAACAACATGGAGACAAACAAGAGGTAGCTTCTGTTCCAAAAGTAGATCATTTGGTAGACTACACTGATTTCACACTAACAGCAGATTTATCCAAGTTATCTTCTAACCAAAAGAAGATGATCAAGAAAATGATTCAGGTAAGTGAAATCATGGACAACATTTTCTGGAAACAAGCCTACGGTGACAAAAACTCATTTATCGAGTCATTAAAAACACCAGAACTTAAAAGGTACGCTGAGGTCAACTACGGACCTTGGGATAGATTGCAAGACAACCGTCCTTTTGTTGATGGCGTAGGCACAAAACCAATTGGAGCCAATTTCTATCCAAAAGACATGACCAAGGAGGAGTTCTCTAAACTTCAAAATCAGGAGAAGTCAAGTTTATATACTGTTGTGATCAGAGATTCTAGAGGTGAACTAAAAGTAGTACCTTACTCAAAAGAGTATAAAGCAGAGCTTGACAAAGCATCTTCATTACTTTTAGAATGTGCTCAATTAGCAAAAGATCCAGGGCTAAAAAAATATCTTGAGTTAAGAGCAAAGGCGTTCTTATCTAACGATTATTTTCAATCTGATCTAGCTTGGATGGATATGAAAACCAACCCAATTGATTTTGTAGTGGGGCCTATTGAAAACTACGAAGATAAACTTTATGGCTATAAGACCTCTTTTGAAGGGTATGTATTGATAAAGGATATGGAATGGTCGAAGAAACTAGAAAAGTTTGCTTCTTTCTTACCAGAATTACAGAAAGGTCTTCCTGTAGAAAACAAATATAAAACAGAATTACCGGGTACAGATTCTCAACTGAATGCATACGATGTTGTGTATTATGCAGGAGATTGTAATGCAGGCTCAAAGACTATCGCTATCAACTTACCAAATGATGAGCGTGTACAAGAACAGAAAGGTTCTCGTCGTCTTCAGCTAAAAAATGCCATGAGAGCAAAGTATGAAAAAATACTTGTACCTATCTCAGAAGTTTTGATTGACCCATCTCAACGTCAACACATCACTTTTGATGCATTCTTTGCAAATACTATGTTCCATGAAGTTGCTCATGGTTTAGGTATCAAAGGTACTATCAACGGCAGAGGAACAGTTCGTAAAGCTTTAAAAGAACATGCTTCAGCATTAGAAGAAGGTAAAGCTGATATTTTAGGTCTATATATGGTTTCTCAATTGCATAAGAAAGGAGAGATCGATGGTAAAATGGAAGATTATTACACTACTTTCTTAGCAGGTATCTTCCGTTCAGTTCGTTTCGGTGCAGCTTCAGCTCATGGTGTAGCAAATATGATTCGTTTCAATTTCTTTAAAGAACATGGTGCTTTCCAATATGACGAGGCCTCAGGTTACTACATGGTAAACTATGAGAAGATGGAAGAAGCGATGAATGCACTTTCAGCAAAAATCCTTACACTACAAGGAAATGGTGATTACCAAGGGGTCGCTGAGTTAGTAAAATCTCATGGTAAAATCACTTATGATTTACAAAAAGACCTAGATAGAATTGACGATGCTAACATTCCTACAGATGTGATCTTTAACCAAGGTGTTGAAGTTTTAGGTTTGTAAAGTAAATCACTTATCATCATTTTGATTGAAGTAGTATTTTCTTTAAATCAAATGGTAAAATCACAAAAAACGGGGTTAATGACACTATTAACGCCGTTTTTTTATTCCTCATAATGAATCGGTTACTACTAATCGTTTATTTTTTTCATAGTATTATTTGGATTAAAATCAGAATCCCGTTAATATTGCAACGTCTTAATGACACACGGGCATAGCTCAGCTGGTAGAGTTACGGTCTCCAAAACCGCAGGTCGTGGGTTCGAATCCTACTGCCCGTGCTAACCGCAAAATCTTTCGAGGTTTTGCGGTTTTTTTATATCAAAAAATTAAATTGGTATTCGTTCTAATTAATCCACTTATCCTATGAGATATTTCGCAGAAATCGCCTACTTAGGTTCCAATTACCACGGATGGCAAGTTCAACCAAATGCCAAAACAGTTCAAGGTGATTTAGACTTTGTACTAAGCAAATTGTTGCGAACAGAAATCAATACTATTGGAAGTGGTAGAACAGATACAGGCGTACACTGTGCCCAACAATACGCTCAATTTGACATTGACGAGGATTTAAATGGCAAAAACTTCCTACATAGAGCTAACTCATTTCTAAACAATGACATTGCCATAAAAAGCCTTTGGGAAGTGAAAAAAGATGCTCATGCTCGTTTTGATGCTATCAAAAGAAGCTACAGATACGATATCGTTTTGGAAAAATCGCCTTTTAAACAAGGACTGATTTGGCAGTATTTCAGACAACCCGATTTTGATAAACTTCAAGAAGCTGCAAATGTATTATTAGAATTTGAAGACTTTACTGCTTTTTCAAAAATGCATGCAGATGTAAATACACACATTTGTGATATTATGTCTTCATCATGGACAAAAGAAGGGAACAATTTATCATTTCATATCACAGCCAACCGCTTCCTTAGAGGCATGATACGTATCATTGTTGGAAATATGATGGAAGTAGGAATGGGTAGAATGTCCATCGACTATATGCGTGAAACATTAGCCTTAAAAGACCGCAAGAGAGCTGCCAAATATTTAGCTCCTGGGCAAGGGTTATTCTTATCAGAAGTTATTTATCCTGAGGATACATTTATTAGAGAAATCTTTGACTAAGCTATCCCATTTCTAAAATGATTGACTTGGGTATAAAACCTTGCTTTCTATAAAATTCAACAACCGTTTCATTTTCGATACCCACCGCTAATTTTCGGACTTTTACATTTTTATAATTGAACCAACTCATGGCCTCTTGCATTAATTGTGTACCAAGCCCCTCTCCTCTATACTCTTCTTCCACATAAAGTGATTCTACTTCACCAACACTAGGGTCTAACCTGTGTACACTAGCAATCAAATACCCTAAGAGCTGTAGTTCTGTCTTTACAGTTAAAACGATTAGATCACAAGCTTTATCCTTTAGCTTGTTCTTTCGTCTTACCCAATCAGAATCTGAGGGTTCAATATGTATTTGGTGTCTTAGAAAATGATGATGTGCATATAATTTCTTCCAAAGAAAATCTACTTCATCTATGGTCGTTATATCATTTAATCGAATTGTATATTGGTTAATTGTGGTCATATCAAGAGATATTATTAGTTTCTTAGCCGCTTTATAAAAGAATAAAGCCTCTTATCTCAAATTTAATTGATATAAGAGGCTTTTTCTATGTTCTAGATAACCTAAAGTATATAACCTAGATTACTTTCTGTACATTACCTTTTTCACTGCATCTACAGTACGCTCAACATTTGGTAAGATCTCTTCGATCAATGTTGGTGCATATGGAAGTGGAACATCTTTAGAAGCCACTCTTACTACTGGAGAATCTAAGTGATCAAATGCGTGAAGTTGGATGTGGTGAGAAATTTCTGATGAAATTGACGCTAATGGCCAAGCTTCTTCTACCACTACTAAACGGTTTGTTTTCTTCACTGATTTAAGGATTGCTTCATAATCGATTGGTCTTACAGTACGTAAGTCGATTACTTCAACAGAGATACCTTCTTTTTCTAACTGCTCAGCTGCTTTTGTGATTACGTGAACCATTTTACCAAAAGAAACTAAAGTTACGTCAGTACCTTCCTGAATGACGTTAGCAACACCTAGAGGAATGATATACTCGCTCTCAGGTACCTCACCTTTATCAGCATACATCAATTCAGATTCCATAAAGATAACAGGATCGTTATCTCTAATAGAAGCCTTTAAAAGACCTTTTGCATCATAAGGATTAGATGGTACAACAACTTTAAGACCTGGAGTATTTGCATACCAGTTTTCAAAGTTTTGTGAGTGCTGAGCACCTAATTGACCCGCATTACCAGTTGGTCCACGGAATACCATTGGAGCTGAATACTGACCACCAGACATAGACAAGATCTTTGCCGCACTGTTGATAATTTGGTCAATAGCTACCAATGAGAAGTTAAATGTCATGAACTCTACGATCGGACGAATACCATTCATTGCAGCACCTACGCCGATACCAGCGAAACCAAGCTCTGCAATTGGAGTATCGATTACACGGTCTGGACCAAATTCGTCCAACATACCTTGAGTAACTTTATATGCTCCATTGTACTCTGCAACTTCCTCACCCATGATAAATACGTCTTTATCACGGCGCATCTCTTCTTGCATTGCCTCTCTAAGAGCCTCTCTGAATTGAATTTCTCTCATTACTTATTAAAAGTTCTGCTAATTATATCAGTATTTTCGTTTTCGGATGCCAAGATAATAAGTTTTCCCCTATTTTTTAATAGTTAAGGGTAAAGGATTCGAGGAAAAAAGAACATTCGTCATTAAAAATTGATAATTGACGATAGATAATTATAAAATCTTCATCGGAAGCCTACTTTTCAAGAAAGAGAAAGCATTTTTGGCTCCAATATTCTAAACGATTTAAAAATACAATAGAGATAAAATAAAAAAGGACTTACCTTCGAAGAAGTAAGTCCTTTTTGTTAGGATTGTATGTTTACAAACTACTTAGTAGCAGCTTGGAAATCTGCATTTTCCCATAAAGCGAAGAACTCAAGATCTTGAGCCGCTTTAGTTTTCAAGTCGCCAGCAGCTTTGATTTCTTTGATTGCTTCGTCTGCTTTAGATTGTCTTGCAGCAACGATAGCTAAACCATAGTGTGCCCACGCGTTGTCTTGAGCAGAGATAGACTCACCGAATGCTGAAGAAGCTTGAGAGAAATCAGAAGCACCTGATTTTTCAGCTTTCAACAAGTAAGCTAAACCTTTGTCATAAACAACAGTAGCGTCGTCACCTGCAGATGATAAGTACTGGATAGCACCATCGTAATCACCTTCAGATAAAGCTACATAACCTTTTACAGCGTTTGCTGTAGCAGCTACTGATGGGTTGCTAGAGTTTGCTTTAGCGATATCCGCTTGAGCACCAGCAACGTCACCTTTTGTTAATTTAGCACCAGCTAAGTTAGCGTAAGCTTCTGGCATGTTGTTAGACTTAGCAGCAGTCTCGAAGTGAGGAATTGCTTTGTCAATTAATGCAGCAGCGTCACCACCAGCTTTAGCTTGAGCGAAATAAGTTGCACCTAAGTTGTTATGAGCGATTGGAGAATCGTCTTTTCTGATTGCAGCTTCGTAGATTTTAACTTTAGCGTCTAAATCTGTAGCGAAGTGAGCAGCATATAATAACTCAGGAGTAGTTAACGAATCTAATGCCATTTGACCATCAGCGATGCTAGCAGCACGAGATTTGATAACTTCTGGATCTAACTTGTCTTTGATCTGTAAGATCTCAGAGTTAGCATTACGTAATGGTGGGTATACGTAACGGAATAACTTCTTGTAAGAAGCTAAAGATTGTAACTTTAATTGCTTAGAAACGAAATCACCTGAACCGTTAACTACAGACATGATTTCATCTTTCTCAGCATCAGTAAACTTGTCTGAATCTTTCAAGATAGCCTTGAAAGCAGACCAGTTTTCTACTACTGGCTTAGTTACGAATTGAGGAGCTTGATCTTCCTCAACTTTATATTTTTTCATCAAAGACTGGTAGTATGACTCAACAGCCTCTGGACGCTTATTAGCTAATTTTGTGTTCGCCTCAGTTGAACCTTCAGGAGAGTGAGAACCTGTAATAGTTACAGTTCTTGTAGGGTTGTTAGCAGAAACATACTCTGTTAACACTTTACCTTGATCACCTCTCTTCTCAGAAGAACGTAATACTGATGAACCTTGAGTGAAGTAGAACTCAACATTAGTTGGGATATACTCCTCTGAATCATTGTAACCATGGTCAGCATAGTTAGCAATAAATACAGGTTGGTAATTTTTAGCCGTTGTGATAACACCTTGACCTAAACCGTTTGGCATAGCAGCAAAAGCACCGTCATTAGATTCTTTTACTTTTTGGTTTTTCACTTTAGTAGCACGACCTAAGTACTCTAACTGACCTCTTTCGAACTTATCTTCGTAAGCAAACGCCATACGCTCGCTTAATGCAGGAGTTGCCTCTGGAGCATCAGCATAATCATCCCCGTTGAAAGATACAACACCAACTTCAATTGGCTCAGCATCGTTAGGGTTGTATTGTACAACAACGTCGTAAGTGTAACCTTTCTTTAATAACTTAGGAGGAAGTTTAGTCTCAATATCAAAGACTACAGAATCACCGTGTAATTCTAACGGCGATGGGTTGATTGTCATTCCTTGCTCTTCAGCCATTTGATTCACGTCTACGTTAGAGCAGTTCGTGAAGAATAATGTGCCTGCTGCAAGTACAGTAGACAAAGCACTAGTGTATTTGTTCATAATCGTCATCCAAATTTTTCTATTTCTAGATTTCGCAATTTACCTGTCAATTAGGCAAATTACATATTCACAGTACAAATCTTAACTTTTTTTAGAATTTATATCTACTAAAAGCAAGTAAACAAAAGTAAATTTAGCATTTTAGGGATATTTACTTTCATTAATCGAAGATAATCAATTTTGAAAGTATGTTCTATATCTGTAAATTTTTATTTTCATATGATTAACATAATTAAAGACTATGAAACCAAAATTGATACAGAGGTTCATCGAAAAGAAAGCGTTTGGTGTGTGCAATCACATTGGAAATAAATTACATATCTCCACAAACAGCATACGTTTGTACTTTGTTTACGCATCACTTTTCACTTTCGGATCTCCCATAATTCTTTACTTTTCCTTACATTTTTTTATCAACATCAGAAAATACATACGTCAGTCTTCTAATGTTAGAGAGAAGCTATTTTAAGTTCCTCAACTCATGTAGTTGAGAGAATTTATGTCTTCCTTTTAAAAAGTATTCCGAAACCAATAAACGTTTATATACCTCGTTAAAGTTCACACTCTTTACAGGAACTTTGCCTCTCTGTCGTATTAAATAGCGAAAAGCGAGGTAGAAATCCCTATGTGCCTTTAAAACAGCGAACAAATTAGCTGTTTCTCCTTTAAATAAAAACCTTAATCCTGCTATTCCATCTAAAACCATTCGGAAAAAGATAACTGGGAATAACTTTGAAGTGGGTAAGTTTTTGAAGAGTAAGAATAAACCATTTCTAAAGTTCAAGTATGTTTTCTTGGGGTTATCTCTACTTAACGTTCCTCCCCCAACATGATATACTTCACTATTCCCAACGGTTTTTATTGAATACCCAGAAGATTTTAGTCTCCAACACAAATCTATCTCTTCCATATGTGCAAAGAAACGTTCATCCAAACCACCAAACTCTTTGTATAGATCTGCCCTTACAAATAAACAGGCTCCCGTTGCCCAAAAAATCTCTCTTGTGTCATCATATTGACCTAAATCTTCTTCGAGTGTATCCATGATTCTACCTCTACAAAAAGGGTATCCCATGTAGTCCATAAATCCTCCAGCTGCTCCTGCATGTTCAAAGTATTTCTTATCAGAATACAGTTTTATTTTTGGTTGGCATGCTGCAATGGATTCATCAGATTCCATTAAAGAAAGTAAGGGAGTGAGCCATTGAGAAGGAACCTCAATGTCTGAGTTGAGTAATACAAAATACTTTGCATCAATTTGAAACAACGCTCTGTTATATCCCCCTGTAAAACCATAATTTTTATCTAAAACAATGGTTTCAATTGTTGGGTGAGTTGCTTCTAACCATGATACAGAGTCGTCGGTAGATGCATTGTCTGCTACAATAATTCTTGCTCCTTGGCTACTATCAATAACTGATTGTAAAAATTTCTCTAAAAAGTGTTTACCGTTGTAGTTTAGTATAACGATCGCTACTTGTTCGTAGGGTAGCATATATATTGATTTTTGAAGTAAGAAGTAGTAAACAAGGAGTAGAATTAATACTCCTTGTTCTCTGGTTAGCCCATATTTCCAAAGTTCATCCCTGGAATATTCGGCATCATACCTTTAGTTGATTTCATTAAATGTTCCTGTCCTTTTTGATCTGCTTCAGCAATTGCTTTATTCACAGCAGCAATCACTAAATCTTGAAGCATTTCTCTATCTTCTTCTTTGCATAATAATGGATCAATTTCAAGGCTAATTACTTGTTTTTTTCCATTAGCAACACAGCGTACCATACCTCCACCGGCATCAGACTCTGCTCTAACATTTACTAATTCTTCTTGTGCTTCTTTTAATTTTTCTTGGACTTGCTTTAACTGTCCAAACATATTACTGAAATCCATTTTGATTATTTTTATTGATGTGGTTAAACACAAACAGCAAAGCACAATAATAGTGTTTTGCTGTTTGTTTATTAAATATCTTAAAGTGATAGACTAAGCCACTCTCAAGTTCTTAGCGTGTGAAGAACTTTCAAATTTTAGCTGAGCATATTCTCTATCGACTGTAAATTTCTCTACTTTCTCATCACTAGAAGGAATCTCATACATTGCATCCAACATAATCGCTTCCATAATAGAACGCAAACCTCTTGCTCCAAGATCATACTCTAAAGCTTTTTCTACGATGTAATCAAGTGCTCCATCAGCGAAGTCAAGCTCGATATTTTCCATCATAAATAGCTTTTTGTACTGCTTAGTTAATGCATTTTTAGGTTCCGTAAGAATGTTACGAAGTGCATCTTTATCCAATGGCTTCAAATAAGTCACCAATGGTAAACGACCAATAAGTTCTGGAATAATACCAAAACGTTTTAAGTCTTGTGCAGTAACAAACTCTAGTAATTCTTCTTTATCCAATTCTGGTAGATCATTTTCTTTACCAGCAAAACCAATTGGACGTGTATTTAAACGAGAAGCAATCATATCTGCGATTCCTGCGAATGCACCACCACAGATAAACAAAATATTTTCTGTATTGACAGAAATAAGCTTTTGTTCTGGATGCTTTCTTCCTCCTTGAGGTGGAACGTTAACGATTGATCCTTCTAATAATTTTAATAATGCCTGCTGAACACCCTCACCACTTACATCTCTTGTAATTGATGGGTTGTCAGATTTACGAGCAATTTTATCTATTTCGTCAATATAGACGATACCTCGTTCTGCTTGCTCTACATTGTAATCTGCAGCTTGTAGTAAACGTGTTAAAATTGTTTCAACATCTTCACCCACATAACCTGCTTCAGTAATTACAGTTGCATCTGCAATACAGAAAGGAACTTGTAATGCCTTTGCTAAAGTTTTAGCCAATAACGTTTTACCCGTACCTGTATTACCAGTCATGATAATATTTGATTTTTCAATCACAACATCATCATTATCTACTTGTTGGTTTAAACGCTTGTAGTGGTTATACACTGCTACAGATAATACGCGTTTTGCTTTATCTTGACCAATAATATATTCATCAAGATGCTTTTTCATTTCTGCAGGTGTTTTCAGATCAAAGCTTGATGCTTCAGCATCTTTCTTGCGAGGCTTTCTTTCCTCCATCAAGATCTGATGAACTTGCTCAATACAGTTATTACATATTTGGGCGTTCTGACCAGAAACCATTAATTCCACCGTATCTTTTGGTGCGCCACAAAACGAACAGAAATTACCTTTCATTTATCTCTCCTTGCCTATTTTTCTTCTTAAAGTTGGAAGAAAATTCTTCTCTTCTCTGATCGCCTCACAATGAGACAATTCCAATATATAGTTGAAAGTGCAAGTTACGTATTTAATTACACTTTTATACAATGTATAAGAGGGAAATGTACAATCATTTCCCTCCCTAACCTTATCATTTACACTATTTTAAGATAAATTACTGTTACATAACTCCAAAATAGTGAGAATTATTAGCCTTGGTTATTACGAGCAAGCACTTCGTCTACTAAACCATACTCTTTAGCTTCCTGTGCGCGCATCCAGTAATCACGATCAGAATCTTGCCATACTTTGTCGTAAGGTTGACCTGTGTGTGTTGAAAGAATTTCGTAAAGTTCTTTCTTTAATTTCTGGATCTCTCTTGCTGTAATTTCGATATCAGAAGCCTGACCTTGAGCACCACCTAATGGTTGGTGAATCATAATTCTTGAGTGAGGAAGTGCTGCTCTTTTACCTGCTGCGCCACCTGCTAACAATACCGCACCCATAGATGCAGCCAAGCCTGTACAAATTGTAGCCACGTCAGGACGTACATACTGCATTGTATCATACATACCTAAACCAGCATATACTGAACCACCCGGGCTATTGATATACATTAAAATGTCTTTCTTCGCATCTAATGACTCCAAGAATAACAACTGAGCAACTACAATATTTGCTACTTGATCATCCACCTGAGTACCCATAAAAATAATACGGTCGGCAATTAATCTAGAAAACACATCGATTTGTCTAAAGTTACGATCTCTTTCTTCGATGACGTAAGGTGTTGTATTTTCGATGCTACTGATAAATGCATCAGTGTGCAAGCTTGAAATTCCTTGATCTTTCAAGGCAAACTTCTTGAATTCTTCTTTAAAGTTCATATGTAATGATTTTTTTGAGTTTCTGCTTATCAGTACTAGATCCTGTTTATCTTTTCAGTTAAGGGACAAATGGGATTGTTCATCTAGTTCTCTATACAAATATAAAAGAATACGCTTACGAGAAAAGAACTTTTTTACCTTGAATACGTTTTTTTTTGCTTAAAATCTTAGGAATTCGAGAATTATCTACCGAACGCTTTTCCAACTTTGATAGATAGGCTCACAAATATAATTTTAGGATTTCCGTTTCTTTCGATGAAATAAAAAGCATCATTAAAATGATTAACCAATGCTGGTAAGTTTTTGTCTGTAAGTACTGTAGAAAAGTTTTTCGCAAAATTATGGGCCTCTTCATCAAGACGAACTACGTTGCCTGCCTCATTCTTGATTAACATGGCTTCTCTCAATAAAGTTAAGCCAAACTTAAAGAAACTTTTCTGACCTTCTTTACCTAGTTTATTAAACTCCTCCGACCATTTGGTGATAATCTCAGTGTAATTACTCTTAAAACATGCTCTCATCCACGATTTAAACAGATCCTCGCTCTGGTCAGGGACATCAGCAGCAATACGTAAGGCTTCTCTAATGTTACCATCAGACAGGAAGGCTACCCTTTTGGCTTTTTCCTCCTCAATTCCTTGCTGTGTCAAAAAAGCTAATGCATCTTGATCAGAAGGTGAGGGTACATATATTTTTTGTGTGCGGGATAAAATCGTTACAATTAGTTTTTCTGGATCATTGGTCACCATAAAAAATAACGTTTTTGCTGGCGGTTCTTCTAAGATTTTTAGAACTGCATTGGCAGCAGGGGCTTGCATTAGTTCTGGCATCCATACTAATACTATCTTAAAACCATTTTGATGAGCTTTAACGGATAAGGCTTTTACAATCTGACGACTTTCTTGTCTTGTAATAAGTGCTTGTTTATTCTCCCCGCCTATATAGTCTACCCAATCAGCTACATTTTTATATAGTCCATTCTCTTCCTTTAAAAAGGTTCTCCATTCTGGAAGAAACTTTTCAGAAGTTGCATCCTCTCTTTTTGTTACTTTTTTAGTAAGTACTGTAGGAACAACGAAATGTAAATCTGGGTACATTAATTTCTCTGCATTTCGACAAGATCTACATCCTCCACAAGCATCTTCATCTGAGGGATTTTCACAGTTTAAATAAGTCGCATAAGCCAAAGCCAATGCAAGCTGAACACCGCCTTCTTTTCCAATAAAAAGTTGTGCATGTGCCACCTTATTTTGCTGAGCGGCATGGATTAAAATCTTTTTTACGTCTGAAGCTCCAGGTACTTGTGCGAAAAGCATGAAATTATGTTTAGTTGAATCTTCAGCAAAGATTCTATGTTTCCGGCTTTAATACAAATTCTATATAAAATAACTAAGATGTTTTTGTAAAGAACTTTTAAGTAAAAAAAAATGATGATGAATTAGTTACTTTAAAACATCATTTCAATTAAATTTTTACTATGTCTCAAAAATTAGCTGTTATTGTTGGCTATGGAAAAGCCGTTGGAAATGTTGTTTTAGAAGCACTATTGGAATGTGATTTTTCCGTAGCCCTAATTTCAAGAAACCAAGAAAATTTAGATGCTTATGCCAAGGAGTATCAAAACAAAGGATTCAATGTAAAAGGGTTTGCCCATGACATATCCAACTTGGAAGGTATACCTAACACCTTAGATAAAATCACAGAAGAAATGGGTAAGAAAGTTGATTTATGCTATTTCAATGTGGCACAATTTGTTTTACCGTTTGATGCCTCAATTGCCCAAATTCAAGCAGGTATAAATATCAATTACGGAGCATTATGGACGTCGTTCACAACCTGTCTTCCACATTGGGAAAAAGAAAATTCAGGTATTTTTATGATGTCAGGAGGTAGTCTTGCTGATAACGGAGCATATTCTGTAGGATTTAATGCTCAGTTTGGTTCAGCAGCTAAATCGTTTATTAAAAACTTTGCTGAAAGTATGAATGCTACTTTCAATGATAAAGGTATTCATATTGTTGATTTGAAAATCAGTAACCTGGTTTTTGGAGGGGTTAATATTCCTGATGCATTCAATGAAACCCCAGAGGAGGCTGCTGCTTTTAGAAAAAGGGTTCAAAACAGTATCGTTGAAATTATAAAAGAGCCGAAAAGTAGCTGGAAAAGTACTTACCCTGTAGAATAAAAATTTAGGCATAAAAAAAGATCTCATGTTATAGCAATGAGATCTTTATGGGTAAAATCATTTCATATCATACTAAAAAAGCTTTGAATGTTTTATTCATGTACTAAGTGGTACACATTATCAGTATCGTTAGGGTTATATCCTGCCTTTACATGATGCTTATAGGACGTACATCCTATTAAAGAAACTGTAAAACCAATCAATAACAATATCTTTATATATTTCATGGTAGTAAAAGTTAATCGTGTGTTGTTTCTAAGGAGCGTGACTTTCTTATAATGTAAACTTAACAATTATTTACAACTTTATCAAAAGTTATCCAATATAAGTGAATATCATTCCTTTATAAAATCACATTTTACTTCAATCTGCTTATCTTTGTGCCGATTTAAAATATTTCAATTGATACAATTTTTATGCGTATAGATATAATTTCTTGTGTTCCTAAATTATTAGACAGTCCATTTTCTCACTCTATTTTACAAAGAGCAAATGACAGATCATTGTCTGAGGTTCACGTTCATGATCTAAGAGAATATTCCATCAATAAGCATGGACATATTGATGATTACGCATACGGACATGGTGCCGGCATGGTACTTATGGCTGAACCAATTTTTAATATTATCAATGATCTAAAAAAAGAGAGAGAGTATCAGGAAGTTATATATATGACTCCTGATGGCGAAGTTTTCAATCAACAAATTGCCAATCATCTTTCTATTTCTTGTGAAAATATCATTATCCTTTGTGGACATTATAAAGGTATCGACCAGAGAATACGTGATGAAATTGTTACAAGAGAAATCAGTATCGGTGATTATGTTTTATCAGGTGGCGAACTTGCTGCTGCAGTAGTTGCTGATGCAATTATCCGTTTACTTCCTGGGGTATTAGGTGATGAAACTTCAGCATTAACGGATTCTTTCCAAGATGGTCTTTTGGCTCCACCGGTGTATACAAGACCTGCTGACTGGAAAGGAAAGAAAGTCCCTGATATTCTATTATCAGGTCATGAATCTAAGATTGATGAATGGAGATTAGAGCAATCTATGGAAAGAACTCAGGAAAGACGCCCCGATCTTTGGCAAAAATATTTAGAGTCACACCCAGAGGTGACCTCAAAAAAGAAAAAAGGGAAAAAGAAATAGTATAAACAACAAGAGCGATTACCACTAGGATAATCGCTCTTTTTATTTGAATCAATGTTGCAGTAGCTCTCTCGAACTATATACTTCATTCTTTGATGAGAGATCTTATTAAATCTTATATGTCCATCCTTTAGTATCCTCAATTTCTCCTTTTTGGATACCTTGGAATTTCGCTTTCAACTCTGTCGAGAATGTATAATCTGCTGGTAGTTCATAATCGATACCATCATTGGCAATTTTTGCAAATGGAGCAATTGTTACGGCTGTACCAATACCAAATGCACCTCTCATTTTACCATTTTTGATAGACTCGATCACTTCATCCACAGAGATATGACGTTCTTCTACTTTATGTCCCATGTCCTCAATCAGTTCGATAACTGTTAAACGAGTAATAGAACGTAGAATTGTATCTTCTACTGGAATTGTTGGTGCTGTTACAAATGTACCGTCAATATCAAACATGACGTTCATTGTACCAGATTCCTCAATGTACTTGTGTTCTTTTGCATCAGTCCAAAGTAACTGATCGTAACCTTGTTGTGCAGCTAATTTTGCAGGAAGTAAAGATGCAGCATAGTTACCTGCCACCTTAGCAAAACCTGTTCCTCCTGGAGCTGTTCTACTAAATTCTTTTTCTACCTTAACATTTAAAGCTTTCGAATAGTACGCACCTGCTGGTGCAGTAATGATAGCAAAAGTATATGTTTCCGAAGGGCGCATTCCTAGGAACTCGTCTGTAGCAAACATAAATGGACGGATATACAGTGAACTATCAGGAGTACTTGGTACCCAATCTTTATCGATTTCTAATAGTTTGTGTAGACCTGCCATGACGATTTCTTCAGGAATACTTGGCATACAAATACGTTCTGCCGATACATTTAGTCTTTTGGCGTTTTCTTGCGGACGAAATACTAGCACTTCCTCTGGGTTCTGAACATTTCTGAATGCTTTTAATCCCTCAAAAATTGATTGCCCGTAATGCAATGAAGAAGTTGCAGGAGATAAACTAAATGAATTGTAAGGTACAATTCTTAGATCCTGCCATTTCCCATCGCGATAGTCAGCCACAAACATGTGGTCAGACATTGTTTTACCAAATGTGATATTATTGAAATCAACCTCATTTATGCGAGATTGTTGAGCCTTTTCTACTCTGATATCTAAAGCCAAATCTTTCATATTAATCCACTAACTTTTTTTGCGATGTGAAACGTGTCATAAATATAGATACATTTGTACTATTGTGAGGAATATTTTCAAAAATAGTGTAACTCTAAACTACTTTTTTTGATATTTGGTAAGAAATTCAAACTGAATATGAACGAAAACCTAATATATATAAGTCTTTGTCTACTTTTTTCGGCATTCTTTTCAGCAACCGAAATTGCCTTCGTATCTGCTAACAGATTACACATCGAAGTACAAAGACAAAAGAATTCAATGGTAAGCCGACTGATCAATAAATTCTTTGAACATAAGTCGACTTTTATTACCACTATTCTAATTGGCAACACTTCTGCACTAGTAATGTATGGTGTATTTGTATCCAATGTTTTAGATCCAATTCTTCAGGCTTTTTATCTACAAAATGTACCTGCTTTGGATCCGAACTCTTTGGAAGTCGCCGTTCTATTAACGCAAACTGTTATTTCTACCGTTGTGGTATTAATCACCGCTGAGTTTTTACCTAAAAGCTTAACCATGATTAATCCGGATACGTTCCTGAATATCGCTTCTCCACCAATGAATGTGATTTATTCTTTAATGTACCCTATCACTTGGACGGTAGAAAAGCTATCACAATTTACTATTCGTTATTTAATGGGAATTAAAGACGAAGAGGAAGAAACTACTTTTAACCTTACTGACCTCGGACAATATATTAATGACATAGATGTCGCTTCTCAGGATGACGATGATAATGAAAGAGATATTATTGATAAGAAATACTTAGAAAACGCTTTAGAGTTTAAAGAGGTCAGAGCTAGAGATGTAATGATCCCTAGAAAAGAAATTGTGGCTTTGGATATTGAAGAAGATATCGATGCATTGACCAAGCTTTTTATTGAAAGCGGTCATTCTAAAATACCCATATATAAAGAAGACCTAGACGATATCGTTGGATATTGCCATGCGAGACAACTTTTCAAAAAGCCTAAGGAGATTCAGGATATCCTTCATATCATGCCTTCAAGGCCAGAGACCGCTGCAGCTGATGAAATCATGACTTTTATGATGGAAGAGAAAAAAAGTATGGTATGTATCATTGATGAATATGGTGGAACTGCCGGTATTGTTACATTAGAAGATATCACCGAAGAGATTGTAGGTGAGATTGAAGATGAACATGACGAAGAAGATTTACCTTTCTTTGAGGAAGAAGAGAATATTTACCTTTTAACTGCCCGACATGAGATTGATTGGTTGAATGAAAAGAAGGGTTGGAACTTAGAAGAAGGCGAGTACGATACTTTAGGAGGTTTTATTTTATACCATCATAGAAACATCCCTGTGGTAGATGATATTATTGAAATTGATGACCTTATTTTCACAATTGTCACCATGGATGGAGCTAGAATTGATATGGTAAGATTAGAGTTCCCAACAGAGAATGAAGAAGATGAAGATGAGAATGAAGCTTTTGATCATTAAAATAATCAGACATTTATTAGGTTAATCAATGTTAAAACACCTATATTAGTAATACAAAAAAATTAGACCCCTCTGTGCAAGCTCTCTCAAATTTCACAGAAGGGTCTCTTTTTATTTGGATGATTTGGACGATTATAATGCGGCTATAGCTGCTTCATAATTTGGTTCATCTACAGTTTCTTTCACCTGCTCAGTATAAACTACTTTACCTTCTTCATCAATCACAACAACAGATCTTGAACACAAGCCTTTCAATGGGCCAGTAGTTACTTTTAATCCATAGCTATCTTCAAAAGAAGTATCTCTGAAAGCAGAACCTGTAATTACATCCTCAATACCTTCAGCACCACAGAAACGTCCGAAAGCAAATGGTAAATCTTTAGATACACATACTACAACAGTATTATCTAAAGAAGATGCTTTTGAATTGAACGTTCTTGTAGACATAGCACAAGTACCTGTATCTACACTTGGGAAGATATTTAAAATGACTTTTTTTCCTTTTAAATCTGAAAGACTAACTTCAGATAAATCTGCTTTAACAAGAGTAAAATCAGGAGCCTGAGTACCTACTGCTGGTAACTCTCCTACCGTTTGAATCGGGTTTCCTTTTAATGTAATTTCTGCCATTTGAATTAGTAGAATTTTTTGAGAATAGTTTATATTCGATGCTTCTTTAATAAAGACATAAATCTTTTGATCAATCATTATTAAATCACACTATAAGCAAGTTAATATAACATTATCATAAATGAATACTACTCAACAAGAAATCGTTAATAAAACAGCACAGTTTATAGAAGATAAATTCCAAGGAGAAGGTACTGGCCATGATTGGCACCACATATATAGAGTTTGGAAATCGGCTGAAAATATCGCGAAAACAGAAGATTGTGACCCATATATTGTCTCTCTTGCAGCATTATTACATGATATCGCTGATCATAAGTTTTATGATGGTGACTTACTAGAAGGTAGTAGACAAGCGACTAAACTTCTTACTGATTTAGGAGCAGATGAAGATACCATTTCTAAAGTAGCTGACATTGTAAAAAGAGTATCATTTAAAGGAGCTAAAGTAAAAGACGAAATGCCTTCGATTGAAGGCAAGGTAGTTCAAGATGCAGATCGATTAGATGCCATTGGTGCCATCGGTATTGCTAGAGCATTTGCTTATGGCGGCAGCAAACACCGCTTACTTTATGATCCAGAAGAAAATTATGAAATGCATGATACTTTTGATGCTTATCATAAAAACGAGTCATCAACAATTGCACATTTCTATGAGAAGTTACTTTTGTTAAAAGACAGGATGCATACTAATACTGCAAAACAGGTCGCTGAACAGCGTCATCGTGTGATGGAAGACTTCTTACAACAGTTTTATGGTGAATGGGAAGGAAAGAAATAGAAGATCTTAAAAATCAATAAGATTAGTTTTTTACCAAGGAGATTTTATAAGGTTATTTTTTCTAATAATACTGAAAATTAGAAAAAATAATCATTTATCATTTTTCTGTAATAGAGATAATTTTCTTTACATAAAAGTTAATTTCCTTACATCAAAATAGCACTATTTTAACATAAACCTGTAGTATTTTGATATAATATTAACAAATACACTAGTCTGATCGACTATATTTTTGAAAATATAATCTGTAATCGTAAATTAAATTCGATAAACTAATGTTACACTTTTTTTACGGTATCAGACCACAATATTTTTTGATGTTATAACTAAGCTCTTTGCAAAGTATCATTCCAATTACATTCTCCTTTTTAGGTTTATCTTAAAAATCGACTTTTAAGTATTTCCAAAGTATACTGACTATATACTTAGGCATTTAAGCGACGTATTTACAAAAAATGTGGTAAAAAAGGAAGTTGGAGATTCAGCATCAAAATTGACTAACTTTCCCTATTACAAAGCAATGTAGCCTATGATTCTTCATAGGCTATTTTTATTGCTTTTTTTTCTAGACTCTACTTTTTAGTAGCTGTAATAGACATAGACTCTCCACTTTTCTTCACTACAGTTTTTTCATTTTCAATAAATGTAATGGTGCTTTTATCTTTTGCCTGAGCCTTTAAAGTATCAGTTGCATTCACCCAAGCATTTGCAGAATTGTTCGTTTCAATATCAATTACTTTCCCTACTATTGGTTCAAAAGCTTCTCCTAATGGATTAACACCATTGTATTGAGATTTGTCTTTTAAAGATAGATACTGTTTATCTGCAGTGCCTTCCATAGTTACTAATGATTGACCTTTCTGATCAATATATAAGTTAACAATATCAAGGTCTCTTAATGACAATTCCGTTTTATCCTTCATCTCCACATTTAAAACATGGCCTTCCATAATATAATCTGAATACATAATACCATTGTCTTTAAGTACCAGATTCAATTTTCCTTTATAAAAAACAAATGGTTTTGTGAACTCAATTTCTCCAGATCCTTCTACAACAATAGAATCTAACTCTCCACTACCAAGATTGGCTACAACAATATCTTCACTACCTGAATTATCAAGAATTAATATCCCGTCTTCCACTGAATGATTAATTGTAAATAAGCTATCATCGCCCTCAACAAAAAACTTCTGTTGTTCGGAATATGCTAACCTTAATTTTACATTGTCTTTAACTATCACTTTACTGAAGTAAGGAATTGGGGATGTATTATAGGTACCTTTATCTCTGCATGATACCAATGCAAAAAATGAGAATAGTAGAATTAAAAAATTTTTCATGAATCGTAATCTTATATCGTTAAACATTCACTAATACGTAAATACTTAGATAGTTAGATGATCTATTTAACGAATATTACAACTTTCAAAATCTTATTATCTCTCTGAATTTCAACAAAATAAAAAAGCCTAGAAGTATGTACCTCTAGGCTTTCGTCTAATTTATCGTATTATATTTTAGTGTAACTAAAACAAAATTTTATATGAAATGAATGTCTCTTATAATTTCTTCAATCCCTTTAATTCTGCTTTGTCTTTTGCCTCTACGATGCTGATTGCATAACCACCACCTGGAGCACAGAATTGAGATAATTTCGATTTAGAAGTCACTACATATTTCTTAATCTCATACGCTTGAGGATTATCTTTGTAATGAGCATCTTTCGCATCGCTATATACTGTAGCGATATATTTTTTATCAGCGTCTAAGAAATCAAATTTGATATTTGATGTACGTTTTTCTTCATCGTTTGTTCTACCTACAAACCAGCTAGAAGAACCTTTTTCTTTACGAGCATAAGTGATAAAGTCACCTGGTTCAGCTTCCAATACTAATGTCTCATCCCAATCGATAGCAACATCTTTAATGAATTGGAAAGCATCCATAAACTTCTCATAATGCTGAGGAAGATCTGCAGCCATTTGTAATGGAGAGTACATAGTAACATATAGTGCCAATTGACGAGCTATTGTAGTACGTACATAAGAAGTTCTGCTTGGATCGTACTCACTGATATCTGTTACAAAGATACCTGGAGTGTAATCCATAGGACCACCGATTAATCTTGTAAATGGAAGAATAGTAGTGTGATCCACATTGTTTCCTACAAATGCTTCATATTCTGTACCTCTTGCAGATTCGTTACCAATTAAGTTAGGGTATGTTCTTGAAAGACCTGTTGGACGTACAGCTTCGTGTGCATTAACCATGATTTTATAATCAGCGGCTTTTTTAACGGCATGCAAGTAGTGGTTATTAATCCACTGTGAGTAGTGGTGTTCACCTCTTGGTAAGATTGGTCCTACATAACCTGATTTTACTGAGTTATAACCATTATCTACCATAAACTGATAAGCTTGATCCATATGACGTTCGTAGTTTCTTACTGAACCTGAAGTCTCATGATGCATCATCATTTTGATACCTTTTGATTTTGCATAGTCTCTGATTTCTTCAACATCAAAATCAGGGTAAGGAGTTACAAAGTCAAAAACATAGTCTTTTGATTTACCAAACCAGTCTTCCCATCCTTCGTTCCAACCTTCTACTAATAAAGCGTCGAATCCATGCTCTGAAGCAAAGTCAATATATCTTTTTACATTCTCTGTATTCGCTGCATGCTTGCCATTTGGCTTAGTTTTAGAATAATCTGTAACACCTAAATGTACTGAGTGAACATCATCAGTGTAAGCCCAAGAGCTCATACCTGTAATCATTTCCCACCATACACCCATGTATTTTACTGGCTTAATCCATGAAGTATCTTCGATAGCTACTGGCTCATTTAAGTTTAATGTAATGCTTGATAATAAGATATCACCTGCATTACGGCTAGCAATTACAGTTCTCCAAGGAGTAGAACGAGGTGCTTGCATATACCCCTTTACACCTTGAGCGTCTGGAGTTAAGTGCGATTCGAATACAAAAGTTTTATCATCTAAATCTAAGTGCATTGTAGAATATTCCACACAAGCAGCTTCATGAAGGTTGATGTAAATACCATCATCTGATTTCAACATTAATGACGTTTGAACACCTGTTTCTGAGAAACCTTCTTGAGAAACGTTTCCAGTGTATGCATTTTTCATTAAACCTCTGATTTCAGATAGCTTAGAAGTAGTATAATCATACTCCTGAGTATCGTAATCACCTGGAATCCACCATGCTTTATGGTCACCAGTCATCGCAAACTCTGTATGCTCTTCTTCAATGACAAAGTATACTAAGCTAGATTGTTCAGGAAACTCATAACGGAAACCTAAACCATCATCGAACAATCTGAAACGAATGTTCATTTTACGGTTCGTAGATGTTTGATCTAATGATACTAATAGTTCATTGTAGTGATTTCTAATTTCCTTGAACTCACCCCAGATTGGTGTCCAAGTTTCATCGAACGTTGATTCTGCTGTATCTACAACTTTGAACCCTTCGATTAAATTATCTTTATTGATTAATGATAAACCAAGTTTACTCTCTTTAACGATAGGCTCACCATCCATTTGTAATTGATAAGTAGGTGTTCCTTTAGCGTCTAACTTGAATTCCATTGTAAAGTTTCCACTTGGAGACTTTAATGTCTGAGCATTCAAGAATGAAACTGCAAAGACAGCAATTAGTAAAGTAATGATCTGCTTTTTCATATCTATAATAATAAGTCTAATTGTTTGTTCATTTCCAACACTGCAAAACTAGTGTATTGATTACACACAACAATGGCAAAGTTGTTAGAAAGTAGTTAAATAAAAAACATAAAACACTGAATGACAACATTTTAATATATATAAAAAAAGCATAAAAAGTAGTTGATATTTTATAAAAACAAGGCAAACATCACTACTTCATGGGGTAAATTCAATAGCAAACAGATTAAATAAGTGTAAAATGGTATTTTTTGTCATCACTTTGATTTAGTTTCATTTATCCACCTATCTTCATTAATTCTATTTCAAATTGGTCTCTTCCTGCCTTAGCATTGTTCCTTGCTTTTGTTCGATAGTTATAGATTGTAGTAATTGAATACCTTAAGAACTCCGCTATTTGCGAACTTTCCTCAATACCTAACCTCACTAAAGCAAATACTCTAAGTTCGGTATTTAAAAGTTCATTTTTCTTTAAAGTAATCTGAGCATCTTCAATCATTAATTGATTATAATCTTCCACAAAATGGGGATATAATTTCAAGAAGGATTCATCGAAATCTTTATAAAAAACTTTCAATTCTGTATCAACAACATCTTTAGATTTTAGAAGCTTCAAAACTTCTTCTTTTGGGCTTTTGTTGGCCTTCCTTAATAATGTTCTTCTGTAATCATCCATTTTCCCGATATACATTGAACATAGTTTTAGATACCTGGTAATTGACTCCTCTTGTCTTAAATTAAAAGAGCGCAATTGATCATTGATAGCCTCTACTTGTTCTTTATTGGTTTGTAGCTCTTCATTCAATTCACTCAACTGACTGTTTTTATCACTCACTTCCTGATTTGAATGCTCTAACTTTTTCTTCTGTTTCAAAAAGAAAAACAATAGAGAGAAAGTAATCAATAGTAAAATAGAACTCACCGTAACAAACCATCTCATGATCTGACTTACTTTATCTCTATTGGCTTGATAAGAAGTATCAATTAAGGGCAGAATTTCAAGTACCTCATAGCGTCTAAGTTGCGTATTACTTTCTAATGCATCATCTAAGGCTATTTTTATGTATTTATAAGCTCTTTTAATCTCTCCAAGCTTATATAACTCTACAGCAAGTTCTCTTAATGAAGCATGTTCTTTTACTCCATTTAATACATCTGATTCTGTAGATAGAATTAGGTAATGTATCTTTTTATTCACATCCCCTAATCGTCCATAAGTATCTCCTAGTGTATAAGCTGTAGGTGCAAAAATTCTATCATCTTGTTGTACACTTGAAAGTAATTTATTTAGAACGACAATAGCTTCATTAAGCTTACCTTCATCTTTTAGGAGCTCAGCTTTAGACAATAAGTAAGAAATACTGTTCGGAGATGCTGTATTTTTGATACCATTTTCAAAATACCTCCATCGTTTTCTATATACTTTAGTGATATTATCATCCAGATTTAATAGCGTTAGAGTATTATACAGATGAGCATTGATAGAATAATAATCGATCACATTGCTCCCTAACGAGTCTTCATCTTTATATCTATTCAAAATCATCATGCTTTCATGGTATAAGCCTACAAGAGCATAGGACTGAGCAAGTACAATATCTGCTTTAATTTGATAGTTTTCATCTTCTATCTCTTTCGATATATCATCCACTTTTAAAGCATAAGTCAATGATGAATCCGAATTGTATGGAAGATATTGTTGGGTTATCTGATATAATACATCAAACTGGTCCTTTTTATTTTTTACTGAACGTAATGTAATTTTTAGCTGCTTAATACTTTCAATTCTCTTTTGAAGGTAAACGTCTCTTTCTTCTAGTAACTCATCGAGTTTTAAAAACTCATTATCAGCTATTACAGGAAGACCTAAAAGGATAACAAAAACTAGAAAGAATATATATTTGAAAGTATTCATATGGTATCAATTTGCTAGTACAAAGTTAAAAATTTAGGGCACAAAAAAAGAGACTCCTTATAGAATCTCTTTTTCCAAATGGTTATGCTAACCTTCATTAATGTTTTTCTTACTTTACTTAATAATGGAGTATCAGTGAGACCTCCTTATTACTTTTTTCTCCAGGTTCGTAATGTCCGTTTTGAACCAAAGTACAATGTCAATAATAATAATCGTATCTATTTCATTTCCATATTCACTGTTAAACAATAATAGAGGGAAATTGCGTTTCTAGCGTGTCAGTACACAAAAAACGAGTGCCACTTCATAAAATGACACCCGTTTTCTATAAAAAAATCACTATTTCATCCAATTATTAGTGTTCTACTGTTGTTAATTCTTCTGATGGACCAAAAAACTCAAAATTGATTTGCCCCTCTTTTACTCCCAATACAGTCAATGCATTTAGCACTGCTTTCATAAAAGGTTTTGGACCACAGAAATAATATTCTGCCTCAGAATAATTTTCTACTAGTTCTGCAATTAATGCTGCATCTACCAATCCTTTTCTTTCCATTTTATCCTCAGGTAAGTTGTCTGAATAGATATAAGTAGATGAGATATTGGAATGTGTTCTTGTTAGCTCATTTACCTCACTTTTAAATGCATGTGATTTACTTGATTTTGCAGCATGGATCCAATTGATTTTTCGAGTAGAATGAGTAGCTACTAAATGCTCCAACATCGATAACATTGGAGTTACTCCAACTCCTCCACTTAATAAAACTATATCTTTATTGGATTTCTCATTTAAATAAAAATCGCCAGCGGGTATACCCACCTCTATGATATCACCTTCCAATACATGATCATGAAGAAAATTCGAACCAATACCATTGGGTTTATCTCCCTGTCCTACTTCTCTTTTCACTGAAATTCGATAATACTCTTTTCCTGGGGCATCACTTAGAGAGTAGTTTCTCATATTCACATGGCTATGTTCTTCACCCTTTAACTTTACAGCAATATATTGCCCAGGATTGTATTGTAATAATTGTCCGGAAACAGGCTGTAAATAGAAAGAAGTAATCTCGTCTGACTCTTCTGTTTTTTTGGTTACAGTAAAATCGCGGAAACCTACCCAGCCTCCATCTTCATTGATTTTTTCATTGTAAATATCTCCTTCTCTTTTTACAAATACACTGGCTAAAATACCGTAAGCATCTGTCCATGCTTCTATAATATCAGGAGTAGCTGCTTCGCCTAAAACATCTTTTATTGCTTGAATAAGGTGTTTTCCTACAATAGTATATTGAGCTGGTTGAATACTTAAACTTGCATGCTTTTGAGCAATACGCTCTACTGCTGCCGATAACATAGGTAAATTATCGATATAAGTCGCATAACCTAATATTGCCCCTGCCAGTACTTTGGGTTGAGTACCTTCGGCTTGATGAGCCATATTAAATACGTTTTTTAATTCAGGGTTATGTTGAAACATCAACTTATAGAAATGTGAAGTGATGGCAACACCATGTTCTTGAATGACAGGGGCTGTTGCTTTTACTATATCAATAGTTTTCTGATTTACACTCATAATGTTTTTTATTTGGTTGGATTGTTTTAATAATATCAAGAATTATCACTCCTATGAGGACTGGAAAAAATAGATATCCATACCCTAATGCGTGAATTTTTTGTCCTCCATACACTGCGATATAAGCGGTAGCACCTCCGGGAGGGTGAACGATATCGAAAAATACCATCACTCCGATTGATACACCGACCGCTAATGCAACGGCTATTTGTGGGCTAATTGAGTAAAAAAGAGAATAACTACTGACCCCAATAAATGCAGAAGAAAGATGTCCTAAATACATATTCTTTCGCTTTACCAAAGGGCTATCACTAGCTGCAAACAATAAAACAGCAGTTGCACCAAAAGCTCCAGTTAGCAGTACAGACTGTTGATCGAAATATGAATTAAGTAAAGCCAAAATGCTTATTCCGATAAAACTATATGTACCTGATTGAATTGCTGTTTTATAATTTTTCATCTTTTCCTGATTACCTACAGTACAAAGATGAAAGAGTGGTATAGTTTAATTCTTGCTAATATTCTATCCAAAACCTGATATATATCAGAAAATAAAAGCCAGCCACTTATATAAATAAATGACTGACTAATGTTATTGAATCTACGATTCTATATTGAACTACTATTTAAAACATATTATTGTTTGATCAGCTTACGTACCGTTTTCTGTTCCCCTACTTTTAGGTTCACAAGATACATTCCTGCTTTCAAGTTTAAATCTGATACTTTTAGATTATGAATACCTGATGAAACTTTAAACTCTTGATATGGATGTACCACCTGACCACTAAGATTAATAATTTGTACTCCTACTTCAGAAGCTGTCGGCAATTGTAAAGTGATATAAAAATTATTTTGAATAAGCGTTGGATAGATCATGATATCTCTTTCCAAATCTAATGATGAAGTCACTCTACTTCCACTTAATTCAGGGTCCGTATCATACCATTGACCATTCATATACCAACCTTCTTGGCTTCTTGTTAGATCCACTGTCTGATTTCCATTACCATCATGGAATAAAAGGTTCGTAGAAGTTATGTTTGGAATAGTGTAACTAAACCATCCATTGCCATCATTTGACATTTCAACTCCAGGCCAATTTGAACTTGATCCACCTGAAGCTCCCCAGTAATGAAGTGAAGCGTTAGACCAATCTGTTCTGAAATGAACTGTTAGACCTGGAACAGGGTGATCTCCAAAATCAGGATTACTATCGTACCATTGACCGTTTTCATACCAGCCATCTTTTCCTCTAGTTAAATCTCCTGTTTGATCTCCATTACCATTATTGAAGATTAAGCTTGTAGATGTTACTTCAGCAGGGAAAGTAAAGCTATACCAATTTCCTTCTTGAGCCATAGATACTCCTGGCCAAGTCGCATTTGCTATACTTCCTGAAGGGAATGCATTCCAATGGTAGATATTAGAATAGCCTTTTACATAAACTGTAAACCCTTCAACTGGTTGTTCTACCTCAACTACTGTAAAGTTCGCAACGCTTACTGCAGAACTATTTCCTGCTTCATCTACAGCTATTGCTGAAACGGTAGTGTTTTCAGTAACTGTTAAACTCACATTTTGAGTTGATGATAAAGAAGCTGTAGTTGGAGTACTTCCATCGGTAGTGTAATATATAGTTAGTAAACCTTGGCGATCATCAGAGGCCGAAATAGATACAGTGCCACTATTTGTAAATTCAGCTCCACTTGGAGAAATATTTACTGTAGGTGAAGTGACATCCGGTGAGGTGATTGGTTCATCTATCCAACCGTTATCATACCAAACATCTCCACAAATATTCATCTCATCACCTGTCACTTTGTTTCCATCACAAAGTAAAATCAAGTTGGTACAAGTACCATCAATAGTATATTCGTAAAAACCAGGGTATTTCGAAGAAACATACATAGATTCTCCTGGCCAAGTTGTAGCATCATTCCCATCAACATTCCAGAAGTAAATCGCAGGACTAGCACATTCCGTTTTAAAATATACTGTCATTCCTCCTTCTATTACAGGAATTTCAGGTACAGTATAAGAGATCATTTCTATCTCTGATTGGCCTGCAGAATTAATCGCTATGGCTTTTAAAGTAATTGTCTCTCCTTCTGCACCAGTTAAAGTAATCGATGATGTATACTGTTGTGATGTAGATGAAGGATTGGTACCATCTAACGTATAATAAATAACGCCATTATTTGTTGCCGATAATGATACTTGTGCTCCATTTAATGAGCTACTTAAAACAGGAGGTTGTTCTGTTTGAGGTCCACAATCTGGGCATTGGTTATGCCATGTAGTACCATCAAACCAACCATTACTACTTCTAGACAAGTCATCCGTTTTATTTGAACCGTTATCACTGAATAATAGATTTACAGATTCGGTTTCTTCAAATACATATTTATACCAATCTCCATCATATTGTTCCATACTTGGTCCAGGCCAGTTACTAGGTGCTAAAGCTCCTGCAGGAGTTTCACTCCAATAATGTACATTGACATTCCCCCAATTAGATGGTTTTTTAAAGTACACTTCTAAGCCCTGAACTTCTCCAATTCTATAATTAAATGATGTGACTGAAGATGTATTTCCATCGCTATCTATCGCTAACGCTCTAATCTCTGTATCCTCAGTAACAGCAATCGTTGATGTATACTTTTGTGATGAAGTGGTAGGAGTACTACCATCTGTTGTATAATATATACTGTAAGGTCCGCCTGCTCCCAATGTTGCTGAAAGTGATACATTCACAGGATCTAAATACCTTTTTGGTTCAGGGGAAGCGGTTACAAATGGTAGCGAAGGTCCACCAACTCCTGGTTGGAAGTAACCTAAACCATTTCCTCCAATCATACCTGGGCCATTTAATACAAATACCGCTGCTGAAGCAGACTCTACAGTACAGTTTAAAGTTCCATTGGCGACCGCAACTTCTGCTCCTGTAACAGCATCTCTATAAACGCCATTTGTTAAACCTGTAAAGTTGAAAGTTGCTGCTCCGTCTTTTGCTAAGCCCACAGCTACTTCACTATCTCCGTAAACTCTAACGTAACCTACGCCATTCCCACCATTATCGCCATTCCATCGCCATTCCCCTTTTTGTAATGCAGGAATAGCTTTACGCATAGCGTTTAATTTTTTGATATGTTGATAGATTTTATGACTTGGAGCTTGATCCATTACATCACCATAATATGCTCTACCTGTTTCATTGATCGACTTCTTGATTCCTTCTGCATCATGGATATCTGCATATGCTCCAGACATAAAGCGCATTTCTGTACCATAGTATACAATAGGAATACCTCTCCATGTAAACATAAAATTTAGACAAGCTGCAAGGTTCTCATCTGTTCCTCCATACCTTTTATTCCAATCGTTATTAGGACCAAAATCATGATTATCTAGCCATAATAGGTTGGTTGATGGATCAGCATATAAATGATCATATCTATCTGCAGCTTTTACACCAGAAAAACTTCCACCATACTCAAATGGATCATGAAAACTAGCCTCAGCATAAAAGTCAATAACAGCCATACCTGACGGATCAGAAGCATTCGTAGCTCCTCTCCAAGTATACCAGTGAGGGTTAATTTCTTCAATACTATGCAACTCATGTCTTTTTTGAGCCACTTCACCGAAAACGAATAGATCTGGGTTAATCGCTTTAAAAGCATCCAAGAAATATAAAACATCTTCTTTACTCATGTGTTTGATGGTATCCCAACGGAAAGCATCAACACCCATTTCAATAAATGTCTTGTAAGCATTTACTAAATACTCTCTTACTACAGGGCTACTTGTGTTTAAATCTGGAGTATCTCCTGCTAATGCTCTATTGTATAAGTTTTCAGTATCATCCCAACCTTGGGCGAAACCATTTCCAGAATGATGATACCATTCAGGATCTGAAGTATCCACATAGGATTGAGTAGATGGCCAGTTATACAACTTAAGATTTTCATTATAAGGTGCAGGCATTGTTGGAATATTCGCTCTACTCCAAATAAGTCCATCGTCGGGGTTTGGTGTCATTCCATCATACTCCCAATTTGGATTAGGTTGCAATGGATTTCCATTTAGATCTTGCCCCCAAACTTGAGAAGTATCAGTATTATATTTGATTTCAGCTAAACCTTTGATACCAAATCTACCAGCATGGTTAGTAACGACATCAAGAACGATCTTCATGTCTCTAGCATGCACCTCGTTGATTAAATCTTGGAAAGTAGCCCCTGGGGATTCCAATCTAGGATCTACTTTCGTGAAATCATAAGCATGGTAACCGTGGTAATCCAAAGGACTCCAGTTTTGTACAATCGGTGTGATCCAAATGGCTGTAAACCCTAAATCTTGGATATAATCCAATTTATCAATCAGTCCCTTGAAATCACCTTTCCAAGTTACATCATTAGGATCTGTAATTTGAGGATTGACTTCCGGATCGGGGTTATACGAACTCCATTCATTCGGTCGGTTGTTAGAAGGGTCGCCATCAAAAAAACGTGTCGTTAGAAGGAAGTAAATGGTTTCTTCTCTAAAGTCGTTTTGTGCCAATAGAGAAGTAATACTCATACTCCAAAACATGGAAAGTAAAAGTATTAATCGAGTACATTTCATTTTCATACTTTAATTTTTGTAGTTGGTTGTAATAATTCGTTGGGAAAAAATCGTAGTTAAATCACCTAAACTCTGTCATTGAAAAGTTACACTTGCAAATACGGGATAAGATTATTTTAAAGCGTGCTGATTGATGAAAATGAGGTATTGAGGAGTATTGGTACGGGGCGAAGCATAAAATGGTACGTCAGAAAAAAGCTAAATATCAACAATCACAACAACGAATACGACACTATTAAGAGAATGAAAAACAATTGAATTAGATATATTTTGGCTACTTCATGTCTATTTGTATTACCATATTTAAAATTCTAAGTAGTCGAGTGAAAATCAATAATGAATGACAACTAAAAATATTTCTATAAATGATAAATAAGGTACTATTCCATTCCGTACCAATAACTTATTATGTTATCAAAAACATATTTTCAGTCAATGAATAAGAGGGATATCAATAAAAAGTAATTATTTTAAAGTAAGGGAACTGTTGGTAGTTCCTTTAAAAGGATGTTTTTTTTTATACATTTGCAGCATACCAATAATAATTAAACTTCATGAGTAAAATCTTATCTAAAGCATTATGCCTGACGTTAGGTGTCGGTACAATGCTTGCGACTTCATGTAACTCGCCTCAATCATCTGAATCAGATACTACCGAAGCAGCTTTAGACTTGTCAAATATGGATAAGTCTGTAAACCCAGGAGACGACTTCTATGCATTCGCTAATGGTGGATGGATGAAAAAAGCAGAAATCCCTGCTGATAGAGGTAGATGGGGTAGCTTTGATGAACTAAGAGAAAGAAATGAGAAAGCAACTTTAAAAGTTTTAAAAGAAGCGGCGACATCTTCATCACTAAAAAAAGGATCTGACCAAGAAAAAGCTGTTTTCATGTATGAAAGCGGTATGGATTCTGCAAAAATTGAATCTCTAGGAGCTTCACCTATCCAACCTTATTTAGCTAAGGTAGATGGTATCAAGAATTTAAAAGATCTTCAAAAAGTTCTTCAAGAACTTCACCTTTCAAGTACTTCTGTATTCTTTGGTCCTGGTGTATTCCAAGATTTGAAAAATTCTGAAATTCAATCATTGTATTTAGGATATGCTGGTTTGGGTCTTCCAAACAAAGACTATTACACTAAAGACGATGATGCATCAAAAGAAAAAAGAGCTCAATACATACAACATATTGAAAATATGATGTCGATGATTGGCGTATCTGGTGCTTCACAAAAGATTTTTGATCTCGAAAACTCTTTAGCGGAATTCAATATGACGCCAGTGGAAGAACGTGATCCAAGGTCACAATACAATCCAATGTCGATTAGTGACTTGCAAAAAAAGTGTAAAACAATTAATTGGAAAGAGTATTTAGCTTACATTAATGTACCTGCAGATACTATTATTGTTAATCACCCTATCTACTTCCAAAAGTTAGATGGTATTTTAAAATCTACTTCTATATCTACTATTAAAAACTACTTGAAGTGGCATATCGTTCATGAAGCAGCTCCTTATTTAAGTAGCGATTTCGTTAATGAAAGCTTTGACTTCTATGGTAAAAAAATGCGTGGTTTAGAAGTGAACCGTCCAAGATGGAAGCGTGTTTTAGGAACTACAAATGGTACTTTAGGTTTTGCATTAGGTAAATTATATGTAGAGACAGAATTCCCTGCCGAAGCTAAAGAAAAAGCAGAGAAAATGGTCAATAATATTAAGCAGGCTTTCTCTGAAAGAATCAATAACCTTGATTGGATGAGTGCTGAAACAAAACAAAAAGCACAAGAGAAATTAGCAAGCTTTACAGTAAAAATTGGTTACCCTGACAAGTGGGAGACTTATGAAGATTTAGAAATCTCTAAAGATGCATACTTCCAAAATATCGTAAACTCTAGTGTTTATGAGTTTAAGAAAAACATGAAAGAGTTCGGTAAGCCTGTAGATAAAACTAAATGGGGTATGACTCCTCAAACGGTAAATGCTTATTACAACCCATTATATAATGAGATTGTATTCCCTGCAGCGATTCTTCAACCACCTTTCTATAATTACAAAGCTGATGAAGCAGTAAACTATGGTGGTATTGGTGCTGTGATCGGTCATGAAATTTCTCACGGATTTGATGATTCAGGTCGTAGATTTGATGCTCATGGCGAAATGAAAGATTGGTGGACACATGAGGATGGTGAAACTTTCCAAGGAAAAGCGAAGATGGTTGTAGACCAATACAACGCTTATTATCCATTAGAAGATTTACATATCAACGGTGAGTTAACACTGGGTGAAAATATCGCAGATATTGGTGGTGTTGCTGTTGCTTACGATGGTTTACAACGCTACTTAGAAATGCAACCAGAAAAGCCAGGTATGATTGATGGTTTCACACAAGAACAACGTTTCTTCCTATCATGGGCAACAATCTGGAGAACAAAATCTAGAGAAGAGGCATTAAGAAATCAAATTATGTCTGATCCACACTCACCAGGTCAATATAGAGCTACAGGTCCTTTATCAGACTTTGATCCTTTCTATGAGGCATTCAATGTTGTTGAAGGTGATTCAATGTATGTTGCTCCTAATGACAGAGCTAAAGTTTGGTAGTCATCATTTAAACAATATTATCGTTGTTTAAAAACCAAAGCCCTCTACCGTATGAAACGGTAGAGGGCTTTTTTTATTTTTTTAAAGGTAATTGCCAAGGCTGCCATTTTATCACATCTCCAATTTTTGTGATCATCTGATTTCCTCCCAAAATAAATACTCCAACAATAAACATTATATCAGTCCCTATAGATAAATAAAGAAGGTTTTCTCTAATAAAGGGCATTTCAAAAAGGTTAGGAATATACCCAGGAACAACCAAAAGAATAAACCAAGTCACTATACATATAACACCTAATTTATATTGTGCAGAAGTTGCCGGATAGTTCTCTTCTGGCAATCCAAAAAGTTTTTTGATCTTTCCTTTTACTAGCTGTATTCCTTCTTTTCCTGCTAAAATCCCTCCTAATACGAACAGAATTTCAGGGCCTCCTACTAAAAAAAATGTAACAAGAGCGGCCGTTACTGTACTACTAAAACCTAACAAAGGCACAATCAACCCAAATACAGGACATATAAAACCTAAAATGATAAACCCTAAACCGATTTTACTTTTTAATGATGTTTTCATGACGATAATAGTTTGGTAGAAAAGAAAGTAACCCATCAAATCAATAAAGTTACTTTCTTTAAAAAATTATTTGTTGTTGAAACTCTCAGGTGTACGAACTGAGATTTCTTTTTCTCCAGTCTTAAATTTATTATAGACTAGTTTTTCCCATTCACTACCTTTTATCATACCTAAGTGATCGTCAGTATGCGGTGTAATCCCTGTATCAAATACTTGAATATAAATTGGATTTGGATCAGCCTCGTGAAATGGTAAGTTCTGGTCTGCATAAGGGCAGTTACTTGCTACCAAATAAAGATCTTTTTCGCAATAAAATTCCAGCCCTGTACCATCAGGAACTGAAGGGCTCAAAAACATCTTCCCTCTTGTAACTCCTTCCTCATCAGGTATTATCTGATTGGGTTGGAAGATATTTAAATCATTTCTATCTGCTAAGAACTGCACCTTTTCCATTCTTTCTTTTTCATCCTCAATAGCTGCAATTGCTGGAATCCTATTTAGTGCCTGAATAAAGTTTTCATGGCAACTGTTCATATGTACAGCATCATTTCCATAAGCACACATATTGTATTCCTTACTACAATGAGCTGCAAAAAACATATGCTGTACCTTCATATTGTTATCAGGGTCCTCTAAAAGTTCATAGGGATATTCGTCCGCAACAAGCGTTACAATCTTCTCCATAAACTTACTTTGAGTCCATAATGCACCATAGATTGATGGAGAAAAACCTGCTACTGCAGTTGTGCTAAGGTGATCACTCCATTGTTTTAAATCTGGTGTAAAAAATAAAATATCAGCAATTTGTGTTCTGCCATTATGTTGATGTGGTCTTTGCTCAATTCGAATCACCTGACCTGCTTTCGCATAAAAAGCATCTCCTGTATGTGGATGTAATGTTTCTTCGTATACTAACTTTCTTGTACCATTTGATTTAGTAGCAATTACACTATCATAAAATTCAGTATTAGGCTTTACTCCTCTTGCAAATTGTTCTACTGGATCGATGTCGGCGTTATAACTATTATTACACATAATTGATAGATTTTTGATTGTGATTAATTCGTATTCACCAACATAGGCGGGAGATCTTTTTAAACTCCCTATACCATTAACCTTCGTTAACCACATCTATCATTTTATTGTTGAAAGGGGTGTAAGTATTAAGTCAAATAATCGATTTAAAAATCAAGACTTAAAAGGTATGTATACTAAAATTATTATGCACGGATGAGCCTTCAAATGAGAGAATATCAAAGCGTAGAATAAAAATCAAAAATTGAGTTAGGGATTTAGCAATAGTTACCGCATATGATAATGAAGATATCAAAATCAATTTATCAAAATAATTATTATCTATTATGTGTACTATTAAAGAAACACTTCGTAAAAAGTCTGATCAAATTGGAATTACAGGGTCATTTATTTGTCTTGTTCATTGTATGCTTACCTCAGGTTTAATTATAGGTAGTTCATTGATGCAACATGGACATGAACATCATCATCATCATACATTAGATTTTTGGGGGTTTGTTGATCTTTCTATGATTTTAGTAAGTGGAGTAGCTGTATATTTCACTACAAAAAAATGCCAACATCATTTACATGCTAAAGTGATGTGGATTGTGTATTTGCTATATGTTATTACTTGTATTCTTAAGTACTTTGGATTTGAGCCTATGTGGTTAAGTATCCTTTCTTACACTGCATCGATTGCATTAATAAGTCTTCATCTTAAAAATCTTTTTCACACTAAGAAAGTAGAAATAGTATAAGCCTTAACCATACACATCGTATGCTTTCCAAGACTGTTGAGCATCATCAACGGTCCAAGGGTAGTCTTTAGCAATCTCTCTCAGTATTTGTATAAATTGAAGAACCCTAGAAGGACGTTCGTCTACATTGAAGCTGACACATTGAAAAAATAATTGTATTAGAGGAGTTGGTAAGTCCTTTCGATCAAACACTTCCTCGTTTAGCAATGTATCTATAGAGTCTACTCCTTGAAGCATCTTTTGTGATATTAATTCCACTATATATTTACCACTGAACATATACAATCCTACTGCTCCTAAAGCATAAATATCCTGTCTTACATCTGCATTAAAAGGATCATGTAACCTTTCGGGAGCCATAAACATAGGAGTACCACCGATTCTATTTAATTTTGTATGCTCTATAGTATTAACTTCTTTCACCAATCCGAAGTCTAGTAGTTTCACGGTATCAAAGGCTCCTCCTTGATTACACACCATAATATTTGCAGGTTTAATATCTCGGTGTAATAACCCTTTTTGATGTGCTTCCATCAAACTATATCCAACCTGTAAAAGGATATGAAGACCTCGTCCAATTTCAATTTTCTTATTATGTATTAATAATTCTTCTAATGAAATTCCATGAAGATATTCCATCACATAATAGAACTGATTTTGGTGATTATGACCATAATCAAATACTCTAATTGTATTGGGGTGATGTAATGAAGCAGTGACCATCACCTCTTTTCTGAAACGATCTAAGGCATCAGTATCATTAAAACTCTTTTTCAACAATTTGATCGCCACAGGTTGCTTTAATAATTGATGTTCCCCTTTAAAAACTTCTCCAAATCCTCCCTCTCCTATTTTTTCCAGAAGATGATATTGACCTAATTTCTGTAGTTTTTTATTCAATAAATTCAGTTGGAAATCTGTTTTAATGATTATTCCACCGAAAATCAATACTACTAAAACAGATAATAGGTAAGTCAGGTCAAAGAGATGAACTGATTGATAAAATACAGATTGGTTTTGTTCATAAATTAGCCCAAATTCTTCTGAAGGAAACCAAACCCAAGAGCCAACAACATCATTACCATTATAATCATAATAACTTTTTAATAGATGTCCTTTTAGAGCTACAGGATCATGAGTGAGCTTTTCTTGGATATCTGAAAAAAGAGAAGTGGGTTCATTATTATACTTTAGTTTAACTTTTAATGGATCTGCTAAATAAGTATCGTCTCCATCATACTTTAGAGTACTACTTAAAATTTGACCATTTTTATTAAAAGCATAAACATTTGTTTCATCAAGAGTTAATGCATTTTCAAATAGACGGCTAAATGTAGCTTCTGAGGAAAGACTCATACTTAACACTCCAATAATATTTCCTTCAGAATAAACGGGTGTTGCAAAATGACATTCTGAAAAATAATTATCAATTGGGTTAGTCAATACATCTACTTGCTCGGAAAGTGTTAGTGGCGGTACAAACACTGTTTTTCCTTTAATTACCTCTAAATATTTTTTATACCCTCCATCACCTAACATTTGACCATTTAAGATGGAAACTTTTGTTTTTTCACCTATTAGTCCTGTACTAATAAACGTTATAGGTGTATTAGCATGGATAATACTCATTCCTAACACCTGTTCACTCTTACTTAATTTTTTAAGTTCTTGGGTAAACTCTTCTAGTTGTGGAGAATTCGAGGTGAGGTATGCCTTTCCTTTTTTATTGTATTGTTCTAATAGCTCCCTACATAAAGATTGAACAATAGAAAGCTTAGCGAGATCCTTAATCTTCATTTTCTCACTTACCATCCAATGTTCTACGATCGAAGATTGAGAATTTAAAAAGGCTTGATGCTCTCTTAACTCACTATTAATTAATTTATTGCGAACAATGGTTCCATAGAAAAAACCGGCAATGACTAATAACAATACCAATGCAACAGTTAGCCAATTCTTCCTTTTTCGAAAGAAAGATTTTTTATCTATTTCATTAACTGATGATTGGGTAAGTTTCTTTTGTAAAAAAGAGGAATTAGTGATGTGTTCTTGTGTGTTTGAATTATTATCAGATTGTCCAAAGTTTTCCTTTTCCTTTGCAAAAGATGTATACAGATTAAGGGTATACTCTCTTAAAGCTTCATCATTTTCTGTAGACTTATTAATGACAGATATGGCGTCTTCATAAGGTAATTCCATTACCTGACCGAAGAGTTCTGAAGCCTTTACATGTAAATCGTCTGACATTATACTTCTTTAGTTAAAAAAATCTTTATCCATTGCTTTGCAACGGTCCAATCTACTTCAATGGTTTTGATAGATACACCTAATTCATCCGCTATTTCTTTCATTTTCATCCCCCCAAAAAATTTCATTTCTACAACCTTCGCCTGACGTTCATGTTTTTCGGCAAGGTGTTCTATAGCTTCATCTAAAGCTAAAGCCATATCTCCTTTTTCTGGGTGGAAAGCTACTACTTTTTCAAGATCAATTTTATGCCAATCACCTCCTCTTTTAGATGTGTTTTTAGAGCGGGCATGGTCTACTAATATTCTACGTATTGCCCTAGCACCCATGGCATAAAAATGTGTTTTCCCTTGCCACTCAATATTGTCATTATCCACTAAATTCATAAAAGCTTCATTGACCAATAAGGTAGGCTGAAGGGTATGACCTACTCTTTCTCTTTGGAATAGTTTTTCTGATATAAGATGTAGGTTATCATAGACTAAAGGATAAATTTTATCTGATCTGTCTAGGTCTGATTTATTATTTAATATCTGGGTGATATTGTTCTTTTCCATAGTAGAATGATAATAATTGAAGAGTGATTAAATGTAACAATATTTGTCGATATCTAATACAACAAATTCAAGTAAAATATAGCTTCAGCAGTTATTGACTGCTGAAAGCCATATTCACTGAAGAGGTTAGTCAATAGGTTTTGCAGTCATATCTTTAGAGTAGATTCTATCATAAATTCTATCCTCCCATCCATGATTAATATTCAAATGATTTGATGAGTAAGGAAGTATCCCTGTATCTTCTACAGTAATATACACTGGATTAGGGTCTGCTTCTGGAAACGGTAAAGCCTGATCCGCATAAGGGCAATTACTAACCACTACATAGCAATCTTTTTCTGCATAAAACTCAACACCTGTACCATCAGGAACCTGAGGAGTTGGTGATAAAAAACACCTTGTTATTCCGTTTTCATCTTGTCCAAATCTATTGCCTTGAAAAATATTAATATCATTTTTATCTGCGAAAAACTGTACTGTCTCTCGTCTCTTTTTTTCATCCTTTATTGCCTGAATAGCAGGAATTCTATTAAAACCATGAATGAAATTTTCTTGACAACTATTGACGTTCGCTTCTTTACCATGAGTCATCTCAATCCACTCAGGGCAACAATGTGCAGCAAAAAACATATGTGATGTGTTCTTATCATCTAGAAGTTCATATGGGAATTCGTCCGCTACTACAGTTGCTATTTTCTCCATATACTGGCTTTGTGTCCATACTCCAGAAAAGAGTTTTAGATTTAACCCTTCTATTGGTCCATTATTTAAATGATCACTCCATTGTTTTAAATCTGGTGTGATAAATTGAACATCAAGAATTTGAGTTCTCCCATTATGTAAGCTAGGCTTTTGCTCGAATCTAATTACCTGTCCTTGCTTAACAGGAAAAGCATTTCCTGTATGAGGAAGAATCATATCTGAATAAATTTCTTTTCTACTCCCTTTAGTGTTTATCACTTGCTCATAGAAATCATAATTCACTTTACACTTTTCTTGATAGCTTTTTACTGGATCTACATCAGCTTGATAATTTGCTTTTAATTGATTTGAATTACACATAATTGAAGATTTTTTTGGTTCTTATTTCCTTTTCATCTTCATAGGCGTGATAATTAAATAAAACCCCTAGCTAATCATTATTTTTTTTCTACAAAAAAAGGTTGCCATTTCTGACAACCTTAAAGTTGGAACGAATATCACTTATTAGTGCTAATATCTTATTTGGACGAAACGATTATTCTAATTCTTCTTGAAAATATTGAATCACTTCTTCTTTATATATTAGTTTCATTTCGATGTTTTTAAAACCTGAAGCTAAAAATCGTTCTTGATTCACCTCTTTTATAAAATCACAGAATAAAACAAAGGAATTTCTCCCATCAAAAGTGATAGAATATTCATGATAATGATAAACGGTCCATCCTAATGAATTAGCCATCTTTTCTAAATCGACGTTTACCGTTACTACATCTTGATAATAAATCGCTTCTCCTACTTCAAAATCTTGGTTAAAATCGTTAACTACACTACTCTTTTCATCCTCTATATCTAACTTATTTTCAGCCTTAATCATCGCTGTAAATACTGTTGAAAAAAAGATAAATATCCCGATAAAGATTAGATGAAATTTCCTCATATTTTGATAAGATTATTTTAAATATTTGACTACTTATATCTAACATTAAAAAAAGTCACCTTAATTTTCGTTTATCTTCCTATTGAGTTACATCCTATATTGACGTATCTCTTATTTCAAGAATTTTTCTATTTAAGATTCTTACTTAAATGAACATGGATGATCGAAAATTACTTCATATATAAAGGAATTGGACTACTACTCCATTACTGAACACTCTTAGGTTTTTCAATAAATCGATACCTAAAATGTCCAATAGAATATTCTATAATCAATTTAAAATACACTCCCTATATAGAAATAAGACAATTAGAAAAGAGAATCACCCAACATAAGATCATCCATTAAAACACTACTACTACCATAAATTACTACACTACAACGCTTCATAAATTCATCATAAAAAACTCACTTATAATTGGCGATAGTTTATAATATCAATAATCTTAAAACGTAGAATTTAAGTAATAATCACCTGTAGAAATGCAGTAGATCTATTTTAGGTAAGCTTGTTAACAACTCATAATTTTTCGTTGTCGAATACCATTTAGGTAACTATTTAACTACACGAAAATGAATGAATTATCTACAGTAATCAGGGATAAGATTCTCTGTTTATACTGCTACTCTAATACTAAGAATAGCGGTCGTTCAACTAACTATTATGTACAATTCCTTTGTACTGCTCTGCTTTTCATTTCAACAATGAGCTTTTCAAATGCACAAGGTTATGGGATTGAAGTTGAAAATGGAAATGCTACCATCTACTTTGAAGACCAAAACTGGACAGGTGGATGGAATTACATCTGTCTAGGTGCTGCTTGTTCGCCTGGAGAAAAAGTAGGAAATCGTTGGGAAAGAAGTGTCAGCGGACTAGAAGTAGGCAACACTTACACTATTCAGTTGAAAATCCAAGACAATAGTAGTGGTCAGTATATCTCCGATCAATACTCTGTTGTTGCCACAGCAAAAGGAGATGGAACAAACCCAGTAATTCCTACTTGTTCTGATGGAATCCAAAATGGAAACGAGGAAGGAGTAGACTGTGGAGGAGATTGTGAACCATGCATTGCTCCCCCTCCAACTGATCGTCACAAAATAGAAGTAGAACTTGCACAAATCGTCGGAAGTGCCTCTGTTTATGATGACCCTGCTGCTTCAAATGGCAAAGGTGTAGCATATATATCAGCACAAGGTGCAGGTATTCAAATTGAAAATTCACCATCTGCATCTTCCGTAGAAATTGTATATGCCTCTGAGCTATCCGGTGAGATATCTTTCTTTATCAATGGTAATGACATTGATAATATCCCATTTTCATCTTCAGGAGCATGGGTGGGTAATTATAATACAACTTCTGTTAGTGTAAACATTCAGGAGGGTGATACTTTTGCAATTATCTTCCAATCTGGTGATGCTGCATTAAATATTGACCAAATTAATTTTATTGGCACACCTGCAGAACCGCAACCCTGCACAGGTTTAAATAACCCTGCCAATGTTTTCACACATGTTACGACAAGCAATGAAACTTCAGATGGTGCCTTAGATGGTAGTGTTACATTCCATTTTAATAATGTCGAAAACGAGTATGATTCCATCTTATTTTTCTTTGATTCTGATTCATTTAAAGTCAGTATCGAAGAGGGGCAATTGACTGTACCTAACAAAGCTTCAGGAAGCTATACCGCTGGTATGAAGTGGGGAAATAGCGAATGTAACACCTATTTAGGTACGGTAACTATTGGTTCATGTGAGAATCAGATTAAAGATGGTAATGAAGAAGGAATTGACTGTGGGGGAGTTTGCCCTATTTGTCCAGAAGACCCTATTCCGACTAAGGAAGACTTAGTTATTTCTGTAGCAAGCTCACCTACACATGGTGAATACCTCATTGCGAAGTACGGAAATTTACCAGCGAAAGCTATCTATACATGGGATAATGATACGAACGAGTTTGGAAGTTGTACCGATGGTTGTGCTCAGAATTGGCCATTAGTTGTTGCATCTTCTAAGTTAAATATCATTTTACCCAATAGTTTACCACAGGGTTTAACTGGAGACTTCGGGTTGAGTGGAACTTGTGATGGGGAGCTTCAACTTACTTTTAATGGTCAACCATTATATTACTTTGCAGGGGATAATCAGGAAAATGATACAAATGGTGAAGGAGCTGGTAATGTTTGGTGGCTATTAAAAGAAACTATTACTGACACCTGTTCCGATAATATTCAAAATGGTGATGAAACCGGTATTGACTGTGGGGGCTCATGTACTCCTTGTTCCTCTGGACCAGGAGAAGGTTCTTGCGGTGACTTTGGTTTAACTATTATAGACGGACAAGGAATTTTATATTATCATGAAGATTTAGGGTCTGCTTTATATCTATGTCTAAATGGTAGCTGCTATACTCCTGATAAACAAGAAGATGGTTACTATCAAAGATTTGTCAATATTAGTGCAAATACAGATTACACCATCAAAGTACAAGGAAGTAACGAACAAGAAAAAGTTGTTCAAGTATCAGAATGTTTCTTTGTTCCTACATGTGGAGATGGTATACAAAATGGTGATGAAACCGGTGTTGATTGTGGGGGTGCTTCTTGTAACGATTGCCCTACATGTAGCGATGGCATCCAAAATGGTGATGAAACTGGTGTTGACTGCGGTGGAGCCAATTGTATCTCTTGTGAAGAAGTTTGTAATGGAACACCTAATCCAAATGCTGTAATCACTAAACAAAATGAATCTTTTGAAGGACAAAATGATGGTATACTTACTTTATCATTTGACGATGTTGAAAATCGAGAAAATATTGAGTTTTCAATTGATGGAGGCAATACCTACCCTTACACTGAAAAAGACAATTTAAAATGGATCACTATTACGGGTTTAGCTCCAGGTAATTATCACATTTTTGTTCGTTGGGGAGACGGTGGCGATTGTCCTATAGATTTAGGAAATACAGCAATTCTGGAAGGCGGTGCTGCTCCTTCATGTACTGATGGTATATTAAATCAAGGAGAAGAAAGAGTCGATTGTGGAGGCCCTTGTGCTCCTTGTGAAGAAGAAGCATGTGGTGATATTCCAATGGTACTCTACCCTTCACCTGCATTACCAACTCCGGTTCTTGGAGTTCAACCTGGTACACATGGGTATACATTTGATCTGTCTGAAGATTTAACTACTATTTCAGTAAGTCATGGTCAAACAATAGATATTCAAGCAGATGGCAACCCTGATTTTGAGTTTTTCTGTTCTTGTAACCAAATAGAATTTGAGGGGATCAAGTTAAACGAAACGAACAGTGTTCCTACTAAATGTTTACAAGCGGATAATTTCTTTTACTTCTTTAGATATAAGAAAAAAGGGTATATGACAGATGACCCAGGTGATCAATATATGTATTCTTCATTATTTACAACAAAAGGAGAAAGAATTGATCCTCGAAATAGACCTACGATTGCCTCTACTGCAGCCAACTGGATGCGTTTTAGACATCCACATGCTTATGATGGTATCACAGAAGCTGTTTTTGACGCTGTACATAATGCCGATCAACTTCGTTATTTAGATCGTTATGAAACTATTATCACAGATGGTCCTGACAATCTAAGAATTGATCCTCAACTAACATCTGCTAATGGAACTTTCCATCCTCATGCAGGAGCTCCTGTTACTCCTGTAAGAATTGATATTTTAGATATTGGTGATTCACCTGCACCTCGATATGCTACTACCGTTGGTGGAGTATCAGGGACAACATATTCTGATTTAGGACCTGGGTATAACTATGGTAATATGGTCAATTATGAAATTACTGCAGTTGCTGGTGGATCAGGTGCTCAAACCTATAATACTCTTCAAAATTATTTTATCGGACAAGGTTTCAATACACTAGGTGATCCTCGTTTAGCATCCGCGGGTAAAGCTTCTACACTTATGATTTTACCGAGTTTAGCTACTGCAGGTGGGAACGAAAGAAATTATAATCTTGAAAGAGATGCTATTTTCACTCAACATATTATCACACTCGAAAGTGAAGACGACGTTGATGATTTCTTAGAAGGACATCACTTATTCCATGGTGTAACCCACAGAAGTGAAGCCAGCGAGTACAATCAATTCCAAGTCGAATTAGATCAAGCACGCATTGGCTCAACTTCTTGTGGAAGCTGTCACTTTAGAGATGGTAGAGGATCAGAAGTGATCAATACTCCTAGAGGTCCTAGAATTGCTCCTCCAGTATTTGGTATAGGTATGCTCCAATGGATTGCAGGTGCTGAAGCCGGATTACGTTGGGATGGTGGTGTTGCCACTGTAGAAGATCAAACTAAAAATGCTTTAATAGAAGATCATGGTATCAATCCTGATACTGATATTTCTCAAGAAGATTTAGAACAAATCGTTGCTTATACCAAATTCCTAACCGTACCAACAAGGTCTGCCAACTCTTACAATATCCCTGGTGTTGCTGAGGGTGAACTTGCCTTTAATACAGTGGGATGTGCTAGTTGCCACCAAGTTACTCAGAAAACGAGTTCTGATGCTCCAAAGGAATTTAGAGATTTGGTGATACGTCCATATACAGATATGAAAGTCCATAATGTATATAATGGTTCTTTCAGAACGCCTGCTTTATGGGGAATGGGTAGAAACATTGATTTACTAGAACGAAATGGTAAAGCGACATTATTTATGCATGATGGTTCAGCAACATCGATAGAAAAGGCAATCCAACTTCATGGAGGCGATGCCTCTAATTCTAGAACTGCATACAATAACCTTTCTGAAGAAGAAAGAGCATTTATTGTACAGTTTATCAAATCACTGTAAAGTGAAGTAACACTTGAATTGAAATTAATAATGACAAAATATATTTATATCAGTTTGATGATGCTAATTATGGCATTGTCAAACGCATATGGCCAACAAAGTTCTATTACAGTAAAATGTCCGCCTTGCAGACCTATTGAGAGTTGTGATCAATGCTTTGCAACTCAAGAAGAAGCAAATAGTAATTGTAATTCATCTTCAAGAGTAAAAGGGCTTTCATTAGAAAATGAATTAACGGACTTAGAACTTTCAGTTTACCCCAATCCTAGTTCCGGATTATTTAAAATTGAAGGGGAAGCTCTACTAGAAGGGGAAATACAATTATTTTCCGCTACAGGTGAACTTATTCAAACAAGAAGAATTCTATCTCCAATTAGGAAATCTAGTATCGGTGAAGAGAAAGGACTTCCTCAAGGAGTATACATATTAATGTATACAGACAAAGAAGGTAAATCAGTAAGCAAGAAACTTGTGGTAGACTATTAATAAAAAAAGCCAAAGGTCTTGAACCTTTGGCTTTCTATCTCATTTTTAATTGGTAACCTTTTCGGTTACAGTTTATAAGCTTTTTTACTTACAGTTTACAATGTAAATATACCTGCTTTGTCTCGAAAAGATTTCCATTTTAAAACATAATAGTTTCAAAAAACAAAATATCTGATTTTTGACATAAAAAAAGCCAAAGGTCTTGAACCTTTGGCTTTCTGTCTCATTTCTAATTGGTAACCTTTTCGGTTACAGTTTATAAGCTTTTTTACTTACAGTTTACATTATTATTATACTCACAAAACATAGGTAGTATTTACGAATTCAACCTCAATTATTTCAAAAAACAACATTTCGTTATTTTTCTTATGAAATAGCATAAAAAAACAGCTTGCAGATTCTTCTACAAGCTGTCCATCATTCTCATTTTTAACTGGACTCGCTGGTTAAACGAGTGATTCTTTCATAAATGAATTCCATATTCAAGTAAAAAAGAATTGTAAATGTTTAATTGGTATTAGTCTTAGTTAATTATACTACTGTTGATATATTAAATTAAACTCGATTTTGAAGCACTCGATTTTCGATAAATATCATTTGAGTTTCAAAAAACAACATATAAAAAAAACAGCTCAGTATTCTACTAAGCTGTTTCTGTTTCTTTACATCTTTTTTAAACTATCATCATCGCAATAAAGCATTATCGATATGGGCAAAAAATTATCGATTTAAAAAATGTTTTTGGGTAAAAATATTTCGCTAATTATTAAACTACAGTTATATAAACCGATTTTTAGCCTAACGTATTTTCACATATAAATAATAAACTTACACAATCCGATTATTCTCTTAAAAACATAGAAATAAAAAAACAGCCTGAAAATAATTCCAGACTGTTTCCCATTTCTTTACATCTTTTTTAAACTATCATCATCTCAACAAAGCAATGGAATAATTATATTCCAATAAGTTAATCTTGGGTTTTAAATATTACTACACTATGAATTTGTATATATATACTGAAATGTAAGAGACTGTATTTGTACTAGGTAGGCATAAACTTATACATTTTGGCTTTCATTAAATTTTGGGCATAAAAAAACAGCTTGAAAATATTTCAAGCTGTAATTTCTCATTTTTAATTGTTGCCATCTTTTAAGATGGAGGATAACTAATCTCTATTTATTGTATAGGATTAGCTCCTGTCGTAAATGCCTTTTACATGAAAAGGAGCTGAGTATACTCTAAAGGTACATGAAAATTATTGATTAAAACCAATCATAAATAACTTTTTTTAGATTTTGTGTTAAAAACATACATTTAGGATACTAACACATAAGACAAAATGTAAAAGCTACTCTCCGTAAATCAATTAGCTCCGTATTTTATCGATTTTCTTAACTCAGAAGGACTGACTCCGTATTTCTTTTTGATAGCATCTGAAAAGTGTGCTGTTGTATTAAAACCTAGGTCTATCGCTAATTTTGATACTGGGACTTCAGAATTAACCAAGGCATCATATGCTAAATGAAATCTCTCCGAAAGAATAAATTGATGTATTGAAGTACCCACTACCCTTTTAAAGGTTTCTCTGAGTTTTGTGGCACTCATTCCATATTCCCTTACTAAATCATCAATTTTAGGAGGTTTGGCTAATTTATTTCGTAGATCTTCTTTCATCGTTTCCATTAACTCAAACTCCTCTTTTTTCATACCTATTTCTTCCCCATCCTGCTTCTTTTTCATCAGCTCAATAAACAATAAGGAACATAGCTCTAATGATTTAGTTACTGTAAAAGCTCTCCTACCAAAGCTCATTTTCTTTAGAGAAAAAATTTCTGCTAAGGTCTTTTTCATAATTGAAGAGACTTTCACCACTTCTATCCATGGCGTTTCTTCCTTGAAAAGATCTGTAAGCTCAGGGTAATCGTTTTTGGTTACTTTTATCCACTCAGAAAATGGAACTACGATAGTCACTGATTTAATCTTTTTCCCTTTACGATATATTGTTTCTAGGCTATTTTTATTATTAGAGATCACCGCAGAATCTATGTACTCTTGTTCCACAGTTTTGTCGTTTATGATGACCTGAGAATCAGAAGACGTCATAAATCGAGTATATAACATCAGTTGTTCCTCTTTGGTTGGGTTAATCTCAAAACGTACATCATCCTCCAAATACACTTCATTGATAATAACGCTTACACCAAAAATATTTTCAAAGTAGGTAATATCAACTTTAAGGTCATCATTATCAATCTTAAGGTTTTCTCCGTCAAAAGTACCACCAAACTCCTCTGCGAATTTTTGGTAATTCTCCTTTCTTTTAGATTCCTGTATATAAAATATTCTCAAAATGCTTTCGATTAAAACCAAATGAAGTAATACACTCTTAATTTACCCTAAGAGATCGTACTACAATATGTAATCTTTATCACATAAGATACTATTTCATTTGGTTATTTTTGAAAAAAGAGAATAAAGAAATGATGCATTTTATATCAAATTATTGGAAAAATATCCTTGTGGTACTTCTAGGAGGAACTCTCGGTTACAGCTATTATTATTTTATTGGATGTAATAATGGAACTTGTGCTATTACTTCTTCTCCTGTTAATAGCACATTATATGGTATATTTGTAAGTGCAGTAATTCTAAATTGGAAAAAATGAAACAGAGATTACTCAATAATTGGAATATACCTAGAGTGCTATGGCTCGTTCTTGGTGTTGCAGTTTTAGCTCCATCCGTACAAAATCACGAAGTTGTTGGTATTGTTATGGGTGGATATTTTATTCTGATGAGTATTATGGGATGGGGATGCAATGCCAAAAATGGCTGCTGTGGATCTAGTTGTTCTTGTGATTCAAGTAAAGGAAGACAATAAAAAAAGGTATTCTCCACTTTCTGGAAAATACCTTTTAATATATATTTTACGGTTTAGCGTATACTTTAAACCTAATTATTACTCAGCTGTCGGTAAAGTTACATTACCTGGGTTATCATAATCTGGATCTACACCTGGATTACCAAAACCTGGATCACTTGGGTTTTCATATCCTGGATCTACATTATCATCTACGATTGGATTAACTTCCGAATCATTACATGACATCATAAACATTCCAATAATTGCAGCAAATAATAACTTTTTCATAATATTTTCTAGTAAGGTTGTTTCAAATTAATTTTATAAATATTTATCAGTAACTATTCAGAAATAGGAAGTGTTACATTACCTGGATTATCATAATCTGGATCAACACCTGGGTTATCAAATCCTGGATCACTTGGGTTTTCATAACCTGGATCTACATTATCATCTACAATTGGATTAACTTCCGAATCATTACATGACATCATAAACATTCCAATAATTGTAGCAAATAATAACTTTTTCATAAGACTAGTTTTTTATGTTTTAATCTGAATTACAGTTAATTAAACGCCACTATTTCAAGTTCGATTTCCTTCATCGGGTCAAATTGTTCCTTCAAAAGGTCATATTTATATTCTTACTAGTTTATTTGCTTGATTATTCCACTTTTTTATCAATTTCTTTATTAAAAGGTATCACAGGAAGGCCATTTACGCTAAATAAATTTCCTTCATGATAGTTCTTGAATGCATACCTTATATATTTTGGGTGAGAGACACTATCAGAAAAAACCGATAAACGATATTTTTTAAACTTTCCTTTTGCTGGATAGAATTTTCCATCTTCACCCGCCAATTCAAATCCTTTTAGTTCTTTACTATAAGTAGTAATCCCTGTAGGTGCATCATCAAATTGAACACTAACATATTTCCCTTTTACAGTTGAACTCTTATAAATAGGTGACAGATAATCTAACCCTTCTATTCCATAGTTCTTAGATAAAGCAATATTCGCTAAACGGTTACCTACTTCGATCTTTTGTGAAGGATGAATGTATTTTAGATCTCCTAAATCAGCTGTGGATACCATTGCAGTATTTTTCACTAGTTCAGTCGTAAGGTATTGTTCCGCTCTTAATTCTGCTGCTTCTACATTGTCTTTTCCATTGTAACCAAATGGAGCAATCTCCACAAAGTAGAATGGGAAATCACCTTGATTCCAAAGTGTTCTCCACCCATTTATCAAAGTAGATTGAACTTTACTATACTTCTGAGTAGCATTAGTAGATCGATTGGCTTCACCCTGATACCAAATAGCTCCTCGTATTGTATACCCTACCAGCGGGTGTATCATTGCATTATAATATAAGGTAGGAGTTTTAATTGCCTTCTTCTGGTTGATCCCTTCATAAACAATCTCATCATCACTTAATTCTCTATACATACTTTCACTCATCCAAGCTTCAGCTTTTGATCCTCCTTGTGACGAATGAATTAATCCTATAGGTACATTTAAATTTTCAGCCAGCTTTTTACCAAAACTATATGCAACTGCACTAAAAGCTCTTACAGTAGATGGGGTAGCCTCTGTCCATTTACCTGAAAGGGTATCCTGTACTACACCATTAAACGCTCTTTTTACTTGAAACAAACGGATATAATTCTTTTGATTTGATGAGGCTATCATTTCTCTACTACCTATTACCGGTTGGCCATAATAACCTTGCAAAGGCATTTGCATATTGGACTGCCCTGAGCATAACCATACTTCTCCAAATAAAACATCACTAAGCTTAATCGTTGATGTTCCTTTAATAGTAATTTGATAATTAGTATAGCTTCCTTCAGGTGTTTTTAAAGTCACTTTCCATTTTCCTGATTGATCAACAATCGTCTTAACACTTTCTCCCCAACTCCCTTTCACCGTTAATTTTGCTGCCGGAGTATCCCATCCCCAAAGATTAACTTCTTCATTCTGTTGCAAAACCATGTGATCTGTAAAAGGACTTCCTACCCTAGTTTGTGCTTTAATATATAATGCAGATGTTATAATGATCAAAAATGATAAAAAAGTATTTTTCATAAATGGCTAATTTTTATTGTTAGTGTAATGTTAGGTAATTATTTTTGATGACAAAGGTGAATACATTATCGACTTATTACAGTCGTAAATTAACTTTTCTTCCTTTTTGAACGATTTGTATTATTTTGCGAATCATTCTTATACCATGTGTGTATTCTTATTCGTCTATTTTTGACAATAGACATTTATACTATTTATTATTATTTTTTAGTTAACCAGAAATGAAAAAGTACTTATTTATTTTACTAGCGGTGATGGTTTCAATCACATCTTTTGCTCAAGACAAAAAGAAAAGCAAGGTTCAAGTGAAAGCAGAAAAGTATGCTGAAGTCTTCGCAAAAGAATTTAGTCTTAATGAAGAACAACAAAAGAGTGTTTACGAAATTAAACTTCAACAAATCAAAGACTACGGCAACAACAACAAGGCAAAGAAAAATGGTGATGTAACTGCTGAGGCTTTCAAAGAAAAGAGAAAAGAAATTGGTAAAACTGCTACTAAAAAAATTAGTGAAGCAACAGGTGTTACCAGCAAAGAGATTAATGCTTTCAATAAAAAATTGAAAGAACAAAATAAAGCTAAGCAATAGCATAGAAAAGGGAACTGAAAGGTTCCCTTTTTTTATTTCCTATTACGAAGCAGTAACAGATATCTGTACCAAATACCATGTCTGTTCATTATTTTTGTAATTCTAAGCGAGACCTTCGCTAAACGAAAGGAATTTACAAATGGATATTTCGAACAAATCTAATAAGGACATATTTTTTGAGCATCAAGCTCAAACTTCTCCTTACCCTTTAGGGATTGAAATTGATTATGCCAAAGGTGTATATATGTACGATGTGAATGGTAAGTCGTATATGGATCTTATTTCTGGTATTGCTGTAAACAATCTTGGGCATGGACATCCAAAAATCACCAAAGCGATAAAAGACCAAGTAGATAAATACTTGTTTGTGATGGTTTATGGAGAAATGGTTCAAAAACCACAAATAGAACTCACTAAAAGTTTATTGTCTGTATTACCAGATTCGCTAAATGCCACCTACTTTGTAAATTCTGGTACAGAGGCCAATGAAGCTGCACTAAAACTTGCCAAAAGATACACCGGAAGAACTGAGCTCATTAGCTTTAACCGTTCCTACCATGGTAATACTCATGGGTCATTAAGTGTATCAGGAAATGAAGTAAAGAAAAATGCATTTAGGCCATTATTACCTGATGTTCGTTTTATCAACTTCAATGTTGAAGATGACCTTCAATATATAACTGAAAAAACAGCAGGAGTAATTGTAGAACCAATTCAAGGGGATGCAGGAGTAAGAATACCTACTATAGAATACATGACCGCTTTACGAAAAAGATGTGATGAAGTAGGTGCCCAATTAATCTTTGACGAAATCCAAACAGGGTTCGGTAGAACTGGAAAATTCTTTGCCTTTGAACACTTTGGAGTAACACCAGATATTCTAACTATTGCCAAAGGAATGGCAGGTGGTATGGCTATGGGATGTTTTGTATCTTCTCAAGAAAAGATGAAAGTCTTATCATATGATCCTATTTTAGGACATATCACTACATTTGGTGGTCATCCGGTATGTTGTGCAGCATCCAACGCTGTTATTCAAACATTAAAAGAAGACAACATAATTGATGATGTAGAAAGAAAAGGTCAATTATTTGAAGATCGATTAAAGTCTCACCCTGCCATAAAAGAGATTCGAAGAAAAGGGCTGATGTTTGCCATTGATATGGAAAGCTTTGAATTAGTTAATGAAGTGGTTACTACTTGTATAGAAAATGGAGTTATCACTTACTGGTTCTTGTCTACTCCATATGCTTTCAGAATTGCCCCTCCTCTAATCATTTCAGATGAAGAAATTCATAAAGCTTGTGATATTATTCTGGCCGCAATAGATACCTGTATTGCCAAATAATTAGAGCTCGATAAAAATATATAAGGTCATCACTTTTTGTTGTGATGACCTTTTTTATGCATTATTAATTTCCCATTGCAACATTTGCTCTTTGAGCCAAGCAGAAGCTCTTTCATATTTTCTCCATTTATGGAGGTCAGATTTGAGACGTTTAATTGCTTTTTCTCTTTCAGATGATGATTTAACTGTAGTTGTCATATGTGTTTCGTTAGTGAATCGGATGTTAATAAATATTTACAAAATAAATATACTACAATTAACACATTACACGCCAAACATTAACAACTAATTTCAACAAATTTAACATCAATCCTACCTTATTGATTGTTAGCTCCTTTTGATTCACATTATGTTCATATACCTAATGTTTACCTACTAACAAGGTTTACAGATACTCCAGGATTTCAATTAATGACTTTACTTCAATATCAGCTACAGTATTTTCTTGTCCAAAATAGATCGTTTGTAGGCCAAAATCTTTCGCTCCTTTAATATCTGTAATAGGGTTATCCCCAATCATTATTGAGTTATCAACATTTGCACCTGCTTTTTCTAGAGCATAGGTATAAATTTCTGGAGAAGGCTTCTTTGCACCGCAAGATTCTGAAGTAACAACAACATCAAAATATTTATTCAACCCCGTTGTTGATAACTTTATACTTTGTGTTTTGTCAAAACCATTCGATAAAATATGTAGTGTATATTTCCCTTTCAACCCATCTAAAAGCTCTATACAACCTTCGATTAGATAAGGTTTATGCGGACAAATTTCCAAATATTCATCACCAATATTACCCGGACAAGTTGTAGGGTCCAACCCGATCTCTTCATAAGCCATAGGAAATCTCTTCAACCTTATGTCTTCTTTTGTGACTTTACTATGATTGTATAAATCCCATAGTTGATGATTTATCTTTTTATAAGCAACTAAGAAGTCTTCAATATTTACTCCTTGCTCTCCTATTTTATATTTCTCAAATAAAGAGATCAGTGTTTCTTCAGAATTTCTTTCAAAATCCCATAGAGTATGGTCTAAATCAAAAAATATATGTTGGATTGAATTTTTATTCATAATGTTTTTCAAAATATTTATTTCATCAATTTTCTGATAATTCTGCAGATTACCTACTATTCTTTTAAGGTTTAAAGTGTAGACAAAAGTTATTAATGAGATTCTTTAAGAAAACCTCACAATAATTAACAAAGTATAATTTTCGAAAGGTGACGATAATCACATAAATGTATTTTGTACGCTAATTTTTCTCTAACTCTTTTATTACCTTTGCAGAAAATTGGCCTGTCCTGTTTTGAGATTAGATATACAAATCAACTATATATATGGCACAAGTAGAAATGATTCTTCCAGCAATGGGAGAAGGTGTTATGGAAGCTACAGTTTTAGAATGGTTAAAAAATGAGGGTGATTCTATTACCCTTGATGAATCTGTAGTTGAAGTAGCCACCGACAAAGTAGATACAGAAGTTCCTGCCACAGTAGAAGGAGTTATTAAAACAATATTAGTTCAAAAAGACGATGTTGTTCAAATTGGTGCTCCTATCGCTATAGTAGAAACTGAAGGCGAAAGTGCTGCAGAAGAAACAACAACTCCTGTTGAAACTACCACTACTTCACAATCCACCCCAAATACTCCTCCTTCTAATAATGCAAATAATGAAATCGTTGCTAAAAGCGGTAACCGTTTCTATTCTCCTTTAGTTAGAAATATTGCCAAGAAAGAAGGAATTTCACAAGAAGTCTTAGATACTATTCCAGGTTCTGGTAAAGACGGAAGAGTGACAAAGAACGATATGATGGCTTTCCTTGAGAAAGGTCATGTTCCTGCTCCAAAAGTATCTCAACCTACTTCAACTCCTGCACCTGCACCAGTTGCTGCCCGTCCTGCTCCTCAGGCTCCAGCAGTTTCAATGGACAATGGTGATGAAGTGATCGAAATGGACAGAGTCCGTAAGATGATTGCAGAACGTATGGTGGCTTCAAAACAAATCGCTCCACATGTTACTTCATGTGTAGAGGCTGATTTTACGAATGTTGTATTATGGAGAAATAAAAATAAGAATGCATTCCAAAAAAACGAAGGTGCTAAACTAACATTTATGCCTATCATCATCTCTGCAATTGCTAAAGCAATTAAGGAGTTCCCAATGATTAATGTTCAAGTAGATGGCGATAATATCGTAGTTAAAAAGGACATCAATATTGGTATGGCTGTAGCTAAACCTGATGGTAACCTTATCGTTCCTGTAATTAGAAACGCAGATAGATTAAGCTTAAGCGGTTTAGCTATCGCTATTCAAGATCTATCGATTAGAGCAAGAGAAAACAAATTAAAGCCAGAAGAACTTTCTGGTGGTACATATACTGTTTCCAACATCGGCTCTTTTGGTAATACTATCGGAACACCAATTATTATGCAACCACAAGTGGCGATTATGGCTGTAGGTACTATCCGTAAAAAACCTGCGGTAATTGAAACACCACAAGGGGATGTAATTGGTATTAGACAATTTGCTTATTTCTCTCACTCATATGATCATAGAGTTGTAGATGGAGCTTTAGGCGGAATGTTCGTTAGAAAGGTTGCTGATATCTTAGAAAACTGGGATTTAGATATGTCTATCTAAGTTCAATTGTACATAAATATGAAGAGGTATTTCTCTAGTAGAAATACCTCTTTTTTTGTTTTCGAACACTATAAACGTACATAAAACACCTATACTTCCAAAAACGGACAGTTTTTTATGAAAAGTGAAATTTCACAGAAAATATGAGATATAAATTTACATATTAATAAATAATTGATTGAAAATTTTCAATATTATCAAAACAAAGAACAAAAAATTATCATGTTTAAATAAAAATGCCATAAATATTAATTCCTTTGTCACTTAGACTCAAAATAAAAAACTAATCATTATCACTTTTACCTATTTTTAATATTGACAGAGATCACCTTTTAGGTTGTAAATAAAATAATATTTGGAAATTGCATTATTCTATGTACACTTTTGAACACCTTGTCCAATCATGATACAATTTAAAGTGTATATTTTATACTTATTTCTACAAAATTAATATTTAATTAATTGATTATCAGTATTTTACATTTTTATGGCACAAGAATAGTATTACGGTATATGTAAACAATTTTCGAACACTTTCTATTAAAATATATATTGCCATGAAAAATTTAAGAAACTTAATCGCAGTTACAATTATTTCAGTTTTTGCATTCGGTACTACTTTCGCTGCCAATGATGATAACGAAATCACTAGATTACGTGAAGCTGTAGAAAATGCTTCTGCATCAGATTGGCAAATTTATGCAGATGCAGCTGAGAGATGTATCGAACTAGAAACAAATATGAGCGAAGCTTATATCTGGTTAGAAAGAGCTATTGAAATTAATCCTAATGCAAGAAACTTAGAATTAAAAGGTGACTATCTTGCAGTAAACGGAGCTAAAGAAATGGCGATCGAAGCTTACAGACAATCTATTTTAAAAGCGATTTCTGACAACGATGGCTATGATGTAAGCAAAGTACAAAAGAAATTATTGAATTTAGCTAGATAATATATACATATCAATACCATATGTGAGCCTCTCTAGAAATAGAGAGGCTTTTTTGTATATAAACTTTTTTCCTTACTATCTATTCAAATGTAAACGAAATTTCATTAGTAAATGCCCTCTACTTCTCTTAATCAATTCGAAATATTACTCTTGGTAGATATAGTTAATCTAGCCTCCTAATAAGTACTTAAAAGTACTTCCTATAGTATTTAAAAAGTGACCGTTTCTATACCCTATTTAACGACAAAATATCCCATGTTTCAAAAGTGAACACCTTTATTCAGTTGATTCACAAACCAAGAGTAAAATGATATTATCGTAAAAAATATTTTATATAAAGATTAATTTTTACAGAATAATCAAAATAACAATCAAATATTTATGAAATCCACAAAAACAGCAGCATTGTATTTATAAATGTACAAAAAACACAACTTACCAAATGTAAACAAGCGATATTAAATTCTAAATATCACACATAAAACATAGATAAAATTCTAAACAACAGTTAACAAAAGAGTTAAAACAAAATATTATTCGGAATAACTCACAAAAATATGATCATTTTCGTACACTCTGTTCAAATCTGTGACGATTTCTTAGTCATTTTTACACTTAAAATTGGCTTTTTCAATAAAAAATAAACACAAATAACTGAATATCAATAATATAACTTCAATTGGCAAGCTTATAGCAATACTCTTTGTGTAAACATTTAGATTTAAAATAAACCTCAAAATTATATATCAATCATGAAATCTTTAAAACAACTTCTTGCATTCGTATTAGTTTCAATTCTTGCTGTAAACGTTTCTTTAGCTAAAGGAATGGAAAATGAGGACAACGAGATCACAAAGCTTCGTGAGTCAGTAGAAAATGCTTCTGCATCTGATTGGGCTGTTTATTCAGACGCTGCTGAGAGATGTATTGAATTGAAAGCGAATTTGAGCGAAGCTTACATTTGGATTGAGAAATCAATCGAAATCAATGCTAACTCAGACAACTTAGAAGTAAAAGGAGATTACCTTGCATTGAATGGTGCTAACGACATGGCAATCACTGCTTATAACAAAGCTATTCTTGCTGGAATGCAAGAAGGTAAAGACGTTCAAAAACTTCAAAAGAAAGTTTTAAAAATGAGCCGTAGATAATCAACGCCTATTGATTGTTAAACACCTTAAAATAAAAAAACCTAGTTCAACTTATTGGACTAGGTTTTTTTTATTGATGTAGAAAAATAACTTAATCTACTCTCCTTTTATATCCTTTACGAATTGTTGAATATCTTCAGATAAATTCTCAGACTGTCCAATCAATTTCACAAATGCAGAACCAATGATGGCTCCATTTGCATAGGAAGAAGCCTGCTTAAATGATGCATGATCTGAAATACCAAAACCAATCAATCTTGGGTTTTTCAAATTCATGTTTTCAATTCTTTTAAAATAATCTACCTGTTCGTCAGAAATACCTGTTTTTGCTCCTGTAACACTCGCTGAAGAAACCATATAAATAAATCCTTCTGTGTTATTATCAATTTCCTTAATTCTATCATCGGTAGTTTGTGGTGAAATAAGGAATGTGTTTCGAATACCATGCTCATCAAACATACCTTTTAAATTGCTTAGGTATTCAATCATTGGTAAATCTGGAACAATAATACCATCGATTCCTACTCTTTGGGCATCCTTACAGAACTTCTCTAAACCATATTGCATAATAGGATTAAAATAACCCATTACTACTACAGGCACATCTACTTCTTCTCTAAACCCTTCTAATTGTTCAAATAGTTTATGCATTGTCATACCATTATCAAGAGCTTTCATATTACTCTCTTGAATAGTTGGACCATCAGCTACAGGGTCTGAAAAAGGAATACCTATTTCAATAAGGTCAACACCGCCATCTTGCAATGCTTTTAATACAGTTCTAGTGTCTTCTAATTTTGGATAGCCAGCAGTAAAGTAAATATTTAATACGTCCTGCTGCTTTCTTTCGAATAACTCGTTAATTCTATGCATAAACTTCTTGTTTGTTATTTGTCGAAAGTTACATATAATGATCAAAAGCTAAAATTGAAAATTCGTTTAAGGTGATTTTTGAAAGAAAATGAATATAGATTTCTAACAGGTTGTGTTATTTCTGTATACATTTTGTATTATTTTTCTGTTTTTGGGTAAAAAAAATACCTTTGTGATAAATACGATTTAATAGAAAAAAATATAAACCGATGATAAATTTCTGGAAATACCAAGGGGCTGGCAACGACTTCATTATGATTGATGATAGAGAAAATACTTTTGATATTACAGATCATGAAAAAGTGGCTTTTTTATGCCATAGAAGATTTGGTGTAGGTGGAGACGGGTTAATCTTAATCCGTTTAAAGGAAGGGTATGACTTCGAAATGGTATACTTTAATGCTGATGGGCATTTGGGATCTATGTGTGGAAATGGCGGACGTTGTGCCGTACGATTTGCACATACATTAGGTTTATTCGATACAGATACATCTTTTTGGGCTGCTGATGGTGCTCATGAAGCAACATTAGACGATCAAAAAACTGTTCATTTAAAAATGAATCCTCCAGGTGAAATCGAAAATAATTCGGATCATTATTTTATGGATACTGGTTCACCTCATTATGTTCGATTCGAAAAAGACATTACCAACTTTGATGCAGTAGCTGAAGGCAAGGACGTACGTTACAATGATCGTTTTGCCAAAGAAGGTACCAATGTAAACTTTGCTGAAGTAACCGGTGAACAGGCATTAAGTGTAAGAACCTATGAAAGAGGTGTTGAAGATGAAACTTATGCTTGTGGTACAGGTGTAACAGCTTGTGCAATCGCAGCTAATATTGAATTAGGGATGCAAAGTCCTATTGAAATTAAAGTTTTAGGTGGAATTTTAGGTGTTGGGTTCCAAAAAGTATCAGAAGGTAATTATACTGATATAATTCTTTCAGGCCCTGCCACACCAGTATTTAAAGCGGAAATTGATGCTTAATACTTAATAAGCCTATTATTAAAATAATACAAAAGGAAAAAGTAGAAGATGTGCTTCTGTTTTTTCCTTTTCTTTTTAGTTCTGATTGTAGATAAAATATTTGCTTATTTTCAAACAATAAGGTAACTTCTATACTCAGAATAGTTCTGAAAAATTTAGATCCTTATGGATCACTAACTCTGCAAACCCTCGAAACGCATATAAACAATATGAAGCGTCTTCTCCTATTTATATCTGTTATCAGCCTAGTCACTAGCTGCTCTTCTCCCTTGAAAGTTGCTGAAACACACTTTGATCAAGGTGAATACCAACCTGCTATAAAAAAATATGAAGAAATTGCTAAGTCAGAAAAGTATAAAAAAGAAAAGCCTGAAGCATATTTCAAAATAGCAGAAGCCTATCGTTTGTCAAACCGAATGTTAGAAGCATTACCTTATTATAAAAAGGCTAAAGATGCTGGCTATCAAAATATGGACATGTACTTTTATTATGCCTATGGTTTAGAACTTCAAGGTAATTATAAAAAGGCTCGTTCTCTTTTTGAACGTTACACAAAAGAAGGTACAAATCGTCAATTAATCCGTAGAGCAAAAGACGAAATCAAACATCTTGCAGTAGTAGATAGCTTATCAAAAAATACAGATCCTTTTATTGAGATCACAAAATGTGATGCAATCAATAGTGAAGCTGACGACTACTCTCCGATGTTTTATAAAGACCAATTGGTATTTACATCAACAAGAGATGCTGAAACGGTTTACCATGGTACTGGAGATGGTTTTTCTAATATCTACCAATACACCTTTGATCGAGCAGATAGCTGCAATGGATCCGTTACCTTTTTCGACAGCTTAATCAACTCTCCAAAAATTCATGAAGCTTCTGCCACTTTCTCGAAAGATGGTAAGTATATGATCTTTGCCAGAAGTAATACAGGGCACCATAAAGAAAACTTTAAAGAGGTAGATCTCTATGAAAGTACGTTTGAGAACGGAGAATGGTCTACACCTACTTTATTACCTATTTCAAACCCACAATCATGGGATGCTTGTCCTGCATTAAGTACAAATGGAAAAACATTATACTTTGCATCAAATAGAAAAGGTGGATATGGTGGTATTGACATCTACCGTTCGAAGAGAAATGTAAATGGCACATGGGGAAAACCTCGTAATATGGGGCCAAGAATCAACTCAAGAGGTAATGATATGTTTCCATTTGTTGCTCCTACCGGCAAAATGTATTTCGCCTCTGATGGACATGCAGGTTTAGGAGGTTTGGATATTTATCAGGCAACAAGAAAGGATAATAAAATTACAATCAAGAACATGGGCCAACCGTTCAACTCTCCAGGTGATGATTTTGGATTGGTATTCCTTGAAAAAAGATTTGGTGCTTTTACTTCAAACAGGGCTGATAATGGTAGTGGAAAAGACAATATATATTTCTTCTCCGACAAAACTCCAATACTTAAACCTGTCAATTATTTCTTAGCGGGTAATTCTATTGCTATAAAAGATACTACAGAATCTAAGTTACCAGAAGTGACAGTACAACTTCAAGATATTGAAGGTAATGTTATTGAAGAAGTGGTATCAGATACAGATGGACGTTATGAATTTAAAACCCAACTAAAGATGGGTGATGACTATATCTTAATAGCCACTAAGCAGAAATATTTTAAAGACTCTGTATACTACACTACCGCAGATAAAGAGGTAGACCAAGAGGATATTAAAGACCGTCCTGAGAAAATTGTTGATTACACTTTAGAATCTGAGGTTGAATTGACCAAAGATTACTATGACGAATTAATCGAAGAAGGTGAAATCACTCTGAACAATATTCTTTATGATTTTGATGATTATAGAATCAGGGTCGATGCTGCTAGAGAATTAGATAAAGTTGTGACTCTATTAAAACAGCATCAAAATATAAGTATTGAACTTGGATCTCATACCGATGATAGAGGCTCTGAAAAGTACAACATCAAGTTATCCCAAAAAAGAGCTGAAGCGGCTGTTAATTATATCATTTCTAGAGGAATTGATAGAGATCGTTTAGAAGCTAAGGGATATGGTGAACTTCTTCCAGTAGTATTTAACGCTGAAACTGAAGAGGAACACCAACTCAACCGTAGAACTACCATTACACTATTAGATGAAATATAATTGTTTGGAATGTATTAAGGCCAACTGATCATGTATCAGTTGGCCTTTTTTTTACATCTCGTTTTTAACTAATAATACAGGTGATGTATGGAATTTATAAATTTGATCAAAGAAGTTTTTTAAGAGTGAATACTCATCTGGAGAAAAAACTATCTTTTTGATTTCTAAATCAAACAAAATCATAAATGAACGATCTGATGTTTGAGTAATTACATATTTTAATTTCCCACTATTCCCCGGCATCCTCACTATCTGAGGTTTTGGTAATTCTTTAATTGCTAAATTATCCGGTATTTCTACTTGAATCATGTATTTCCTCTTTACACCATATGGCAACTCAACTGGGTACCTTCTAGTTTCTTGAGTAAAAGGATTTTTACTAGTTTCAATCATTACCATTGGATTAAACACCAATTGCCCACCTACATCCTCAATACATTTTTCGAGATTAAATTTATAGATTTCTTTTATAGAAGAGTTTAAACTTTTAGCACCTTCTCTTTCATAACTCTCTACAGTTAAACCTTCTAACTGATTTTCTTTTTCCTCAAGATAAGTCTCCTCTGATTTCGATAAATGTTTATTCCTCCAATTGATAGCATCATACCCTTTATGCGAAACTGTAAAATCACATATTGCCGATAGATCTCTATTAATACTTACTCGTGATTGTATTGATTTATATTCTAATGAAGTTGGTTCTATAGAAAGAAGCTTACCGTCTAAATTTTGATTTTTTGATAAGATCACCCCTTGGTAGTTCAAAGCTCTAAGAGGTAAAACACCAAAAGGATGGCTTTTTGTTGTTGCATCTAATAGAATATATTTTCCATCAATATTAATTGCAGCTAAAACATAATTCAAACGATTAATTTCAGCTTCATCAGGTGTGATCATAGTATAACCTCTCGTTGATGAAAAAACTGCAATTGTAGGAACATTTAGATATTCCAAAGCAGCAAAAAGCATCAAGTTAATCTCTGCAACATTACCTCTTCGATCTAGATAGGCTTTTCTCGTTCCTCCATCATGACAATAAACTGACAATTCTTTATTCCAATTCATTCTCTTTGATATGATATCATATGCTAGTTTAGCTCTTTCAAGGTGATCTGGAGTCTTATTTTTTATGTCATCCAACCTTTCTTTCATAAAACCAACCCTATGCATCTGATCACCTACTCTCGAATGTAAATTCAGAACCTTTACAACCCCTGTCCAAGAATTCGAATGATAATCCTGTTTATTATTCGCACTAAATAATTCAAACTTCAATCTTGCTAAATAATCTTGAGGTGAAGTCATAAATGGTTCTTCTTTAAACGCAGGAACTTGTTCTACTCTCCATCTTCTTACATTATAATTCTGTATATACTCGTCATTTGTTGTTTTTACGAGAGTTAAACTTTGAAGAGATGTATTATCTTTAGTTCGAAGGTTGAATGTCTTTGATGAACCTGTTGAAGGCAATTCTTTTATAGGAAAGTATCTAGAGTTCACTACTTTATATTTCATACTTTCTGGTATTTCCATTGAGAAAGTACTCATTAAAACTGGAATTTCTCGTTGAACTTCCCAATTATCAATATGGCTTAAAAACTCTGAGTTTTTATTGTAAAATAACTCGATAACACAGCCTTCTCTTAAACGAGGAAAGGTAACTTTATAAAAACCTTTAGTTTTAGAATGTCTTAAAATTCGAACATCACTTTGATCAATTTTTTTCTTGACTACTTTACCTTTTTCCAGATAATAAATAGCTCCTTTTATAGAGTTGATTACTTCATCAGTGCCTTTATACTTATAATACGGTAACTTGATATTCCCTAAATAGAATGCCTCTTTATTAAAAACTTTGATCCTCAAATGACGTTTGGTTCTGATGATCCATGAATTATTTTCAATATCAAAAGTTAGCCACCCCATATCACCAATAACTAATGCATTGGCAGTAGAATCTTTGTCATAGCTCTTTAACGCTAATAACTCTTTTGAGACCTTTCCATATGTCAGCTTTTTAGGTACTTTCTGACCATAAGATTGTTGAGTAAAAATGATAGCAATTGCGATAATAAGACAGAATACACTGTTTTTCATAGTAAGTTTAAATAGTAATAATAGAATTGTAAAAAATTAATTGAGAACTTTAATTATCCAAACTCTGCTCATTTTTCTCTACTTTACTAATCCAGAATTTCTGATGATCATTTGACAACACTTTCTTCCAAAATAGATAATATTGAGAGTATAATTCAGCAGGGTAGATTCCTTTATTCATTGTCAAAATACGAAGTACTTTGATCTGTTGTTCATTTACTTTTTCAAAAGATAATCGGTACTTACCAAAGTCTTTATCAATAAATATATCTGCAGGCATCTCTTTTAGTTCAACACCTTCAGTCAAATTAAAATATAGAGTATCAGAGTCTGTATAAGGGTATTTAATCTCAAATGGCTGAGTTCTTGATCTATACCTTTTAGGTAAACTATACTCATCTGCATAAGGATAAATAGGATACATTCCTCCCTCTTCAAAGGTCTTCGCATATTCATTCACTTGAAGTAGAAAATCAACATCCACAGAAGGTGATGGGTATTGTTTATTAAGTTCAATATTTAAATGAATAAGCTCAGAAGTCATCAAACCATACCTTTTCAGAAATGTTTCTCTTCTTTCTTTTTCTGTCAGTTTAACCCAATAGCTAAATCGATCATACTGATAACCTTTTGCTTTTGCGACAGTTTCTAATGATGCCGAAGATAAGTTTGTACCTGATACATTAATCTTAGTAGATCTTTCAAAAGAATTATCATCAGATAAATAATTAGTAGTATTTACTAGGTGTGATTGTCCCTTATCTATTAATAACGCCTTTCTATTTCCAGTAAAATCTCCCAAATAGCCAAAAGGTGCTGACTGACTTGTACATTCAAGCCATACTGTATCTTGGTCTATCTCAGGTAAACATAAAATAACATGATTGAACTGAGAGCTAATAAAAGACTCTTTAATAGAATAATTACTGTCTCCCGCCTTTACCAACGCATAGTGACTTTTTACTCCAACAGCTTTCATCAAAGAATGTGTATAAAAAGATAGTGCTTTACAATCTCCATAACTCTTCTCATCAACCAATGATGCTTTCATAGGTTGGAAGCCTCCAATACCTAATTGAATACTTACATATCGAACTTTATCCTGAACATACTGATACACAATTTGAGCTTTCTCAAGGTTTGTTGAGGCTTTTGATGTTAAAGCTCTTATTTCTGAAATCGTTGATGCTGGTAAATCATCAGACTCTTCGTTTAAACCTACTATCCATTCTCCAAAAGACGACCAACTGTCTAATTCACCTTTTGTATTTTCATAAGTAAAGGTTCTTGGTGCAATTTTTACTCTTGGGAAGTTTGAGATTAGGCTAGGAGCCAACTTCTCTCGCCCTTTTATAGATGATACATTTTCAATTTTCCATTCATGGACAGTTCTTCCATTTACCAAAGACACGTTATGTTTGTTCACATGTTGCGAATCTATTTGTAAAGGAAAATTCTGGGGTGTATGTACTTCAAAAGTGGATTGGAGCACTGATAAGTTTTCACCTGCCATTGGGCTCCAAGAAGGATAAATAAATAATCCATCGAATTCTTGCTCATAGGAAAACTCAACGATAGTAGGAAAAGTAGTAATCTCAGGATCTACATATTTTATTCGATCATCTTCAAAAACAGAAAAGTTACTCACATAGCTAACATCTTTTATTTCAGATGACTTAAACTTTCGAGCTTTTTTTTCTCCAGGTCCTAAAATCTTAACTTCAAATTCCTTTATTGGAGTTAAAGGGTCGTAAGAAGTTCCCATTACACTATACTTTTTTCCTGATTTATTTAAAATCATCACTTTCATGGTTTGCTGAAATACAGCATGACCATCATCGATGATATTAAACACCTGTCGATCTTCTAAAATTATAGCATCAGCATTTTTTTTAAGTTCCTCAGTAATTTTCCCCTGACCATTTGCACTAATTGAAAATATGATCAAAGGAACAATTAAAAATATTTTTCTTATCATTCTACTTCTCTTTTAGAAATCATAATAGGATTAGTTTCGAACTGATAAATTTTATCGAAGAACGATTTCAGTATTCCATATTCTGTAGGTAGAAATACTTGTTTCTGAATTTTCAGATCGAAAATGACAATAATTTTATCTCCAGATTGTTGAACGCTATAACGTAATTTACCCGCATTCTCTGGTAGCTTCATGATGATGGGTTTTGGCACTTCACTTACAACATATCCCTTAGGAAGTTGAGTTTCTATCATAAACTTTCTAGCAATAGGAAAAGGGAATTCAATAGGATATTTTCTAGCTTCTTGAGTAAAGGGATTTTTACTTTTTTCTATCATTTGCATAGGATTATAAAACAACTTATCCCCTACTTTTTCCACAACACTTTCGAATGTCACCTTAAAGTTTTCTTTACCGAAATCGTTTATTTTATCTTTATTTTCATTTGAATATTCATCTATCAAAACATTACTATGTTTCTCCTCAATTTTTGTAAGGTACTCTTCCTCCTCTGGCTCCTTGACTAACTTTTTTCTCCAACGATAAGCTCCGTATCCTTTATAAGTATATATTATCTCTGCATTTGCTGAGAAATCATCACCAATTACAATACTGCTTCTAACAGATTCATAATCTGTATTACTTGGTTTGATATTGATGAACTCACCATTAACATGAGAGTTATCACTCATCACAACACCTTGATAACTGAGTGCTCTTTTGGGTAACATTCCAAAAGAAAGTAGTTTATCCGTAGCGTCTAAAAGTATAATCTTGTCATTAATATTCACACAAGCCAATACATAGTTTAATTGCGTCATTTTTGGGCTACTCCTAACAATCTTCCCATAATTACGAGTACTGGTAAATAGAGGTACTGCTGCAACATCCAGCTCTTGCAAAGCAGCAACAAGCATTAAATTAATATCAGCGGAACTACCTTTCTTCTCGAGAAAAGGTTTTTTCAAACCATCCTTTGAATAAATCGTTGCTTTACCATCCCACATCATACGGTTTTTTACTAATTCAAAAGCTAAAAATGCTCTTTGCATTGGATCTTCAGTCTCTGACTTAATTGCTTCCAACTGAGCTTTCATGTAAGAAGTTCTTCCTAATTGTCCTCCTACACTAACGGAAGTTCTCAGTTCATTCATTACTTTCTTCCAAGAAGATGAATGAAATTCTCGATCATAGTTCGAGCTTAGCAACTCAAACTCTAAACGACCTAAATAGTCATGAGGAGAAGTCATAAATGGCTCTTCTTTAAATGCCGGAACATATTCTGCTCTCCATTTCCTCACTGTAATATCTTCATCGAAAGTGTGCAACTCAGGTCTGCCTCCATCTGGTGGAGTAATTCTTAAATTAAATGTTTTTTGATTTCTTCCAGACTGCAACTCTGGGATGGTGTAATATCTTGAATTAGTTACCTGATATTTAAAATATTCAGGAATTTCCATATTGTAGCTACTGAACAAAACAGGTATTTCTCTTTGTACATCCCAATCATTAATGTTATATGTAAACTCAGATTGATGAACATAAGTATATTCAAATACACAACCTTCCTTTAAATTCGGAAATGTAATTTTATAAACTCCATGGTTTTTATCTATTTCTTCTTTGATAACATCATCTCCAGAAATCTTTTCTTTAACGATTTTTCCATTCTCTAATGAGTATATAGAACCTTTTATATTTGTCACTTTTTCTTCAGAGTTTTTCGCCATATAATAAGGAATTGATATATCTCCTTGATCATAACCTTCCTTATTGAAAACTTTAATTCTTGTGTGGCGTTTAAAATATGTCACCCATTTCCCATCTTTAACATCGAAATATAGTCGGCCAACATCACCAATAACAAAGGCGTTGGCAGTAGAGTCTTTTTCATAGGTTTTGAGTTTCAACATCTCTTCAGAAACCTTACCGTATGACATTTTCTTTGGAACTTCTTGGGCAATGAGACTGACACATGAAATCAAGATCACATAGTATGATCTAATTAGTTTTGTTATCATAGTTAATTAGTTTGCTTTGGTGAATAAAAAATTTGAAGAGTTTACTTTTGTTAGTAAATGTAAATTTTATATTCGCAAAATCATAAAAAACAATTGAATTAAACATCAAAATGAAGAAAACAGTGATTATTGGAGCTACTCCAAATCCTTCTAGATATGCTTTCTTTGCAGCACAGCGATTAACAGAACATGGTCATGAAATCATACCATTAGGAATAAAAAAAGGTGAAGTAGGCAATGGTGTAAAAATTATTAATGAAAAGCCACACATTGATAACGTAGATACTGTAACTATGTATGTAGGACCAGGACATCAGGAAAACTGGATGGATTACATTATTTCATTACAGCCGAAAAGAATCATATTCAATCCTGGTACAGAAAATGAAGTTTTTTATGAGAAGCTTCGCCAAGAAAATATCTTCTTCGAGGAAGCTTGTACTTTAGTAATGTTATCTGCAAAAACCTATTAGTGAATGCTGAAGATTGCGTATCACCCTTGCTATGGACATCCCGTTAGGAAAGATCATCGATTCCCGATGGATAAATATCCTCTTCTTATTGAACAACTAAAATATGAAGGTACAATAGAAGAAGATAATATTTTTGCTCCAGTGGAAGTAGAAGAAAAACATATATTAAAGGTACATACTCCGGAATACTGGCATAAGCTTAAACATCAAGAAATAAGTTATAAAGAAGAAAGACGTATTGGTCTTCCTATGTCTCCAGCATTAATTAAAAGGGAATTAATTATTACACAAGGGACAATAGACTGTACTGAATATGCTTTAAAATATGGTGTTGCGATGAATATTGCTGGAGGTACACATCATGCTTATTCAGAACATGGGGAAGGGTTTTGCCTACTTAATGACTTTGCAGTTGCCGCTCAATATTTAATCGACTATAAAGGGTTTGAACGCATCTTAATTCTCGATCTTGATGTACATCAAGGCAATGGTACTGCAGAAATTTTTCAAGACAACAATAAGGTATTTACTTTCAGCATGCATGGCGCAAACAATTACCCTATGCATAAAGAAACATCAGATCTAGATATCCCATTAGAAGATCAAACAGATGACACTACTTACTTAAAAATACTCAGACAAAAAATAGAAGAACTATTTTCTAACATTCAACCACAGTTTGTTTTTTTCCTTTCAGGTGTAGACATTTTAAAAACTGACAAATTGGGAAAACTAGGGATGAGTATGCAAGGTTGTAAGGACAGAGATCAAATGGTCTTTGAAAAGTGTTTTACAGAGAAAGTTCCTGTCGCAGTAAGTATGGGGGGAGGGTATTCTCCACAACTAAACTTAATCATAGAAGCTCATGCAAATACCTTCCGAATTGCAAATAATATCTATTTTTAATGGTGTAAATAAGGAACTTATTATGATAATAATTTAGAAAGTTACATTATTGCGTTTCAAAATGAGAAAGTATTCATTTTGGGGGTAAATATTAGTTGGAAAATATTTATTCAAGACTAATAAAATAAGTACTCAGGTTTACATTTATTTTCATCCAAGGTTAACAAATTATTAATTTAACTACTCAACCAAGGGAGATTCGATTGTAATTGAGTTAATTTGTGAGTTCAAAATTCAAGTGAATTTGAGTTCGTAGTATTTACGTTAGATATGGAATTTGGTATTTTTGAGTTTTTACAACTTATTGGATCGCTAGGGCTTTTCATCTACGGGATGAAAATCATGAGTGAAGGTATCCAAAACGTTGCAGGAGATAAAATGAGAAGCATTCTTTCTGCAATGACCTCAAACAGAGTTGCCGGTGTATTTACTGGTTTTCTTATCACTACAATCATTCAATCCTCTTCAGCTACTACTGTAATGGTAGTAAGTTTTGTTAATGCTGGATTATTAAGCTTAACTCAATCTATAGGGGTGATTATGGGGGCCAATGTAGGTACTACAGTTACCGCTTGGATTATCTCGATCTTAGGCTTCAAAGTAAAGATGGCAAAGCTAGCAATGCCAATTATTGCTGTCGCTTTCCCAATGATGTTTGCTAATTCGAAGAAAACAAAAGATTGGGGTAACACATTAGTAGGATTCGCTTTATTATTTATTGGTCTTCAAGAGTTAAAGAACTCTGTTCCAGAATTAAGTCACGAACAACTTTCTTTCTTAGAATCATTTGGTGCTTTAGGTGTATTTGCTCCTGCTGCATTTGTAGTAGTGGGTACTTTAATTACGATTATCGTACAATCATCATCAGCAGCCATGGCATTAACGCTTGTACTATGTAACCAAGGGGTCATTCCTTTTGATGTTGCTGCAGCAATGGTTTTAGGTGAAAATATTGGTACTACAATTACGGCAAACCTTGCTGCTATTGTTGGTAATACTAATGCAAAACGATCGGCAAGAGCTCACTTAATCTTTAACGTTACAGGTGTATTCTGGATGTTACTGATTTATCCTTTCTTTTTGAAGTTAATCGTATATATAGCTACAAATTACTTTGGAACAGGTGATCCAATGACAGATCCTGAAGCAGTTCCAGTAGCTCTTTCAATCTTCCATACCACATTCAACATTCTGAATACATTTATCATGGTATTCTTTGTACATCAGATTCGTGATATCGTAATCAAGATGGTACCAGAGAAAGAAGATGAAGATGAGTATTCTTTAGAATTTATTTCTGATGGACGACCAATCGCAAATGAAGCTGGTGTTGAGCAAGCTAAAAATGAGATTAAGCGTTTTGGTAAGATTGCAGCAAAACAAACAAATACATGTAGAGCGATGCTTTCTACAAGTAGTGAAAATAAAAAAGATAGAAAGAAGTATACTTCTAAGTTGCGTAAATTCGAGGAAAACTCTGATAGAATGCACCACGAGGTAACGATCTTCTTATCTAAAATCTCAAAAGATCAATCACTTTCTTCTTCTCAAATTACTGAGGTGAACAACTTACTAAGAGCTGCTCACGAAATTGAAAGAATTGGTGATATCTATAAAGGGATGACATTTACTATCGAGAAGCGTTATGACGAAAAAATTTGGTTATCTCAAGAGCAAGCCAAAGATTTAGATGACTTCCTTAATATTGTTGATGAAGCATTCGAAGTAATGATGAAAAACCTCGACAGCAAAAATGTAGATCTTGATAGTGCTATTAGTGCTGAGAAAAAGGTAAATGCTAAACGTAAAGAATTGCGTAGAGAACATCTACAACGTTCTAATGAGTTACAAAATGCAGATACAACAGCAGGTCAGATGTTAGCATACAACGACCTTCTAGCTTCAATGGAGAGAATCGGTGATCACATCTTGAACATCTCTGAAGCATTAGCAGGTGTAGCATAATAAAATATATAATACACTAGGAATAAGCCACTTCTATTACAAGAAGTGGCTTTTTTCGTATGATTTAACGATTAAAATATTCCTTTCCGAACTTTATTGTGTATGTTTGCGATCTGAATATTAAATATTTAGTAAACACATTTGTCTACTAAATTCAATTTAACCATTTATATTTCGCAGCAATGGACCAAAATACACTGCTAGATTTCGAGAAACCTATCGCAGAACTCGAAGCGAAACTTGAAGACATGAGAAGCCTTGCATCTCAAAATAACGTAGATGTAAGTACAGCAATAAACGAACTTGAAAGTAAAATTACTCAGTTAAAACAGAGTACTTTTGAAAACCTAACACGTTGGCAAAGAGTACAACTTTCTCGTCATGCTGATCGCCCTTATACACTAGACTACATTTACCAAATTACAGACGACTTCGTTGAATTGCATGGTGACCGTGCTTTCGGTGATGATAAAGCTATGGTTGGTGGTCTTGGTACTATCGCAGGCAAAACTTTTATGCTAATCGGTCAACAGAAAGGACGTAACACGAAGCAACGCCAAATGCGTAACTTCGGTATGGCGAACCCTGAAGGTTACAGAAAAGCACTTCGCTTGATGCAACTTGCAGAGAAATTCCAAAAGCCAATCGTTACTTTCATTGACACTCCAGGTGCATTCCCTGGTATTGAAGCAGAAGAAAGAGGACAAGCGGAAGCTATTGCTCGTAACTTGAAAGAAATGTTCAAGCTTACAGTACCTGTTATCTGTATCGTTATTGGTGAAGGAGCTTCTGGTGGTGCTTTAGGTATCGCTATCGGTGACTCTGTAATGATGTTAGAGAACACTTGGTATTCTGTAATTTCTCCAGAATCTTGTTCTTCGATCCTTTGGAGAAGCTGGGATTACAAAGAGCAAGCTGCAGAAGCATTAAAGCTTACAGCTAAGGATATGGAATCTTTCGGTCTTATCGACAAGATTATTCCTGAACCTCTAGGTGGTGCTCACACTAACCCTCAAGAAATGTTTGATATCATGAAGAAAACAATCCTTGAAGAGGTTGCTGAATTAGAAAAATTAGATACACTTACTTTAAAGAACAACCGTATTGAGAAATTCTCAAAAATGGGTGTTTTCAATGAGTAATTGATCTCTAAACATATAAAAGCGGTAATCCAATCATTTGGCTTACCGCTTTTTTTATATCTTAAGAAACAATTGTACCCCTACTTCTTGAATAGTATTTCCATTACTACTATTCCAAGTACTTCCCACTGATTGTAGATCATTAAATACAGTATAAGCCCACCTTGCTTGAATGGAATTACCTCTTCCGAATTTATACTTCATCAATATGTACGACTTCCATCCTATGCCATAATACGGAGGGAATGAATAAGAATACCGTAAATTTTTCTCATAAGCATATAATCTTGTTTCATAACTTGGAGAATAAAACATGGCAATTCTGGTAAAAACATTCCATTTCATTGGGTTATTATAACCTACATCTTGTAAAAACATATAGCCAGTTTTCCACTGACCTAATTGATATTGTGTAACAAGCCCTCTAACAGACCAATTCAGAAATTTTGTTACGGCTAACGAGTATTTCAAACTGTATTTTACCCAATGTTCTTGAGTATACTGTTTTACTCGTGATGAATCATTTGCATAGAACCTCCCTTTCTCTTTATAACTACATACAAAATGAATCTGCTGTCCTTTTTTTAAAACATAACTAGTGTTCAATTTCCATTCATTTCCTTCTCTACCACCATTATTTAGATAAGTTGAAGAAGGAAACTTAAATACATCAAAGAAAAAAGTCATGTTTAATTTCTTATTAGGATTCACCTTAAACCCCATATAAAAACCTTGTTCATTTGAAACTTGGCTACCTTCGGAAACACTATTCGAATATGGTGCTTGATAAGCTACATCATAATCGCGATAAAGTACCGACCAATCGACCCCTTTAAGTAAACCAATAAACAATGAAGTACTAATAGCGTAATTGTTATTTAGATCATTTGCTACTTCAGAAATAAAGTAAAGATTTTTCCAACGATAACTCATGTCTAAACTCATATTACGAATACTCTGAATATTTGCACTTAGTCTTATATCGTGATTTAGACCTTCTCTTGGGGTTGAATAATTTACTTGCATAAAATTAAGGTGAGTAGAAAACGTATCATTTTTCCACCCTAACCTACCTCCAATTAGCGTTTCTGATAAATTATTTTTCCTGCCAATAAGTGTTGAGTCATACAGAACTAAACTATTATTAATCGTAAAATCTTTATCTTTAAAGTTTACATTTAATCGTTTTGATGATAAGAATAGGTCTGTGCTTAGGTTTTTGGTAATTTTTATACTTGTTGCCATCCCTCTCATAAACCCAGCATTACTCATAGAAGCATACTCTCTAATTCCATCTTGTCCTCGAATAACGCTTAAAATAGGATCACTTCCTTTCCCTAAAAAATATCCACCACCAAACACCAATCCCTGACCACTAATCATTTGATAATCTCCCAAACAGATCTTAGAAAAGATACCTTTATTATACAATGAAATATGTCCTGATGCATGACTAACCCCATAGCTCCTTTGCTTATGATTCCAAAACCAAATTTCCCCTTCATTATGATCCAAATTGAGAGCAAAACTGTAATCATTCCGTTTTTTCCATTTAAACCGGAGCTGTGATGATAGTGGAACTCCTTGATAATAGTTTTCTGTAAATCCTTTAGAAAGCGGGTACTTCACTGTTGTATTAAGCATCAAATAATGTTGATCTGGAGACATCCACCTTTGCTTAACACTCATATTACTTTCATCTATTTTAGCTACATAAATAGCTTTTTTCACTCGCTCTTTCGTTTGAATACTCCAATTAAGACGATCGATTTCATCAACCAATACGAATTTTCCAAACTTCTTTCTATAGTTACTGAGAACTTCAACTTCATCATAAGTCAAAGCCAAAATTACTTGAGCATCACAAAGTGATAGTTTATTTATATTTTTAGGATGATGAAAAAGTTCTAGCCAATAATCTATTTCTCTTTGACTCATGAGCTCAAGTTGTTCATCACTAAATACTTTAGACAATAGTTGTTCATCTTCTATCATTTGGGCTATACAGATGTTCACTAATAAAAGAAAGAGAATCGTTAAGTTAGTTTTCATTCTACTTGTGATGTAAGTGGTAAGCTAAGGAGAATTGATGAGACCAATCCAAAACATCATCGGTAATAAATGCATAATCGAAACTCCAATGAGATAATTTGACACCTGTACCTATGGTTAAATCCAGAGGAAATAGTTGAATACCTCCCCTTAAAGACACTATTGATGATAATTGATAATCCAAACCTGTTTTAAACATTAAATCATAAAACTTCTGCTGTTCAACTGCTGCAATTATTTTTAAAGTGGAATGCGGGATCCATTGTCCTCCGAGAATAAAAAGGGAATTTAAATCTGCTCCAAAGACCCCTTCCTTATAGACTGATTGACTTATATTTTTCATACTCAGACCTAGCGAAAACTTTTCTGTTAAATCTGCCAATACGCTAATATTTACTCCATAAGTATATAAAGACGATATAGATTGTCCCCCTAGCTGATAACCTATAACACCACCACCGAATGAGATAATTCCTATTTTATGGGCAATTCCAAAATGTAATTCATGTTCAGACAAATTAGTATTACCATGTCGAACAAGTCCAAATGATGTTGAAAAATTTAAAAAAGGAATTACAGTTGCAAGAGCAAATGATGAAATATCCTGAAACTGGAATTGATGAGTTAAACCAACGCCAAACTCTTTTACATTTACAGAGGAGGAGGCATCATTCACAGCAGACCATACATTATTTGAAAACAACGGTATATTTCCTCTTCCTAACAGAGCTGCACCGGAGGTCATTGTCGTTTTAGACGGTTGTGGGATTTGAGCGTTAGCAATAATAGTAAACACCAAACATAGAAGAATGGTTAGTTTTTTAGTTTTCATAATTAGCTAATGAGATGAATCGTTAATAAAAAATTTTAGTTCGCTGATTCTAAGTTACTGATTTTTAATATTTTTAAGTGTAATAGATGAAAATTTATACTAAAATCTTACAATCTTGCTAAAATGAATTGCATTTTAACGCCTCATGATTGAACTTAGATAACTCAATTCATCAACATGCTCAGTAATTTGAAGCATATCAAGAAAGCCTAAATTATTCTCGATGAGAAAAAAGATCAACAATATATTTTTTTGGTTTCTACTATTAATCAGCTTTTCGGTACATGCCAATTATATATTAGTACCTATGGATAAAACCCAAACCAATCATTTAAAAGCATATGGTATTACGTATTGGGTTTTACAAAAAGATGTGGAAGCAGAATGGCTACTAAACTTCAGAGGAGGAAGTTTCCTTTTCAAATATGCACAGGATTTCGAAAACGAAATGATTGTTAGAGGGGTAAGCTATGAAGTAATTTCAGATGCTCAAACCGTACAAATAAAAAGAGAGATTGAACACCCTGAAGCGAATATGGATATTATGCGTTTGGATGTTCCACCAAAAATTGCGGTATATTCTCCTCCATCGAAAATGCCTTGGGATGATGCGGTTACATTGGTTTTAACCTATGCTGAAATCCCCTACGATGTCGTTTTTGATGATGAAGTAATTGCGGATCTATTACCAAAATATGATTGGTTACACCTACATCATGAAGATTTTACCGGACAATATGGTAAGTTCTTTAGAGCATATGGTAGACAAAAGTGGTATATCGATAACCAAAAGAAATTTGAAGCTTCAGCTCATAAACATGGTTTTGAAAAAGTTTCTCAATTAAAATTAGCTGTAGCTAAAAAAATTAGAGATTTCACAGCTGGTGGTGGATTCCTTTTTGCTATGTGTTCTGCCACAGATACCTATGACATCTCACTTTCTGCTGAAGGGGTAGATATTTGTGATTTTATGTATGATGGTGATCCTCCAGATCCCCATGCACAATCAAAATTAGACTTTAGTAAAACATTTGCTTTTAAAGACTTCCGTCTATATATGGATCCATACAAATACGAATATTCAAATATTGATAATCAGTATTATGAAAGAGGGTTAACGGAGGCCAACGACTTCTTTAAGCTTTTCTCGTTTTCAGCTAAATGGGATCCTATTCCAACAATGTTAACACAAAATCATGAACAAAACATCAAAGGCTTTATGGGCCAAACTACTGCCTTTAAAAAACAATTAGTTAAGTCGGATGTGATTGTGATGGGTGAAACAGCAGAAGCCAATGAAGTAAGGTATATTCATGGTACTTATGGTAAAGGAACGTGGACATTTTACGGTGGACATGATCCAGAAGATTATCAGCACTTAGTTGGTGAAGAACCTACCGACTTAAACCTTCACCCTAATTCTCCTGGGTACCGACTCATCCTTAATAATATCCTATTCCCTGCCGCTAAGAAAAAGAAGCAAAAAACCTGATGCTAAATCTATTTTCACTTTTTTCTATTACTGAATGGAATATCATTTATTTTCTTCTTGCCTTACCACAGTTGGTATTTTGGGGTATTATCGCTCCAATCCGACTTTGGAAAAAGGAAAATAATGTTGAATTTTCATCATTTCCTGTCAGTGTAATAATTGCTGCAAAAAATGAAGAAAACAACTTACCCCTCCTGTTAGATAAACTTTTACAACAAGAGTATTCAGATTTTGAAATTGTGATTGTCAACGACCGTTCTACAGATTGTACGGAGAACATCATCAAGCAATATCAACATCATCATAAAAATATTGTTGCTGTAAACATAAAAGAGATTGAGGATGGAATAAGTCCAAAAAAGAATGCTATTACTAAGGGAATAGAAAAGGCAAAACATAAACACCTACTCTTTATCGATGCAGATTGTATTCCTGTATCCAACCAATGGATTCAACGTCTATCTTCTACATTAGCTCATAAAGAGCTTGTTTTAGGTGTAGGAATGTACAAATGCGACAATCATTCTTGGGTCCAACAATTTACCCTATTTGAGACTATTCTGACCGCAATTGGATATGTTTCTTTTTCAAATATTGGGGTAAATTACATGGGTGTTGGAAGAAATATGGGATATTGTAAAGATTTATTCATTCGAAACAATGGTTTCGAAAAACATAAATCTGTGATGAGTGGTGACGATGACCTCTTTATCAATCAAGTGGCTAACTCCCATAATACTCAAGCAATTACCTATCCTGACAGTATCACAATGAGTACTCCTCCTAAAGATTGGAAGAGCTGGTTTAGACAAAAAAATAGACATGCAGGTGCTGGATACCATTATAATTTTTCAAATAAATTAATTTTAGGTACACTTAGCACTTCTCACATAGCAGTATATTTTATATATTTACTATTAGTACCACAAAGTATGGCAAATTTATTGTTCATACCTATGCTGCTAATTATACGTATTTTGCTCGTCACTTTATGCTTTTGCAAATTCTGCTCGGTCACTAAAACCAAGTACAAGTGGTGGCAAATAACTATTATGGACTTAATGCTTATTGCATATCAAATAATTATAGGAGTATCCTCAGTGATCTCAAAGCGAAACACATGGATTTAGACAGACAGTTTTCCCAAAAAGCGCTAGAAGATTTTAAATTAATAGACGAAGCGATTGCTGGTAATGAACAAGCTTATGCAAAGCTAATGAGTCGTTACCGTAAATCGGTATACCATACGATCTTGAAAATGGTTAGAAATGTGGATGACGCAGAAGATCTAACCATTGAAGCCTTCGCTAAAGCATTTAAAAATCTATCAAAGTTTAAAAAAGACTATACTTTTAGTACGTGGCTCTTCAGAATTGGCTCTAATAACGCTATTGATTTTATCCGTAAAAAGAAATTAGAAACATATTCTATTGATGCTGAAGTAACCAATAAAGATGGTGATACCATGAGTATGAATATTCAAGACTCAGGGTTGACTCCACATGAAGAAGCAATCAAAAAACAAAAGATTCAGATTGTACATGAATTTGTGAGTCTTTTACCTCCAAAATATCAGAGACTTGTAAAACTGAGATATTTTGAAGAAAAATCTTACGATGAGATTGCTGCTGAATTGGATGCTCCACTAGGTACCATCAAAGCACAGCTACACAGAGCAAGAGAGTTACTGTATGACTTAGCAAAGAATAGTAAAAACGTTCTTTAATTAAGTAAAGAAATTCAGATATAAGCTCAGCATCAATCTAGTCAAATAGATTGATGCTGTTTTGTATATAACAAACTGTGTTATTATTGTATAAATCAGTTACATTAATAACATATTTAAATTAGATTATTTAGTTTTACAGCTATAATCTAATTCTAGAGTTAAACACTCAAGCGATTATTTTCAAACAAACCAACACAATCAAGCACTAATTATGAAATTAGCAGTAGTAGGCGCAACAGGACTTGTGGGAGAACAAATCCTAAATGTTATCAAAGAAAGAAATTTCCATTTCGATGAGTTATTATTAGTAGCTTCTGCAAGATCTGCAGGTAAAAAGTTCACTTATGATGGAAAAGAATATACAGTTGTAACTGCTGAAGAAGCAATTGCCCAAAAGCCTGATATTGCTATTTTCTCAGCAGGTGGAGGAACATCATTAGAATATGCACCAAAGTTTGCAGAAGTTGGATCTACTGTTATTGACAACTCTTCTGCATGGAGAATGGACCCTTCTAAAAAACTGATCGTTCCTGAAGTAAATGCAAAGTCATTAACTAAAGAAGATAAAATTATTGCAAACCCTAACTGTTCAACAATCCAAATGATTGTAGCAATTGGTCCTTTGCATGAAAAATATAAAATTAAGCGTGTTGTAGTTTCTACTTACCAATCAGTTACTGGTTCAGGTAAAGCTGCAGTAGATCAATTATTTGCTGAAAGAGCTGTTTCTGCAGGTCAAGAGCAAGAGGTAAACAAAGTTTATCCACACACAATTGACTTAAACGTTCTTCCTCACATCGATGTATTCCAAGATAATGGATACACTAAAGAGGAGATGAAGATGATCAATGAAACTAAGAAAATCTTAGAAGACGATTCTGTAAAAGTTACTGCTACTACAGTTCGTATTCCTACAGTTGGTGGTCACTCTGAATCAGTAAATATTGAGTTCGAAAACGAGTTCGACGAAGCTGAATTACGTCAGATCCTTGCTGATGCTCCTGGTATCATCATTCAAGACGATCCTGCCAACAATGTATATCCAATGCCATTGACATCGCATAATAGAGATGAAACATTTGTAGGTCGTATCAGAAGAGACGAAACACAAGAAAAAACTGTAAACATGTGGATTGTAGCTGACAACTTACGTAAAGGTGCAGCAACAAACACTGTACAAATTGCTGAATACTTAGTATCTGCAGGTCTTGTATAAGGAAAAAAGAATCTTTCTGGGTTCTTAAATTAATAGATTCAAAAAAGGCTGAGATAATCATTTGATTATCTCAGCCTTTTTTATATTTATTTATTGGTGATATCGATACTCAAAAAATTCTTTAGAAGAAGAGAAGACTGTTCTAAAAAACTTTCATATACCATAATCCTTTTCTCTTCCACTTCAAGGTCATTGATATTTAAATTCACCTGATGAAGCTTTGATAAATCAGGGTGTACAATTGGAACAAACCCTTGAATAGGATCTGAACTATTAACGAAAAGTCTTAACTGGAATGCTGTACCGTCAGAGATACTTCCTGTCTGCTTATAGCGAGTCCATATTGAATAGGTATCGATATTTTGTGAATTCTGATAAGATAAATTCTCTTTAGGTGTTTTTGAATAAGCATTTACTAAGTTGTCCTCCTTCAAAGTGCTATATGATTTTACTTTTCCTGTATTGATATCATATTCATATGCTGTTATCTTATAAACCGTTGAACTTACTTCTTCATAATTATTGATAAAGAGCTTTGGCGCTACATCTGAAAAGATTTTAGGAATGATTAAATCCCCCGTTTCATTCACTTCAAACAACATGCGTAATTCAGCAGATTGATCATCCTTAATAAAATAAGAACGACCGGTTAAACTATTATATCCACTCGTTAACTTGATTTTATCAGTATCAAGTTTTGCTGTTGAAGACTTTAGGTCTTGAGCTGTAAATACAGCTTCTTCTCGTTGGTAATAAAATAACGGAACGTAGGATTTCTCGTTATTATTACCGTTAACTATTTCCAAATAGGTGGAGTGGTCTTCAGATAAATCTCCTGTTACTTCATAAACATGTACCTCAGGATCTTCGCTATATCTCTCAGTTAATAAAAAAGAAGCACTGTTTGATCTAAGCTTTACTTGATAGTCATTTGGAACAATAAACCTTCTTCTAATGACCATAGGAGTTTCAACACTATAATTAAATTCCTCTAATTGTACCGATTGAAATAAAAGAAGCGAATGTCGTTCATTAGTACTTTCATTCCAGGTCTGAGTGACTAATGTAACTCGATATACATATTGACCTAGATACTCCTCATCTATCACAATTGGAATTAAATCATAAGACGCATCCGTAAACTCATACAAATCGGATATAATATTACCTTCATAATCCACATAATATAACAATCCTTCCCCCCTTTCATCCGCACTACCTGAAGAGACCTTAGGAAGATCCTCTTTCTTTTGATGATAAATAAATGTGGAGGTTTCAGAATCAAAATCAAGAAGATTACATGAACTGAATAGAAAGGCAAATACAATAATTGCTAGATATTTCATTTCGTTTAGTTGATAAGTAAGTTCATTATTGATTTAAACTTAAGTTATTCTATTATTGATCCTAGCTATTGTACTTACTTGAAGTAGAATTGAAGTAGACAAATCGAAAATCAATTATAAAAGAAGTGTAATACAACTTTACTTAATTCATAATTAGGCAGTTATTATCCTTTCTTGCATTAGATTATTTAACAACAAAAACTTAATCGCTTGATCAACATTTAGTAGTTTCGCAATTCGGGCCTATTTGTGTGTGCGTCCGACTATGTATTCTAATGAGAAAAATAAGATAAATTTGGAACAAACAATTACAAAAAAGGGGAATCCCCTCGCATTACTTCCATTGCTAACATTTTTAGTGAGTTATTTGGCAGTGTCAATAATCACTAACGACTTCTACAAAATGCCAGCTACAGTATCTTTCTTACTTGCCTCAGTTGTAGCGTTGGCAATGAATCCAAAAGTTACTTTAAGAGAAAAAATTGCCACTTATACTCAAGGTATGGGACACTCAGACATTATGTTGATGTGTATCATTTTCTTGTTAGCGGGAGCCTTTGGTAGTGTCAGTAAAACAATGGGAGCTATTGACTCTACTGTCAACTTAGCATTAACCTATTTACCAAGTAATTTATTGATTACGGGTCTCTTTATTATTTCGTGTTTTATTTCAATTTCAGTGGGTACTTCAGTGGGTACTATTGTAGCAATTGCCCCAATTGCTGTGGGTATTGCCGAGAAAACTGGCATGCCTGTGGGTATCGGTCTAGGTGCTGTAATTGGAGGTGCAATGTTTGGTGATAACCTTTCTATGATTTCAGATACCACTATTGCTGCTGCTAGAACACAGGGTGTAGAGATGAAAGATAAGTTTAAAGCGAATATTAAGATTGCTGTACCTGCGGCTATAATAACCATATTAATTTACTTGATCACTACGAGTAATATTCACCTTAACTTAGAAGAAAGTTATGAGTACTCTTTTATGAAAGTAGTTCCTTACTTAGTTGTTCTAGTTGGTGCACTTGCTGGTATTAATGTTCTTATAGTTTTGTTACTAGGAACTGTATTATCTGGTATCATTGGAATTTCTATGGATAGCTTTGATATATGGGGTGTCATTGCAGCCACCTCTCAGGGCTTTATGGGGATGTCTGAAATCATCATTCTTTGTTTAATGATCGGTGGTGTTGTAGCTATCACTCATAAAAATGGAGGTATTGATTATATCATCTATGCGATTACATCTAGAATTAATAGTACCAAAGGTGGTGAGCTAGGTATTGCCTTCTTAATTGTATTTATTGATATGTGTACAGCAAACAATACCATTGCGATAATCATTGGAGGTCCAATAGCTAAAGAGATCAGTACCAAATACAATATTGAACCTAAAAGGGCTGCAAGTATATTAGACACTTTCTCTTGCTTCACACAAGGAATTATTCCTTATGGAGCTCAGATATTGGTTGCTGTAAGTGTAGCCGAAGTGATTACTCCTTTAGGTGTAATACAATACCTTTACTATCCATTTATTTTAGGTATTTGTGCACTAGCATATATTTTCCTGATGAAAAGGAAATAAAAATATTCAAATTCAAGGCTTTCCATCACCCAAATGGAAAGCCTTTTTTATATCGAATTAATAAAATTCGTCAGGTCTATTCCTTTCTGTATACCCAACTTTTTCCTCAATCTATACCTCGATGTAGTGGCACTCTCCGGAGATATACCCAACAGCTTAGCCATTTCTTTTGCTGAAAAGTTCAGCTTTACTAAGGCGCAAACTTTTAAATCATAATTACTAAGCTGAGGAAACTTTGTTTTTAGATTCTTAAAGAACTCTTTATTGGCATTTGTAAAACGATGTTCAAAGTCGAGCCAACTCATATCTTGGTTCACTTTTATCGTATTTATGACAGATTTTAGTTCTTTGGAATTATGTTGCTTCTGTAAAACTTTCAACTTTTCTTTTACAGATGCGAGTACCTCATCTTTTGCAATACTCTGAAGTGTTGACTGAGTGAGTTCTTGGTTTCTAATGGTAAGAATCTTATTCTGTTGTTCTTTTTCCAGCTCTTGTCGTTCATGCATCGCAGCTCTCTCCAGTTTATGGTTCTTTTTTAGACTCTTTATACGAGAAGCAATTATTACAATAATGAACAAAGTGAAAAGAATCAGTAAAGAAATATATAACCAGAGAATCTGCTTATCCTGCTTTATTCTTTGTATTTCTTGAAGAGCTATTACATGTTGTTGTTCCTGCTCTCTCTTTTTATAAGTATCATTTATCTCTAATAAGAACTGATTTGTTAGGCTTTTACTGCTATACAAATATTCCTCTAATCTTGATGCCGCATCCAAATGAATATATGCTTTCTTATGTTCTCCTATTGTGAGATATACATCAGAAAGTGATCGATAAGTATCTGGAACAAAATTGATATGAGACTTTGTTTCAAAAGCATATTTTATTGATTTATGATACATTGATATCGCTAAATCATACTCTTTTAACTTATAAAACAACTCTCCATATAGTGAGTAAAAAACAACCTTATAGGGTTCATTTATTCCTTTATCCAATGCTTTATGAAGTGCCATAAACTTTTTGTACGCCATATCTAATTGATGTTCCAACATCAAGTGGTATGCCGCTTCCGCTTCTGCATAAAATCCATCGTAATTCTGCCTTTTTTGAATATGAACACAACTATCTAAATAGATTTTAGCTCTAGTGAGGTTTTCTTCATATCGATAATGAACTGCTATGGTAAAATAATTCGCTCTCAATCTTCCTTGAGCTAAAGCATCGTCTAATCTCCTGTTAATTGATAATGACTTCTTATAATATTTTAGTGCCTGCTGATTCCTATTGTACAAACTGTATAGAATCCCCATACCATTATACACCGATGCTCTTAAAATCTCATTATCGTTTTGGTCCAATAAAGCAAGTGCTGACCAATACGTCGTATACGCTTTCTGGTAATTAACTCTATTGCAATAAATATCTCCTAGCTCAATCAATATTTCAACTTTTTCATTGGAATCTCGAACCTCTGTCAAACGTTTTTCAAAAGCTATCACTCGATCGTCATTATATACCTTTTTTAAAACACTTGGTGTTATCAATATATCGTCTGAAAAAAAGTTATTCTGTGCAATGAGTAATTGAGAGCTAAGACTAATCATTAAGCAGAATATCAAAAATACCGTCCGTCTATACGTTTTCATTAGAATTGTTCTTTTGTCTAGTCATAAACCAATGATAAGATGCTCTAAACGGATATTCTCTACAATTTTTTTCAGGTAAAATATCGCTTTGTCTATATCATGTCTATGTAAGAAATGCTTTTCCATATCATTTTCTACCCCATATTGGATTCACTCAAACTTTCAATACATAAAATTCAATCCTGTTTAAATGATGATAAAGGCTCATCTCTACTTAATACTATTGATATGTACACTTCTTTATTCATGCTCGACTAAAATGCCTGAAAAAGTAAAGAAAGCATATCAAGAAATCCCATATGAATTGGTATTTAACCAAGACATCAAACCTATTCTATCTGATAAATGTTTTGCTTGCCATGGCCCTGATAATGGAAAGATAAAAGGTGGATTACAGCTTCATTCTTTTGAGGCCGCCACAGCAGAATTAAAAGAATCAAAAGGAAAATTTGCCATTCTACCAGGCAACCCGAACAACAGTGAAATGATCAAAAGGATACTTTCTGAAGATCCTTCACAAGTCATGCCTACACCAGAATCTCACTTAAGTTTAAGTGATTATGAAAAAGCGGTACTAATAAAATGGGTTGAAGAAGGTGCAAAATATGAACCCCATTGGGCCTTCACTCCTGTATCGAAACCAGAAAAAATCCATTCTAACAACAGCAAATGGGAACGTAATTTTATTGATTATTATATCTCCAAAAAGCTTAATGAAAAAGGGTTATCTCCAAGTAAGGAAGCTAACAAGCAATTACTTTTACGACGATTATCACTAGACTTAACTGGGTTACCTCCTACAACTGAAGAAATAGAGTATTTTCTCAATGATTCATCTGAAAATGCCTATGAAAAACAAGTGGATCGGTTATTAACTTCTCCCCATTACGGTGAAAAAATGGCTACAGATTGGATGGATGTAGCGCGTTATGCAGATACTCATGGATATCAAATAGATAGATTAAGAGATATGAGCCCTTGGAGAGATTGGGTAATCAAAGCTTTTAATTCTAATAAACCTTATGATGAATTTATAACAGAACAGCTCGCTGGGGATCTATTAAAAAAAGCAACTAAAGAGCAAATATTAGCAACAGGCTTCAATCGTTTACATCCTCAAAATGCCGAAGGAGGAATCGTTGATGAAGAATTCAGAGTAGAATATGTAGCAGACCGCACTGCCGTTTTAGGTCAAGGAATTATGGGGATGACCATAGCTTGTGCAAGATGTCATGATCATAAGTATGATCCTATCTCACAGAAAAACTATTATGAGCTGTTTAGCTTTTTCAATAACATCAATGAAACGGGACAAATTTCTTGGGATGCAGGCGATATGCCTGTTCCTACACTGCTTCTTCCTAATGAAGAACAAGAGGAGGTTATCAGTTTTCTAAAAAGTGTTTGTGACTCATCGCTATTAGAAAAGCAAACCATCACAAAAGCAGAAATTAAACCTGCTTCACAGTGGATCAAGGATGAAAAGTATCAAGGAATAAGTCAAGGTTCTATCAATCATCAAAAAGTAGCTGAATTTCAATTAAACAATAGTTTAATTAATACACTCAATGGTAAAGTGGGAAAAATGGATCGACAATTTTCTAAAAAGGAGATCCCCAATTTCACCAATGGAAAATATAATAAAGGTTTACTCTTGGATGGTGATGCTTGGATTGATCTAGCCCCAATTGGCATTTATGACAGACACGATCCATTTAGCATTAGTTTATGGATAAAGATTCCTCAAAACTTTAAAGAAGGGGTATTATTCCATAAAAATAAGGCAGTCATGTTACATAGTATGAAAGGGTATACTTTATATGTAAAGGATGAAAAACTACAAGTAATTATGGCTCATACTTACCCTGAAAATGCCATAATTAAAACTTCTAAAAACAAGGTTCCAAAAGATGAGTGGATACATATTACACTAACCAACGACGGTACAAGTAAAGCTAAAGGCGTACAGCTATATGTCAATGGACTACAACAAGTGATGGATGTAGAACAAGACAACCTCTTCAAAAGTATTATTTTCAATAACTATGAAGATATTATCTATTCGTCTCCTATTGAACCCGGATTACAAATTGGTGCCCGCTGGAGAGGTTTAGGAGCCAAAGGATGTAGCGTAGATCAGATTGAAGTATTCTCAAGAAATATCACCCAATTGGAAATTCTACAGTTATCTGATCTCAAGAAATGGAAACAGTTAATCCGTAAAAAACCATCCCTACTTTCAAAAGAAGAAAGGAAAGTCTTGCAACAGTATTATCTCCAAAGGAAATCAAGAAAATTAAATCAAGTCAATAAAAAGTTTTTAGCAAAGCAAAAGCAACTCAACCAAACTACAGATACACTTCCTGAAGTTATGGTTATGAAAGAAATGGATGAACCAAGGCAAGCATATATTTTAGAAAGAGGTGTGTATGATAATTATGGTGAGAAAGTATACCCCAATACCCCATTAAGTATTCTTGAATTTCCAGATGAATATCCGAGAAATAGACTTGGATTAGCACAATGGTTAACTCACCCCAAACACCCATTGACAGCTCGAGTTGCTGTGAATAGATATTGGCAAAATTTCTTTGGAAAAGGTATTGTTGAAACCACAGAAGATTTTGGCAACCAAGGTAAACTACCTACTCACCCTAAGCTATTAGATCATTTGGCTTATTCATTTATGCAAGATAACTGGGATGTAAAGTCCCTACATAAAGCTATGGTTATGTCATCCACCTATCGTCAAAGTAGTATAGGTAATCAGATGCTAAAGGAGAAAGACCCTAATAATGATTGGTTAGCAAGGGGACCTCAATTTAGACTAACTAGTGAAATGATGAGAGACAATGCGCTTACTGCTAGTGGATTAATAAATACAAAAATTGGAGGCAAGAGTGTATTTCCTTACCAACCTGATGGATTATGGTCTATGAATGCCAATAAGTATGAGCAAAGTACTGGAAATGACTTATACAGACGTAGCTTATATACTGTATGGAAACGAACGGTACCCAACCCTACACAATCTACATTTGACCAACCTGATCGTAGTGAATGCACAGTGCGACGACAGAAAACTAATACTCCACTACAAGCATTGGTTCTATTAAACGATCCTACTTTTATTGAAATATCTCGAAAACTTGGTGAGGAAATTTCAAATCAAATCACATTAGACGATGGTATTTCAAAAGTGTATTTAAAACTAACAGGTAAGAACATTTCCTCTACTGAATTAACACTGTTAAAAGAAGTCCATCAAAAAGAAAAATTGAGATTCTCTAACAGTCCTGATAAAATGAAAGGTTGGCTATCCTCAGGTCAATATCAAATTTCAAAAGATGCTGAAGCTCCAACTGTTATCGCAAATGCAATTATAGCGAGCATCATTCTTAATTCAGACGCTACTATTACTAGAAGATAAATATTATGTGTAATCACAAAAAAGTAAGATCTACTAATAAAGACCTTCAATCTGTTGAGAAGAAAATGGATCGAAGACACTTTTTAAAGAAAACATCATTGGGAATAGGTGCTTTTGCACTGGGGTCCTTATTAGGGTCAGATAAAACGTTTGCTTCCAGCGATCCAGTAAAAAGTATCACAGACTCTCTTCCTCATTTCTTGCCGAAAGCAAAAAGAGTGGTTTATCTTTTTCAAAGTGGTGGACCATCACAATTTGAAACTTTTGACTACAAACCAAAATTAGTTGACCTTTTCGGAAAAGAACTGCCTTCCTCTGTTAGAAATGGACAGCGGTTAACAGCAATGAGTGCTCAGCAGTCTTCATTGCCAATTGCTCCTTCAAAATTTAAATTCAAACAGTATGGAAAAAATGACACTTGGGTAAGTGAGTTGCTTCCTCATACTGCAGAGGTTGTCGATGACCTTTGTATCATTAAATCGATGTATACTGAACAGATTAATCATGATCCTGCAATCACATTTTTTCAGACAGGTCATCAACTACCAGGGCGACCTTCTATTGGGTCTTGGTTGAGTTATGGTTTAGGGTCAGATAATCAAAACTTACCTTCGTTTATTGTGCTTACTTCAGGGAATGCAGGGCAACCTTTGTATTCAAGACTATGGGGTAACGGCTTTTTGCCTACACAACATCAAGGAGTTCAATTCAGAACGGGTAAGGACCCTGTATTATTTCTTAATAACCCCGAAAACTATGACCACCACGATAGATCTGATATGCTTGGCTATTTGAAAGAGTTAAACCAAATACAAAACTCTACTTATGGTGACCAAGAAATTGATGCTCGAATTGCCCAGTATGAAATGGCATTTAGAATGCAAACTTCGGTACCTGAAGTAACAGATATGTCTGATGAACCTGAAGAAGTTTTTGACCTCTATGGAAAAGATAGTAGAACACCAGGCACCTATGCAGCCAATTGCCTAATGGCTAGAAGACTACTAGAGAAAGATGTCAAATTTATTCAACTCTACCATAGAGGTTGGGACCAACATATCGGGTTACCCAATGGAATAAAGAAACAATGTCTAGATACCGACCAAGCAACTGCAGGCTTCTTAAAGGATCTCAAAAGAAGAGGCTTACTAGAAGATACTTTAGTCATTTGGGGAGGTGAGTTTGGAAGAACGGTTTACTCTCAAGGGAAATTGACTCAAAATGATTATGGAAGAGACCATCATCCAAAATGTTTCAGTATGTGGATGGCCGGTGCAGGAGTAAAGGCTGGAATGTCTTATGGTGAAACGGATGATTTTAGTTACAACATCACAAAAAATCCTGTTCATGTACATGACTTCCATGCTACGTTAATGCATATACTTGGAATTGATCATGAAAAACTAACTTTTAAACATCAAGGCAGAAGATTTAGACTGACTGATGTTCATGGAAATGTTGTTAAAGATATACTCTCATAATTATGGATTCTAGAAGATCATTTATAAAAAAAACTTCCTTGTTATTAAGTGGAGTGATATCTACTCCATCACTTGCATTTCAACCTTCTTTCAAAAAAGATGAGATCATTGGGCATGGTGACTATCAATATAAAATACACCGAGATTGGGCTAAAATAAGTAGTGTTCGTAATCCTATTCTTAATTGTCATGAAATGGTTATGGATTCTAAAGGGAGGTTAATCATGATTGGTGATCATACCGATAACAATATTCTAATTTTCGATAAATCCGGAAAGTTACTTGACTTTTGGGGAACCGCTTACCCTGGAGGACATGGTTTAACATTATCCGAAGAGGGAGGTGAAGATTTCTTATATATCACTGATTCTGGTTGGTATTTAGATAAAAAGGGACAATGGATAAAACATAACGGTAGAGTCTCAAAAACCACTATGGATGGTCAAGTAATTTTTGATATCGGACATCCTCAAACCATTGGTATCTACAAACCTGGTGAACATTTCTGTCCTACAGAAGTAGCAATAGGCCCTAATGGTGACATTTATGTAGCCGATGGCTATGGTAAAGATTTAATTATTCAATATAACCAGTATGGTCAATATAAAAGGCATTGGGGCGGTCATGATAATAAAAATAACAATTACAATTTATTCAATGCACATGGTGTAAGTATTGATTATCGAGATCCCAATCAGACTCTAGTGGTATGCTCTTCCAGAAATGAAAGTACTTTCAAGTTCTATACTTTAGAAGGAGAGTTTGTAAAAAAAATTAAGCTCCCAAATATGTATATGTGCCGAGCTGTTTTTGATGATAATAACTTGTATGCCGGAGTATGTTGGTCTTCTCCAACAAATGAAGACGGATATGACTGGACAAAACATACAGGATTCGTCACCATCTTAGAAAATGATAAAGTCGTTTCAAATCCTGGTGGAACAGCACCAAAATATGACGATAATGGTGAATTACTACCTTCATATCAGCTAGCTCATCAACCTATATTACATGGTCATGATGTCTGTATAGATGAAGATAAAAATTTATATATCTGCCAATGGAATGCAGGTAATACTCCACCACTCAAACTAGAACGTATCTAATATCACATTATGGACTTTTCAAACTTTCATTTATTTATTGGTAGGTTCCATCCTTTATTTGTTCACTTGCCAATTGGCTTTATCTTCTTTGGAATTATACTTGAAATTGTAGGTAAACTAAAAATTTTTCAACCGGATCATAAAAGTATTGAGCTATCCTATATTGTCGGAGCAGCTAGTGCAATAATAAGTTGTCTACTTGGATATCTACTCGCTTACGATAACAATGATTATAACTATGAAGCAATCAGTTTTCATCAATGGTTCGGCATCATTACTACGGTATTGATTATTGGTATGTTCTTCCTTAAAAAGTATAATATTCAAAAGATGTACGACTTTTCACTCCTTGTTATAGTTTTTACTATAAGTATCACAGGTCATTATGGAGGCAATCTCACACATGGAAGTACTTATTTAACACAGTATGCTCCACTTAAATTAAACGATACTGAAATAGTAATTTCACCTCCAAATAGTGCTAATGAAGTGATAATGTATGAGCATATCATTCAACCAATTCTTCAACAAAAATGCATTAGTTGTCATAATACAGAGAAGAAAAAAGGAGAATTATCACTTAGTAATAAAGCAGATATTCTAAAGGGAGGAAAAACAAAAAACTTAATTGTACAAGGTGAAAGTAATCATAGTGAAATAATTCAACGAATATTGCTGCCACATGGTGATGAAAATATTATGCCCCCCGAAGGTAAAACACCTCTAACAGACAAAGAGATAGAGTTACTGATCGGTTGGATTGATATAGGACATGGAAGTTTTGACACACTAATTACTGATATACCTCTCACTGAAGAATTGATGACATATTGTAACACTAAATTAGGTTTTATATCTAACCATAATTCAATAGCACTTACCGATTATGATACATCAATTGTTCAAGATCTTAGAAATAAAGGTTTTCAAATTAGAGAAATTGATAAAAATGCATTTGATGTGTCGTACCCTAAACTGTCTAACATAGATCTTATTTCAGCATTACTTCCTATAAAAGACAATATTATTTGGTTGGATTTGAAGGCCCAAAACATTCAAAGACCTGATGAATTGCAACAATTCTCAGAATTACGAAAACTGAATTTAAGTAAAAACCCCATCGGAGATGATGGGGTGAATATCTTTAAAATGATGAAAAAACTTGAAACCATAAACCTCCATTCTACTCTAATAAGTAGTCATGGAATAAAAGAGTTGAAGGATAATAGTTCGATAAAAACTATTTATTCATGGAATACAAAGCTATAATTTTACCGCCATACTCAATGTTTTACCTTCCAAGATATCTACTTCTTGAACATAGGTACGAATACTAGATGTTTGTAGCGTATCGTCCAATACATCTAATTGTACTCTATATTGTCCTTCTTGAAGACCTTCAATTATCTCTGATCCTTCACCATTGAAGGTATAAACTTTACCATTAAAAGTAAGGATCACCTTATTGTAATTCAATGATTGGTCCTTAAACTCCCAATCTAAAGACAAGGAACCATTCTTATTAGCGTCTGTGGAATATTCGATGATTGTACTTGATGGGTAAATCGAATTTTGAGATAAGATTTGATAGCTATAAAAGATGGATACGATAATTAGTACAGATATAATAATACCTGATGGATGTAAGTTTCGCATAGTTAAGCACTGAATGCTGTTAATTTAATAAAAGGTTAAAATAGGTGTATGGGTAAAAAACCTATTACAAAAATTGACGCGAATATCAATCCAAAAAAAGTGATGTAATTACACAAATCGTTAATATATATAAACAAAAAAATCCTAGACCTTTGTAGGGCCTAGGATTTTTTATGCTTTTCAGCATTTATCTTTAGTTTGAAGCTAGTGCTTCTGCACCACCTACAATCTCTAGAATTTCATTGGTAATTGCCGCTTGACGAGATCTGTTGTAATCCAACTTAAGATCTTTCAATAGTTCACCAGCGTTTTCAGTCGCCTTGTCCATTGCTGTCATACGAGCACCATGTTCTGCCGCATTCGAATCAAGCAAATGCGCATAGAAGTTTACTTTCAACGTCTTAGGAATCAATTCAGAAAGAATTTTTTCTTTCTCAGGTTCAAAGATGTAATCAGCTTCTTGAGTTGATTCTTCTTTATCTGTTGATTGCTCTAATGTGAAAGGTAAAAATTGTTTAGTTCTAACGATCTGTGTTGCCACATTTTTGAATTCGTTATAAACCATCACAACTTTATCAAACTTTCCTGAAACATAGCCATCCATAGCATATTCAGCTGCTTTTCTAGCACCATCAAAATCAAGATTATGAAATAAATCTACAAACTCTGCGTTTAATTCATAATTTCTTCTTTTGAAGTAGTCAGCTCCTTTAGAACCAACTGCCAATACCTCAACTCTACCCGCGTTAAATTGTGAAGAAAACTCTTCATTAATTAAACGAGAAGATTCTTTTTGAATGTTTGAGTTAAAAGCACCTGCTAAACCACGATCGGAAGTAACTACAATAACAAGAACGCTATTCACTTCTTCACGAGCCTCAACGAATGGGCTAGAGAAATCCGTACCAAGTGCCGAAGTAACGTTTTCAAGGATGGACGCAAGCTTATCAGCATATGGACGCATACCTGTTACACGGTCTTGTGCTCTACGCATTTTTGCCGCTGAAACCATTTTCATGGCTTTAGTGATTTGTTGCGTTGAGTCTACAGAGGTGATCCTCTCTTTTACTTCTTTAAGACTAGCCATTTTCTGTTTGAGTAATAAAGTGAATTAGCAATAGTAATATTTAAACATTACCATTGCTAATTGCATATTATAATTAAGCCTTGTGGTTTTGAGCTACCTCTTCACCTACTTTCTTAAACACTGCGATATGATCATCTCCCCACTTACCAGCGGCTACTTGATCCATCACGTCTTTGTGTTTAGTTTCAAGAACTTCTAAGAATTCGTTTTCGAAAGCTTTCACTTTAGATTCTGCAACAGGGTCGGTAATACCGTTTGAACCTGCCCAGATAATAGCGATTTGCTTTTCTACAGTATATGGAGTGTACTGAGCTTGTTTCAAGATTTCAGTGTTCTTACGACCACGATCAATTGTAAGCTTAGTAGCAGCATCCAAGTCAGAACCAAATTTAGCGAAGGCTTCTAGTTCACGGAACTGAGCAAGGTCAGTTTTCAATTTACCAGATACCTTTTTCATACCTTTGATCTGAGCGTTACCACCTACACGAGATACAGAGATACCTACGTTCATCGCTGGACGAATACCTGCGTTGAATAAGTTAGTCTCTAAGAATACCTGACCATCAGTAATCGAAATTACGTTTGTAGGGATATATGCAGAAACGTCACCTGACTGAGTTTCGATAATTGGTAATGCAGTTAAAGAACCGCCACCTTTTACCATATGTTTGATTGACTCAGGAAGGTCGTTCATATTTTTAGCGATATCATCTGATGTGTTAATTCTAGATGCACGCTCTAATAAACGAGAGTGAAGGTAGAATACATCACCAGGGTATGCCTCACGTCCTGGAGGACGACGAAGAAGTAGTGATACCTCACGGTATGCTACTGCTTGCTTTGAAAGGTCATCATAAACTGCTAATGCAGGACGTCCAGTGTCACGGATGAACTCACCAATTGCTGCACCTGCGAAAGGAGCAAAGTATTGCATTGGAGCTGGATCTGATGCGTTTGCAGCAACAATTGTAGTATAAGCCATAGCACCTGCTTTTTCTAAAGCAGAAACGATAGTTGCTACCGTAGAAGCTTTTTGACCTACTGCTACATAAATACAGTATACAGGTTCGCCTTTATCGTAAAACTCTTTTTGGTTGATGATTGTGTCAATCGCTACCGCAGTTTTACCTGTTTGACGGTCACCAATAATCAATTCACGCTGACCACGACCAATCGGAGTCATTGAGTCAATTGACTTGATACCTGTTTGCATAGGTTCGTCTACTGGCTGACGGAACAATACACCTGGAGCTTTACGCTCGATAGGCATTTCGTATAAATCGCCTTCGATATCACCTTTACCATCGATAGGATTACCTAATGCGTCAACAACGCGACCAAACATACCCATACCTACCTTGATAGATGCAATACGTCTAGTACGCTTAACTGTATCGCCCTCTTTGATATCAGTGTATTTACCCATAATTACGGCACCTACATTATCTTCTTCGAGGTTCAATACCATACCTACGACACCTGACTCGAACTCGATTAACTCGCCAGCTTCAGCATTAAGCAAGCCGTAAATACGAGCTACACCATCACCTACTTCTAAAACGGTTCCTACTTCTTCTAAATCAGTTGAAGATTTGAAACCTGTAAGTTGTTCTTTCAGGATCGCAGAAACTTCGTCTGGTCTTACTTGAGCCATTTTTGTATCTGGATTTGAATTTTGACTATTCTTTACTAAAAAAAGTATCCTTATATAAGAGGATACTTATAATGTTCTATTGGAAAGCGACTTTTAATTGCTGTAACTGTGATTTCACAGAACAGTCCAATTGCTTGTCACCCACCGTTAAGATGTAACCACCGATAAGAGAAGGATCAACTTTTTCTTCAAGTTCAACCGTCTTACCTGTAGATTTTGTAACCTTTGCCACTAACGCCTCTTTAGTTGTTGCGTTAAGAGGAGTTGAAGTTACTACAGTAGCTCTTTGAATATTTTTCACAACATCAAACTCAGCTTTAATCGCCTTAACGATTTCTGATAATGCTGACGTTCTGTTTTTCTCAACAACTAAAGTGATTAGTTTGTTAGTTAAATCAGAAACATTTGCTGAAAAAATACCTGTTAAGATTGCTGCTTTTTTCTCGGCTTTGATGATAGGACTATTAAGTGCGTTTTGTAATTCACGACTATCATTAATAGTAGATAAGATAAAGTCTGCATCTGCATACAACTTATCTTGACTTCCTTCCTGCAAAGCTACCGATACAAAGGCTTTAGCATATCGAGTTGCTACTCTAGATTCTGCACTCATGGTTATGATTTATATACAGCGGAATTGCTTCCGCATGTTTATCTGTTAAAATTAGATATTTGCGTCTTCAACAAGTTTAGCTACAAGCTCTTGTTGAGCGGCATCATCAGCTAATTGTTTACGGATTACTTTCTCAGCGATATCTAAAGAAAGTTCTGAAACAACACCTTTGATTTCAGCCAACGCCTCTCTTTTCTCCGCTTCGATAGAATTTCTTGCATCATCAACGATTTTCTTAGCTTCAGCCTTAGCTTGGTCTGTAGCTTCGTTAATCATTTGATCTGCTTTCTTCTTAGCTGAAGAAATAATTTCTTCTCTTTCAGCACGAGCTCTTTCTTTTTCCTTCTCGTTCTCTGCTTTCAAGTTAGCAATATCTGCTTTTGCTTGTTCTGCAGCTTTAAGAGCATTATCAATTGACTCTTCTCTATCTTTAAGGCCTTTTGAGATAACTGGAACGATTTTCATTCCAACAATCAAGAACACTACTAAGAAGAATAATGTGTTCCAAAATAAAAGACCAATACCAGGAGTTATAATATCCATCTCTGATTATTTTTTGCGTGAGCGTTCTGACGTTTCTTTGTTGGAAGATACCCATCGCCGGGCAAACCCCTAAAGCGATGGATATCCAAACAAAATGTTTCTTTGCGTCGTTAGGATTAACCTAAACCGATCAATAGACAAACTACTACTGCGAAAAGAGCAACACCTTCAATCAAGGCTGCTGCGATAATCATTGCAGTTTGAAGGTTACCAGCGATCTCTGGCTGACGAGCCATTGATTCTACTGCGTTACCACCGATTTTACCGATACCAAGACCAGCACCAAATACTGCTAAACCTGCACCGATAGCTGCACCTAATTGACCTACGCTACCACTTACTTCTAATAAAATTGAAAGTAATGACATTTGAATTTTGTTTAAATAGTTTTAAAAAAAGAAACGTATATGAAGCTTTCGCTTGCGCGAAGATCATTCATTATTTGTTATCATTTAAGCTGACTAAACATTAATTAACTTAATTTCAGCAACTTAAAGATTTCTTAGTGATGTTCTGCTACTGCTGATCCAATAAATAGAGCAGAAAGCATCGTAAAGATATAAGCTTGTAAGAAAGCTACAAAGATCTCCATGAAATATAATGGAACGATGATGAAAGAAGCAACGCCTCCAACCCATGCAGCTTCCAAGATAAATACCAATGACATAAATGATAGCAATACGATGTGACCACCAGTAATATTGGCGAACAAACGAAGCATCAAGGCAATTGGTTTTGTGAAGATACCGATAATCTCTACTGGAATCATGATTGGTAATAACCAACCTGGAACACCTGGGGTAGCAAAAATATGTCCCCAATATTCTTTATTACCGTTGATGTTTGTAATGATCAAAGTAAATATCGCCATCAACATTGTGAAAGAGATATTACCCGAAGCATTGGCTCCACCAGGTAATAAACCTAATAAGTTATTGAAAAGAATAAAGAAGAATAACGTCAATAAGTAAGGTAAGAACCTATCAGTATTGTGACCTAAGTTAGGCTTAATCACTTCGTCTCTCATGTAAACAATAAGAGGTTCGAAGAAAGACTGAATTCCTGAAGGAGCTTTACCAGCGTTGTTCTTGTATCCTTTTGAAATCGCACTAAAAATAATGATTAGTAATAAAACTGAAAGACCAGTTGAAGCTGCATTTTTAGTTAATGATAAATCATAAATATGATCTCCATCAACTGAAGAAATGTGTTCGTGGTGGTTTTCGTAACTACCAAACTTACCTTTTACAGGTTTGTGATGTAAAAATTCGCTTGAACCAAAAAATTCAAACCCTTTACCTTCTACATACAAGATTACTGGAAGATTGATACCATAATGATGCTCATGTCCATGATCATCTGTAGTCGAATAGAAAGTCCAGTAATGTTCATCCTTAACGTGGTGAAGGATTGTTTCTACAGGATTGTATTCCTTAATGTGTTCTCCATCATGAGGCTCACCATGTCCGTCACTTGCTTGTAAAGATGAAGTTTGTACTAGTGCTGTCAATAGCACTGCTAGCATTGCTAGACGTCTGTAAAAAGATAAATTACTTTTCATTATTATAAAATCACTCATTCCTGGATCTACCCTGCAATTTATGATAGAGACAAACAATCTCAAAAATTGAGTACGCAAAATAAAAAAAGAAAAAACAAAGTATAAAACTTAACTTCTCCGCCTTCTCTGCGTTTGCCTTTAGAAAGAACAAGATAAAAACAGTCAATGATAATAAAATTCTGATCAAGACTGTCGCCATGTAGAAACTATGAAAGGTTGGACCATTTCCCGTATCCGCCCCTAAGCATGTTATTTCATATGACATCACCGCAAGAACTATATTAAAAACTAATTCTAAATAGATAAAGCGGCCCAAATCTATCTCACTTTGCTCTGCTGCTATGATCATAAGTATAAATACTGACGACAAGAGCAATAATCCAAAGTAAAAGTGTGTTCGTAAATCTAGATGCATTATAAAATTTCCAATATAAAATTGGAATCGAGTGCAAACATAAGGTAATAGTCATTAAACTTCAAAGTGACATCAATCATTTTTTATAAAAATTGTCATCTTTACCTTTTTTTTTCACTACTGAGTCATTTTTTTTAGAAATTTTCCGCAACCCATTGATAAGTATGACCAATGAAGCAAACACTCCGAATAATAAAAGACCTATTGTGAAGTAAGGTTGATTAGTGTCTAAGTAACTATCCAAATATTTACCGCCGTAAGCACAAATAAGTAATGTAACTATCATTTCTGTACTTACGGATGAATATTTAAGAAATGTCGAATACTTTTCGACGTACTTATCTTTCTTATTGGGCTGCTTCATCTTTTTCTGCTTCCTTTTGCTCCACTGAGATACTCTCTGATGAAGATGCTGTAGAAGAAGCTAAAAGAGGACGCTCTTTACCCATTTGACATTGTCCATTAAAGACTGCTCCTGGATCAATAGTTAACGATTTAGTGATGATATCACCATGAACTACTGCTGAGCTTCTTAAGATTAAATTTTCAGCAACTTCAATCTTACCATGAATTTCGCCTTCAATTTCAGCATTCTGAGCAAAAACATCACCTTCGACTTGCCCATCATTACCTAAGAATAATTTTGAATGACATTGTAAATTACCAATTAATTTACCGTCCATTCTTAAGATACCATGTGTTTCTACATCACCTTTTAATGTAGTTCCTTGGCCAATAGAGTTGTTAGTTACATTACCTGACTGTTGTGGTACCACTTTTTTTGCTTCTTCTGCGTTTCCAAATAATCCCATAATAATTATTCTGTAAAAATATTTTTAATCGTTAATGAAGTACATTCAATATCAATAGATTTTATTCAAATGCGATAAAATCAACAGGGTCAACTGGTATTCCATTATACCAAAGTTCAAAATGAAGATGTTGTCCATCTGTCATTTCTCCACTATTACCAATGATTGCAATAATATCACCTGTACGAACCGTCTCCCCAACTTTTTTCAGTAGAACAGAGTTATGCTTGTAAAATGATATTACTTGACCTTTATGTTGAACTCCAATGACGTACCCTGAATCTTGAGTCCATGAGGCCATAATTACAGTTCCATCAGCAATTGCCTTTATCCCTTCATTTCTTTTTGCCAATACATCAACACCATAATGTCCTTCCTTTAGATTAAATTTCTTAGAAAGTACACCATTCGATACTGGTGGAAAAAAGAAAACATCTTCTATACCTTGATATATCGAAGTGACTGCCGCAGGTTTAATTTCTAAACCTTCAAATTCACTTCTAAATATTGAATCAACTGGGTCAATTTTCTTTAAATCAACTTCGATATCATCTACTTGGTCTGTATTAACGATATTTGCTTTGAAATCTTCTTCGTCATCTACTTCACCGTCAATGATCGCTTTAATGGATGCCATATATACATCTTTCTCATCAGAAGCAATCTTCAATGAATCCAAACTACGTTCCATTTCAATCAGCTTTCTGTCTGTCTCTCGATAAGCAACTCGAGGATCAAAAATCTTAGCCAATAATGTGGTCGCTAATACAAAACTCAAACCTCCTAAAACGGTAAAAAGCATTCCTAAGACTAATAGGATTTTTACATAGCTGAATCTATATGCAGCCCTTTCAGCAAAGGTTTCTTCATCTCTAACGACAAGAACAAATCTAGTGGTCAGCCACTCTGATAAGGTCTTTCCTTGTTTTTTCATTGATTATATTTCTTCTTGTTTAAGAAGTTTACAAATGGTAAAATTACAATAAATGAGGACTTTATTTGCATTTTGTCTATAACTATTGAATTATTATAACTTTTTCGATAATAAAAAATGTAAATTAGCCATTGACTGAGGTCAATGAAAAAATTTAATTAGTCTCTTTTTTATTGAATTATGTTATTTTTAAAGTGATATTCCACTTTTTGCTGTTATCAACCCCCTTCTAAATTGCGATAACACATTTTTTTTCAGGAATTCATCATCATTCATTTTTTATACAATTGATCGCTACATCACAATGAAGCAGATTATTTTAAATAAAAATACCACTCTAATTATAAAGGCATTTCTGTTAACACTACTTCTTGTTTCTGGTAGTGCTTGTCAGTTTTATCATGATACTGCTACACATTACAATTCTTACTTTTTAGCAAGAGAAGGAATGGAACAGTTGGAGTTGGATTTATTTAATGAACATGTGGATGATTACAATGACGTTCTATCAATTTTAATACCTATTGATACCAATAAAACATTATCGCATAAAGAACAGCTAGATTTTATCATTACAAAAGCATCTCGTCCTATTAAATTTCACAAAAGTAGTGAATGGATCGATGAATGTTATTTATTAGTGGGTTGGGTAAGGCTCTATGAAGAGGATTATGAAAATTCACTCACTACTTTTAAATATGTCAATGCTAAATTTAATGATGAAAATAGTAGACATGCTGCTCTGAATGCTCTTTTAAGAATGTTTATTGAAAAGAAAGAAGAAGGAAACATTACTTTAGTAAAAGATATCATCAAACAACAAAAAGCCCCTTACAATAAAGAAAACACAAAAGACTACCACCTGAATCTCGCCCACTATTACAGAAATAAAAATGATTTCAAACAATCGATCGCTCATCTAAGGTTAGTTGTCGATTTAGAACAAAAAAAGCATTTACGCTCTAGGTATTATTTCATACTAGGTCAGATGTATGAAAAAACTGGAGTGATCAATGATGCTTATAAAGCCTACTCCACCGCTGAAAAAATATCAAAAACGAATGATCTAGAGTTTCAATCTGATATTAGTGCTTACAGTATGCAACCTGTAGACTTCAGTGATGAAAAGCAGACGAAGAAAATCAAAAAGTATTTTGACAAAAAATTAAAAGACCATAACAACTGGGATAATAGAGATAAAATCTATTATGAAATGGCTCAGTTTGAAATGCGTAAACCCGATTATGATAAAGCCTTAAGTTTTTTCAACGAATCAATTCAGGTAAGTACATCCAATCAGATTCAAAAAGGGCATTCGTATTGGGAGTCGGGCAAAATATATTATACAGAAAAGAAAGATTATATAGCAGCTGCTGCTTATTATGATAGTGCAGTTCAAAACTTTGATGAATCTGTATATGGTTTTGAAGACATTAAGAAAAGATCTGAGAACTTACAAGAACTCGCTAAGTACACCAAAATTGTTCAAGAAAATGAACGTTTACTGAGCTTGTACGAAATGAATGAGGAGGAAAGGAAAGAGTTTTTAGAAAAAGAAATTGAAGAAGAAAAAGAAGAGCTCATTCTAAAGCAACAGTATGCGATAGAAAATGAGAAAAAGAAAGAAAAACCTGTTACTGCAAAATCACAATCCTTCAGTAATAAAGAATCTAAAGAGTTTTATTTTTACAATACGAATGCTTTGGCACAAGGTAAAGCTCAATTCTTGAGAATTTGGGGCTCAAGACCTCTAGAAGATAACTGGAGAAGGTCTAACAAAATGGAATTTTCAGGGGCCGCTAACACAAACAATCAAACTGCCAATAATAACCAAAAGCCCACATCAAGTAATAAGAAAAAAGATAAAAATGATGAGGCAAGTAATGAGGACTTATTTGCTGGTTTGAAAACAATGGATCAAAGAATTGCTGAAATACCTACTACAGATGAGGAGTTAAAAAAGGTACATAAAGCATTAGCCGATGGCATTTTCGAATTAGGGAAGGTTTATTTCTATAGAATGAAAATCAACGAAGAAGCGTTAAATAACTTTTATCGTTTTCTCGATGAATACCCTAATGATGAAAATGCACATGAAGTCGCTTACCTTGTTTATGTGATTTGTCAGGAAGATGAAAGTTGTGATGAAGAAGAAGCAAAGCAATATCTTATCGAAAATTACCCTGATTGCTTGTATTCAAAAATTCTTCTTAACCCGAACTATGTAAAAGAAACCAATGAAAGGGAGAACTATATTAAGGATTTATATGCCTCTGCCTATCAACTATATCTTGAAAAACAATATAATCAATCAGATATCAAGCTCAATGAACTATTAAACGACTTCCCTCAAAGTGCTTATGAGGAAAAAGGGAGATTTTTAAGAGTCTTGCTTATTGGTCGAACTACCAAATACTATCAAACATTCAAAGATGCTCTAAATGGCTACCTACTTGCTTATCCTTCTGGAGAGTTTTCTGATACTGCAAAAGGAATGCTAGAAGAAATCACTGAACGCCGTCTTGAAAATGGATATATCCCTGGTAGATATCATGATTATGAAATCACAACAGAATAATAAATTGGTATGATTTTACTATACAATTGGGTGGTAAAAATCTTGCCTTTTTTCTAATCATAATTAGAGAATCAAATAAAAAGTATAAAGGAATGATTAACTTGCTTACTTATTCATTTCAATACTAATATTATATACAGCTTAAGTACTGAATATTAAAAACATATGTATTTAAAAGCCATAAAAGCACTTTGGATTCTATTTATTATAGGTGTCGTAAGTGCCATCGTTTTTGGAATTTCTTTAAAAAATAACTGGTTTAACTTATATGGTGAACTTCCAGACCCAAGTGTCTTAGAAAACCCTAAAAGTGAAGTTGCCTCTGAGTTATACTCTGCTGACGGTGAGTTATTAGGTAAATACTACAGAAAAAATAGAACAAAAGTAGAATATGAAGATCTATCTACTAACCTAAAGAATGCATTATTAGCTTCTGAGGATGTTCGTTTTTACGACCATAGTGGTATCGATTTTAAAGCTACAATTGCTGTACCTTATTATCTTTTCCGCTACGTTACAATGAGCGGTAAGAAGAGAGGATCGTCCACATTAACTCAACAATTAGCAAAAAACCTATTTAAAATCCGTAGAGATCAAGATCTAGAAGGTAGATTATCAAGTGTTCCTTTAATTGGACTTGTAATCAATAAATTAAAAGAGTGGATTGTAGCTGTAGAACTTGAAGAAGCCTACACAAAGAAAGAAATCATGACAATGTATTTAAACACTGTCGATTTTGGTTCCAATGCCTATGGTATTCATGTTGCTGCTCAAACTTTCTTTAGTACTACTCCAGATCAATTAACTGTACCTGAATCTGCGGTACTAGTTGGTATTTTACAAGCACCAACATTCTATAGCCCAAGATTTCACCCTGAAAGAGCTTTAAAAGTTCGTAATCAGGTCATCAGTCAAATGGAAAAATACAACTTGATCACTGCAGCTCAAGAAAAAGAGTATATGGGTGAAGATTTAGGTTTAAGATACAATGTTGAAAACCACAATAAAGGTCTTGCTCCTTACTTTAGAGCTGAAGTAGTAAAAGATATTCAGAGATTCTGTAAAGATAAAGGCTTGGATTTATATGCTGATGGTTTAAAAATCTATACAACTATCGATTCTCGTATGCAGCGATATGCTGAAGAAGCAATTGATAAACATATGAGAGCTCAGCAAGCATTATTCAACGAGCACTGGGAAGGACAAGGTGAGCCTTGGAGAGATAGAGAAGGTGAAGTAATTCCAAACTTCTTACCAAGAGCTATCAAAAGAACAAGAGTTTACAAATCACTTTATAAGCAATACGGTGGCGATTCATTAGCTATTGATAAAGCTTTAAAAGTGAAAAAGAAAATGAAAGTATTTACTTGGGAGAACAACAACCATGAAAAAGATACTGTTATGAGTTCTTATGACTCTTTAAAGTACTACAAAATGTTCTTACAAGTTGGTATGACATCAATGGAACCAAAAACTGGAGCAATAAAAGCTTGGGTTGGAGGTATCAACTATAAATACTTTAAGTATGACCATGTTCGTTTAGGTTATCGTCAGCCTGGTTCAACTTTCAAACCGTTCTTATATGCAAAAGCACTAGAAGATCGTTTTCAACCTTGTTCTCCTATCACTGACGTCCCGATTACTTTTACTGCTGAAGAAGCAGTAGCGGACAAACCTTGGACACCTGCCAATGCTGATGGATATAGTGGTAAAACATATACATTGAGACAAGCAATGTCGAGATCAATCAATACTGCTGCTGCTTACTTAGTAAAAGAACTAGGTGCTCCGACATTATCAAGATATGCAAGAGACAAGTTTGGTTTTAAATTTATACGAGATCAAATGTTCTCTTATTTATTGACGGAAGATGATAAAGCAAGAGGTAGAACTGGTTATGACAAAAAGCCAATCAAAGGTGTACCTTCGTTATGTTTAGGTACTGAAGATGTATCTGTTTTTGAAATGGTAACTGCCTATTCTGTTTTCATCAATAAAGGTACTTGGACCGAGCCTAGATTTATTACTAGAATCGAGGATAAAAATGGTAGAGTATTAAAAACATTTACTCCTAAAAAAGTAGAAGTACTAAATGAGAGAACTGCGTGGTTAATGACATACATGCTAAGAGGTACTTCAGAAGAAGCAGGTGGTACTGCCATGCGTTTGAATAGATATAACTTTAAGAGAGATAAGAAAACTGGAGAGGTATTCCATGTAGGTGGTAAAACAGGTACTACTGCTAATTTCTCTGATGGTTGGTTTATGGGCTTCACTAATGACCTTGTAACTGGTGTATGGTGTGGAGGCGAAGATCGTTCAATCCACTTCAGAACTATTAAGTATGGTCAAGGTGCCCGTTTAGCATTACCTGCATTTGCTTATTTTATGGAGGATGTTTACAAAGACAAGCAATTATGCCAAGAACTAGGTTATAAGCGTAGTAAATTCCCAGAGCCATCAATTCCTATTAATGTTGAATTGGATTGTAGTAAATACAGCCCTGATAATTTTGGGGATATAATGGCTGAGGATGATTCTGTAGCTACTGAGCAAGAATATGTTGCTCCTACAGAAACAGATGATGGAATCCTGTAAAATGGCATATAATCATAACAATTTATAAATAATGCGAGAATAATTCATTTAATGGATTATTCTCGCATTTTTGTATTGCGTACTACACTTTACTAAAAATAACTATCAATGGAAATTACCACCAAGGACAAAATAGAAAATGCTAAGGATATAAAAATAGAAGCATTCAGAGCAAACATCAGAAAAACCAACCCACACAAGCACAACAAATATGTTGAGATTGTTTATCTCTACGAAGGTTCTGGTAGCCACACAATAGATTATGACACCTTCGAAATTAATCAACCTACTTTGTTCTTTATTCAAAAAGAACAGATGCACCATTGGGATATCCTTTCAGAACCAAAAGGTTTTGTTATCATAATGAAAAAATCATTTCTTGAAAACAGTACTGACCAGCAGCTAATACAACTTATTGGAGAAATGAGTCATCACCCATGTGTTTATCTCAAAGATATCGATCAAGTAAATACTATTTTTCAGCTTCTTGTTGATAATTTAAAAGATAGATATGATACTCAACAGACAGTCATCGAAGGGTTGTTAAAAGCATTATTTGCTAAGTTCCTTCATGACACAACTCCTTCTACTGGCAATACGCACCAATATTCAGAGTCTTTTATACAGCTAAAAGATCTGTTAGAAAGCTCTGAACAGATCATCAACAGCGTAAACCATTATGCAGATTTATTACATACCACTCCACAAAATCTAAATGCAATCTGTAAAACTGCTATTGGAGTATCTGCATCAAAATTTATCGGTGAATACATTATTAAGGAAGCAAAAAGAATGCTTCTATATACGAACCAAACTGTTAGTGAAATTGCCTTTGATCTGAATTTTAAGGATTCATCTCATTTCATCAGATACTTTAAAAGAAAGACTGAAATGACGCCTTCTAATTTTAGGACAAGCTAAAAAAAGGAACAGATGTAAACCTGTTCCTTTCGTTATAGTAATTATTCTTTTATCAGCTTTTTATGATAGATACTTCCATCTTGTTGTTCAATCCTTATGATATATAAACCTTTAGAAAGGTTTGTGATGTCAACTTTATTTCCATCCCAATGTGGAGGAGAAGAAATTTGTTGACCTGAAGTTTTTAAGATATCAACAGAGCTTATCCCTTTTTCAGATAAAATAAAGAGCTCATTCCCTAAGTTTGGATTCGGATAAACTACCGGAGCCATTTCTTTTAAGTCTTCTTCGACTGTTGAAGATACACTAGCATTTACTCTTACCACTCCTTGATAGGAAGCCTGCTGGTCTGACCCAACAACAAACATTAATAAGTCTTTAAGTCCTTCAGTCTGATATGTCACCTCATGAGGTCCTTCCCCATAAACGACAGAAGGTGTGGCGTCTTCAGGTTCTCCAAAATACCATCCTACCAATGCACTATCAACATCTGATCTACTTGTAAAGGTTACCTCTGAATTTAAGCCTACAATAGTTTTATCTATAGTATAGTTCAATGAAGTAACTTGAGGTTCATAATCTACTACTCTGAAGTTATCCATAGCCAATCCAATACCTCCAGAAGAATCTTGGCTTGCTGCTACAAAGAATAATCTAAAGGCTACTTTCTCCCCTTCAAACCCTGCCAAAGGGATATATTTTGTTTCCCATTCATTGTCTGTTGTACCAGTCATAATAGGAATATTTTCACCACTCCAATAATATTCAGAAGACAATTCATTGTTCCATGATGGATCAACATAAGAACCTAATAATCTCCATGATCTACCATAGTCATTACTAAATTCTACAAACATGCCATCTACTTGTTCTTTTACATCTTGCTTTAAAGCAAAAGAAAAGCGTTGTGTATCATCATCTCCATCAGGTAAATCAAATACTGATGTATATAAATAGAATCCTGTTGGTACTTGATATCCCGCGGTATCTTTACCCAATACATAAGCATTATCACCACTTAGAGTTCCGTTTTTACCTTCGATACTAGATGAACCTAATTCCAAGTCTGTTCCAGCAAGGTTAAGTGAATAAAATAGTAAGTCATCACCTTCAAGATCTCCACCATCTGCTAAATCAAATGGTACACTTTTTACCCCTAAGATTGGAATAGTGTCTTTGTGGTTCCTGCTAGGATCGTTGTTTATATATAATTCTACTTCATACTCACCTGTAGTCTCATAAGTATGTGTTGGACTTGGCTCTGTAGATGTATTTCCATCACCAAAATCCCACAAATAATCTATTGCTCCACCTGAGTTATAAACAAATTGTATAGGTCTTTTGATATATTCAACATCTGCAGTAATGTTGAAGTCTGCTGTTGGTTCTTCTTTAGTGACAATAAAATCTCTAATCATAAAACCATCATCTGTATCTTCTATTTGAAAGGCTGATTCATGTCTGTAGACAAATCTGAAACGGACTTTATCATTGCCTGCTAAGAACGATACATTATAAGCGGTAGAATCATTTTCATAATTTCCTAACCAACCGGTTTGGTTTTCGAAAATAATAGGGTGTATCGCACAGGCATCGTCTGGTGATTTATTATACCAACCATACCCTAAACCATCATTTGGCTCACCCAGTAACCTCCAAGTTCCTCCATTATCAGTAGTATATTGCATTTGACAAGCAGCAGGGGCATTACAGTATGTCGTTTCCATACTTTTTGTAAAAGATATTTTATATTCTTTTTCCTCCTCACTAAAATCAAATATTGGTGTATATAAAATTGCTGAATATGATCTTAAAGGTACACCGCCTGAGGCAGCTGTTACCCAAACAGTAGAATCTCCACTATTCAAGTTATCTCCTCTTGCTCTTGCCCATTCCCATACGTCATCACCAGTACCTCCATCTAGATATTCTGTTTCCGTAACGAATCCTCCCGTATCCGACAAAAAGTCGGTAGAGAAAGGCACTGATTCTTCAGGTCCTTCAGGTGGGCCTGCAATCATAGTAATTCCTCTTCTATATGTATTACTTCTTCCTGAAGCATCTGTCACTTTTAAAGTGATCAAATAAGTACCTAAAGTCGGAATAGAATCATAAGCATGTGATATTGTATCTGCTGATGAGGTACTTGTTTCACTATCTCCAAAATTCCATTCATAGGTAGCACCATCCGCAAACGATAAGTTCACTAATTGAATATCTTGATTGACAATACCATTATCAGATAAGATATCAAACGCAGCAATTGGACGATCTGAAAGTAATGCATCCATCGCCGCACTCATGTTTATTCGACCTGCACCTAATGCATTTTGATAATTAGGGTTTCTGGGGTTGATGTCTGTAGCTGTCCCCATTAACAATGCCCTCATTTGTAAAGGTGAAATTGTTGAATCTTGGGTTAACAAAAATGCCGCAGCACCTGCTACCATTGGACATGACATTGATGTACCTGTGTAAGGAGCATAATCTCCATTGGTATTACCATCATCTGCTGCAACTGTACTAATAATATCTGTACCAGGAGCCGAAATATCAATCCAAGGTCCATATTGAGAAGAAGGTGATTTCACATCATTACTCGTTGTATTAGCTACAGCCATTACATTATCATATCCTGCAGGATAACTAGCAAGGTTAACGTTATCATTACCTGCCGCTGCTACGAAAAACATACCGTAATCTTCAGTTGCTTCTCGAATTAATCTTGCAACAGTTGCCGAATAACCATATCCACCGTATGACATACTAACAACATTTGCTTTCATCTCAATCGCATACATTAAAGCTTCTGTAGAGTGTGTAATAGCTCTAGCATTTGGCGTATCATCGGCTGTTGCCTTCACTGCCAATATTTTCACTCTATTATCTGATACTGAAGCTACACCTTTACTGTTATCAGTTCTTGCGGCTGCAATACCAGCACAGTGTGTTCCATGAGAGAAGTTAAACCTTGTCGCTTCACTTGATGGAGGATTAGGATCGGGATCTCCGTTATAATACTCATCGCCTGAAGCATCCCAACCATAGATATCATCTACATACCCATTATTATCATCATCAATACCAGGAGTTCCATTTAACTCTGTTTCATTGATGAACATATTGTCTTTTAGATCTTCGTGTGTAATCAATACCCCGTCATCGATAATCGCAATTACAATATCGTTCTTAGGAGTATTCGCATTTTCTGTAGATTTTGACCATGCTTCTATTGCTCCCACTAACTCCAAATGGTATTGATCTCCTGCAAGAGGATCATTTGGTGTAGAGAAAGATTGTGGTAATGGTACTCGTTCTACATAAAGAACGTTTGGATCCTGAGCTAAATCACTCATGTAACGGTCCAAGTCATTATCATTATGTAGCGTAATCTGTAATACATCAGATTTTCTTTTTTTCAAGACACTCATAGGCTCTATAACTGAAGCAATTCTTGCATCCGTTAAAGCTCTATAAAGGAAACGTTTATCAGAGTTTACAAATTGATCTTGTCCCTGTTCCATATAAGCCATATCAACATCTCGGTAGTCCTTTAAACGAACAAAGAGTTTATTTGGAGCACTTGATATATTTGGACTTATAAATTGAGGTGTCGGATTTGTAATCTGCTGTACACCTTGGGAATATCCCTTACTGCCTACTAAAAGACTTCCCACAAATAATATTGATAATACTAATTTCTTCATGTGTCTTATTGTTTAGTAAGATAAAGGATCCATTGTCTTGTAGTTGTTCCATCAGAGAACATCACATCCAATTCAATTCGACCAGCCTCATTTGTATCTCCTGAAATAGTGATATAACTATCTGAAGGACCCAAAAATTCTCCACACTGATCTATGATTTGAAAAGGAATATCTTGAATATCACCAGCGATATTAGAAATATCATAAAGTCCCCAAATATTATCAGGGTTTGCTAATGAATCAACCGTTGTAATTATAACATCTGGAGCAGCTTCTAATCCTTCTTCTGTTTCGATTGTTGCTGAATAAGTACCATCCAAACTAGTAGGACAATGAATATCTTCTAACACCATATTATAGATTCCTTTAATGCCACCTTGTCCAACAGTTACATCAGAATTATCATCCAGGTTTGTAGCTGATGTTAAAATCACATCAAGTACCTTTCCTCCGGTTTTATCTACACCATAAACTACTAAAGGTGATACCTCAATAGTCGCTGTATTCTTCACATTCGTATAGCTTTGTTCTCCATCAGCATCTTCGGACTTTTCCTTATTTTTAATGATAAAAGAGCCTCCACTTGCATCAGCGAACTTTTCTACGACATCTTGCGAATTGGGATTATTACTTTCTATAGCTTTTGCCGTAAAGTCTGTCCCAAAAGTTGCATCTCCGCCAAACTCATAGTTTACTTGAACGCCTCTTGACGTTTGAATTGCATAAGGCATTTCAACGGTTAAACTTATTGGTACTGAGTTTTCTTTTACAGAGTCCGGTGATGTCGTTGCTGTTGAAAAAGCAACTGCCGATCCATTAAACTCAACAGAAAGTTCATCTTTATAAGTATCATATGGCTCACATCCAAAGAGTGATATACTCAAACAAGTGATGCCTATTTTAATTATTTTTTTCATAGGTTCTGTTAGTTAGATGTCATAAACCACATAGGAGTATCCAAAGCTTTCTGACTTGGGCTATTAGGATTAGCACTTACTTCACTAGGAGAATATGGTAAACGAGTAATATGATTCGAAATGGCTGCATCCTCAGGTAATGGCATATCTTCAGGATAATTTGTTCGACGAACATATGTCCAAGAATCAATACCTCTATTGAATGTTTCAATATATCCTTGTTGATAAACTGCTTTTAAAGCATTAGCTGGAGCCAATTCCTGAAGGTTTGGTAAAGAACTGTCATAGTTTTCATACTCTGCTCCCGTGATACCTCTTCCTGATGTTTGAACCGTAGCCATGGTATTTAAATGAACCATATTCAAAACGATTCCTTCTCTGTAATAACCATTAGCATCCTCAGTTGTACCAGTAAGCCAACCTTGTAAAATAGCTTCTGCCCTTAATAATTTTAGTTCAGCAGCAGTAATCCAATAATCAGGAGAAGTTGCTGATATATAATGTAAACTTAATACTGAAGTAGAAGTAAAGGCAGATCTTGCTCCAGGGTCCACACCTCTATGAGGAACCTGATCTGATGTTCCATCAGGTCGATCATAAAAAATATCAATTCTAGGATCATTCGTTCCTCTCAGTAAATCAATAAATGGATTAGAAGCATAGAAGAATAAACTTTGACCTCCTGCAAACTGATAATGCAGCTTATAAAACTGGTTCGCATTGGTTAGGTCTTCATAGTAATCTAATTTCACTTCATCTTCTATTGCTTCAACATGTGATTGTGAAAAAGCCGTCTCAAGTCTTGAACTTGCATACGAAGCATCTTGCCCAGCAATTACCATTAAAGTTTTAATCTTAATAGAATTGGCAAACATCAACCATTTATCTAAATCGCCTTTAAATAATAAATCCTCATCGCTAATCTTTTCAGGATTTGATACATCTATATCATTCATTGCTTGATCTAATAGATTTACAATACCTTTTAAGACATTCGCTTGGTCATTACTTTCAGGGAATAAAATATTTGTATTTAATGCCTCATCAAATGGAACATCTTCAAACATTAACGTTAGATGATAGAAAGCAAATGCCTGCATAATTTTGAATTGAGCAGCAGTATTCACTTCACCAATTTCAGAAGCTAAAGCTTCACCTCTACTGGCATTTTTTAGCACTGAAACATAAAAAGTAGACCAAGTATTGGTTTGAGGAAACGTTGGTACAGAATAATTATCTGCCGTTGAGAAAACACTAGCACCTGCTCCAACATAATGCTGTGCCCATCTATTGAACAAGTTCGTCTCCATTACTTTATCTGAAGAAACACTTGTCATGACTGTTGTCATTAATAACCCTGGCTGTTCTGCCACCTGATCATCACCTGCAGCAAATGGGTCTTTATTTATATCGAGAATATTATCGCATCCTATAATCACTGTGAACAACAATGAAAATAAAATAGGAGTGATTTTATATATTGAGTTGATCTTTTTCATGATTAAAATACGATTTTAATATTACCACCAAAGCTTCTTGTTGAAGGTAAACTACCCATTTCAACAGCACCAGAAGCATCACTTGCAGCTTGAAACAAACTAGTTTCTGGATCTATATGAGGTATCTTACTATAAATCAACCATAAGTTTCTTGCTTCAAAACCTAGTGATAGTGATTTGATAAAATTACTTTTCTGAATCCATGTACTAGGGAATGTGTAAGCTAAACTAACTTCTCTTAGCTTGACATAAGTTTTATCAAAAACAGAACCTTCTGCCACACCACTTGTTGAATATGCTTGCCAGAAATCTTGTTGTGAGACTGCAATATTATTTGGTGTCACAGATCCATCTCCATTTAAGATATATGCATTTTTATCAACAAAAGTCTGCTCTCTATTTAGTGCCGTTTCCTCAGCTAATCCATCGTATCTTAAATCTCCTACTGTTCTAGAAATCATTTTACCTCCTTGATTCCAATCAATCAAGAAGTTTAATGTCACTCCTTTGTAAGTGAAGCTATTTTGAAAGCCAAGTAAGAAGTCAGGTTGGATCTCTCCAAATGTTTCTTCATCTCCTTGCATTCTTAAGCCTGTATTTGGATCCACCAAGATTTCTCCTGTTGGTGCTCTTTTAAAACCTACCCCTTGTAATTCTAGTGATTGACCTGGAACAGCTTGTACTGAAACTCCATTAAAGCCTGATGCAATTTGAAGTTTTTCCAATCCCTCAGTCAGCTCAGTTACCATATTTTGGTTTCTGGTAAAGTTGATCTGAGAATTCCACTCAAACTCTGTTGTTTTAACAGGAATAAACGAAAGCAACAATTCAATACCTTTATTTTCTACAGCACCTGCATTGACTCTTTTCGTCGTATAACCTGTTGATTCAGGTGTAGGTACAGCTAAAATTTGGTTCTTTGTTTCTATTTGGTAGTAAGTAAAATCTACACCAATTCTACCGTTAAAGAATCCTAGTTCTGTACCTATCTCCCAAGAATTCTGTCTTTCAGGAACTAAGTTTTCTGGAGGAATCACATTTGTTGCCGAATAAGCTGTTTGTCCATTAAATGGATAATTGTTTGTGGTACCATACTGACCAAAATAACTTGACCTTGGATAGTAATAATAATCCAATTGATAAGGACTTGTATCATTACCTACTTGAGCGGCACTTAATCTTAATTTACCATATGAGAATACATCATTATGTAAATTGAATGCATCTGAGAATACAAAAGACAAACTAGCTGAAGGGTAGAAATATGATCGATTGTCTTTTGGTAAAGTTGATGACCAATCATTACGCATCGTTACATTCAGCGTTAGGTAATTATTATAAGTAAGTGATATATCACCATAAGCTCCTAATAATCTCTGTTCTACAAAATCGGTAGTACTCGTTGTGTTTTTTGCATTTGTTGGAGTATATAAATCAGACACTGACAACTCTGAAGCTTGAAGAGTATTTCTTTTGAAAACTCTTTGGTTATACTCATGTCCAACAATCGCCGTCAACTTAAATTTCTCGCTAAACTCTTTCTGAATAGTTGCCATTAACGAAGTCGTTAACTCCGTTCTTTCCATATCATCATTGGTAAATGAACCGTTGATTGCACCTAATGTTCCTTTTGCAGATTTCGCAAACCTCTTGTCTGCTCTATAGTCCATACCAACTCTTGCTCTGAAGGATAGCCAATCTGTTGCTTGTGCTTCCAACATACCAAAACCAAAGAAACGGTTAACATTTACATCATTACCATTTTTCTCTGCTACCCAATACGGTGAATTTGAGAAACGACCAATTGGATTTTGTTCGCCGTCAACTAATTGTAACCTTTCTAATGGAGTTGTTCTTGGAATACCATTTATAATTGATGTCAACACATTTGGAGAATTACCACCCTGAGAGACAGAACCTTTCGTTTCAGAACTTACATAGTTCATCCCGACTCTAGACTTAATCACCTTGCTTAGTTGTTGACCAGCATTTACAGCGAAAGTATATCTATCCAACCCTGCACCAGGAACAATACCTTTTTGATTCATCGAAGTAAAACCCAAACGGTAATCGCCTCTTTCAGTCGCACTAGATACATCAACAGAGTTGATAAATAAAGTACCTGTTTCATAAAAATCTTCTACATTCGATGGATAAGCAGTCAGCGTTTGTAAGGGCCATTCACTTTCTGGTAGTTCATTAATATCAGATTCATAATCGTACATAGGAACAACTTGACCATCTATGATCGGACCCCATCCATTTTCTGCATTTTTATCGTATTTACCATCATAACCCTGAGCATATTTATTCTGGAAAGATGGCAATCTATTTGGGTTTTCTACTCTTACACTTGAGTTGATACTCACTGTAGGTCCAGCAGACTCTTTACCTCTTTTAGTTGTGATTATAATTGCTCCATTCGCAGCTCTTGATCCATAAAGTGCCGCAGCTGATGCTCCTTTTAGGACTGTCACCGAAGCAATATCGGCGGGGTTGATTTCACCTGCACCATTACCTGCATCAAAAGCTCCTTGAATACCACTACCCGTAGATACATTCGTATTACTTACAGGGATACCATCCACGACAATAAGTGGTTGGTTACCTCCACTCAATGAATTTGTACCTCTAATGACAATTCTGGTAGATCCACCAGGATTTGAACTTGCTTGAGAAATTTGTACACCAGGAACTTTACCTGATAAAGAGTTAAGAAAGTTTGTAGACTTTACTCGGTCTACTTCTTCACCCTTTACAGAAGTTACAGAATAACCTAAAGTTCTTTTTTCCCTTTCAATTGCATTGGCTGTAACTACTACTTCATCTAATTCTTCAGTATCTTCTTCGAGTACAACATCAATTTTTGATCTTGTACCGATTTCAACAACCTGAGATTTCATCCCGATAAAGTTGAATTCTAAAACCTTGTCTTCTGATTGTAATTTTATCTTATAATTACCTTCGATATCAGAAACGGCACCTCTTCTAGTTCCTTGAACTACAATAGTTACCCCGGGGAGTGGCTTTACACCGTCAGTTACATTACCTGTCACCAATCTTTCTTGTGCTAATGAAAAAGTCATGCTGATTAAAGAGAGGAGCAGGCACAGAGTTGTTTTGAGTCTCATTCGTTCAAAGTTGGTTAACTATATTAAGCCTACTTTAAGTTCATCGCCTTCTTATTTAAATTACTGAAGAGTGAGATTGAAATGAATACAGATAGAAAGAGAGAAGTTATTTTTAAGTGGTTTCTCAATTGTTTACTAATCTAATCTTCGTTTGTTGGTGATGAAGTAAAAGTCTATTTTTCTTTCTATAATATTACATATAAAATTTCTTAAAATCACCTTTTTAGATAAAGAATAAATAGGATTATATCATGATTGGGAACTTTTTTAAATATAAACCTTATTTCTTCAAACATTGAAATCATCATATTTTTCAAATTTCAACCAATTGTGATTATATCATTTTCCATACCTTATAAAACAGAAAAAGTCCTTGATGCTATTAAACTACATCAAGGACTTTATTGTTTATATCACTACTGTACAACGGTATAATCATACAGTATGTTCAACAAAACATATCGTTATCTTATAAGATATATTGGCTTAAATCTCTGTTTTTCACAAGACCTGATAAACGCTCATTTACCATTTCTTTAGTAACAACGATCTGAGCATTTGCTCCGATAACATCTGGTACATCAAATAATAAATCATTTAATAAATGAGACATTACAGTATGCAATCTTCTTGCTCCAATATTTTCAACTTCTACGTTGATTTCATAAGCAATAGAAGCAATTTCATCCAACGCATCTTCATTGAAGCTCAACTTCACGTCTTCAGCATCCAATAATGCTTCATACTGTTTTGTTAAAGCATTCTTAGGTTGACGTAAGATTGTTTTGAAATCTTCATTCGTTAAGCTTTGTAACTCCACTCTAATTGGGAATCTACCTTGAAGCTCTGGAATTAAATCAGAAGGCTTAGATAAATGGAAAGCACCAGCAGCAATAAATAAAATATGATCAGTTTTCACTACACCATGTTTAGTATTTACTGTTGAGCCTTCTACGATGGGAAGAAGGTCTCTTTGCACACCTTCTCTAGAAACATCAGCACCTTGCTTAGAACCTCCACTTGCTACTTTATCAATCTCATCAATGAAAATGATACCTGAGTTTTCTGCCAACTTCACTGCCTCATCTTTCACTTCATCCATATCGATCAGCTTCGCACTTTCTTGGTCTACCAAGATTTTACGCGCCTCTTCGATCGTCATCTTACGTTTCTTCGTTTTCTTAGGAAGCATTCCGTTAATCATTTCTTGAATGTTCATCATAGAACCTTCATCCATTGGAGCACCACCTACAAAACCTAATGAGTTTGAGCTTTTATCAACAGTGACATCGATTTTTCTATCTTCTAATTCTCCTGCTCTTAATTTTTCTCTAAAACGCTCACGAGTTTTTTCATTTAACTCATGATCTTGATTTAGATATTCACCATTCGCATTGGTTGTTGGAGTTCCTTTTAATGGTGGAATTAATGCATCAAGAATTGCATCTTCAACAGCTTGTTGTGTTTTTTCTTCTACTAGTGCCTTTTTTTGGTCTTTAATCATCCCTACTGATTGCTCTACAAGGTCTCGAACCATGCTTTCAACATCTCTACCAACATAACCAACTTCAGTAAACTTAGATGCTTCTACTTTAACAAATGGTGCTTTTGCAACCTTAGCTAAACGTCTTGCAATCTCAGTTTTACCAACACCAGTAGAACCAATCATTAATATATTATTTGGCATAATTTCTTTGCGAAGGTCACCCTTTACATTCATTCTACGCCAACGGTTTCTAAGCGCTATTGATACATTTTTCTTTGCATCTGCCTGACCAATAATATATTTATCTAATTCTTGTACTATCTCTCTTGGTGTTAAATAATTCGAGTTTTCAAGCATAATTTTTTATTTAATAGGGTTGATATTTTATTCAATCACAGTTTTTTTACGTTTATCCCATCCTTTAGTAGCAATGGATAAACTTAAACTATTGGTAGGTCCTGCTACATGATACCAAGCCACACTGTATCCGAAGTCAATATGTTTTTTGATCTTCAAGGCTGCTCCTAATGACATCCCTGCCATTCCTTTGACACCTTGAGTGATCATTTCTTTTCTACGCATTACATTGTATCCTGCGCGAACGTTTACCACTTTCCCTAATACAAATTCACCTCCAAAGGCAAAATGTCGTGACAATTTGTCAGCAAATGTCGGTTCTTTATATAAATCATTGCCAAAAGCGTCCTGTTCTCCTTTTAAGGATGTATCTGTATACGTAATATCGAACTGATGAATGTGATGATACGTCACAGAAAATCGCAATGGCATACGTTCTGGCTTAAATGAGAGTCCTAGTTGGGTATCAAAAGGTAATTCACTAGTATCATTTGGTTGATATTGTCTCATTACAAAACCTGCATTTTTTACGGACAATCCAACAACCAAATCTTTTGTTGGGTGAATGAAAGCACCATTCATATCAAACATTAATGCATTAGCTTTATAACTTTCAATTTTAGAAGCGGCAAACTTCATATTGGCTGAAAAAGAAAAAACACCTTGTTTGTAAGTATAACTACCTTGCAGCCAATAGTCATTGGCATTATAAGTACCAGTATAATTTCCGTTTTGGTCAAATCCATCAAATTCACCATACCCCATATATGCCATACCAAAGCCCACAATTCCACCACCCAACTGTTTGGCATAACCTAAAGAGGTCATACCTGCAGTAGTATGATAATCGTAATAATTGAATACGACTTTGTCCACAGATTCTTCTCCTAATAGAGCCGAATTGTAGAACATCGCATTGGGATCATCTAAGCCTGATGTGATTAAAAATCCGCCTAATCCTACTTGTCTTGCATTGGTAGGTACTGTCAAAAAATTAAATGCATCAACTCCACCAAGCTGAGCATAAGAAACGGTAATAGACGAAATGAATAAGATGAATAAGTTTAACGAAAAAAAATTGTTCCTCATTATTTCTTTGCCTTATAATAAAGAGTTGATGAGTTATCTTCAGTAAGTATATTTTTTGCTTTTGATGTCACTTCTTCTACAGTAACACTTCTTAATTTTTCTTCTTCCTCATTAATTAGATTTGGATTTCCTAAAGTAGCTCCAAATGCAATTGACATCGCTCTTGGTAAAATTTCTGTTTTACCATATGTCATTGAGAATTCAGCTTGATTTTTCACTTTTTCTAAACTCTCTGTAGGAATCTCCTTGCTTGAGAATTCTTTTAAAGTGTCATTTAAGCCCGCTTCAGCATCTTCGATAGTCACACCATCTGCCATTTTACCGGTAATGCATAATAATCCCGGGTCAAATGATCCAGTGATGTAAGCACTTAAACCTGAGAAGAGCTGTTCGTTCTTAACTAGCTTTTGATATAAAACTGAAGATTTACCTCTTCCTAATAAATCACTCACTAAATCTGTTGAATAATAACTTTCATCAGTTCGTCCTTCCATATGCCATACCTTATACAACATATCTAAAGGAACACTTTCTTCAACAATTTTTCTTTTTGGTGCCGTTTGAATAGGCTCTACTGGTATATTTCTTTCTGGTTTTACTCCACTTGGAATTGAAGCAAACCATTTTTCACTTAAACGTTTAACTTCTTCAAGTTTAACGTTACCAGCCACCACCATCACTGCATTAGAGGGTACATAATACTTTTGGAAAAATGCTTTAACATCATCCATTGTAGCCTCTTCGATATGACTAATATCTTTGCCTATGGTAGGCCAATTGTAAGAATGCTTCTCATATGCTAACTCTCTTAAATGATGCCAAACGTCACCATAAGGTTGGTTAATATACCTCTGCTTGTATTCTTCTATCACTACCTTTCTTTGAACTTCCAATACTTTTGGATCAAATGAAAGGCTTAACATTCTATCCGCTTCTAACCAAAAAGCTGTTTCTAAGTTTTGAGCTGGAAGTGTGATGTAATAATTAGTGATATCAGGAGAAGTAAAGGCATTGTTAGTTCCTCCAACTTTCTGTAAAGGAGTATCATATGAAGGAATATTGACTGAACCTCCAAACATTAAATGTTCGAATAAGTGTGCAAAACCTGTCTTATTAGGATTTTCATCTCTCGAGCCCACATCATACATTATATTCACTACTGCCGAAGCAATATGATGATCTTCATGAACGTACACCTTTAAACCATTGTCAAGGACGAACTCATTAAATTGAATCATTCTTTATATTTTAAGTGATCAGATAAAGTTAGCAGTCAATCACCACTTTACAAAGCATAAAATAGAGAGAACATTTTACTACCTTTGTTTTCAAGAGAAATTACCGATATGAGAGAAGACTATTTAAAAGGAGACGATGCAGGGTACTCTGATGCTGAGAAGGATATTGAAAGAGCATTAAGACCTCTGTCATTCGGTGACTTTACTGGACAAGATCAAATTGTTGAAAACTTAAAAATATTCGTTTTAGCTGCCAAAAAGCGTAATGAACCGCTTGATCATGTGCTTTTACACGGACCTCCCGGTTTAGGTAAAACCACCTTATCGAATATCATTGCCAACGAAATGGAAGCTGAAATAAAAATCACTTCAGGTCCTGTTTTAGAAAAACCTAGTGATTTAGCTGGCCTATTGACTAATCTTGAGGAAAACGATGTATTATTCATAGATGAAATACACCGTTTAAACCCTGTTGTAGAGGAATATTTGTATTCTGCTATGGAAGATTTTAGAATTGACATTATGTTAGATTCTGGTCCCAATGCAAGAACAATACAAATTGACTTGAACCCATTTACATTAATTGGAGCAACCACTCGATCAGGTTTATTGACTGCTCCTTTAAGAGCTAGATTTGGTATCAATGCCCGTTTACAATATTATGATTCCGCTCTGTTGTCTAAAATTGTAAAACGATCATCAGCCATTTTAAATACTCCTATAAATGAAGATGCTGCCTTCGAAATTGCAAGAAGAAGTAGAGGAACACCTCGTATCTGTAATAATCTACTAAGAAGAACTAGAGATTTTGCAGAAATCAAAGGTGATGGTCAGATTACATTAGATATTTCAAAAATGGCTTTAGGTGCATTGAATGTTGACCAAGGCGGTTTAGATGAAATGGATAACCGAATTTTGACTACAATTATAGAAAAATTTAAAGGTGGTCCTGTTGGTATTAGTACAATCGCTACAGCATGTGGCGATGAAGCTGAAACTATTGAAGAAGTTTACGAACCTTTCTTGATTCAAGAAGGATTCATTAAAAGGACATCAAGAGGTAGAGAAGTCACTATGAAAGCCTATGAACATTTAGGTATTGCACCTCCATCAGATGGCAATCAAGGTTCTTTATTTTAGATTATTATAAATTTGTGGAAAGGGTTGGTTTTTTAAAATTAAAATCAATCCTTTACCTTTACATAAATACAGATACTTACTTACTTCCATTTAATTTACGCGACTAAATAAAAATAAACTGAATAGATTACTTAACATATTACTCATCGTTATTGCCTTTGGGTGTAATTTTGACAATAGAGCTACTTTAAAATCAGAGGACACAACACAGAAGGAACAAAGCAATGATGCTTTAAAAGATTCCATCAAATTCTCTGTGCAACACACTAAAGACCTTTACAAAAAACGTGATTACAATGCATCCTTAGAAAGTGCATCAAATAGTATTTCTTTATCAAAAGAGTCATTATACTATGATCATTTGCCATGTTTATTTTTATATCAATCCAGATCATTTCGAAGGTTAAAACAGTATAATGAAGGTAAAAAGTCAGCCTTAAGTGCTATTTATTGGGTAGACAAAACCAACAATGTTGATGAAGTTGGCGACATCTACATTGAGTTGGCGAGAAATTACAAATCACTTTACCAATACGATTCGGCAATCAATCATTATAAAACCGCTATTTATCATCTAGAAAATAAACAAGACACCATTGGTCTTTCTATTGCTTTAAATAACCTTGGAGCAATACATAAAATTCAAGGAAACTATTCTAAAGCATTAAAATATTATACTAAAGATTTAGAGATTAATACAGAGCAAGATTATAAAAAAGATATGATCATCGCTCTTAATAATATTGGTCAAGTTCATTTCAATACAAAAAGCTTTAATAAAGCTATCTCCTTTTATGAAAGAGCTGAAAGTATAGCAGAAGAAATTGACTACCCTAGAGGAATTGCAAGTGCTAATAGTAATATCGGAGCCATCTACCATCAACTAAAAGAAGCTGATCAGGCATTAGAAAAGTTCTATATCGCACTATCTCTTTACAAAAAACAAAACAATAGTTATAGAATTTGTGAGACTTATTTGAATATCTCCAATGTACTAATCATGAAAGAAGAATACAGTGTAGCTCTTTCTTTCATTAAAAAGTCACAAGAGTTAAGTAAGGAAATAAAAAACCATCATATTCTGAATAAAAGCTACTATATCGAAGGGGAGTGCTATTATAATATGGGTAAATATGATCAAGCCATTGTACTTCTAAAAAAGGCTGAACAGTTTTACAATGAGGACCATTATACCATAGAATACAGAAACATTCTGAAACACCTTCATCAATCTTACATTGAAAAGAAAAACTATAAAAAGGCTTACCACTACTTGGATAAATGGTTAGTGGTCAACGAAAAAATCAATGACCTTGAACAAAAGAAAATCATTGAAGACATCAACAGTAAATTTGAAAATAAGCAGCAACTTTTACTCATTGACCAACTCAATAAGCAGAAAGAATTAAAAGAAGAAAAAATCATTTACCAGAATAGAATCAATTTATTCTTAATCATGATTTCTTTACTTCTATTAGCCTTTTTAGTCTTCATTTATCTAATCAATAGAAAAGGAAGAAAAACCTATAAGCTTATTAGAGAGCAAAACCATGAAATATTAACTATCCACTCCGAATTAATGGATAGTTTAAAGCTTGCAAGTAAAATTCAGCGCTCCATAGTTGAAATCCCTAGAGATACTAAACAAGCATTACCTGAGCATTTTATTTTTTGGAAACCTCTACAAGAAGTAAGTGGAGATATTTACCATATTGAAAAGAAAGACGATTATATTTTTATCACTCTGATGGACTGTACTGGACATGGTGCACCAGCTTCTCTATTGGCTACTTTAGGAGTAAAAACTTTAAGTGATATTATCGATGAAGGTCATGTTCACCCCGATGAAATCCTAGAAGAATTAGATCAGCGAATCGATGTGGAATCGTCATTAAATAAAGACATTTCAGGGATGGATGTATCTATCCTAGTATATGATATTTTAGCTAAAACTATCTCCTTTGCTGGAGCCAAAAGACCTTTATACTTTATTAATGAAAATGAGCCTGTTTACATAAAAGGTACAAGAAGATCTATTGGTGAAACTCTATTTACTCCCAAAAAACCTTTCGAGCGACATACCTTCAATATCACTAGTGATATTAAATTATATATGTATTCTGATGGGTTTGGAGACCAATTTGGAGGCATTCATAACAAAAAATACTTAGAGAAAAACCTTAGAAAATTCTTATTTGAACATTCTCACCTTCCATTCGAGGTGCAAAAAGATCTTTTAAGAAAAGAATATATCAATTGGATTTCTCCATCTGAGGGCATCAGCCATAAATCCATTGATGATACTCTAGTAATAGGATTCAATTTCACAGTATAATTTTATAATTTAGAAGGAATAATCTGTAACCAATAAAACAGCTATCACCTTCTTATGAATAAAAAACATAAATTTATACTCTCTTTAGACCAAGGAACTACAAGCTCTAGAGCCATACTATTCGATCACAAAGGACGAATAAACAGTATTGCCCAAAAAGAATTCAAACAAATTTATCCTAAACCCGGATGGGTTGAACATGATCCCAAAGAAATATGGTCTACACAAGCTAGTGTTTCCGCAGAAGTTGTTGCTCAGGCTGGTTTAACAGGATTAGACATTGCAGCTATTGGCATTACCAACCAAAGAGAAACAACAATTATTTGGGATACAAAAACTGGAAAACCGATTTATAATGCCATCGTTTGGCAAGATAGAAGAACTGCCAAATTTTGCGACTCGCTCAAAAAAAAGTATTCAAAAAAAATTCAGGAAAAAACAGGGTTAATTATTGATGCTTATTTCTCCGCAAGTAAGATCAATTGGCTACTGAATAACGTAAAAGGTGCAAGACAAAAAGCTGAAAAGGGGTTATTAAAATTTGGTACAGTAGACAGCTGGCTTATCTGGAACCTAACAAGAGGAAAAATTCATGTTACTGATGTAAGTAATGCAAGTAGAACTATGCTCTTTAATATTCATGATCTCAAATGGGACCCAGAATTATTAAAGATTTTTGATATTCCAGAAAGCATGCTTCCAGAAGTAAAATCTAGTAGCGAAGTCTATGCTAAGACTGCCACAACACTTTTTGCATCAAAAATCCCCATCTCAGGAATTGCTGGGGATCAGCAAGCTGCATTATTTGGTCAGATGTGTGTCAACAAAGGCATGGCTAAAAATACGTATGGAACCGGCTGTTTTATTATGATGAATACCGGTAAAAAAGCAATCTCTTCTCAAAACAAGTTATTGACTACTATAGCTTGGAAAATTGGAGATGAAACAAACTATGCACTTGAAGGAAGTGTCTTTGTTGGTGGAGCTGCGATCCAATGGTTAAGAGATGGACTTGGAATTATAAAAAAAGCACATCATTCCGAAAAAATAGCAAAAGAAGTGAAAGATAATGGAGGTGTTGTATTTGTTCCTGCATTAACCGGACTTGGAGCTCCTTATTGGGACCAATATGCTAGAGGAACAATTTTAGGTATCACAAGAGGCACAGAGAAAGGACATATAGTTAGAGCCACATTAGAAGCAATTGCTTTACAATCCAATGATGTATTAAAAGCTATGGAAGCTGATGTAGGCAAACCAACTAAAGAACTTAGAGTAGATGGTGGAGCTTCTGCTAACAATCTACTCATGCAAATCCAAAGTGATATTTGCCAAGTCGATGTTGTACGTCCAAAAGACATGGAAACAACCGCCCTTGGCGCTGCATTTTTAGCAGGATTATCTATAGGATATTGGGACTCAATCGATGAAATTCAAAAGATTTGGGAACAGGAAAAGATCTTCTCTCCAAAAATTCTAGAGAAAGAATGTAAAAAGAGAATTAAATCCTGGAAAAAAGCCGTAAAACGTAGTTTTTCTTGGGTTTCAGAATAATCATTAACAAATATTTCATAGATTTGTTGGATTATATAGTCCATATAACATCAAACTACACGACCTAATATAATGACATCTAATTTCTTTAATAATGCTTTTAAACTTATAGCACTGACATTCACATCTTACTTCCTTATTGGATGTGGTGGCGATGAAGCAAAAAAGCAACTTAAGATCCCTCAAGTAGAAATACCGGTTACCGAAGTGTTGGTACAGGACGTTCCCTTATCAAAGGTATTTGTGGGACAAGTGTACGGTACAAAAGATATCCCAATTCGTTCTCGAGTTGAAGGCTATTTAGAAGGTATACACTTCAAAGAAGGTAGTAGAGTAAAAAAAGGACAACTTCTATATACTGTCGATCCTCAAACATATGCTGCTGAAGTAACAATGCTAAAAAGTAAATTAGCAGAAGCTGAAGTAACATTAATCAGAGCATCTAATGATTTAGACAGAATTCAACCTTTGGCAGAACAAAATGCCGTTTCAAAATCTGATCTTGATGCAGCTTTAGCAGAGAAAGGTGCTGCTGAATCTATGGTAGCTGCAGCAAAAGCCAACCTAAGAATGGCACAAATCGAACTTGGTTATACTACTATCGAATCTCCAATTAATGGTATCATTGGTAGAACTGAAGCTAAAGTTGGTGAATTCGTAGGTAGAGATCCTAACCCAGTTATCTTAAATACAGTTTCTAGAATTGACTCTGTAAACGTTCGTTTCTTTATTACTGAAAATGATTATCTGAAACTAGCTAGATATGCTATTAGCCGAGAGAAAAACGGCGGCAAGAAAGAAGCTAGGTCAAATGATGAAGAAACCGATAAGTTAGAATTAATTTTCTCTGATAATACTGTTTATGCTGAAAAAGGACATTATGATTTTCTTGACAGAAATGTTGACGCAAATACAGGCGCAATGCTTATTCAAGCAACATTCCCTAATACTGATGGTTTAATTAGACCAGGACAATTTGCAAAAGTAAGATCTGTTATTGATATCGTTCCAAACGGTATTCTGGTTCCACAAAGAGCTATCATGGAATTCCAAGGGCGTTATTCTGTTTTTGTAGTGGATAGCCAAGGAAAAGTAACTCAAAAAAGTGTTGAACTTGGCCGTACTTATAAAGACTATTGGCTTGTACGTTCAGGCTTGAAAAAAGGCGACAAAGTCGTTTTAGAAGGCTTACAAAAGGTACACGAAGGTGCTACTATCAAATTCAAAGTTGTTAAGTTCGAATCACAGTACGAAGGATAATAATGAGCCAAGAACAAATAAAATCCAACTTTTTCGTTAGGCGACCAATAGTCGCCATGGTCATTGCCATTATTATGACCATCGTCGGTGCGGTATCTATGAAAGGGTTACCCATCGAACAGTACCCTAATTTAACTCCTCCTATTGTAAAGATTACAGCAACTTACACTGGTGCGAGTGCCCTAAATGTAGAACAATCAGTAGCAACTCCATTAGAACAGGAAATTAATGGTGTTGAGAATATGATATACATGAAGTCCATCAACTCCAATGATGGTACTTTACAGATTCAGACTTCATTTGAAATCGGTACTGACCCTGATATGAGTACGGTATTTACACAAAACCGTGTAGCAACTGCCACTCCGAAATTACCCGATGCGGTAAAAAGAACAGGTGTTAAAACAGAGAAATCATTACCTAACATTCTAATGCTGATCACTCTTACCTCTCCCGATGGTAGATTTGATCAAAACTTTTTAGGAAACTACTCACTAATTAATATCAAAGACGTTCTAGCAAGAACAAAAGGTATTGGTAGTGTAGCAGTATTAGGTACATCAGATTACTCAATGCGTATTTGGGTAAAGCCAGATATCTTAGCAAAACTGAACCTTACAGTTCCTGAAATCACTAATGCTATTTCAAATCAGAACGTTATCGTTCCTGGTGGTAAGTTTGGTGCAGAGCCTGCGCCAAAAGGTACTGAGTTTACATATACAGTACTTCTTCCAGACCGTCTTCAATCAGAAGAAGAGTTCGGAAATATTGTAGTAAGAACAAATAAAGATGGTAGTCAAGTATTATTAAGAGACGTAGCAAGAATCGAATTAGGTGTTGAAACGTACTCTGCATTTACAAGACTAAATGGTAATAACTGTGCGGTAATCGCTATTTACCAAGCACCAGGTTCAAATGCCGTTGAACTAGCAGAACAAATGATTACTAAAATGGATAATCTGAAAAAAGATTTTCCAAATGGTATAGAGTATGAAGTTTCACTTGACTCAACAGCTCCGATTACTGCTGGTATTAATGAGATTATCGAAACTTTATTCGTTGCCTTATTATTAGTAGTACTTGTGGTATATGTATTCATCCAAGATTGGAGAGCGACATTAGTTCCTACAATGGCGATCCCTGTATCTTTGGTGGCAGCATTCATGCTATTCCCTCTATTAGGTTTTACAATCAATGTATTATCATTATTAGGTTTAGTACTCGCCATTGGTATTGTAGTGGATGATGCAATTGTAGTAGTTGATGCGGTTCAGGTTTACCTTGAAGAAGGTTACTCACCAAAAGAAGCTACTAACAAAGCGATGAGTGAGGTAACTGCTCCAGTTATTGCAACTACGCTAGTACTTGTTGCAGTATTTATTCCTGTAGCCGCTATGGCAGGTATTACTGGACGATTATATCAACAGTTTGCCATTACAGTAGCTGTATCAGTATGTTTCTCATCACTAAATGCCTTAACATTATCTCCTGCACTTTGTGGCTTGATATTGAGAAAATCAGAACCAGTGGGTGGTCCACTTGGAGCATTTTTCAAGGTATTCAATAATGTTTTTGACCGTTCTACAAAATCATACATTAGTGTAACTAAGATCGCAACAAGAAAGATTGTAATGAGTTGTGTCTTTATTGGTTGTACATTAGTTGCTGCAGGTTGGTTAGGTGTTAAAGTTCCTATTGGATTTATTCCAGAAGAAGATCAAGGATACATCTATATAAATGCACAGTTACCTGTAGCTTCATCACTACAAAGAACAAACGAATTATCATATAAAGTAGAAAAGATTGTCTCTCAGATTCCAGAAATCGAAATGACAACAACTGTAGCTGGTTACTCATTACTTTCGAGTAGTAACTCTACAAACTCTACTTTCTTCTTTGTCACATTAAAGAAATGGGATGAAAGAGAGTTAACTGCAAAACAGGTAATCCAAAAGTTGAATTATCTTTTTGCAACTCAAATCACCGAAGCGAAAATATTTGCCTTTGGTCCTCCTGCAATCCCTGGTTTAGGTAACGGTTCTGGTTTCAGTATCATGGTCCAAGATAAAGGTGGTAACACTCCAGATTATTTGGCGAATTATACAAACGAGTTTATCAAAGCAGCTAATGCAAGACCGGAAATCGGTATGGCATTTACTACTTTTGAAGCAAGTGTACCACAACGATTTATTGATATCAATAAAGACAAGATATTAAAGCTTGGAGTAAACCTTCAAGATGTTTATACAACATTTGCAGCCTTCCTAGGCGGTTCTTATGTCAATGACTTCAACAGATTTGGTCGTTTATATAGAGCATATGTACAAGCAGAGCCTGAATATAGAAATAATGAAAAGCAATTAGACCTTTTCTATGTGAAGTCGAACAATGGAGCAAAGGTTCCGTTATCAACACTTGTAAATATTGAAAGAGTTAGTGGTCCTGAATTTACAAACCGATTTAACTTGCTTAGATCAGTAGAAGTAACAGGTTCTCCTGCTCCAGGTTATAGTTCGGGTCAAGCTATGGATGCCCTCGAAGAGGTTGCTGCAGAAGTCTTACCTTCGAACATGACTTATTCTTGGAATGGTATGTCATTCCAAGAGAAAAAGGCTTCGGGGTCTGTATTTATCATTTTTGCATTCTCCTTGATATTTGTATTCTTAATCTTGGCTGCCCAATACGAATCATGGTCAATGCCATTCAGTATTCTATTAGGTACTCCATTTGCCATATTTGGAGCATTCTTCTTATTATGGTTTGCTAGATTCTTTAGTGAGAGTTATGAAAATAACATCTTTGCTCAGATTTCATTAGTAATGCTTATCGCGATGGCAGCCAAAAACGCCATCCTAATCGTAGAATTTGCTAAGCTTAAATTTGATGAAGGCTTATCACTTTACGATGCTGCAATTGAATCTGCAAAACTAAGATTTAGACCTATTCTGATGACAGCATTCTCATTTATTCTTGGTGTTCTTCCACTTGTAATCGCTACAGGTTCTGGAGCAGAAGCAAGAAAAGTAATGGGTATGGCTCTACTTGGAGGTATGGGTATGGCAACAATATTAGGACTGTTCCTTTATCCTATGCTATTCGTATTAGTAGGTCGAATTGCTGGTTATGAAAAAGACAGAGTGAAAACTTCAACGGCAGATGAATAGAAAAATGAATCAAAAACTGAATTTAACTTTCAAAAGGCTCTTCATAGTTCTTAGCATCACTGCTTTTATGTGGAGTTGTAAAATGGGGAAAAATTATGAAGCCCCAGATATAGTTTCTCCAACTGAATATCGCTTTGGAGTTGACTCAATAGTTACTACATCATCCGATACTATCGGGTGGTGGACTTTAATTAAAGATCCTATTCTTGATACTTTAATTACAATAGCATTGCAAAATAACCAAGATGTTAGAGTGGCAATGCAAAGAATCGTTGAAGCGGAAAAGCTTTACCGTATTCAAAAAGTTCAAACAAGACCATCATTCGATTACAATGGTAGTTATACTTACGGAACGTACAACGGTTTTACCTCACCAGAAGCTGTAAGTAACTACTTTGGAGGACTTCAAATGAACTGGGAGCTTGACCTTTGGGGTAAAAACAGAAGACTATCTGAGGCCGCAATGGCAAATTATACAGGAACAGTTCACGGCTTAAGAGCTGTACAACTATCTGTTATTGCCAACGTAGCTGCTGCCTATGTCCAATTATTGGAAAATAAAGCCAGTTTAAAAGTTGCTCAGGAAACTTTAGCTTCTAGAGATAGCTCTATTATAATTATGGATGCAAGGTATAGATTAGGTACTATTCCTGAAATTGATTTGAACCAAGCACAAATTCAACAAGCAATTGCTGAGAGTGCAGTACCAGTTTATAAAAGAGGTGTAGCCTTATCTGAAAATGCTCTTTCTGTATTACTTGGTGAAAACCCTAGAGAGATTGTTACTGGTCAAGCTTTAGATCAACAACAGATTCCTCCTGTAATTCCTGCAGGAATTCCTTCAGATCTATTGAAAAGACGTCCTGACCTTCTTCGCACAGAACAAGAAATAGTTGCTCAGAATGCTAATGTAGGAGCTGCTATTGCTAATAGATTCCCTACCATCAGTTTAACAGGTGCTGCCGGTGTATCAAGTGCACTAAGTATTATTAATACTGCATCTGGTGCTGAAGCTGCTTGGAATATCGGTGCTGGTATTGTTGGTCCATTATTCCAATGGGGTAAAAACAAAAGAAAAGTAGAGGTTGAAAAAGCGAGACTTGAAGCATCAATTCTAGAATATGAAAGAAGTGCTATTGCTGCTTTCCAAGAAGTAGAAGATGCTTTAGCTTCTGTTCAATACTACCAAGAAGAACTTATTGCCAGAAGAAAACACGTTGTAGCAGCTACTAATGCTGAGTACTTATCAAAACAAAGATATGATAAGGGTGTTACTAGTTACCTTGAATACCTAGAACAACAGCGTACTGCTTTCGAAGCAGAACTTAATTTGGTTACTGTACAAGGAAAAATCTTAACTTCTTATGTACAGCTATACAAAGCGCTTGGTGGTGGTTGGATTACTAGAGAAGAGCAACAACAAGCACAAGAATAATCAAAGAAATTATTCATATAAAAAAGACCTTCAACTTTCCGTTGAAGGTCTTTTTCTATTTACAGCATTTCGTAATTCCACTTTTCAAAAGCGTAACTCCAATGCTTATTTACTTTATCAATTGTGTTTTGAGGGAATTGATATTGATGTTTTTTATGGGTTCCTAAGCCATTTAAATATTCAACCATATAAGGTTTAGCTTTTTCAAAGTCTCCGATATCTAAATGCTTATAGATGTTCTCTAAATAACCTAGGTTATCCTTAGCGAACTCTTCATATTTAATTTCAATTAGATTTTCCTCCGGTATCAATGCTTTATCTGTTTCATACTTGTCATACATCTTAGTAAAGACATCTAAGATATTTTGTTCAAGTTGTTCATCTGAAATCTCTTGGAACTTCTGACTTGGTAATACACCTTTAAAGAACCTTACCGTAGATCCAAATACCTCATATGGATTTCTGTAGATATAGATAAATTTCGCATTAGGATAGATTTTTAAAATCTCATCAACCCTTGCAGTATGAGGAGGGTTTTTAGACAAGAAACGTTCTCCTTTAGTTTGCCATAGAGCAAGTTTTACAAAACGCTCATAAGTATCTCTCCATAATTGTTTATCCTCTTCAGTTAATCCTTTACCCAGTAAGAATCTATCAAATATTCTTACAGTATCCTGTGGGAAATACCAAAAATAATAGAAACTCATATCATGTAAATTTCCTAAAGCAAACTCTTCTTCTTGAGGAAACTTAGGGTCTAACTTCAAACCATCAGCAGGTCTTTCCTTTGGCATAAATTGTTTCATCATAAATGTGAAAATATTTCTACCAAACATCATAGCATTAGGAAATACACTTTGGAAAGTATTCACAAATCCAAACTGAGGATCTTTACTTAGCATATTGTGTAAGTGCGTTGTACCACTTCTCCAATGACCTAAAACAAATACAGGAGCTTTATCAACACTTAACTTATCTATTTTTTTATACAACCATTTCTGGTTAATGGCTTCAACTGGATAACATAAAGTACTAATTAATTTTGCCTTATTGAACTTACTTTTGAATTGAGGTTCAATAGTGTATTGGTTTTGAATTTTTTTAAAGTTTGCTAAAGAACTACCTGATAAAGTAGCCATATCCAAGTTATCAAATGATGCCATATTCTATGAGTATTTTTTAAGAGTTAGATTTTTTAATGTATTAATGTATACGGGTACTTTATTTAACATTTAAGTTATATTAATATTTATTGGGAAATATCTAAAATATATCAGCTTTACATACTTATGTAAGTTTTATACAATTTATCAACTTTTTTAAAGTGTTGTAGAAAAAGAATTAAAAATTTGACTAAAATCATTTAACAATAAAAAAAGCACTAAAAATTAGTACTTATCAAATAATCGATACGATTTATCTCATAAAAAAAGGGTCAAATGTTAACAAATATTGCTTATTAAATCTCAATGTATTACCATTGTATCAAGATAAAACGGAGTAAGAAATATTAAACTTATAAACGTTTTTATCACACTTTAATAAACAAATAAACTAACATTACAGACTATTTTTTAACTTACTATGTAACAACAAACTTTCAACTAATGCAACTGAACTAATTACATAGTTTTTTTAGTCAAAAGATATTAACTGGCAACTTATGTTGTCGCACAAATTTACTAAGTATTAACAAATACTTCACAAACTTCAAACTACAAACATAGTGCTAGTAAGCTTTAAAAACTTACTAGCACTTTTTGTTTATTTAAAAGGCTACCCTACTGCTATTTCAAGTAAATCTCCTTTTAAATATTTATTTACCATCGCCATGATATCCTGTTCAGTAATACTCTGTATTCTTGACACATAATTGTCATAATAATCGAATGGTAATCCTTTCTTATAAAGGCCTTTTGTTATTTCTAAAAGCGAAATATTTGAATTAATAGACATCACAAAACTACCTGCCATATAGTTTTTCACTGTCAATAGCTCCTCCTGCGAAACTACCTCAGTCGCAAGTACATCTATTTCTTTTCTTATTTCATCAATTGCTAAATCTTTAAGATCTTTTTTCACATCAGAAGCAATTAAAAAATAACCTTGATTGATTTCATTTCGGAAGGAAGAGTGAATTCCATAAGACAACCCTTTATCCTCTCTAATGTTTCTCATCAACCTTGACCCAAAATACCCACCTAATGTTTCATTCATCACAGAGAACGCTTCTAGATCATCATGGGGCAATTTAAAAGTGGGACATCCTATTCTTAAGCTAGTTTGTACAGCATCTTCCTTTTCTTGATATATCTTTAATTCATCACTAGCTATTTTAGATACAAAATCAGGGTAAATTAAATTTGCAGCTTCTGAAGAGATATTAAGGTCCCCTAGTTGCTCATCAATAATTTTAATATGTTTATCGTCAACATCTCCAGAAATAAATACTTCAAATGGAGCTCCAATTACATGGTTATTAAAATAATTCTCTAGTTCTTGTAAGGGAAACTCTGATAATTCTGCAGAAGTTAATGAGCTTCCATAAGGGTGCTTATTTCCGTAAAATTTCTCTCTAAATAACTTGGTAGCCAAAAAAGACGTCTTCTCTTCGCTTAAGATCTTCTGCTGAATCATAACCTGCAGAATATGCTGAAACTCCTTTTCTGAAAATGTCGGCTCTGTAAGGTATCTTTTCACCATTTCCATTACAGGCTCAAAGTATCGGTTTAAACAATGCCCTGTGATAGTAAATGAATCAATATCATTAGATACTGAAATGATGGCTCCAAAAGAGTCTAAATATTCATGAATTTGAGCACTAGTCATCCCTTTCACACCTTCACCCATCATTTTAGAAGTTAAAGCAGCTGCTCCTTGTTTCTCTTCAACAAGTTTCCCTCCTTTAATAACAATAGAAAAATGAAGTATCGGTTGAGAAGCATTTTTGAGTGAAAAAACTTTACACTGATTTCTTGTTGAAAAAATTTCAGGTTTTAATAAAACAAAATCTTCTACCGGATATGAATCTGGTGCTATAGTACGATCTAAATTTATCTTCATGTTGTCTTTTTTAATATCTTTTGAAGATAAAAAAAGGTGAGATAACTTTTATGTTCCTCACCTTCTTTTATTCTAATATTTTGAATTAAATATCGTCAGCATCTAGTACATCATTACCTCCAGAGCTTCCTCCACTACTTTTCTTTGATCCTTTTTTCGTTTTATCACCAAAGTTAAACGATAGTGTAAATCGTAAAGTATCTTCTAATGGATTGTTTCGCTTGAATGATAAGAGATATGAGAAATCTAATGTAACCACTTGGTATTTTACACCAAGGCCTAATTGCATATATTGACGATCTCCTTTATCTGGGTTCTCATAAAAGTATCCCATACGAGCTGCGAATAAATCATTATACCAGTATTCGGCACCCACACTCCACATGAATTCTTTCATCTTCTCTGAAAATCCACCTGGAGCTTTAGTTAATCCATACCACATACCTTCTAATACACCCACAGATTTATAACTGTTCGTTGAGTCATTAGGGTCTGGAGTTGGTACTAACAATTTATTGACGTCTACACCAAAAGTAATTTTGTTGTAAGGATCTAAATCCATTGTTAAGGTTGTACCTAAACGAAGATTGGTTGGTAAGAAATCTTCTTGAGAGGTACTATTGTAATTCATCTTAGTACCAATGTTCGAGATATTCCATCCCCAAGCAAATACACCAGTATATTGTCCAAGATGGATATCTGGATTCTGCCAATAACCAGAAATATCTGCAGCAAAACCATGAGCTGGCTTACTATCCTGAGTACCATTACTACTGATTGAACCTGCAAGGTTAGAATAAATATACCTTGCTGAAACGGCCATGCTATATCTTTTTGATAATTGCATCGCGAAGTGTCCATCAAAAGAGTATTCTCTTGGATTGAAATTTCTTGTGATATTACCTTGATCATCGGTAAAGTTAATACTACCAAGATCAAAATATTTCATACTAAGACCGATAGTCTGACGATCATTTAGTCTTTTATAACCTGCGAGATAACTTAAAGACATATCCCCTACAATTTTCTGTAACCAAGGGTTATATGACAAAGAAACTCCATATTCGTCATCGATAACCGCATACTTAGAAGGGTTCCAATGTGCTGAATTTACGTCTGCAGAAGTAGCGACACCCATGTCACCCATGGCTGCACCTCTAGCTTCTGGTGCTATCGTTAAGAACGGTACCGCAGTAATAATAGGATTGCTGTTAGGATTACCTCCAACAATTGTACTCGGCGGATTAGATGATTGAGCCTTTACTTCAACTACTGAAAAAATAATTAGTAAAAATAAAGCGAATTTAACTTTCAGATTGAACATAACTATATGTTGAAACTTATTAAAGTCTAAAAAAATGTAGCTCATTATAGAGCAGTATTATAACAGTTGAGTATAGTTACTTTATAGGCGTAGATTTTACTTTCATTTAAAGATAATTAATCTAATCGTAAATTTCTGATAGATTTAATTTTAATTTAATATTATTCTTGTCGTCTTTACTGTATTTAGGTTCAAATCTTTACAATTTATGATCGATTGAACTACATAAACCCCAGGATACAACCCATATTGTGATTTTAATCCATTATAATACAATTGTATTGAATTATCCACACTTTCAAACTCATTCTCTGAACTTATAACGACTTTTCCTGTCATATCAATAATATTTGTGATGACATTGATGTTTTGACCTTCAATATTATGCATAAATGATAATGTAAAATCATCATAAACAGGATTAGGATAAGCAATAAATGATTCCACTTCTATTGCTTCAACAGGTGAAACATAAAAAGTAATCGTTGCTTCACTTCTATTATTAAGAACATCCCAAGCTTCTAAAGTCAAAGTGTGCTCTCCTACTTCCAAATCATTTAGCGGGAACACGAAAGAATATGTATTATTTCCATCATTTAACGGTTGAACATAATCATTGACTACCCAAGAAGTATCGCCTCCATCCAATTGTAACAACAAATCATGTCCTACACCAAGACCAGAAAGATTTATTCCAGACTCATCATTTAATAAACCTTGAACAAAGCAATCGGGATAGACATTTGTAGTATTCTCTACTCCGTTCATCATTAATTGTATGCTTGGAGGAGTATCATCAATCACAGGATCTTTAGAAGTCCCTCCTAAAATAATATCTACATTACTTCCGAGTGCATCATTAGTTTCATCATTGATAGCATAAAAACTAAATTTAGCGTTGCCAAATGAATATCTTATGTCTTTAGGAACTACAAAATTTGTATTAAAAGTTCCATTTTCAATATTTGTCACACCTCTATACAATTGGAATTTTCTTTCTTGGTATTGAAATACTGTTTCTTCACCATCATTTCCTCTTGTTGAGCTAGTTACTGGTTTTTCATACATCGTTAGATAAACCTCACCCTTAAAGCTTTCGTCTTTCTGTCCATTTAAAGTTACCTCCCCACTTATTGAAACTCTGTCCAAAGCGCTGATAGTATCTTCGCCTGTTAATGACTCTCCGTTTAAAGACGTAATTGAAACTTCTCTTGAAGGTAAGGATAGCTCTAAAGAAGGATCTCCTAATAAGGCAAAATTTCTATTGTTTACCCCTGATAAACTTTGATTCTTTGTTAACCTAAATACTTCTCCTAAAGATTGAAAAGTTCCATCTGATTCTTTCTGGAAAACATTTTCATAGAAAGCTTTATTGATTTTAAAATTACTAGATGCGTACACCGGTCGTGTTGTTGTCATCATGGCAATAGCTCCAGCATTTTCAAGGAATACTAATCGCTCCGCTCCAGAGGTTATAGCTGGGTTATCATAACGTCCAAATTCACAGGTTGCTGTGAAAAATAATGGTAATACAGCATTATTAGATAGATCTGCAATTGTTGGAATATTAAAGATATCCTCATCTGCCCATTTAGAAACGGAACCATGACCACTATAATTCACAATAAGAACTTCCTTATTTTCAATCCAATCCACTAACAATTCATTAGTTTCTGGTGAAACTGCACCCGTCGGCGATGTTTCTTTGGGTTGGTTATCAATATATAGTCGTTCTGAATTAAAATCAGGGTTATTCTCTTCTACATAAACTGCTAGATCATTTGCATCTCGTTGGTGAGTATTATTATCTCCATCATCAGCGACAAATAAAACAGACTTTTTCCATTGATTTAAATTCTGAGTAGCTGTATCATAATAAATAATTTTATTAATCATGGTTTCAGCATGTTCGCTATTTTTTACAGGCAAACGACCAATACCAATTTCCAAATCATCATTATCTACCTGACCATCTATATTTTCACCCCAAAAACCTTCATCTTCATCAAAAAAACCAAAATAATCATCTGACGAAAAAGTTCTTGTTCTCATCAAAACATCTCTAGACTCATAAATAGCTACTTGACTTCCTCCTTCTGTTTTGATGTCTTTATAATCGTACGACCCCTGTCCTATTAGTAATAAATACTTCAATTTTTCAGGGTTTGATAAATATAAATGTCTTGCAAAATCTCTTATAGCTGTTACATCTTGCCTACCGGAAGAAAACTCATTGTATACTTCATCTATCGTTACAACTGTAACATCAATATTAGAGTGTGATTTTCTATGATCTGCAAATTTTTGAGATTCTGATAAATATTGAGGTGCTGTGATAATAATTAGATGAGGGGTATTTAAATTTCTCAAATCTTGATTACTTATTTCTCCTTCTGCTATTGGAAGTAATACATCATTTTTATCAAAAGCGATTACAGAAAAGTTATCCTCATCTGTAGGAAGGTAAACCCTACCTGAAGTCGTAGTAAGTTCTTTGATTTGATCAGTATGAGATATATTCCATACTGATAAATTATTAGGGTTTTCTATTGATGCACCATCTTCAGTACTACCTAAAAACCCATGTAATACAATACCTCCTGAAGTTTTCTGTAATGCTCTTTCAACATTAAAAGTTAGATAATCTAGGTAACCTTCGGAATCTGAGATAGGTTTACTATAGCTTATATCCACATTAATCGCAGCACCTAAAGAACTTACAGTAAACTGATCAAACATAGTATTAACCATGTGTCCTTGATTACCATAACGATAAGAGTTAAAATCAGGAGCTGCAGGAACATTGACCTCTCCTCTCTGTGAACCAGAAATAGTAAAACTAAATGTACTTTCAGCTCTTGATTTAGCCATTACACCTGGCTTCAATTTTAGTTTTGTAGAACTAGTAGAAGATAAAATAGGTACTTCTATAGTTCTATCTGTTGTGGAAATAAAACTTTCTCCAAACCAAAACCTTCCCGAAGGTTCACTTAATCCTTTTACTAATTCCTCCTCGTGATGCACTACTTCTATGAGCTTAGAAAAATTTGATGGATTAGATACCGATGCATCTTCAATGTTAATTCTTGCTCCAAGCTCACTACCTACTTTTATAAAGTAATAGTTATCGGTATCATATAAGTTTAACTCATAATCCACAAACTCATTCTCCTGATCAAATATTACTTTATCAGGACCATCTGCATAAAATAAGAAATAATCATTTTCAGAAAATGATGAACTGTTTTGACCGACAAACTGAATAGGGGTCTCTAATAATGTAGATGGTCTATCTATAGCATTAGGTTGTGGCATCATACCATAACCAAAACCAAAAACAGAAATATTTTGTGGGTTAATAGTAGTGTAGTCAATTCCTAATTCATTAAAAACAGTAGCATCTAATTTATAAACACCACTTTTATCTACCTTAATCTTATATACTTTACCACTTGATAAAGGACCTTGACCAAAGCATGTACTACTTATTGTAAAAAAGAATACTAGATGAATCAGATAATATATATTGAACTTAAAGTAAGTCATCAAAAAATTCCCTGTGATTTGTTTATTAATTACACAAGATACAAAAAACATACTGAAGACTCTTTAAAACAAAAAAAAAGCATAGTCTATAAAAATAAACTATGCTTGTATTTTTTTTAAGATAACAACAATTAGCTGTTTTCTTGAATTAATTCTAAGAAGCGGGTAAATAGATATCTCGAATCATTTGGTCCTGGAGATGCCTCAGGGTGATATTGTACCGAGAACGCATTCTTATCCTTAACTCTGATACCTTCTACAGTGTCATCATTAAGGTTGATGTGTGTTAACTCAATAGAATCATTCCCTTCAATACTTTCCATACTTACAGCAAAACCGTGGTTTTGTGAAGTAATCTCAGATCTACCTGAAACCAAGTTTTTCACTGGATGATTTGCTCCTCTATGACCGTTGTGCATCTTATAAGTTTCAAGACCTACAGCTCTTGAAATAATTTGATGCCCTAAACAAATACCAAATAATGGTTTATTTGCTTCTAAGATTTGCTTAGCAGTTTCTACAGCGTAATCCATTACAGCTGGATCACCAGGGCCATTAGATAAGAAGTATCCGTCAGGTTTCCACTGTTTCATTTGCTCAAAAGTAGTATCCGAAGGGAATACTTTACAAAGCATACCTCTTGATGTAAAGTTCTCAAGGATTGATTTTTTTACACCTAGGTCTAAAACTGCTACTTTTACAGAAGCATGAGGATCACCTACAAAATAAGGTTCTTTAGTACAAACAACAGAAGATAATTCTAATCCTTCCATGTTTGGAGTAGCCTTTAAGAGTTTTTTGATTTCGTCAAGGTCATCAGTTTCTGATGTAATAATAGCATTCATTGCACCTTTTTGACGAATATGCCTAACAAGTTCTCGAGTATCGATATCTGCAATACCTACTAAGTTAGCTTGTTCAAGGTAATCTTGTAATGAGACTTCTGCTGTACTTCTTGAGAATACGCTAGAAAAGTTTTTTACAACAAGACCATTGATTTGAGGCTTTTTTGATTCGTTTTCGTTGTGTACTGTACCATAGTTACCGATATGAGATACAGTATTTACGATAATTTGTCCGTAGTATGACGGATCTGTATAGATCTCTTGATAACCTGTCATACTTGTGTTGAAACAAATTTCACCAGTTGTGGTACCAACCGCTCCGATAGCCGTTCCTTTGTAAGTAGTTCCGTCTTGAAGCATTAAAATGGCCGTCTTCTTCTCCATTGATATTACAGTATGTTTGAACTTAGATTGCACAAAAATATTAAAAACTCTGTAACCATGTTAATTACAGCTCAAAAAAAAGGGAAATGATTAATAAAATCATTTCCCTTTGTATAAATTAATGGATCATCATCTGAATTATTCAGCTGATTCTTCATTATTATTTTCTTCAGTTGCCGGTGCTTCTGGAGCAGCTGGAGCTGAAGCTTTTTTCTTTCTACGACGAGTTTTCGTCTTAGTTTCTTTTACGTTGTAGATATCGTTGAAATCAACAAATTCTACCATCGCCATCTCAGCACCGTCACCTAAACGACGACCAGTTTTGATGATACGAGTGTAACCACCTGGACGATTGATAACAGCATCACGAATTGTAGTGAATAACTCTGAAGTACCTTCTTTATCGCGAAGGTAAGAGAATACTACACGACGAGAGTGCATTGTATCGTTTTTCGCTTTAGTTACTAATGGCTCTACATATTTACGTAAAGCTTTAGCTTTAGCTACAGTAGTGAAGATACGCTTATGCTCGATTAATGAACAAGCCATGTTAGCAAGCATCAACTCTCTGTGCTTCTTTTGTCTACCTAAGTGGTTGAATTTTTTACCGTGTCTCATTTCTAAGAAAATGATTAAGCAACAGCCGTATTAGGAACTGCTACAATTAATAAATATTAAATCGGACGAATAACTTCCAATAAGCCGTAGCTTATTTTTAGCCGGTAAGTAAAGCAGTTGCCGTGTCCAAGGAACAACCGCTATCTATTCTTTATGTAAAAATGACCTAGTCTTCGTCTAAACGATACTTAGTCACGTCCATACCGAAAGATAAATTTTTCTCTGTCATAAGAAGTTCAAGTTCAGTAAGAGATTTCTTACCGAAGTTTCTGAATTTCATCATGTCAGAAATTTCTAATGAGGCTAAATCACCCAATGTTTTCACATCAGCAGCCTTCAAACAATTGTACGCACGAACTGACAACTCAAGATCAGATAATGAAGTTTTAAGTAGCTTACGCATTCTTAAATACTCATCATCAATTTCTACAGCATTCGTATCTTCAAACTCATCAATGATCATATTCTTATCAGAGAATAGCATGAAGTGTTGAATAAGGATGTTGGCAGCTCCTTTTAACGCTTCCTCAGGATGGATAGACCCATCAGTTGCAACTTCAATCACCAATTTTTCAAAGTCAGTACGGTCGTCAACACGAAGGTCTTCAACATGGTATCTAACATTTTTTACTGGTGTAAAGATCGCGTCAATTGGAATAAAACCTACAACATCGTCAGCTTCGCTCTCTGTTTGGTCATCAGCAGATAAGTATCCACGGCCGTTCATCATTGTGAACTCAACCTGTAGATTCACACTCTCATCCAAGTTACAGATTACGAAATCAGGGTTTAAGACCTTATATTCTTCAGTAAACTGAGCAATATCGCCTGCTTTGAATTCGCTTTTACCACTGATGTTGATACTGATTTTTTGCGATGGGCTCTCCACCTCTGCCTTAAAACGTACTTGTTTCAAGTTCAGAATGATTTCAGTAACATCTTCTACAACGCCATCTATAGCAGAATATTCGTGGAGTACATTTGGGAATTTGATCCCCACGATAGCATATCCTTCAAGCGACGAAAGTAAAATACGTCTGAGTGCGTTACCTATTGTTACACCGTACCCTTTTTCTAATGGTTTAAACTCAAAAAGACCTTTAAAATCATCAGCCTTTTCGATCGCCACTTTATCGGGTTTTTGGAAAGCAAGAATGGACATATAATGGTTGCGGTTTTAAAAAGATTAATAAGATCATACGAAAAACTTCTAAGAATGTTAAAATAACATTCTTAGAAGCATTTTCCAAAGATCTATATTACTTAGAGTACAACTCGACGATAAGTTGCTCTTGAATATTTTCAGGGATCTCGTCTCTCTCTGGTGATTGAACAAAAGTACCAGTTAAGCTCTCAGCATTATATTGTAACCAAGAGTAAGCAGTACGTTGCTTACCAGTCGTAGCCTCTTTAATCACTTTGTTAGTTTGTGATTTAGCACGAATACCAATCACATCACCTGCTTTCAAAGTGTAAGAAGGAATGTTCACTACTTTACCGTTCACAGTAATGTGTTTGTGCGATACTAATTGTCTCGCAGCTCTACGAGTAGGAGCGAATCCTAAACGATATACTGTGTTGTCAAGTCTCGCTTCTAAGTACTGTAATAAGTTAGTACCTGTGATACCTGACTTTTTCGCAGCTTTTTCGAAAATATTACGGAACTGACGTTCTAATACACCATAAGTGTATTTCGCTTTCTGCTTAGCAGCAAGCTGGATAGCATATTCAGACTGTTTACGACGTCTGTTTTTACCATGCTGTCCTGGAGGATACGCCTTTTTCTTAAGTTCCTTGCATGCCCCGAAGATTGGATCATTAAACTTTCTAGCAATCTTCGACGTAGGCCCTGTATATCTAGCCATTTCTCTAGAATTTTTAGGAGTGTCTTTAAAAATTAATTTTTTTCAGGAGGTGTTAATGATCTCTGTCGTGGCTTAAGACGACAGACCCTAACTAAATAACACACTCATATCGATTGGTTCTCTCAACAAGAGAGAGTCGTATCAGACTCTTCTTCTCTTTGGAGGACGACAACCGTTATGTGGTAGAGGAGTAACGTCTTTGATGATAGTTACTTCGATACCTGAATTTTGTACAGTACGGATAGCCGCTTCACGACCTGAACCCGGACCTTTTACAAATACCTCCGCTTTACGCATACCTAAGTCAAATGCTACTTTAGCAGCATCAGATGACGCTTGTTGCGCAGCGTAAGGAGTGTTTTTCTTTGAGCCTCTGAAGCCCATTTTACCAGCTGAAGACCAAGAAATTACTTGTCCTTCTTTGTTGGTGAAAGAGATGATAATGTTGTTAAAAGATGCTCTGATGTGAACTTCTCCCTCCTGAGTTACATTAACTACTCTTTTCTTAGTTTTTTCGTTTTTTCTTCTTTGAGCCATAATTTCTTTTGTTCAGCTAAACGCTATGAACTAAATTATTTCTTCTTGTTTGCAACAGTCTTACGCTTACCCTTACGAGTACGTGAGTTGTTCTTGGTATGTTGACCACGAACTGGCAAACCTCTTCTGTGACGAAGACCTCTGTAACATCCAATATCCATCAAACGTTTGATGTTTAATTGAATTTCAGACTTCAACTCACCTTCGATTTTGTGACCTTCAGTGATAAGCTCACGAATCTTTTGTGATTCTTCGTCAGTCCAATCTTGAACTTTTTTATCCTCGCTTACTCCAGCTTCAGCAAGGATATTCGCCGCTGACGCTTTTCCGATACCAAAGATGTATGTTAATGAAATAACACCTCTTTTGTTGTTTGGAATGTCAACACCTGCAATACGTGCCATGTTTTACTTGTGAACGGTTTTGTAAAACTTAAATTAATTCTTGCTCCTTGTACTAAGAATTATCCTTGACGTTGTTTATGTCTTGGATTTTTCTTGTTGATAACGTACAACTTGCCTTTGCGGCGGATGATCTTATCGTCCGCACTGCGTTTTTTGATAGAAGCTTTGACTTTCATTGCTCCGATTTTTTTAAACGTGTAAATTCCCTGATTTAAATGTCAAGGCACCTCGAAAGTCGCCTATCCATGCTCAGTCTATCCAAATAATTGAATACATCACATGCACTAAACATACCTTCATCTAATAGTAGGCAAAAATAAAGGGAATTCTCCCGATTATTTGTTACTGCGTGTTAATCTATTTGAATAAGATCAAACTCAGGCCCGCAAAGATAGGTATTTTTTTTGAATTATTTATATCTATAAACAATTCTTCCTTTAGTAAGATCATATGGAGACATTTCCAAACGAACTTTGTCACCTGGGAGGATACGAATGTAGTGCATACGCATTTTACCAGAGATGTGTGCTACAACCTGGTGTCCATTCTTAAGCTCCACACGGAACATTGCATTTGAAAGGGCCTCTACGATCGTACCGTCTTGGGTAATGTTTGATTGTTTTGGCATTTGATATAGTTTTTAATTAAAATGGATATACCTCCTCGATGTACTTGAACGTTGTCAACACTTCAGTCTGACCATTTACGATCGCGACTGTGTGTTCATAATGAGCAGAAGGTTGACGATCTCTCGTACGAATTGTCCAACCATCTCTGTCTTGAGTAATAGCTCTCGTCCCCATGTTAATCATAGGTTCAATGGCAATCACCAATCCATCTTTGATTTTTAATCCTCTACCTCTTTTCCCGTAATTAGGTACTTCTGGCTTTTCATGAAGGTTTTTACCTAAACCATGACCAACCAGTTCTCTAACTACGCCATACCCATGCATCTCAGCATGTTGCTGAACTGCAAAACTTACGTCACCAATTCTATTATTGACTTTACAAGCATCAATACCTTTTTGAAGTGATTCCTTTGTCACCTTTAATAGTTTCATTGTATCAGGCGCTACGTTACCCACAGGGTAAGTGTATGCACTATCAGAATGAAAACCATTTAAGAAAACGCCACAATCGATAGAGATTACATCTCCATCTTTTAATTCATAATCAGTAGGAATACCGTGTACAATAACATCATTCAGTGACATACAAAGGGTATTGGGAAACCCATTATAGTTCAAGAATGAGGGATGAGCCCCATTGTCCATGATAAAATCATGTGCGATTTTATCAATTGCTTTTAGACTCACCCCTTCTTTTGTATTCTTTGCGATTTCACCATGTGTACGGCCGAGCAAGTCGGCACTGATACGCATTAGTTCAATCTCCTCTTCTGTTTTATAGTATACCATTAGACTGTTGCCACGTTTTGGCGTCCTTTGATATTTCCAGACTTCATCATCGAGTCATAGTTTTGCATTAGCAAGTACGACTCAATTTGCTGAAGAGTATCTAAGATAACACCCACCATAATGATTAGTGAAGTACCACCATAGAATCTAGAGAAACCAGTACTAACACCCAACATGCTCGCGAAAGCAGGAAGGATTGCTACAACAGCTAAATAAATAGCTGAAGGAAGTGTGATTCTATCTAGAATCCAGCTAATAAAATTAGAAGTCTCTTCACCTGGTTTAACGTTTGGTACAAAAGCATTATTTCTCTTCAAATCTTCTGACATTTGATCAGGATTAATCGTGATCGCCGTGTAGAAGTAAGTGAAAAGAAGAATTAATGTTGCAAATGTTAAATTATAAGCAAAAGAAGTGTAATCAGAGAAATTCTGCATTACCCATCTTGCTGTATCACTTTCATCTGCCCAAACGCCTGCAATCAATGAAGGAAGGAACATCAATGATTGTGCAAAGATGATAGGCATCACATTCGCTGCATTCACTTTTAAAGGAATGTACGAACGTTGACCTGTAGCAAGCGTACGCTTCTTACCACCAGCACCAACCACTTGACGAGCATATTGCACAGGTACTTTACGTACAGCAGCGTTCAATAGAACTACTCCCATAATGATAAAGAACAACGCAATCAATTCAACTACAAGAAGAATTGACATACCTTGAGTTTCAAACTCTTGGTAAATCGCTGTTGGGAATCCCGAAATAATACCGATCATGATCAGCATTGAGATACCATTACCTATTCCTTTCTCAGTGATTTTTTCACCAAGCCACATACAGAAAATTGTACCCGCAGTTAGAATAATCATTGCTGCTGGGTAGAATAATGACTGCTTGATGACGATTGCCTCGTTAGGGATTGTTGAATATAAATATCCAGAACCCTGCGCGAGTGTAATCACGATCGTCAAAACACGCGTTATTTGGTTAATACGCTTACGGCCCGATTCACCTTCTTTCTGCATACGCTGAAAGTAAGGAACCGCCATACCTAACAATTGGATCACGATGGATGCCGAAATGTAAGGCATGATACCTAGAGCAAAGATTGATGCACGCGTAAATGCTCCTCCTAAGAAGATATTTAACATGCCCAAAAGTCCACCTGACGAATCAGATAAAGCTGATGGATCTACTCCAGGAAGGACGATATACGACCCCAATCTGAAAATCGCAAGGAAACCCAAAGTGTAGATAATTCTATCTTTGAGTTCCTCGATTGAAAAAATGTTCTTCAGTGTCTTGACAAACTTATTCATAGCTTCTTACAATGTAATCGCTTTTCCGCCTGCTTTTTCGATTGCCTCTTTAGCAGATGCAGAGAAAGCGTTCGCCGAAATCTCTACTGTTGCAGTTAGCTCACCATTACCAAGAACTTTAACTTTACCGTTCTTAGAAATAACGCCTAACTCCACGAATGTCTCTAATGCGAAAGTAGTAATCCCTTTCTCGTCAGCGATCTTTTGGATCTTTTCCAAGTTAATTGGAGTATACTCAACTCTAAAAGGAGATTTGAAGCCGAATTTAGGCACGCGGCGTTGTAATGGCATTTGACCTCCTTCGAAGCCAAACTTCTGGCTGTAACCAGAACGTGACTTAGCACCTTTGTGACCACGTGTTGACGTACCACCTCGGCCTGAGCCTTGTCCACGACCTACGCGCTTATTTTGGCGAACTTTACCACCTTTCGCAGGACTTAGTGTATGCAGTTTCATGACTGTTTCCTAATTAATACCTTTTAAAGTACTAATGCCTAATGCAAAAGTACAAAGAATTTACAACTCTTCAACGCTGATTAGGTGATCAACTGCCTTAACCATGCCAAGGATCTGTGGATTTGCTTCTTTTTCCACAGTTTTGTTGATTTTACCTAAGCCAAGCGCCTTAATTGTGCGCTTTTGTCTTTCAGGACGACCGATCAACGATCTAACCTGAGTAATACGGATCTTTGCCATAACAGTTTAGATAATTTGATTAGCCGTTAAAAACTTTGCTTAATTTCACTCCGCGTTGCTCAGCTACCATACGTGGGTCACGCATTTTTAGTAGTGCATCGAAAGTTGCTTTAACCACGTTGTGTGGGTTAGAAGAACCTTGCGATTTAGCTAATACGTCATGAACACCTGCTGATTCTAATACTGCACGCATCGCACCACCTGCGATAACACCAGTACCAGCAGAAGCAGGTTTAATAAGCACGCGTCCGCCGCCGAATTTACCTTTTTGAGGGTGAGGAACAGTACCTTTAAGTACTGGCACCTTCATTAAGTTTTTCTTAGCGTCGTCGATGCCCTTAGTGATTGCGTCAGTTACCTCGTTGGCTTTACCCAAACCATAACCTGCAACACCATCACCGTTACCTACAACTACGATAGCAGAAAAGCTGAAGCGTCTACCGCCTTTTACTACTTTAGCAACACGCTTAATAGCAACAACTTTTTCTGTTAGCTCTAGATCAGCCGATTTTACTTTTGTTACGTTTTGTTTCATCTCTGACAACTCTTTAGAATTTCAAACCACCTTCTCTAGCACCTTCTGCTAACGCTTTCACTTTACCGTGGTAAAGGTAACCGTTACGGTCAAAAATAACCGTTGAAATACCAGCAGCAGTAGCTTTCTCAGCAACCTTCTTTCCTACTTCTGATGCCAATGCAACGTTAGATGCTTTGCTTTCAGCATTGATCTCACGTGAGTTAGTGGCAACAAGAGTACGGCCAGATTGGTCGTCGATCAACTGCGCATAGATTGCAGTATTACTTTTATATACAGAGAGTCTAGGGCGTTCAGCTGTACCTGAAATTTTCTTACGAATACCCCTTTTGATTCTCAGTCTTCTCAGATCTTTCTTAGTGGCCATACTTGTTATTTTTTACCAGCAGCTTTACCTGCTTTTCTTCTAATCTCTTCACCAACATACTTCACACCTTTACCTTTGTATGGTTCTGGCTTTCTGAATGAGCGAATTTTAGCTGCAACTTGTCCAACTAACTGTTTGTCTACGCCTTCAACGTGAACAATAGGAGCTTTACCTTTTGCAGTTTCAGCACTCACCTTGATTTCCGCTGGAACTTGGAAAAGAATTCTGTGTGAATAACCAAGATCAAGGTCTAATAATTGACCTTGTACCGATGCTTTAAAACCAACACCAATCAACTCTAGTGATTTTTTGTATCCTTCAGATACACCAACCACCATGTTTTGAGTTAAGGCTCTATAAAGACCGTGCAATGAGCGGTGGTCTTTATGATCTGAAGGACGTACGAAACGAACTTCTGAACCTTCAACTTCGATACTGATGTCTTTGTTGACTTCCTGTTGCAATTCACCTTTAGGTCCTTTTACAACTAAAACGTTGTCGTTAACTTTTACGTCAACTCCTGAAGGGATAGCAACTGGTTTTTTACCAATTCTTGACATGGTTTCTTTAATTAAGGCTTAAGGCACTCACAGTAACTCGTACCGGAAGCGGTCAGCCATTATGTTAAAAGTATTTTTACTAATTCTTATTAGTATACGTAGCAAAGTACTTCGCCACCGACATTCAATTCACGTGCTTCTTTGTCAGTCATCACACCTTTCGAAGTTGAAAGGATTGCGATACCTAAACCATTTAATACACGTGGCATGTTCTTAGCATTAGCATACTTACGAAGACCTGGACGTGATACACGCTCTAAGTCGACAACCGCAGGTTGCTTAGTTACTGGGTGGTATTTCAAAGCGATTTTGATTACACCTTGAGTATTAACACCATCCTCGAACTTGTAGCCTTGAACGAAGCCTTTCTCATGCAGTACCTTAGTCATTTGCTTCTTGATGTTTGAAGCAGGAACTTCTACGATACGCTTATTAGCGCTAATCGCGTTTCTAAGTCTTGTAAGGTAGTCTGCTATAGGATCTGTCATTGCCATTGCTTGCAAATATTTTTACAGCACTCTGTGCCGTAGGTTCCTAAATTAAAATTACCAGCTCGATTTTGTAACGCCAGGGATCTTACCTGCAGATGCCATTTCACGGAAAGTAACACGTGAAATACCAAACTTACGCATGTAACCTTTTGGACGTCCAGTTAACTTACAACGGTTATGTAAACGAACCGGTGAAGAGTTCTTAGGAAGAGCATCAAGACCTTCCCAGTCACCTGCTTCTTTTAACGCCTTGCGCTTTGCTGCAAATTTTGCAACAAGTCTTTCGCGCTTACGCTCTCTTGCTTTTATCGCTTCTCTAGCCATAGTTTCTCGTGTTTACTATTTTTTCTTAAAAGGCATTCCGAATAACTTCAGAAGCTCGTAAGCTTCCTCGTCAGTATTAGCAGAAGTAGTGAACGTAATGTCCATACCTGTCACTTTCTTTACTTGATCAATTTTGATCTCAGGGAAAATGATCTGCTCTTTTACACCTAAAGTATAGTTACCACGACCATCCAATTTATCTTTGATGCCTTGGAAGTCACGCTCACGAGGAATAGCAATTGCGATTAAACGCTCTAAGAATTGATACATTCTGTCACCTCTTAATGTTACACGAGCGCCGATTGGCATATCCTCACGTAATTTGAAGTTTGAGATTGATTTCTTAGACATTGTCGGAACTGCTTTCTGACCAGCAATAGTAGATAATTCTTCTACTGCGATGTCTACAAGTTTTTTGTCTGCAACTGCCTCACCAACACCTCTGTTGATAACGATTTTTTCCAATCTTGGAACTTGCATTACAGACTTGTAGTTGAAACGTTCCTTTAATGCAGAAACGATTTCATCTTGGTATTTGTCCTTTAATCTTGTCGCTGTAGCCATTAGTCGATAAATTTTCCAGTGTTCTTAGAATATCTTTTCAACTTACCGTTTTCGTCAAGCTTACGACCTACGCGAGTAGCATTACCCGTTTCAGGGTCGATCAACTTAATGTTAGAAACGTGAATTGGTGCTTCCATTTTGTTTACACCACCTTCTGGCTTTTCAGCAGTAGGTTTGATGTGTTTGGTTACCATATTCACACCTTCAACGATGGCACGCTCCTTCTCACGGTCAACTTTTAGGACAACTCCCTCTTGGCCCTTGTGGTTACCAGAGATGATTGTTACCTTGTCGCCTTTTTTGATATGGAATTTTCTATTCATAACTCTTAGAGTACCTCAGGTGCTAACGAAACGATTTTCATAAATTGCTTCTCACGAAGCTCTCTTGCGACTGGTCCGAAGATACGAGTACCTCTTGGCTCGTCTTGCGCGTTTAATAAAACTGCCGCATTGTCTTCGAAACGAATGTAAGAACCGTCCTTTCTACGAACTTCTTTTTTTGTTCTTACAACAACCGCTCTAGATACAGTCCCTTTCTTAACGTTTGAAGAAGGGATAGCTGATTTCACAGAAACGACAATTTTATCGCCTACAGAAGCATAACGCTTTTTAGTACCGCCTAAAACGCGAATACAAAGCACTTCTTTTGCTCCTGAGTTATCTGCTACTGACAGTCTTGATTCCTGTTGTATCATTCTCCTATCCTCTTAAGGATTCTTTACTTGGTGATTGTAAAATTTTAATTTTTTTGATGGTTAGAATAAGGAATTACTTCGCTTTTTCTACTACCTCCACCAATCTCCAACGTTTACGCGCACTCATTGGGCGCGTCTCCATAATTCTAACGGTATCTCCGATACCTGCAGTGTTGCTTTCATCGTGAGCCATAAACTTCTTAGTCTTCTTGATGAACTTACCGTACATCGGGTGCTTTTGACGAGTTTCAACTTGCACTGTGATAGACTTATCCATTTTATCGCTTACAACTACTCCTGTACGCTGCTTTCTGAAGTTTCTTTCCATGATCTCCTTTGTCAGGTATCTTAGTTGTTAACTTTCTCGATAGCTCTTAAAACCATCTTCTTGTTTACAGGTGCTAAAAACGCATTTTTTTGTAAGAACTCAGTGATTGACTCACGAGTTACGTTATTAGCTTTAACCTTCTCCTCCAATTCAACTGTCACTCTTGCATGTAACTCAGTCTTAAGACGCGCTACTTGCTTTCTAAGTGTTCCTAGTTGCATAGGATTCTCCAATGGTGATACTGCATGAGCATAAGCTAAATCTTCAAGTTGCTTTTGAGAAGTTTTGATATTCTCTGCAAGCTCCTCAGAAGACATTGCTTTCACCTGCTTTTTTAAATCTAGTGTTTTCATCTTCTAAGCTTATCCTACGTAGTCTGGTCGAACTACAAACTTCACTTTGATTGGGAGCTTTTGTGCAGCCAATCTCATTGACTCCTGTGCTCTCTCGATTGATACTCCATCAGATTCGAACAAGATTGTTCCGGCTTTCACTGGAGCAACCCAATAAGCAGGGGCACCTTTACCCTTACCCATACGTACTTCGGCTGGCTTTGAAGTAACTGGCTTGTCAGGGAAGATACGAATCCATACCTGACCTTCACGTTTCATCGCACGAGTCATCGCAATACGTGATGCTTCGATTTGACGAGCTGTGATCCAACCACCTTCAAGTGCCTTCAGACCGAAGCTACCAAAAGAGATGCTATGACCGCGTTGAGCGATGCCATGGCTTCTACTTCTCTCTTTTTGTCTCTTTCTGAACTTGACTCTCTTTGGCTGTAACATTGTTATTCTGTTATTTACCACGCAGGAACTTCCTGCGATATCTTATGTCTAAGCACAAACATCTCGGAGAACTTAAGCTTGAATCAGCTAAATTCTTTTAAATAAACAGAATTATGTCTTTTTAGATAAAATCTTTTAGGACTTTCGCTTATGTCATAATAAACGTAGTTTCCCGAGGTTTGGACTGCAAAAGTATAACTCTTTTTTTTGTAAAACAAGCAGTTAGCAAAAAAAAGATCAAAATTAAATATCTTTTACACTTTCTACAATCTTAGTCATTTTGTTTAATGCTTCGCCTACAAATATAACTTGATAATTTTTAATTAGGTTATAGCTATTAAGTTTCATTCGAATAATATAATTAGAGAATGAAATCAATTGTCGTGAAAAATTATTGAAAATAAAAAAGTAGATATCCTTTATTGAATATCTACTCTTTACCTAATCGTTTAATTTAAACTTCAAAATAACAGGTTGACTTCCGGATAGATTATATCTTTCTTTAGCAAACTTCGATACTTTTAAGTCATTGTTATCATAACCTACCCAAACTGTATCATCTTTAATCATCAAGGCTTCCGACATCCCATATTTTGAAGGTTCATAGAGTTTCTCTCCCTTTTTACTTACAGATTTATCAAAACTGTAATGCTTTAGTACTTTTGAAGTTTGGGGATCAATTTTAGCTATACACCTTTCATTTCTTTCCAAGGCATATAAATTACCTTTATAGAAAAATAGGTCTGCTATATCATTACTGCACATTTTTTTAAGATGCATTTCTTTAACGATCAAATTGTTTTGTAAATCAACTACTATCACAAAACTCGGTTGACGTTCTTTTGCTAAATATAAAAGGCCTTTATCAGGGTCAATAGCTACACCTTCTAAACCTGCATTATTCAACCACTTCTCCTTTTTCACACTTAAGGCTTCCCAATTAATTGGTAATTGATTAAAGTCTTGTGTTTTTAAGTTGTAACGGTAAACTTCATTATTACTTTCATTGATAATATAGGCATCATCACCATAGACAGCGATTCCTTCAAAATCTACTTTTTCGTTGAAATCGATTATATATTTAGAATTATCAATAGTAAATGTATTTCCATGGTCTGTATAGACATATACAAATTTATTATCGCTCTTATCTGCTACTATCAAAACCTCATCGTTGTATATATTAATACCACTAAGGTCAAACCTAGCTTTGTAATCATTTAATTGTTGAATAGAAATAAATTCTAATTGGCTATTTTTTTGAGCGAATACACTACAAAAACTAAGAGTTAATAAAAAGGTTAAATAATTTTTCAAAAGTTATTGTATTTAAAGCATTTCTTCAACTTCCTCTTGCCATTGCAATGCTCCGACATCTGGAGGAGTTGTTCTATTATTTCCGATTTGATCCGTTGTTATTCCTTCAATAGCTACCCCAAACCCTCTTGCTGGACTGTCGTCGGCCAGTTGAAAGTTATATGAATAAGGATACCTGAAGTAAGGATCTTGATTTAATAAATTATCTTCTGTTGAGATTTCTTGGCTTTCTGTTTTTAAAATATTATTTGTAATACTTTTTTCTACTACACCCTCAGAGATCAAAAATTCATTAGATAATGACCCCCAAATGATGTTATTTATAAATGTAAGTTGAATATCTTCTTTTTCACTTTCAAATGCTACTGATGGTCTTTCTCTGAAAAAACCAGTATTTGAATTTACTACAGTATTGTAAAGAAACTCACAATTACCTCCAGATGCATGTGCATAGGCATAGCTAATGGTATGACTTATAATAGTGTTAACGACTTTTACATCTGCATTAATCACAGACACACCTACTTGAGATATATTCTGTATTGTCGAATTTTCGATATGAAGATCTACGTCAGTATCATTATCTGGATGATATATATATAATCCAAACGTGGCATTTCTCAAAAATGTTCCAAAGATCTTATTATCATGACTTAAAGAATCATAGATAATGCCCCCCCATTGTCCAGGTGCATTTTCATACTGATTATCTAAACGAATACTTTCTAGTCTAACAGAGTCTTCAGTAGTCCCTAGCAATTGCAATGAACCACTTACTAATAACTTAGCATCGTTATCAAAAATAATTCTAGTACCTGCCTCTGCTGTTAAAGATGATGTTTGTTCGATATACAGTGAATCTATAATAACATAGGGTCTTCCTTTTGTCCATACAACATCACCAAACACAATTGGGCCTCCAGATATATAAAAAGGGTCTTCTGAAAATGCATTTAGCGTAACATTCTGTCTGTTACCATTGGTAAAGAAATTAACTTCAGCGTTGTATTCTAATATTTCTGATTGATCCTGATAGGGTATATTCGCTTCAGCAAGGATAAGCATACTATCCCCACCTCTTAAAAAAGTATTTTCCACTTTTTCAGTAGCAAAACCGTTGATCAACAACCCATAAATACTATTAGGATCACTTAAAGATATTTCTGAGATATTCACGGCGTTATTGGTTCTATTGTAGACCATAAAACGCTTTGTGATACTCGTCATATCAATATTTTCATCTTCTTTTGAAGTAAAAAGAGTATCAAAATATACTGTATCCACAGAAAACTCCAAGTTAAACCCTGGATCCGTTGATATTACCTCATCTTCTGGAGTACAAGAGTAACAGAACGAAAAAATAGCTGCTATAATTACGGTATATATGTATTCTTTTTTCAAAATTAGATTATTGGTATTTTTTATTAAAAGCTTCGTAAGGTGATTTATCAAAGTCTTTCTTTTCCTGAATTGGTTTGACTGAAGAAGGTTTTACCCAATCTAAATAGCCTTTACGCCATACATAAGCTAAACCTAAAATCAATATTCCTACAAATAAAAAAATCTCTACTAAAGCAAACCATCCCCATTTTCCTCCTGTTTCTGCAATTTTTCCAGCATCGCCAAAAACAGTTGCCCATGGAAATAAGAAAAGTATCTCAACCTCAAATAGTAAGAATACCAAAGCTACAATATAAAATCGGATATTAAAGCTTCCCCATGCAGAACCTAAAGGGTCTTCACCACTTTCATATGTAGTCAACTTTTCATGATTTGGTCGACTAGGTCGTAATAAGAAAGCTGTAAATAAGCCTCCTAATGAGAAAATTACTGCCACAATTACGAATAACAGTATATTCCCGAAGTCTGTTAGCATTTGATTACCCATAAATATAGAAAAAATCAACTCTAAGTGTTTCTTTTGTGTAAATTTCGATAAAAATACTAACCATATAGACACTATCATAACATGACCGTACTTTTTGAAACTTTTTCGGAGTGGAAAGACTACTGCGAAAAGAAAAATGCACCTCTTTACAAACCTGTTTTGGAATATGAAATCCGAGAAAAGGAACGTACAAGCGAAGAGATCAAAACTGCTTTAACACAAGCATTTGCTGTAATGAAAGATGCTGTAAAAACAGGACTTTCAGAAGATATGACTTCACGATCAGGAATGATTGAAAATGGAGGTAAAAAGGTATATAAATCTCCGATTAATGTTCTATCGGAAGAATTTAAACTTTTAGTAGCAAGAGCCCTTGCCGCAAAAGAGGTAAACTCTTGTATGGGTAGAGTGGTTGCTGCCCCAACTGCTGGTGCATCTGGTATTCTACCAGGTGTCTTGGTTACTCTTCAGGAAATACATCAAATTGATGATGAAAAGATTCATGAAGCCTTATTAATATCAGCAGGTATTGCATTAATAATGGAGAAAAAATCTGGAATTGCAGGAGCTGTTGGAGGATGTCAAGCAGAAACAGGTACTGCTGCCGCTATGGCTTCGGGTGCTATTACCTATTGTTTAGGTGGTGATATTGATATGATATTTAATGCTGTTGCCATCACTACGCAATGTATGCTAGGTTTAGTTTGCGACCCAGTTGCTGGCTTGGTAGAAGTGCCATGTGTTGTAAGAAATGCGAGCGCTGCTGCTATTGCCAATTCATCCGCTCAGATTGCAATCGCTAATGTTAGCGGTGTTATTCCTGTAGACGAATGCGTTGATGCCATGGGAGAAGTAGGCCAAAGTATGGAAGATCGATATAAAGAAACTGCATTAGGAGGCTTAGCTGCAACTCCTACTGGTAAGAGTATTTCTAAGAAAGTGTTGATTTCTGATATTGATATCATAGATTCTTCTGAAGAATAGGCATAAAAAAAGGCTGATTTACATATAAACATTATGCAAATCAGCCTTCAATATATATACTTATAGACTAAATATATCCTTGAAATTTTTTACTCAATTCTAGCTTGTTTCTTTCTCTTTCTTCTACAGTGAAAAGTTCTAAGTTTTTTAAAGCAACTTCGAATTGATCAGCGTAGTTTTTCTTTACAGCATGAGATGCGTTATTTTTCTTCTTAAAACTGATAGTTACCATAACTTGAATTTTTTACGAACAATTGATTGAATCTAACCTCCGTTATTATTTGATACATTTCATGTATCAAATGACATCCGTTTGGTTATATGACAACCGGAATCAATTTTAAGACAAAAAATGAATGCTTTTTTTTATTTTTTTTTACTTTCTTCCCAAAGTTTATCCATTTGCTCCAGAGTAGCCTCTTCAAAACTGATTCCTTGTTGATTCATTTTTTCTTCTATATAGTTAAATCGAGTAATAAACTTCTTATTTGTCTTCTCTAAAGCATCTGATGGATTGATATTTAGGAATCTCGCGTAATTGATCATCGAAAACATCACATCTCCAAATTCGTCTTCTATCTTTTCTAGATTATCAGTCCCTTGATCATGTACTTCCACTTCGTGATGAAGTTCATCAATTTCTTCTGTCACCTTTTTCCAAACATCTTCTTTATTTTCCCATTCAAACCCGACTCCTGCAGATTTTTCTTGAATACGTAAGGCTTTTACAATAGCTGGAAGTGATTTAGGAACGCCTCCTAACACTGTTTTCTTTTTATTTTCTTTTTCTTTGAGCTTTATCAGTTCCCAATTTCTAGCTACATCATCAGCATCTTCTACTTCGGTATCTCCGTAGATATGAGGGTGTCTTACGATCAGCTTTTCACAAATACTATTAATCACATCTGTGATATCAAAATCATTAGTTTCAGAACCTATCTTCGAATAAAACACAAGATGAAGCATAACATCACCCAATTCCTTTTTAATTTCTGCCTTATCATTATCAAGAATTGCATCTGATAATTCATAGACTTCCTCAATAGTTAAGTGACGTAATGATTCTAAGGTTTGTTTTTTATCCCATGGACATTTCTCTCTTAAATCATCCATGATATCCAATAATCTTTTAAACGCTCTGAGTCTAGTATCTTGAATTGTGATATCCCCTTCCATTGTCTTTTTTTATCTTTTAAAAAAGTAATTAATATTGTAAGATTACTAAAGAAATATAGATCAGCAAAAAATAATAATAAGATGGCTGAAAAAACTATGTCACATGCTGAATTAGCAGATAGCCTATCTAAATATACTCCTAGACAAGCTGCAATGATTTTTGCTGACTGGGTATTACATTATCATATTTATGTAAAAATAAAAAAAGACAGAAAGTCTATTAATGGTGACTACAGACCTCCACAAAGAGGACATGGCCACCGTATCAGCATAAACGCCTCGCTAAATCCTTATCAGTTTGCGATTACTTTTGCCCATGAAGTTGCACACCTCATCGTTTGGAATCAGTTTCAGAATAAAGTAGCTCCACATGGGAAAGAGTGGAAAGCTCAATTTGGGAAACTACTTGGTTTTTTACTCAAAGCAAATACATTTCCTGAAGATTTAATTGAAGCCATCACATTACACCAGAAAAAACCGCTTGCTTCTAGTACTAATGACCCTGTTTTACGCAAAGCATTATCGAAGTATGACATGGATCAAATAGATGATGGTACTGTTTTCTTAGAAGATTTACTCGATGGTGATACGTTTTCACTTGAAAATAATGGGATTTTTATCAGAAATAAGAAATTAAGAAAACACTATTTGTGTACTGAAAAAACAACCGGAAAGCAATTTAGAATCAATTCTTTAGCTAGAGTAACTCCTATTTCAGAGCACTAAAAGGTATTTCTTGTTAATGTTTATTTGAGATAATTTTCGAATTTTATTTGATAGAAAGTTTGGCATAACGAACTTTTTTACGCACTTTTGCATCGCTTTAAACAACAACGGTGTTTGAAGCTAGTGGGTGTTGTAGCTCAGTTGGTAGAGCATCGGACTGAAAATCCGTGTGTCGGCGGTTCGAATCCGCCCAACACCACAAAGTCTAAGGTTAAACAGGACTCTAAATTTGTTTCCCGGTGTTGTAGCTCAGTTGGTAGAGCATCGGACTGAAAATCCGTGTGTCGGCGGTTCGAATCCGCCCAACACCACAAAGTCTAAGGTTAAACAGGACTCTAAATTTGTTTCCCGGTGTTGTAGCTCAGTTGGTAGAGCATCGGACTGAAAATCCGTGTGTCGGCGGTTCGAATCCGCCCAACACCACAACAAGAAGACTCGCATTTCTGTGAGTCTTTTTTTTGTCAAAAAGATATTGTAGGTGAGATTACAATAAAACCCCATGGCTTTTCGAAGGCATGGGGTTTTTATTTTATATCATATATATTTGACTTTATGTAAAGTTTATTTTACATTTAGACAACTATTATTGACACATAAAACTAATTATCATGAAATCATCTTATTTATCGAATAAGTTTAAGACTCCAGGTTGGATCTTACTTATCATGGGTTCATTCTTTGGTATTCTCTATTTATTCTTTGATTATACTTTCGGAGTATTTGATGTTGAAAAGTATTTTGCCTTAGTTAATGTCCCATTTATTAATGGGGAAAATGGTCGTTTATTTGTTCTCGTAAATGAACACCAAAATTTACAAGACGAGTTTGCTGCCTTTATAATCATCATTGGGGGGTTATTTCTATTACTTTCAAGAGAAAAGGACGAAGATGAATTTATCCTTCAACTAAAATCAGATGCTCTCACATTTTCAATATTAGTTAACTACATCATTTTAATACCTTGTATATTTTTGTTTTATGATTTTGCGTTCCTGAATGTACTCATATTGAATATGTTTACATCCTTGTTTATCTATATCATAAAATTCCATTGGTCATTATATAGAGCTAAGAAAAGTTTAGAGAATGCGTAATTTGATAAAAGTAGAAAGAGCCAGAAAAAATATCACTCAAGCTGACTTAGCCAAAGAAGCGAAAGTGAGCAGGCAAACAATAAATGCAATGGAAAAAGGGAAATATACTCCCTCTACTATTCTTGCTTTAAAACTTTCCAAAATATTTGATATTCCAGTAAATGAACTCTTTGAACTAGAGGAAAGTGATTGGGAAAAATAAAAAAAACCTCCTATTGTTTTTACAAATAGGAGGTTTACTTTATTACATCTCACTCACCAACTTCACCACACTGGCTTTATTGGTTTTGCTACTTCTTTCTAATTTTAAAACATGATCATAAATAGATGGATCATTTTCATTCGGTGAACCAAAAATCAATCGAATATTTTTAGAACTGGTATAATGAATAAGATCTCTTAAATATCGATCAGAAAGCTTACCCACCTCATCTATAACACAGTGTACAAAATAATCATTTTGATCTCTATATGCATTTTCTTGGAATACTGTAAGTAGTGTTATGTAAATCATTGATTTTACTAAAACGTCAGTACCCTCTGAACCTACATTAGATAGTTTCTCTACCCAACCAGTATCATTATTATTCTCAATTACTCTAAAACGCAACATAAAGGTATCTTCTAGAGTAATTTGCTTTTGGTTTTGATCTCGGATGACTCTTCTTAAATCTTTTAATAATTGTACGGACTGCCTTGAATCCTTAGCACTACTATTTACATTCACCTTGAATAAGTCCCCCTGATCAGAAAATGATACATCTTCATTCAATCGATAGATCTTTTTCAGTGTTGTTAGAAGTGGTGTATTGTTTTCATTATACTCTAGCTCAATAGACTTTACAACACCAACAAAATTACTTCGAGCGAAACCATTATTAATGTCTCTAACAATCTTCTTAATTAAATCTGAGGTATCTGAAAGATCTTTTACTTGTCGGGCAACAGAAGAAATAATCTCTCTATGCTGTTTTTCCAACTGATCTTTCATATGCCTCAAACGTTCGCCATCTAATAGACTAGGCAGAATATTTTTTGCCAGGTAAATAAACTCCTGTAATGAAGATTGAGCATATAAAGTAGGTATTTTAAGGTGATTATCTTTTCTGAAAATTCCCGTAAAAATCTGACCTTTCGACTTAAATGATGCAGTTAAACGGCTACGCTCCTTTAATGACTTTCTTAACTCAGTTAATAAGAACGACAAATCCTCATCATTTACTTCTGCTTCATTTACTTTTGACGCACCTTCATCTAAGAATTTCTGTAACTTTTCATACGCCTGCTCATCTTCTTCTTTGGCCGCTTTAAACTGCTTTAAAAGATGATTAGACTGATCCTTCGTTCTTCGGTAGTTATCTCGCTTATCATCAAGGAAATTTAATTGCTCTTCATATTCTTCAATCGCTTTGTCGTAAGCCGTTTTAAGCTTGTCGATTTCTTTTTCCTGATGTTTTAATTTATTTCTGGTCTCTTCAGCTTTATCAAGGTAATACGTTTTATCTTTTTCGTAATCCCTTTTTATCATCTGTGCTTGTTCAACAGACTTTAGTTTACTAATCAGTGTTTGAATTTCAGCTTCAACCTCATCAAGTTTACCTGTATCAATTCCTTTTTCTTCTAATAAACCTTTTCTTTCTTCTTCTAATTGACGAATACGCTTGTTATGATCATTCTGATATGCTGCCCATTCCTTCTCTAATGTGGCAATTTTTATATCAATTTCTCCAACAACTGCATTAATTTTATTCGTAAATATCTCTCCTGTTTCTCTTTCCTGTGACCATTTATCGTCTTTTAGGTCAGATAAACGTCCTTGAATTTCATCACAAGACTCTGTGGTAACTCTTAGCTTTCTTCTAAGTTCAACTAAAGCTGCTTCTTTAATTACATTTGACTTTTCAATGATAGAAGCTTCTTGTTCACGAGCTGTCTTTAAGTCCGTTTGTAATTGTTCTACCTTAGCATTTAACTCTTCTAACTTCTGTTCTTGTTTGATGACTTTTTTACTTGATGCATCAATTAAAGCTGCCACTTTTTTATCGATGATATCATCTAGCTCTGATAAGTTGTTTTCTGCTTGAACTAAGGCGTTCTGTTTTTCTAGTAATGTTGAAGCAATACCATCTGTAGCGGTAACTTGTGATACTAAAGAAGAGGTATCTAATTCAACACCATAAAAACTATTACCTTCTTTTATAGATGGATTTAAATCTTTACGAGATAATAAGTTCTCATCACAAACTTTACCAATAGACTCTGCCCAGTCTGATTTATTCTGATCCAAAAAGGCTCTAAAAGTCCCTTCGTAATTCTCTTTTCTTATTTTCCACTCTTCTACTTCATCAGTAATTAACTTAAGTTGTCTTTCTAATTCTGATTGCTGATTCTTTGCTTCGTTTCTAATGAGCTGCTCCTCAAGTCGTTTTCTTTCTTTGTTATTTTTGATAGCATTTTCGATCTCTACAACGCTATGCTTTAACTCTGAAATTTCTTGAGACAGTTTAACTCTATATGTATTACTTTCTGCTAAAAGTGCCTCTGAAAAATCTTTTTCTTTTTCAATTTCTAAGGCTACTTCTGCTCTAGTTCGTTTTTCTTTTGCTTCATCAAGCTCTTTTCTAAGCTCTTCCTCCTGAGCAAAAAATCTATTTCTTAGTTCTTCTAATACAGATTGTTTCTCACCAATTAGTCGCTCTTTCTGTGTATGAAGTTGTTCTCTTAAGATCTGCTTCTCTTCATTAAATTCATTTTTTCTGATAGAGAATTTACTTAAAAGTGTCTTTTTCTGTTCTTCAATCAGTCCTTCAACTTCAACAGTTTTCGCAACCAACATTTGCTTCACTTCTTGCTGATAAGTGAGTTGGTCATTGATTCTAGGTCCTTCTGTACTTAGTTCTAGAATTTGCTGTATTGTATACTGATGGTTCCCTAAAGAAATCGACTCGTACTCTTTCTCTCGTCGCTCAATCTCTTTTAAAGTCGCCTTAGTTTCTCCAAGTTCTTGATTTACCTCTGCTGTTTTTGTTTGATAGATGTTTTCAGCCTTTTCATACTTGGCCTTCATTTCGTTTTCTTCTTCCTGCATCTTTGCCAGAAGCTTCTCACTATCACTTAAGTGTTTCTCTGCTAAAGCTACTCCACCACCTATTTGTCTTGCTAAACGCTGCTGATAAGTTAATTGTTGAGTAATTTCTGCCTCCAGAGATACTATTTCTTCAGCCCCATTTCTATGTTTTTCAAAATCTTCAAAATCTGTTAGCTGATCATCAAATTCATGAATAAAATTTGAGATGGTTTCCAAAGAAATAGGTTGCATTTCAAAATCTGCAGATGCCGCTTCAGCAATAGCTCTTTTGATATAATCTGATTTTAGACCTGATGATCTAAAGATATTGGTGATCGCCTTAGGAATTCCATCGGTATGATGACTCTTTACACCGGCAGATGGCTTTAATAAACTAAACTGTGTATTGTATTTACTAACACCATAAATTACTTTCCTAAGATCAGCAAACCTCCTAATCTCCTCTGAGAACGGTACTCCTAATTTTGATAACGTTTCCGTTACTTCATCGTGACTACAAGCTTTTCGGTCTTTTATGAAGAAGTCTTTATTATAACCTCCATCAATAAAACGAAAACGTAATCTTCCTCCTGCTTTATACACCATTAGACAGTGTTTGCCTCTTGGAGTTACAATCTCATAAATAAGTCTAGCATTAAGATCCTGAAAATAATATTCAGAAAACGACATTTGCTGCTCTTTAATACCCAACTCTCTCTTTTCTGAGGTAGCATGATAGAAAAAGAGTACTGCTCTTAAAACCGTAGTTTTTCCAAAACCATTTGATCCTACGAAGTGCACATTTCCACCAAGATCCACTTCGGCATAATCAAAGCCTGCACTTTTGATAAGGATCAGTTTATTTAAAAATCTTTTTGGTGTTACTGTTGTATTCATTCGCTTGTTGGATCAATGTCTATTAAATCAACTATATCTTTAAGGTAGTTATATGATGAAAGAACTATGAATCCTTCATTCTCATCATCTTCACAATCCATGTACCCTTGTCTTCTCATTTCTTCAACAAGGTCTCTTACTTTATCATGGGTTGTGATATTTTTATCAGATGCTATACGCTGTAACTGATCATTTAAATCTGTTTCAACATTACATTTATGAACAATATCTTTAATATAGAAGCGCATGCCTTCTCCAAAACCTGGAGCAAATGTGGCAAAAAATGCTAATCTGTCAATATATCGATAGAATCGTTCTATTTTCTCTTCAATAGTCTGCTTGCCTCCTTCTCTTGAGAAGTAATAATAATTGTTTCCTTTTTTTAGGTGAAAACCTAAAGGAGTATATACACTTTCAAAAGCAGTGAAATACTCATCCACTTCGTCGTACAGTTTTCTCAATTCCGGTTTGATTGCATTTGCACTAAGGAATTGTCCTCGGCTCAACAATTCAAAAACACGTCTTGTGCTATTATGATCTATATTCATTTTGAAAGTTATTTCTTAAAGTTTTTTGGACGAATAAAGGCAAACTGTTTTCCTTCAGAAATTACTTGTTTCGCTTCATCAAAAGGGTTTTCTGCTAAACCAAAATCCATTTCATCTTCAAAAATTAAGGCCACTTGGCAATAAATTTTCACTAGCTGTTCATCATTCATTTCTTGTCCAAAATCATAGGATTTAACGAAAGTGAGTAGATCTTCTTTTTGTAAGAAAAAGGCTCTCTTTAATTTCGAAAAATCTACATGAAGCATTTTTTGTTGCTGAGGGTCTAATAAATCACCATCGATATCCAACTCTGCCTGTAGCTGCATTCTAATTTTATGCTGACGTCTTAAAGCCACTCTCTCTATGAGATCCAAACCATCATCTCCTCTAAGGTATTCTAGGTCCAGCATCGTTTGGAAACGCAATTGAGTATCAAAAAATAAAGCATTTTCATGAGCAAAAACTTCTTCAATATTCGTTCTTACTTCTAACTCATATAAATCACGCAGTTTTTTTAACTGTATGATCTTTTTATGCTGTCGGTCTAACTCAGCAATTTGATTTATAAATCTTACAATTTCCTGTCGCAAAGCAATTAAGTTATGCCTTGCCATCGTCAAATGAGTACCTTTTAAGTCATTGACAATTAACCTTAGACTTTCATCGGGTACTACTCTAAAAAATGAGTTTTCTAATAGTTCCTCAGCATTCGTTATTAATTGAAGTAGTTTCTCTGCTTGTTCATTATGGTCCTCAATTTTTATTCTTTTGAGTTCAATGGAAGAAGCTGTTTTGTACTCTTGTTTGACCAAGTTACTTAACGTTGCTGCATTTTTACGGATTACTCTACCAATACTCAAAAGAGACCTTTTAATACGGTGAAGGTATCTCTCTCTTTCTCTGGCATCTTCATCCATTTCATATAGATAGATATTTTTCTTTAAGATTCTAATGGATTCATCCACCTCAAAGTTTCTAATATCTTCATTAATTTCTAAGAAGTCTTCTACAAAGTTCAGAAGACGCTCATCTAGCCGAGCAGGTTCTCCCTCTTGCAAAGAAATCATTCCTCGGGCTTTTGCCTGTAGGATTTCTTTTTCCTTTCCATCCGCTATCTCAGTTAGTTCATCAAAGGAAGCTGCTTTCCTTTTAAAAAGGTGCTGAATTACCTTTCGATGCCTATAAAGTTCGCGTATTAATTCTTCTGCTGTTTGTATTTCTGCCACGGCGTATTAGTCGATATTAATAAATCGATGAATAGCTCATCTTGTCGAATTGATCAATAAAAAAATATGCTTGAAGTTTTGCAAGGAACTGAGCTATTTTTTCCTATAAAAAATGATAATTCAGTGTTCTTATTTATCACAAGAAATTCTAAAGAAGTAGTTATTCATATGATTTGAATTTTAAATTAAACTTTTCACAAAAAGATGACAAAAATCATATTCACCAAGAAACAACGGTCAATTTCTGAAGTGTATTAATTACGCATATTTGTGATATAGAAAATCAATTAATCTTATATAATAACGTCATGAAATCTCACAAACTATATGCTTTCTTTGTACTTCTTATTGTCGTCATATTATTAGGTTTATCGAATAATTTGACAATTGAGAACCAAAATGAACCAGACAACACGATTGAGCAAACTACCAACGATCTTACGCAACATAAAGTTGAATAGAGTATGTTATGAAATGAATTTGAATTGAATTGGAACAAGCAATAACTAAGTTTGAAGTACTACTTAATTGAAAGCAACTAACAGAATAAAACGGAACTTTGATATGAGATGAATCATGGAATTCTGTCTTAAACTATCGAACAAAATTCAGGGTTCTGCATTAAGAAAAATGTCAAGATCAATCTTCTTGGCATTTTTTTATGTCTTTTACTTTAATGGTGACACTATTACAGATAGTCAAAAAGCTTTTCTTCTGTTACTAAAAGTTAAAATTTCTTTACCCTTAAATGAATATCAACAATTATTGTTTTCAAGGTGTAAATTGCATAACTGTACATAAAACTGTGTCAGTAGAAAACCTAAAACGTTTTTGTAAAAAAATATGGCAGATCATAAGGCACTTCATGAGAAAATACATGAAGTAATTTCAGAAGTAGGAAAAGTAGTAGTTGGACAAGACTACATGGTCAATAGATTATTAATTGGACTATTTACAAACGGTCACGTTCTATTAGAAGGTGTTCCTGGTTTGGCAAAAACATTAACTGTAAATACACTTTCAAATGTTTTGCATTTGGATTTCCAACGTATTCAGTTTACGCCAGACTTACTTCCTTCTGATGTGATTGGTACAATGATCTATAACCAACAACAAGGAAAATTCGAAGTAAAGAAAGGACCCGTTTTCTCTAATTTGGTACTTGCCGATGAGGTGAACCGTTCTCCAGCAAAAGTTCAAGCAGCATTACTTGAGGCTATGCAAGAGAAACAAGTAACTATTGGGGATACTACTTACAAATTAGATAGACCGTTCTTAGTACTTGCTACTCAAAACCCTGTTGAACAAGAAGGAACGTACCCTCTTCCTGAAGCACAAGTTGACCGTTTCATGTTGAAGGTATACATCCAATATCCAAGAAAAGAGGATGAGTTGGAAGTAATGCGTAGAATGTCAAATCAATCATTTGATGATTCTGTACGTTCAATCTTATCGAAAGATGACATTTTTGCGATTAGAGATGCCATTAACGAAGTAAAAGTTAGTGAGTCTCTAGAACAATATATTATTGATTTAATCTTCGCTACTCGTTTCCCTAAGGATTACGGTTTAAATGAAGAAGCTCAATATATCCAATTTGGTGTTTCACCTCGTGCTTCTATCAATTTACACAGAGCTGCAAAAGCTATTGCATTCTTTGATGGTAGAGATTATGTTTTACCAGAGGATATTAAAGAAATTGCTTACGATGTTTTAAACCATCGTATCACTCTTAACTACGAGGCTGAGGCAGATAATATTTCTACAAAAGAAATAATTGAAGCTATCCTTAATAAAGTGAAGATCACTAAGTAGTTTAGTTTTTTATAAGGAAAAAGGCTGCGTATTCTTTCGAGTATGCAGCCTTTTTCTTTATAAATAAACCCCAAAAACAAAGGATAGTGTATGTAAGGGAATCATTGTCCCCCACATTTCGGCTTTACCAGAATATTGATATTGAATATATGTGGTAAAAATCCCTATATCTATACCTGGCCCTGCCTGAATACCTAAATTCCAAATATTATCTATGGCTTCATTATCATGATGTCGCGGTCGATTTATATTTACAGCTCCAGCTCCAATAAATAAATAAGGGTGTACTTTCTTTTCTTTAGTTAAGATATATCGGTATTTTCCCATTATAGAAGTAAAAGACCAATAGTTATAATCATCATCTCTAGTATTAAGAGAAGAGCCTTTTAAGGATAATGTCAATAATGTGTTATCATTCAGATGATCTCCAATCTCAAAACCTCCTTGTAACCCTACATTTGAATGAGCCGTTAGTTTTCCATTAATTGCAGTATTCAAACCTGCACAAATCCCAAAAACAAATTTATGCTGTGCTTTTAATGTATAGGTTGAAGTAAGAAAGAGTAGAAGTAAAATAGTCTTGGAGAGGCACTTTTTCATGATCCGAGGTTTTTAATCTTTTATCTAAGTTAGTCTTTTATTTGAGATTGCATCCATTAAGATATAATAAACCCTTATATCGATAATTAATTCATGAGTTAATTATTTTTTAGAGTATCATCTGTATAATCAAAAAGGCATATCCTTATCTTTGTTTCATAAATACGAAATATGGAAGAAATATCATTATATATAGTCCCAACACCAATTGGGAATTTGGAAGATATCACTGCAAGAGCACTTCGCATTCTTAACGAAGTAGATACAATTTTAGCAGAAGATACCCGTAATACAGGAAAGTTATTGAAGCATTTTGATATCAAGAGTAACCTTCAAAGTCATCATGCTTTCAATGAACATAAAACTGTTGAGGGACTCCTCCAAAGATTACAAAAAGGTGAAAAAATCGCTTTAGTTTCTGACGCTGGAACTCCAGTTATTTCAGACCCTGGATATATGCTAGTAAGAGCATGTGGGGAAGCAGATATTAAAGTAGAAACATTGCCTGGACCAACAGCTTTTGTTCCTGCATTGGTTAACTCTGGACTTCCTGCTGACCGTTTTACTTTTGAAGGTTTTTTACCTCATAAAAAAGGTCGTCAAACTAAAATCACTGAATTAGCAGAAGAGCAAAGAACAATGGTATTTTACGAGTCGCCACATCGTCTTGTAAAATTTTTAGAGCAATTGTCTTCAGCTTGGGGTGAAGAACGTAAAGCTTCTGTATCAAGAGAGCTTTCCAAGCTTCATGAGGAAACAAAAAGAGGGTCTCTAAAAGAATTGGCCGAATACTACACTGAAGTTCCTCCAAAAGGAGAAATTGTTGTAGTCGTTGAAGGAAAGAAAGTTGAAAAGAAACCGAAAGGAAATAAATATAAATACAAAGACGAAGCATGAGAAAACTACTGTTCGACTTCATAACTAACAACTCTGAAAAAAAATGGTACCCTTGGTTACTATCCATTTTGAGTGGTTTATGTCTGGGATTAGCTTGGCATGGAGCCCTTCCGTTGGTATTTATAGGATTTGTTCCTCTTCTTGAGATAGAAAGAGTAATATCAATTAGTGATAAAAAATTCAAGGGATGGAAAATCTATGGCTTTGCTTTCTTAGCCTTTTTCGTTTTCAACTTTGTAGGTTATTGGTGGCTTTGGTATGCATCTTATTGGGCTACTTTTGGCGCTTGGGGAGCAAATGCAGCTTTAATGGCACTTCCATTCTTAGCATTTTATCATACAAAACGAGTATCAAAAGGTAAATACCTGCATATAGACTTTGTTTGTTGGTACCTTACTTTTGAATATATACACATGTTTTGGGAGTTCTCATGGCCTTGGTTAAACTTAGGTAATGTATTGAGTTTCTATCCAAAACTTGCCCAATGGTATGAATATACAGGAGCGTTTGGTGGTTCTCTTTGGATTTTATTACTGAATGCTTATTTCTTCAGTTTTATGGTTAGTGGAAGAAAGATTGTATCAATATTCTTCTACTTAACTATTCCTATATGTATTTCTCTATATATTTTCTATACCTATGAAGAAGTTGGTGAAGAAATAGAAGTAGTGGTAGTACAACCAAATATTGATTGTTACTCAGAAAAATTCCAATACAACGCTCGTACTGGAGAACAAAATACAACTACTTACATTCCTCCTGCAAAGCAAGTGGATAGAATGATGCAACTTACTAAAGAAGCTATCACACCTAACACTAAATATGTATTCTGGCCAGAAACATCTATCAGTAATAATATTGATGAATTACACCCAGAACGTAGCGGAGATATTCGAAAGATTAATCAGTTGATGAGTAAGTATCCCAATACTACTCTCGTAAGTGGTGCAGATACCTATGAAATTTACGGTAAAGAACCATTGAGTGAAACGTCTCGATATTCTAAAAATATTGGATATTACGATGTCTTCAATACTGCAATACGTTTTGAAAATAATGATCCTCTACAGTTCTATCATAAATCTCAATTAGTGATTGGTGTGGAAACTATTCCTTTTCCAAATATTCTAAAAGCTATCATTCTCAATTTTGGAGGTAGTTCTGGAGGTTTAGGAAGACAAGAAGAAAGAGCTGTATTTAGTAATGATACGACCGCCGTAGGGCCTATTATCTGTTATGAATCTGTTTATGGAGAATATGTAACTGAGTATGTAAAGAAAGGTGCAGACTTTTTAACTGTCATCACTAATGATGGTTGGTGGAATGACACTCCGGGACATACTCAACATCTAGCTTTTTCATCATTAAGAGCTATAGAAACAAGAAAAAATATTGCTAGATCTGCCAATACAGGTATCTCATGTTTTATTAACCAAAAAGGTGAAATACTTGATCCAATTGCTTATGGAACTATGGGTGCTGAGGCAGGTAAAGTAAGACTCAATAAAGTTGAAACGATATATACTCAATACGGTGATTTTATCGCTAGAGTAGCTGCTTTTTTAGCTGTTACTATGTCTTTAATTGGTGTAGTTAGAAAAAAAGCATTACGAATTTAATTTACAATAGAAAGTTATATTTCAGATGAGCGAAACAACTTTCAGAGATTATATTGAAACACCTCTAGGATTAATGCTTGTAGAAGCAACTCCAAGAGGTGTTTCAAAAATCCGTTTTCTTAACGAGGATGAATCTATTCAACAAGATCGTCCTAACCCACATACAATGGACGCCATTGAATGGTTGGATAATTATTTTAATGGGAATAGTAAATTAGGATTTGAATTTGCCATTGATTTACAAGGTACCCCATTCCAAAAGCAGGTATGGAATGAACTCTGTAAGGTACAGTATGGTAGAGTTGTATCCTATTTAGATATTTCTGAGAGAATTGGTAATCCTAAAGCTATAAGGGCTGTAGGTGCTGCCAATGGACAAAATCCAATTGCATTGGCTATTCCTTGCCATAGAGTCATCGGTAGTGATGGTTCATTAACCGGATATGCTGGTGGAATAGGAAGAAAAAAGTGGTTATTACAACATGAAGGTCACACTAAATATGGGCAAGAACAACTGAGTATGTTCTAAGCTTAACCAAATAGACTTTGGAAGAACCCTTTTTTAGCATCTTCACCTTTTGATTCTTCTTGATGCCCCACAAATGCTTTTTCCATATCAAAATTATTGACAACCGGAATCAGTGTTTCATCAAATAGACAAATCAATTCCATATTGATTCTAGATTTGAATGCCCCTAATTCTGCTCTTAAGGCATAAGAAGCTGTCATTCCTTGTTCTCTTTCTTGAATATAAGCATCAAACTTCTCTTGCGTCATTTCTTTCACTCCAGGGACATGACCATAAATTGTATTGTTGAATAAGTTGGCCAATTTTGTAACAAAAGCTGCAATTAGAATATTATCAAGTTCTAATAACATCGCCTCTCTCATTTCTTTTTTTCCCCATTCTGTTCTAGGTAGAATTTTTTCAATAATACCTTGCTCATCATCTTTATGGATAATCAACATTGTCTCTGCTTTCATATCACCGATGATATCAGTTGTTAAGACAAAAAGATCTCCTTTATAATCTTTTCTTAAAAGTTGATCACTTTTGAGATCTGTTACCTCTTGGACATTACGTACCAGTATTTCATCTTTTAATACTTTAGACAATGCAGTTGCTACATTTCCTAAAGCAATATTTGTGATATCGTTAATTAGATATGAGTTTTCAACTGAAAATTTTGATTGAATCATGACAATCTTTTTTCTTCGTTTTATAGTTAAACTGTAGCAAAAACGGGTTTAAAAAGAAATTCTGAAATGTCGTTTGCATCTAATACTAAACATACATTTCCATTTCCTAAAATTGTTGCTCCACTGATAAAGCGAGCATTTTCTACAGGTTTTCCTAAAGGTTTCTCAATAATTTCTTTCTGTTGTAATAACCTATCAACAACAAAACCTATCATTCTGTTATCTACCGAAACTACAACTATATTAATCTTCGACTCATGATCATCAATTTCGTCGAAGCTTCTATGCAATAAGTGTGGTGCTGTTAAATCGTCTGGTTCTTTGCACTCAAATATATCACGTAAAAACATGACAGATATTGTCTCTTCTAAGTGAGAAGTGACTAAGCCGTTGCCAACTTTGTGTATTTCTGACTTTTTCACAGAGATTACAGCTTCAGTAAAGGATAATGGAATAGCATATTCTGTTTCATTGATAACAAACAGAAGGGCCGATTTTACGGCCATAGAACTTGGTAAGCTTAAACTGAATGTTGTTCCTTTTCCTAACTCAGTTTTTGTATTGATCTTACCACCTACAGCATCAACCGCCTTTTTTACCACATCCATCCCGACTCCTCGGCCGCTGACAGAGGTTACATTATCTACACTAGAAAACCCAGGTTCAAAAATAAATTTTACAATATCATCATCCGATAAAGTACTCAAGGCATCATGTGTGGCTAATCCTTTTTCAAGCACTTTTTTTCGTACTTTCTCGACATTAACACCATTACCGTCATCGATCACCTCGATGATTACATATTCTTTATCTGATGATGCTCTAAGAAGAATTGTGCCTTCTGGATTTTTGCCTTTTTTGATCCTTTCTTCAGGGCTTTCAATACCATGTGAGACTGCATTCCGAACCAGATGAATCATAGAATCGGAAATAATTTGCAAAACATTTCTATCTATTTCAATCTCAGTTCCTTCCAACTGAAGGTTTACTTTTTTCCCTTCTAATGTTGCTACATCTCTTACGATACGATGAAATTTATGGAATAATGCACCTACCTGAACTAACCTTACCCCCATTACAGAGTATTGTAAATCTGATGTAATTCTGTAAAGACGAGTATATTCATTTGTAGCACCAATACTAGCGCCTTGAGCAATAATCCTGTCTTTTTCTATCGCTAATTCCCCTACTAAATTAAGTAAAGTATCTAGTTTACTTACAGGTACTTGAACAAAATCAGAGAAGGTTATTTTCGATTTCTTATCTGAACTCTCTTCTTTAAATTCTTCAGCTAAAGGTACGCCAATAGGAACAGGTTGTTCTGATGCTAATATTTCTTCTTTATGCTCTTCAGATAATTCTTTTTTCTGAGAAAGAATTTCATCTAAAGCCTGATCTTTTTCTTCTGATGATTCTCCACCTTGGGTCGCCTCAAATTCAATTTCTCCTTTTAGGTTTCTGAGTATAACTTTTAGTTTTGCCCTCAGTCCTTTATAGGGTACTTTTTTATCCTCTTTGATACCAACAATCATTTCTCCCAGCTTATCGATAGCTTTAAAAAGATCATTGAAAACCATTGAGGTTAGTATAATTTTTCCTTTTCGGATTTCGCTGAAGATGTCTTCCAACAGATGTCCAATAGAAGCCACATCCTCAAAACCCATGGCAGCAGCATTTCCTTTGATCGTATGGATGATTCTAAAGATTGCTTCGGTTGCTTCTCTATCGGAATGATTTTTCTCCAGCTGAGTAAACAATCGGTTCAATTCTTCAAAGCTATCCTGTGCCTCTGCTAAAAATATCTGTTTAAGTTCTTCTTCTTTCATCCGTTACAGCAAAATTGGGTGTTTTGTAACAGTTACAGTTGTTACATTATTTGATTGATTGCTTCTGTTAGTTGTTCTGGCGTAAATGGTTTTACTAAGTAACTATCTAAACCAAGATTCATTCCTTCGTCAACAACAGATTGTTGGCCTACAGCACTAATCATTATTATTTTGGATTCCAGCTCTTCTTCTTTTAGTGTTTTCAGTATATCCAACCCTAACATGTCTGGTAAAATATTATCCAAAGTGATTAAGTCTGGTTCAGAATCTAAAGCGAGGTCAATGGCTTCTACTCCATTAGACGCCTGACCAATAATATCATAGCCTTCACTCTCCAATGCATCTTTTATGATTGAACGCATATATAAAGAGTCATCTACGATTAAAACTTTTTTGCCCATGATAATGAGAGTTAAAATAATTACATCACCAAAGAACAATTATGCTCCTATTACAGGTTTTAAATCTTCTTTTGTGATGATCTTAAAAATATCAATTAATATAATCAGACGGTCATCAATTTTAATGATACCGTTGATATAGTCGTGTTCACCTTGCATATCTGCTACTACCGATGGTGAGTAGTCTATGTCTGTGTCGGCAACGGATAAGGTATTAGGTACATCCTTAACCAAAATTGCCATATTATACTCATGGCTTTCTACTACTAAAGTATATCCACTAGTTTCGCTAATTGTTCTATTCAGAGAGAATTTATCTTCTAGATCAATGATGGCTAGAATGTTACCTCTGATGTTGGCCACTCCTTTTACATACGATGGAGTTAATGGCACTTTCGTTATTCTAGGAGTTATTACAACTTCTTTGATCTGATCGATATGTAAACCGTATTCTTCTTCGCCAAGTCTAAAAACGATAATATTACTTTTCTTCTCTTGCTCCGTTTCTATGCGGTTCATTTCAACAGCAGAAGCCATTTTATCATCATTCGATGATGGTAACTCATTTGGTTCTTCCAGATTCATAATTGTCGTCAATAGTTTATGAATGTAGATAAAACGGGGTGTATACAACTACACACCCCGCATAGCTATTTTCTTATTTCAACTTGAATTTACTTACACCTGATTTCAGTTGAGATGCCACTTTATTCAGCTCGTCGGATGTTTCACCCATTTCTCTTACTGAACCAGACATTTCATCTGCAACCCCTGCCACGTTTTTGGTTCCAGCTGCAGTATCTTCAGAAACGACAACAATTTTTTCAATGTTCTGAACAACGGAATCAATAGATGATTTCTGAGTATCTGTTGCCTCTAATACGTCTTTCGATAGATTCAGAGTTTCTTCAGAAGAATCCAAAATAGTTTTGAATACCTCTGATGCATCTTTCGTTGCTTCATTACCGACTTGTACCGCTTCTTCCATTTTATCAATGGCTTTAGTGGCTAATCCAACGTCTTTTTGAACATCTTGAATTACCTTCTCAATACCACCGGCCGATTGTCTTGAATCTTCAGCAAGCTTACGAATCTCTTCCGCTACTACTGCGAAACCTCTACCGGCTTCACCTGCTCTTGCGGCCTCAATTGCTGCGTTTAGGGCTAGTAGGTTCGTTTGGGATGCGATATCAGTAATTACTGTCAGTGCTCTAGAAATTTCTTCAGATCGTTTGGCTAATACCTCAATCGATCCTGATGTAGATCCTGCTGAGTTTTCTATCGCATTCATGTTTTCTACCAAGTGCTTCACGATTTGCATACCGTTCTGACAGGATTCCATACCAGATTCAGCTGATCGGTTAATGACATGTGCTTTATTACCTGTATCTTCTGCGGCTGATAAGATATCTTCAACCAATTTCGAAGATTCATCCGTTCTTGCTACCTGTTCCAACATACCTGATGAAATTCCTTGAATCGCATCAACCACTGTAGTTGTTGACTTGTCCATCGTATCGAACTTGTCTTTCATCTGTTCTGATGAACTCGCTACCGTATTGGACATGTTTTCAATCTCTAATAGTAAGGTCTGTAAATTATCTAAGGCTTCATTTAGACCATCAGCCATTTGCTTGATATCCCCTTGTGCATTTCCAGTAAATCGTTTCGATAAATCCCCTTGAGATAGGTTTTTCGTTAAGTCCTGGAATTCAAGAATTGGATTGGAGATGGATTCCAATAGGTTATTAAATGCATCTGATAAATCTTTCCATGCTCCTTGAGCTCCTTCAATCGCCAAACGTTCATCCAGCTTACCTTGATCTCCGGCGATATGTACTACCTTATTAATTTCATCAATAAAGTTTTTCAGGTTATCTCTAAGTGATCGGTTATTATCAATCATTCTACCGATATCTGAGTCCATATTGATATTTCCTAAATCAATCTTGGCATCAAAATTACCCTTGGCTAACTCATCTAGGAAATCAGATAATGCATTATATGCCGTTTTAAACTCTGTTACATCCGTAGCGTATTTCACTACTTTAAAGATGTTTCCTTCCGCATCTTCAATTGGGTTATATGTTGCTTGCAGCCAAATTTCTTCACCTGCTTTATTGATTCGCTTATACTCCCCATTATCAAACTCTCCTTGCCTTAACTTCTCCCAGAAGTTTTTATACTCGAAGCTGCTAGCATAACTCGATTCAACAAACATACTGTGATGCTTCCCTTGTATTTCTTCAAGTCGATATCCTGTTGTAGCTAAGAAATTATCATTACAATTCAGAATATTACCATTCAAGTCAAACTCGACAGATGCTTGGGCTTTAAGAATCGCATTTATTTTACCTCGGTTTTCAGCGTTACTTAATCGTCTTGCGGTTACATCCTCGGCAATTTTTACAACTTTATAGAAATTACCATCATGATCTTTTACAGGGTTATAGGTAGCTTGTAACCACACTTCTTTTCCTGACTTGGTAAATCGTTTATAGACATTTCTATCAAACTCACCACGACCTAGTTTTTCCCAGAAGTTTTTATACTCTGCAGACTCTCCATAAGCTCGTTCTACCAACATACTATGGTGCGATCCTAGAAGTTCTTCTTTACTGTATTCCGTATTTTCACAGAAAATATCATTACAATCAAGGATGTGTCCTTTTAAGTCAAACTCAACACGCATATACGATGCATCAATGGCGGCAATTTTACCTCTATTATCTGCATTTTGTTGACGTCTTGAAGTAATATCCTGTAAATAGGCTACTACTTTCACATAGTTCCCATCATAATCCTGAATTGGGTTGTAGGAACCTTCCAGCCATATTTCTCGACCATCTTTAGTTACCCTCTTGAATGAATCTACAGTATATTGACCTTTTTGTAACTTCGCCCAGAGTTCTTTATTCCTAATCGTAGCATCTTGGTCAACCGGAACTAAAGTATCATGAGGATTTCCTAATAGTTCACCTTCATTGTACCCCAGCATCTCTAATACTGTATCATTGGCTGATGATATTTCTCCATCCATTGTAAACTCAAGTACACCAGATGATTTCGAAATCGCAGCATCAATACCATCTTTCTCTACTTGTTGTTCCATTTGATTGGTAATATCGAATCGAATACCAATAAATTTCACCGGTTTGCCTTCGGCATCCAACACTGGTGCAATGGTAGCATCTACCCAATAATATCCGCCATTTTTCTTCTTATTTCGGTATTTCACTTTGAATACCTTACCTGATTGAATTGTCGCCCATAATTCCTTAAATGTTTCCTTAGGGGTTGACGGGTGCCTTACAATATTATGTGGTTTACCTATCAATTCATCAACAGTATAACCTGATAAGGAAGCGAACGTTTCATTGGCAAAAGTAATTGTACCATGTAAATCCGTTTCAGACATTAAGGCTGCTGAGTTGAAGGCGTTTACTCTAGATTCCAACTCATTTTTCAGTGCTTCTGCTCTTCTTTGTGTTTCAACCTGATCGGTAATATCAGTAGCATATTTAATTACCTTATAGGCATTGTTGTTCAAGTCAAAGATTGGATTGTAAGTAGCTTGAAGCCACATAATCTGACCATCTTTTCTAACTCTTCGGTAAACTCCTTCATCATTTACACCTTGATTCAGTTTATCCCAGAAGCGTTCGTATTCGATAGAATTAGCCATGCTATCTTCTACCAACATTCTATGGTGTTTGCCAACTAATTCATTTTTTGAATATTGAGTAGTTGTTTCAAACAGATCATTACAATCTAGAATATTACCATTAAGGTCAAATTCTACTACTGCTTGTACCTCATTAATGGCTTTAATTTTCGCTCTATTTTCTGAGTTATTAAGACGACGATCTGTTACATTCTCTGCAATTTTTACAATCTTAATAATGTTTCCTTCTTGATCCCTTACCGGATTGTAGGTTGCTTGAAGCCAAATTTCTTTGCCTCCATTTGCAAATCGTTTATAAACGTTCTTATCAAAGTTACCCGCTCTTAAGTTATTCCAGAATTGTTCGTATTCTTTTGAGTTACCGTAACTTTCACCTACTAGATTTTTATGATCTAATCCAATAAGCTGTTCTTTAGAGAAACCTACTTCTTCTGCAAAAATGTCATTACAATCTATTATATGACGGTCAAGGTCAAACTCTACTCTCATATAACTATTATCAATTGCAGCAATCTTACCTCTGTTATCAGCGTTCGCTAATCGTCTAGCGGTTACATCCTCACAGATCTTTACAATTTTATAAACTTCACCTTCATGGTTTTTCACTGGATTATAGGTGGCTTGTAACCAAACTTCTCTACCGCCTGCTACTTTACGCTTATAAACGTTCTTATCGAAATTACCTGCTCTTAACTTATTCCAGAAATCAGCATATTCTTGTGATTTGCCATAGCTCTCTTCTACCAAATTAATATGGTCCAAACCAATCAATTCATCTTTAGAGAAACCTACACCCTGTGAGAATAGATCATTACAATCCAAAATACAGCGATTCAAGTCAAACTCTACTCGCATATAGCTATTATCGATTGCAGCAATCTTACCTCTGTTATCAGCATTCGCTAATCGTCTAGCAGTTACATCCTCACAAATCTTTACAATCTTATAAACATTGCCTTCTTGATCTTTTATTGGGTTGTAAGAAGCCTGTAACCATATTTCTTTACCACCTGCTACTTTACGTTTGTAGACGTTTTTATCGAATTCGCCATTTCTTAATTTATTCCAGAAATCAGCATATTCTTGTGATTTACCATATTTCTCTTCTACTAAATTAATATGATCCAAACCAATCAGCTCATCTTTGGAGAAACCAACACCTTCAGCAAATAGATCGTTACAATCTAAAATACAACGATTCAAGTCAAACTCTACTCGCATGTAACTGTTGTCGATCGCGGCAATTTTACCTCTATTATCTGAGTTGGCCAATCGTCTAGCAGTTACATCCTCACAGATCTTTACAATTTTATAAACTTCACCTTCTTGGTCTTTTATTGGATTATAAGTGGCCTGTAACCATATTTCTTTACCGCCCGCTACTTTACGTTTGTAGACGTTTTTGTCAAAATTACCAGCTCTTAATTTGTTCCAAAAATCAGCATATTCTTGTGATTTACCATATTTCTCTTCTACTAAATTAATATGGTCCAAACCAATCAGTTCATCTTTAGAGAAACCAACGCCTTCAGCAAATAGATCGTTACAATCTAAAATACAACGATTCAAGTCAAACTCTACTCGCATGTAACTGTTGTCGATCGCGGCAATTTTACCTCTATTATCTGAGTTGGCTAATCTTCTAGCAGTTACATCCTCACAGATTTTTACGATCTTATATATATTACCATCCTGATCCCTTACAGGGTTATAGGTAGCTTGTAACCAAACCTCTCTACCGCCTGCTACTTTACGTTTATAAACGTTCTTATCGAATTCGCCATTTCTTAATTTATTCCAGAAATCAGCATATTCCTGAGACTTACCATATTCCTCATCCACTAAATTGATATGATCTAATCCTATCAGTTCGTCTTTTGAAAAACCAACACCTTCAGAAAATAAATCATTACAGTCGAGAATATGACGATCAAGGTCAAATTCAACACGCATATAACTATTATCAATCGCAGCTACTTTACCTCTATTATCAGCATTGGCTAAACGTCTGGCAGTTACATCTTGTAAGTAAACAATGATCTTATTGTTATTACCTTCATAATCTTTTACAACATTGTAAGTACCTTCCAACCATTTTACATTACCTCTAGCATCTATTCTTTTAAAGGTATTTTTGTAGAACTTACCATTGTTTAGATTGGCTTTCCTTTCTCTATCCATTGCCTGATGAGTAGGTTCATCAGGAATTAAGTCACTATGTGATTTCCCTATTAATTCACTTTCAGAATGATAGCCTAAGATATTTGTGATTAATGGGTTCGCCTCAAGAATATTTTCATCCAAGTCCATTACCAATACACCTGTGGACTCAGAAATCACTTCCTGAACAGCTTCCATTTCTTTTTCTTGGTCCATTTGTTTGGTAACATCAAAACGAACCCCGATATATTTTACTGGTTTTCCGTCAGCCCCTAAAACGGGTGCAATCGTCGCTTGCACCCAATAGTGGCTACCGTCTTTAGCTAAGTTGCGATAAGTACCTTGGAACATTTGTCCATTCTGTACTTTATCCCATAATTCTTTAAATAATGATTTTGGATTAGCTGGGTGTCTTACAACACTATGTGGTTTTCCTATCAATTCTTCCTGTGTAAAACCAGAAAGTTTAGCAAATGTCTCATTCGCAAAGGTGATAGTACCGTATAAATCTGTTTCAGAAACTAGTGCTGCAGTATTGAAGATATTAATTCTGGAATCCAACTCCGACTGTACATCTGCAAATCTTTCCTCTCTTTCCATTAAATCAGTAACATCCATGCCAAGCATTATATACTTTTCTAGGCGTTTATGTTCATCAATAATTGGAGAGATGGTAACTTCCAACCAAACATCTTTACCTTCTTTGGTAATATGTTTTGTGGTTCCGGTATATACTTCACCTTTTTCAACAATTGAAAAAATGCTATCAGCAAAATTTTGAGGTGTATCCGGTGATAATAGTTTCGCTAACGGTTCTTTAAGTAATTCTGAGGTTGAGTAACCAAAAGTATTTGCGAATTGCTTATTGCATGATAGAATTTTACCGTCTAATGAAGTTTCAACAAGCAAAGCAGTTTTTTCTAATGCTTTTAGCTTTTGCTTTAATTGTTTCACTTCAACTTTAATTTCATCACAGTCTTGATGTAGTTTTTTTGGACGGCCATTTCCAGCTGAAGCATCATCTCTACTAAGTAGACGATCCTTCTTAATGTTATCTCCAAGTGCCATTTAGATAGATAGTTATTTGGGTATAAATTAAGTATTATGATGTAACAGTTTTCAAACCCTGAATCGTTTGATAATGGGTAGTTACCTTAAGTAATACAACAGTTAAACTTTATTCCTCCAACGAATAAAAGGACATGATTATTATAGCAATAATCGATAATATCAATAAAATTCAATGAATCACAAACACTTATATATCAGACATATATAAATGCTTATTCAATAATTTACGACTTTTTTTAAACAATTGTTCCTTACAAATAGTTAGTCTTCGATTTATTATATTCTTTACTTTATAAAATTAAATTTACTTAGGTAAAATCGACAAAAATTCTCTAGCAACTCGCATATAAGCCATTGCTCCTGCTGATAAAGGTGCATATTCAAAGATAGATTTTCCAAAAGAAGGTGCTTCTACCAATTTTACATCTATTCCTATATTATTTTCTAAAACACGGATACCAAAGTTCTCTTTAATATGATTAAGAATTTCCATTGTAATTGTTCGTCTTGTATCGAACATCACAGGAAGAATACCTAAAATCGTAAGGTCTTCGTTAAGGTTCTCTTTAATTTGGAAGACGGTCTCTAATATCTGTGATAAGCCTTGCATACTTAAGACTTCCATTTGTAGAGGAACCAAAATATGGTCGGAGGCTGTTAATGCATTAATGCTTAATATGGATAATGCCGGGGCACAATCAACAAGAATAAAATCATACTTTGATCTTGCTTTTTTGATCGCCTGCTTTAAAATAAATTCTCTCCCTTCTGCAGTAACCATGGATAATTCTGCATCTGCTAATGAAACATCGGCAGGTGCGATATCTACTTCTTCTTTTGTTACCGCAATATTTTTTAGTTTTTCACCTTCCAATAAAACATGAGACATGGATTTGACATATTCATTCTGTAATCCGAAGTGAAATGTCATGTTTCCTTGAGCATCCATATCAATCAATAAGACTTTACGACCCAACTTTCCTAAAGCTACGCCAAGGTTTGTTGTTGTTGTCGTTTTTCCTGTTCCTCCTTTTTGATTAACAATAGATATTACTTTCCCTAAATCTGACATGTTCTAAAATGTAGCGTAAAAGTGAATGATGTATGAGTATACTAAGTTAAAGAATACATTATGATTCTGTATTAATAACAACAATAAAAAAGCCACTTTCTTATATAATTAGAAAGTGGCTCTTAAAATATTTATGATGGAGTTGCTTAGATTAAGCTAACACCTGTCATTTCTTCTGGTTGATCAACACCTACAATTTTTAATACTGTTGGAGCGATATCACCTAACTTACCATCTTTGATTTCACCATCAAACTCAGGATCAACAAAGATACAAGGTACTAAGTTAGTTGTATGTGCAGTGTTTGGAGATCCATCAGGGTTCATCATCACATCTGAGTTACCATGATCGGCAATTACGATAGATGAATAACCATGGTCTAAACCTGCTTCAACAACAGCTTTTGCACAAGCATCTACAGCTTCACAAGCAGCTACTGCAGCTTCGAATACACCTGTATGACCTACCATATCAGCATTAGCAAAGTTCAAGCAAACGAAGTCTACGTCTTCTTTCTCTAATTCTGGAACAATTTTATCTCTGATATCGTAAGCACTCATTTCAGGTTGTAAATCGTAAGTAGCTACTTTCGGAGAAGGAGCTAATAAACGAGTTTCACCTTCAAATTCAGTTTCACGACCACCTGAGAAGAAGAAAGTTACGTGAGGATACTTTTCAGTTTCAGCAATTCTAATTTGCTTCTTACCTGCACTCTCTAAAACTTCTCCTAAAGTTTGCGTTAAGTTATCTTTATGGAATAAAACTTTCACTCCTTTGAAAGTCTCATCATACATTGTCATTGTAATGTAGTTGATATCCAACTTCTTCATTCCTCCTTCTGGAATATCTCTTTGAGATAACGCTTGAGAAATTTCACGACCACGGTCAGTACGGAAGTTGAAACATAATACTACATCACCTTCTTCGATTTTAGCAACAGGCTCACCATCAACAGTGTTAACGATTGGCTTGATAAATTCATCTGTTACACCCTCGTCATATGATGCTTGAATAGCAGCGTCAACGTTGTCTACTTTAGTTCCTTCTGCATTTACCATAACATTGTAAGCTAAAGCAACTCTTTCCCAACGGTTATCTCTATCCATTGCATAGTAACGACCTACTACTGAAGCCAATTGACCTGTAGTCTCAGACATATGCTTTTCTACATCAGCAATAAAACCTTTACCTGACATAGGGTCACAGTCACGACCATCTGTAAATGCATGAACAAATACTTGATCTTTAGAAAGACCTGCTGTATTTGCTGCTGATAAAAGTCCTTTTAAGTGATTGACATGAGAGTGAACACCACCATCAGAAACCAATCCCATAAAGTGAACTTTCTTATTATTGTCTTGAGCGTATTTAAACGCATCTTTTAATTCTGCGATATCGGCAATAGAACCGTCTTCTACAGCTTGGTTAATACGAACAAGCATTTGGTAAACAACACGACCAGCACCTAGGTTCATGTGCCCTACTTCAGAGTTACCCATTTGACCGTCTGGAAGACCAACTGCTAAACCTGAAGCTTCTAATTTACTATGCTTATATTTTGTATATAATGAGTCGATAAATGGAGTTTTTGCTTGATCGATAGCAGAAACTTTAGGATCAGGACCGATTCCCCAACCATCTAAGATCATTAAGATTGTTTTCTTGTTCATGTTAACTGAATTTTCCGATTTTTCTATAGTAATAAACAATGCGACAAATATACATTTACTGAGCACTTATATAAATGATATTGATCACACAACTATGCTTTTTGAGAAGACTTCTTAGTTTTTTTTAACAGGGTGCAAAAAACATAGGTTTCGCCAAAACATTTAATAGAGACTAACGGTTTTAATATCTATAATACATTCTTTGAATAATACAATTTATTGTCATTATAAATGCGTAAATTTAATTCAATCACATAACTTCTCTTTCCATCACTTAACCCATAGATATCAAATGAATAAATACATCACTTTTAGCACTATACTATTCACCTTTTCTTTTTTCCTATTCTCTTGTGAACCTGACGATATTGCAAATACTGCATCTGCGGTAGAAGGTACATATCAAGTCACTGCAATTTCTGCAAAAACAGGACAAGGACAGGCGGATATTACTCCTAAAGCTGATATTGATCAAATCGTCATTACAAAGACTGATGATCGCTTAGTAAAAATTGACTTCCTTATCACGACAGCTAAAGTTTCTTTTGGCACATCAACTGCCAATTTACTTCAAACTACTTATTACGATGTAACAGTAGAAGGAAACCAAGAAAATGGTTCTTTCCGACTAACAAAAGCATTTAGCCAAGATAATAATGCTACTCTTACAGGAAGCATTAGCGATAATGGCCAACTCTCTCTTCAATACAATATTGCTGGAACAGAATTATTTTTAATAAATGCTGTCCGTCCTTAAAAAAAGAGCACTATTTTTGTTTACAATCATTTAACAACTGTCATTAAAGTAACTCTATTATTAAATAGGGTTACTTCATTTTTTTAATCTAATTAATATTAACACTATGAGACTAAGAATATTCTTCCTGTCTGTTATTTCTGCTTTTATGTTTACATCATGTGGCGATGCTGTTGATGAAGTGACTAATAGTATTGCTGATGCACTTTTAGATTTTGGTGATGCCACTGCAGTAGTCGATGGCACTGAAAAAGATTTTAGTAACTACGCGGGGTATAGAGTAACAGGAAACTCTACTGCATTATATTTTGCAGATTTCGATTTTCAATTGACTGCTCTTGATGTAAAAGGTACAGCTATCTTAGCATTTATGCATACAGATTTATTTAGTACTTCAGAAGGTATTCAAATTAATCTTACATCTGCACCAGGAATTGCAACAGATCCGATCAAAGGTTTAGGAGGTGCATTGTACTTAAGCAATGTTTCTGCTCAAGACTTATACGATCTAGTTGTAGAATACAATGACAGCCAAAGTTTTACAAATGTGATTGCTCTAGCTGCACAAAAAGATGTTACAGTACAAAGAGCAACAGCATTAGATATTGTAACCAACTTAGATCTTGCTGGAAACATCACTTTCAATTTCACTAAGATTGAAAATGATAAAGCTTCTGGTACGTTCAGCTTCAAAGCTTATGGTGAAGATGGTAATGTTGAAGTAACGGATGGTACATTTGCTGACACACCATTAGATGTTACTAACTTTGATTAATATATAGTATATAAGATATTCAAAATCAGGTGCTTCCTAAAAAGAAGCACCTTTTTTATTTCACTGATTTTTAGTACATTATAGTAACCTCTCTATTAAACCTTAAATACTACTATCATGTACTTCCTTTTTCTTTTACCTACTTTATTTTTATCACTTCTCTCTACAGATACATATCACATAAAAGAAACAAAGCTGCTTTTTGAAGTGATAAATCATGATGCCCAGCATATAAATAATTTGCATTTAGAAATTCATGATCAAGATGGGCTTATTGTAAGTCTTCATACAAAAAAAATTACAGCGATATCATTACCGAGAAAAGACTATGAATTGAAAGTCTTTTATTGCGATGAGGTCTACTCTGTCGATACAAAACTCTTCCAACCGAGACATCATATCGTTTTTGTTGTAGACGAAAAATCTTGCTCAGAACCCATTCTTTACACCAAATAAGTGAAATCATCTTATTTAATGATCTAAAATTGTGTTCCTCTCCGTTATAAACATTATTTTCGCACTCTAATATCACATTAGAATTCATTGAATTTCTTCTGTTAGTCAGAATAATCAAAAATTTAATTTACAGGATGGGAACGCAAACAGAAAGTAAGTTGACGTTATCTAACCGTTTTGATAACATCACTGAGTCTGCAACACTAGTAATGGCCGTTAAAGCTAGAGAACTACAAGCAAAGGGAATTAACGTTATAAAACTTAACCTAGGAGAACCTGACTTTCCAACTCCTCAATATATTCAGGATGCAGCAAAAGCCGCTATCGATGAGGGAAAATATTTTTCTTACCCACCTGTACCAGGTTACCCTGAGTTAAGAGAAGCTATTGCTGAAAAATTCCAAAAGGAAAATGGTCTTGATTTCAAGGCTGAAAACATTGTAGTTTCTGCGGGTGCAAAACACTCTGTAGCCAATGTAATGCTTAGTATCCTAAACCCTGGAGACGAAGTGATTGTTTTTTCTCCATACTGGGTATCATATACTGATCAGATTCATTTAGCGGGTGGTACACCTATTATCCTTTCGGGTAGCATTGAAAATGATTTTAAAGTAACTGCTGAAGAATTAAGAGCTGCAATTACTCCAAATACAAAAGCTGTTCTTTTCTCTTCTCCTTGTAACCCTACAGGTACTGTATTTACAAAGGAAGAATTGAAAGAAATTGCTGATGAAGTAGCAAAACATGATGATATTTATATTGTTTCTGATGAAATCTATGAGTACATCAACTTTGGTGGTGAGCATGTAAGTATTGCTCAGTTCGAGAATGTAAAAGACCGTACTGTTGTAGTTAACGGTTTCTCAAAAGGTTTTGCAATGACTGGATGGAGAATTGGATACATTGGTGCTCCACTTCATTTAGCAAAAGCTTGTACTAAAATTCAAGGACAGGTTACTTCAGGTATCAATACAATTACACAAAGAGCATGTATTGCCGCTCTGAAAGGAGATAGAGGTAATGTAATTGAAGAAATGAAATCTGCTTATCTAAGAAGAAGAGGCCTACTTAAAGGATTGTTAGATGAAATTGAAGGGGTAAAAACCAACTTACCACAAGGAGCATTTTATATCTTCCCAGATTTCAGTGCTTACTTTGGTAAATCTTTTAATGGAGAAGTCATTAAGGATTCTAATGACTTGGCGATGTTTTTCTTAAATGAAGCACATGTGTCTACAGTAGCTGGTGCTGCCTTTGGATCTCCAAACTGTATTCGTATTTCTTATGCTGCTGCTGATGAAGAATTAGTAGAGGCTGTAAAAAAGATTAAAGAAGCACTAAGTAAATTAGTGTAATTGAAATATTCGTAGGAAAGTTATTAGGTACTATTCTAATGGCTTTCCTATTCTTTATTAGACCCATCAAAAAACAATATAAATGAGTATTAGAGAGGCATTAGACAAATTTAATGGTCTAAAAGCATTGGTGATTGGTGATGTGATGATTGACTCATACATCTGGGGTAATGTAGATAGAATATCTCCAGAAGCTCCTGTACCTATCGTCAATGTAAAGAAAAAAGAATCTAGAATGGGAGGTGCTGCCAACGTAGCCAAAAACCTTCATTTTTTAGGTGCTTCTCCAATTATCTGTTCAGTTATTGGTCAAGATGCTGAAGCTGACACCTTTTTAAACCTTTGTGATTCACTGAATATTTCAAAAGAGGGTATTTTACAATCTGATGAAAAAGTGACTACAGTAAAACATAGAGTTATTGCTAGTGCTCAGCATGTTTTACGTATTGATAACGAAAATGCTGCTCCTCTTTCTGATAAAGAAAGTAATCGACTCATCGAAAAAATCAAGGAACTAGCTACAGATGCTGATGTTATTATTTTCGAGGATTACGATAAAGGAGTTATTACTCCTCACTTAATCAAAGAAGTCATTGCAATTGCAAAAGAGAATAATATACCGACCACTGTAGATCCTAAGAAGAGAAACTTCCTCGACTACGCTGGTGTTACCTTATTTAAACCTAACCTTAAAGAAATGCGAGAAGGTTTAAAATTCGACTTCGATGGTGATGTGATCGATGAAGTGAAAGCAGCAACAAAAGAACTTAAAGCAAAAATGGACAATGAACACACAATGGTAACTCTATCTGAGCATGGTGTGTATATTTCTAACCATTCTGAAGATGCTCATATTCCAGCACACAAACGAGAAATCGCTGATGTATCTGGTGCTGGTGATACTGTTATTTCTATTGCTTCTTTGGCGTTAGCTGTAGGCTTACCCATGGAAACTGTAGCAGGTTTAGCCAACCTTGGTGGTGGTTTAGTCTGTGAACATGTAGGTGTAGTACCGATCAATAAAGAAGATCTACTCCAAGAAGCAGAAAGAAAGTTGTAGTCTATGATTTCAAAGGAAGAAAAAAAACAAGCCTTTAGAACAACTTGGATGAGCATCATTGGAAACTTTATTCTCACCGTTGCTAAAGGAACTGTAGGTATCATTGGTAATTCACAAGCTATGATCGCTGATGCCATTGAATCTTGTGCCGACATCATTTCTTCCTTTGTTGTTTTAGTAGGATTAAATTTTTCTACAAAAGCCCCAGATAAAAACCACCCTTACGGTCATGGTAAATTTGAACCGATAGCAACATTTATCACAATTGGTTTTTTAATTACTTCTGCATTAATTATTGGGCAACAAAGTATCACAAGAATACTAGATGGACATACAGAAACACCTTCAAAATTTACGTTGGTTGTACTGGGGTCTATTATCATCATAAAGTACAGTTTATATAAATATGTTCTTTATAGAGGTAAAAAACTGAATAGCTCTTCTTTAGAAGCTGATGCGGGACATCATAGAAGTGATGCACTTATTTCATTATCAGCATTTGTCGGGATCAGTATTTCAATTTTCGGTGGTGATGGATACGAAACAGCCGACTCTTGGGCTGCTCTTTTCGCTGTAGGAATTATATTATTCAATAGCTATCTACTTTTTAGACCTGCCTTTGGTGAAATTATGGATGAGAATCTTTATGATGATTTCATTGAAAAAGTAAAACAGGAAAGTATAAAAGTAGATGGGGTTATCGACACAGAAAAATGCTACATTCGTAAAATGGGTTTTAAATTCTATGTCGATCTTCATATTATTGTTGACGGAGAATTATCTGTTCGCCAAGGGCATGACATAGCACATGACGTTAAAGATTCACTAAAAGCTGATTTTAATGAAATTGCTGATGTTCTGATTCATGTGGAACCGAATGCTAAACCACATTAATTTTTTAAACAAGACTTCCTATGGGATTTAGATCTTTTTTAAGTAAACCTTTTGCTACTTATGTTGTAAAAAAGCAAAAGGAATGGGCAAATAACCCAAGCCTTGCTCAAGAAAATGTATTTAATAGTTTGATCCAAGGGGCTAATCATACCGCTTTTGGAAAGGATCATAACTTTGGAGATATAAAAAATTACGAAGACTTTAAAAAGCATGTACCAATCTGCGATTACGAAGATCTTCGTCCTTACATTAATCGAATTATAGAAGGGGAAAACGATGTGCTTTGGAAGGGAAAACCAGAATATTTTGCGAAAACATCCGGAACTACTTCTGGTGCAAAGTATATTCCTTTAACCAAAGATTCTATCCCAAATCATATCAATTCAGCTAGAAATGCGATGCTGAATTATATTCATGAAACTGGTAATGCCGATTTTTTAGATAGAAAACTAATCTTCTTATCTGGTAGCCCTGTATTGGGTAAATCTGGCGATATTCTTTCTGGAAGGTTATCAGGGATTGTCAATCACCACGTACCGGGTTATTTAAGAACCAATCAGATGCCTAGTTATAACACCAATTGCATCGAAGATTGGGAGATTAAGCTAGAACATATCATTGATGAGACTATTGCTCAAGATATGTCATTAATTTCAGGTATTCCACCTTGGGTACAGATGTACTTTGACCGTATCATAGAGAGAACAGGAAAGTCTATATCAGAGGTTTTCCCGAATTTCGATATGTTTATTTATGGTGGCGTTAACTTCGAACCTTACAGAAAGAAACTTTTCGATTCCATAGGTAAAACTATTCCTTCTATAGAAACTTACCCTGCCTCAGAAGGCTTCTTTGCTTTTCAAGATACACAGACCGAAGAAGGGTTATTAATGCAGCTAGACTCAGGTATCTTCTTTGAGTTTATTCCGACAGATGAATACTTCAATGATAATCCTACAAGGTTACGTATCGATGAAGTTGAAATAGGAAAAAATTATGCATTGATAATTAACTCTAACGCCGGTCTTTGGGGATATTCTATTGGAGATACCGTAAAGTTTGTTTCAAAAGATCCATATAGAGTTATCGTTTCAGGAAGAATCAAGCATTTTATCTCTGCATTTGGCGAGCATGTTATTGGTGAAGAAGTAGAAAAAGCCATGAAACATGCATTAGAAGTACATTCAGAAGTAAAAATCACTGAGTTTTCTGTTGCTCCTCAAGTCAACCCGACGGATGGATTACCTTATCATGAATGGTTAATTTCTTTTGAAAATGAACCACATAATATTGAAGAGTTCTCTTTAACATTAGATCATAAGCTTAGAGAATTAAATACATATTATGATGATTTAATCACAGGCAGTATTTGTAGAACACTAGTCATTACTCCACTACAAAGAGAAGCATTCCAGCATTATATGAAGTCAATTGGTAAACTTGGTGGGCAAAATAAAGTTCCCCGATTAGCTAATGATAGAAAAATTGCAGATGCCATTATAGAATGGAAAAAATAAAATTAACCTCTTGGTCATAATAAATTTTTATAGATCAAGGGGTTTTATTTTCAATACAATTTTTTAGAAACTATTTTTAAGGCAGCTGAAGAAAAAGTTACTCAGGTTTATTTTTAATGATTATCTATACTTCTATTTAATCAAATTTTTTGTATTTTTATTTAGTAACTTCATTTGAACGTACTTCAGCTTAACTCAAAATTAAAGCACGAACTCTCATAATCTAGACATGAGCAAGAAAATAGAAACTATATTACTCGTTGATGACAACGATACGGATAACTTTATCAATAGTCGAATTATTGAACTAACTGAATTTGCAGACGAAATTGTCATTAAAAACTCAGGAAAAAAGGCTTTAGAATTCTTGCAAGAGCGTCTTGATACTAATGGTACATTGCCTAGTTTAATTTTACTAGATATCAATATGCCAATTGTAGATGGATTTGTTTTCCTATACGAATTTGAAAATTTCCCCGAAGAGCTTAAACAAAAAAGTAAAATTGCTATTCTATCTAGTTCTGATAATGAATCAGACATCGAAAGAATTGTAAACAACGAATATGTCATTAAGTTTATCACTAAACCTCTTACTGAGGAAGCATTATTAGCGGTAGGTGACATTTTACCTTAAGAACTTCGACTAAACATATTATACTAAAAGGCATTTATTTTATTTTTGAGATAGAATAAATTCCTTTTATTTTTTGCTTCGCAAGAGCAGACTATTAAGGCGATTAAAATCAAACTATTGCATTGAAATAAGGAACTGACACGACTTTGTGATAAGACCCCTTCTTATCACCTATTTCAAGCTATTGTATAATCAAACTATTAAAATCTAAAGATGAACAAAATCAAGCTTCTCTTGGTGTGCCTTTTCATGTCGCACCTATCCTATTCTCAATGGGATAAAATTGAACTGCCTAATAATGCTGATGTACACCACCTTGCCTACGATTGTGACGGTGTCTTATGGGCAGGTACAACAAAAAGCCTTTACCACCAAGAAAATGGTGAATGGGTAAAAAACGATTTCGACTTTTCTGATGACGGCGTTGATGGTATCATTTGTACTGGAGATTATCTATTTGTAGGTACTGGAAATGATATTTATAGAAAACCAATGGATGGCGACTCTTGGACTCAAATGGGAAGAGTATTCCTTGGTGGACACATCAATGGTTTCTTTTTACTTGAAAATGGTACGTTAGTAGCTTACACTGATGAATTAATTTTCACAACTTCAGACTTTGGAGCAAACTGGGATCAGTTAGAAAATATTGGAAGCCGTGAAACACTTACGGGTGTTTCTTTTATTGATAACACTATCTACGGAGGTACCGCTTCAGGATTATATAAATACAACCCTGACGCTGAAAATGAAGAGGACAAATGGAAAATTGAATTAGGTGTTGAAGTTGTTTCAATGATCAATGCTAGCGGTAATTTAATTGTTAACTCGACCTCAGGTACAAGACATTCGTTAGGTTTTGCTTGGAGTTTAGCCCAAGGAGAAAGTGATGCGATTGTAGAGCATATTGTTGAAAAAGATTACAAGTTATACGGTATCACTGATGAGGGTAAATTTATTTATTCAGGTACGACAGCTGTAAATTGGGAAACTCCTGAAACAATCGGGGTGGAAAATATTAATACAATCTTCTATACAGACCAATTGGTTTTCGGTACAGAAGAGGGTGTTGTAAAAGCATCAGATGAAGAATTTTTAAATACTGGGTTCAATGATCTAGAAATAAATGGTTCTTTTGAGTTGAAAGGTAAATATTATATCTCTACTGATAATGGATATTATGAGTACGACAATAATGAACTGAACTATTATGAAGATTTCCCAATGTACTACCTTACTAATTCACTTACTGTAGGTGAGTATGAAGTGTTATGGAATGAATATAATGTCTATATCCAAAAAGATGGTGAAGATACTTGGAATGAAATCTACAAATCTGAAGGCAATAGAAGTGGGATCAATTCAGCAACGGACTTCAATAACAAATTATTTGTATCTAATGGTTCGAGCATTATAAAAACAGAACTTGATGAAATTAATTGGCTAAATGCCTCAACAGGTATTGGTGGATCTGATCTAATCGTTACATCTACAAAAGATAAATTAGTTTCTTCTACTAGCTTTTACATTAACACCTCAGATAACGAAGGTGTTGAGTGGGAATCTCAATACCATTTATATGCATTTTATCGTTTCGAAGGTATTCATAAAAATTCTGATAGAAACTATCTACAAGCGAGTATAAATGCAGGAGGATACTTCAAATATTTAAGCGACGATGATTCACTAAAAGCACTACAAGATTCGGTTTATTCTACTAGATCAATTGTTTTATATGCGGATGAAGACCTGGTTATCCAAAATGGTATTGGAGTTAAGGTAGCTAAAACAGGTGACGAGTTAGATTTTGTACTTAGAAACAAGGGGCTTGGAAAGCTTGTTGATGGTGAGGTAGAATTCCCTAAAGTAGAACAAGTAGATAAAGTTGATGATCACTTCGTTATTTATACTGATGAAGGTTTCTTTGTTAGATCTGAGGATGAACTACTTGCTGAAGTTCCGGCAATACAAAATGTTGTTGCATTAAGAGATAGTGCCGATATTAACGAAGACATGGTTATTGAAATCGAATTTGATAGCGAAGGAACTGATGCAATAATATATGATTTCACTCTATCTAGTATCACTGATAACGACCCTGATTGTTGGTGTAATGCTCAAATGATCAATGGTAATGAATATACATTATCTAATGAGTGGTTATTAAATGTATTCAATATTGGTAGCTTTGAATATTTATATGATGAAGACCTTGATAAAGGCCTAAAATCATTACGTCTATTAAACAATGACGATTATGACACATCCGTTCGATCTGATAGACTTACAGTAACCTATCGTAATAGTAATGAGGGTGAAGACGGAGATAATGAAGAAAACCCTACAGCCATCGACCTTGAACAACAATTACTATCGTCGTATCCTAACCCTGTTCAAGATCTTTTATCATTAAACTTCAAGCAGAAAGGTATCTATCAGGTTTCTATTTTTGATGCTTTCGGTAAAAAAGTAGATTCTTTTACTTCTGCTAAGCAAAGTGAAAGTATCGATATGTCATCATTTACTCCAGGTATGTACATTATCAAGGTAATTGATAACGAACAAAATAAATTTATTCAGAAAGTAATTAAACAATAGTTTAACTTTCAAAAAATAAAAAGTCCTTTTTTAGTAATCATTCACACTAGAAAAGGACTCTTTTTTCTTTTATAAAGAACTAATTATTTACAGCTAAAAGTACTGTGATATCATCTCTTTGATCATATCCTTCCATTTCAGCTTTCAAATAACTATCTAACCCCTCAATACAATCTTTTGTATACTTGAGGTAGTAATTTTGTAAAATCTCTCGGAATTTTAGTGTACCTATTTTCCCATTCGCACCATTTTGATCCACATAACCATCGGTATACAGACAAATCATGGTATCCGGCTGAATTTTCATTTTGGTCACTTCAAAGTTTCTTCTTCGAATAAATGAACCTCCTATTGATCTATTGGTAGATTTTAACGGTAAAATTCCATTACTATCAAGTAAGATTGCTTTACCTTTTGCTCCAGCATAAGATAGATTATTTTCATTATCTAAGAATACAACAGAGATGTCCATACCATCTTTATTTCCATCTCTATGCGACTGTCTCAACTTTTCAAAGAAGTAACCATCCAATTGCTCTAATAACTCAGCTGGAGATTCTGGGAGTTCTTCTAAACGATCAAGTGCCTCAAGTCCAACCATAGATAATAACGCTCCTGGTACTCCATGACCTGTACAGTCACCCACGACCATAATTGTTTTATTTTCAAATTTTCTGGCAAAGTAAAAATCTCCAGAAACATGATCTCTAGGTTTGAACAAAACACTTACATCTGCAAAGATCTTCTCCATTTCATCTTGAGAAGTCAGCAATGCCATTTGAATTGTTTTTGCATAACGGATAGAATCGGTGACATGTTCATGAGATTTACTTAACTTCATGTGGTGTCGTTCAATTTCATCTCTCTGAGATTCTATTTCTTCTTTTTGAGCATTTATTTCTTCGTTTGTCTGCGAGAGTTCCTCTCCAAACTGTACTAATTCATCTGAATTATTTTGAAGTTTCTTCTGAAATAAAGAGGATTGTAAATCAATAGCCCTAACATCATTACTTACACTCAATAAAATACTCAGATCAATCAACATATTAAACACTAATTGTTCAACTCTTGATAACGGATCTAATAGAGGACCTTCATTGATAAATTCGATAAAAAATATCGTACAGATCAAAAAAGAGATATAACCAAGGAACATCCTACTCACTTTCTTACCCAGGAACCAATAGGTAGAAACCATAATAGCAGCCAATAAAGCTACTGCATGAGATTTTGTCCCTCCAGAGACCAATGTAAACACAAAAAGTGCAGTAGAAAGTGTCGCAAAGTATATTTTACTGATTGTTGTCCAATGAACTTTGCCTCTAAGAAAGAATAAAATAAAGGCTGTTACTGTACCCAATGCAGGTAAAAGTATAGCGACGATCGATTTCAAAAAAAACAATTGCAATAATGCAAAGAATAAAAAGAAGGCTGTAGCAAACTTTACTTTTCTCCAGAAGCTTTGTTCTTTGTCAAGCTCAATTCTGTTTCCATAAAGTAGCTGTGTCGAATTAAGGGTAGAATTCATAAAATGATATTAAGAAGGCAATAAAGTACCTTCTGTTTACCAAAACTATCTATGCGATGATAACTCTGGTACTAGGTTTAACAATAAATAAACAACGTACAGCAATAAACATGTCAAACTATACCATACTATGTAACAGTATTACAAAAATATATTAATAAATGTTTATAAATAATGAATATATATTCATTTATAATAAAAAAGTGATTACAAAATAAAACCAGGTGATCTATAATGAATAAGATTACCTGGCTTAATAGTATTCTAATTGAAATGCCCTTTACTTTAGACCGTAAGCATTTCTAATCATTTTTTCTGCCATTTTATCCGGAAGGAATCTTTTAGCAAATGCTAGTAAACCAGCATTTCCACCAGAAACATAAACAGGTGATGGAGCTTTCGACTCTACCACTTGCATTACAGTATCGGAAATTACATTTGCCGACTCTGCCTTCGACATACTTCCTTTTACACTCTCTCTGATATTATTCGCATAAGGATAATACTCTGAATCTTCTCCACAGTTAAAATCAGGAACAATGTTAGAGGCAATATGATTGGGTTCTACTAATGCCACTGTTACATTAAACTCTTTCATTTCACTACGTAATGATTGAGTAAAACCAGATAAAGCAAATTTTGTAGCACAATAACTTGAGTAATAAGGTGCTGCAAAGCGTCCATTTAAAGAACCGATATTAATAATAATACCACTTCTTCTTTCTCTCATTTGTGGTAAAACCTTTTTAGTTAAATGGATTAACCCAAAGAAATTGACCTCAAATAAATAACGTAATTTATCTAACGACGTTTCTTCAACAGGTCCGATTTGAGATTGTCCTGCATTATTTACTAATACATCAATTTTCTCATCTTTGATTTCTTCCCAACAAGCATCAATACTTTCAATACTCGATACATCTAAAGCCACATATCGTACTCCTTCTAGCTTGTTTTTTACTGTCTCTGGATTTCTAGATGTTCCAATCACATTATAGCCTTTTGACAAAGCAGATTGAGCGATAGATTTACCAATTCCAGACGACGCTCCTGTAATAAAGATTGTCTGTTTCATTGTTATCAATTATTTGTTGCGAAGTTATACATTAGATTGAAAAGGCCATCAATATCGGTTGCAAAAATTTAAACATTTTATTAGTCATTTTAGTAATAAGTAGTGATCTTTAATAGAACGAAATATTTAATCATCAATCAATTAGAAATCACATACTTTAAATAGCAATTCTAGTCCATGAAAAACTTTGAACTTTGGAACCCAACTCGTTTAGTGTTCGGTGAAAATCAATTAGAAAACGTAGCAAAACATATTCCTGCAGGTACAAAAAATATCTTGATGGTATTTGGCGGCGGCAGTATTAAGAAAAATGGTGTATACGATACAGTAAAGGGTGCCCTGAAAGAATATAATGTCATTGACTTCTCGGGTATTGAACCTAACCCTAGATATGAAACCATCATGAAAGCTAGAGAAGTCGCTTTAGCCGAAAATATTGACTTTATTTTAGCTGTAGGTGGAGGGTCTGTCATCGATGCATGTAAATTCTTATGTGTTGCTATTCCTTTTACAGAAAGTGATCCTTGGGATATTATTAAAAAAGGTCTAGGTAAGAAAGTAACAGAGGCTGTTCCTTTTGGTACAGTGTTAACCCTTCCTGCAACTGGTTCAGAAATGAACTCTGGATCTGTGGTAACCAGAGAAGGCACAAAAGAAAAATTAGCTTTCGGAGGTCCTTTATGCTTCCCTAAATTCTCTGTATTAGACCCTAGAGTTGTTGCATCATTACCACAGAGACAAATCGTTAATGGCGTCACAGATGCTTTCACTCATGTTTTAGAGCAATACCTAACCTACCCTGCACAAGCTCCACTACAAGATAGATTTGCAGAAGGTATATTACAGACTCTAGTAGAAATTGGACCACAAGTAATTGCTAACCCTGGTGATAGTACAGTTACCGGTAACTTTATGTGGTGTTGTACGATGGCTTTAAACGGTCTTATTCAACAAGGTGTTCCTACCGACTGGGCTACTCACATGATTGGTCATGAACTTACTGCTTTATTTGAAATCGACCACGCTCGTACTTTAGCGATCATTGGTCCTAACTTATACAGAGTGATGTTCAATAATAAGAAAGATAAATTAGTTCAATATGGTGAAAGAGTTTGGGGTATCACTGAAGGAAGTGAAGAAGAAAAAGCCCAAGCCACTATTGAGAGAACTGTAGAGTTTTTCCATTCTATGGGTATTAAAACTAAAATATCTGACTATACAGATAATCATTCAGATGTTGCTAAGACTATTACTTCTCGTTTTGAAGAGAGAAAGTGGTTAGGTCTAGGCGAAAGAGGTGACATCACCTTAGAAAAGGTTCAAGAAATTGTAGAGATGAGTATCTAATTTATAGTATTCAATAATGAGAAAGGGCTTACAAGTTATGATTCTGTAAGCCCTTTTTTTATTGAATTGAATAGTGTATCTATTTTAGATTAACTTTATTACTTCATCCATTCTATACTTATCCAACATAAACTAAATGACCTTACGTGAACTAATTGATTTCAAAAATGAAAAAGGATTTCAAAAGACCGGTAAAAGCTACACGATAGTAGGTCTAGTTATAATCGCCTCATCCTTCATCTTTGTATTTATGGCAGTCACAAACCTTCCTCTCTCAAAAAAAGAATTTGTAAACATCACCGGAGAATTGGATGATTTTAGACAAATAGAGGTTGGCAAATATAAAATGCCCAATACACTAATAAGGCTCAAAAATTACCCAAAAATTGAATTTAACCTAGATGATGTCGTTTCTATTCACACCATTAATAATTATGTTGAGAATAATTCACAGCAGATTACCTTTAAATTAGGAGTTCCCGAAAAAGAACTATCCTACAATAAAGCAACAATTAATGCCCACTTTATAATTGAAATGAATAATGATGTTATACAGAGCTATGAAGATTATTTTGAAAAGACACGATCAAACCAAGTAACTTCATTATTTATGTTTTTTGGAATGTTTGCCATTGGGTCTCTTTTCATTTTAGGGAAGTTGGTATTTCCTAGATAATCACTCAACTGCTCAACTCTGTATCATCTTTATCTTTTCCTTTTCAACCTAAATCTTATAATACGTTCCTTTACTTCAGGGATTCTAATGATAAATCCTACACCAACAACAACAGCATAGATTATCCATGTTTTCTCTAAAAGGGCAACATGTATCAAGCTCAGAACAATGGCTGCATAGGCATACTTCTGAAGCTTCTTCCATTTACTTTTTAATCGTCGCATTGACTTTCTATTCGATGTAAAAAGTAGAGGAATTAAAATCAATACTGCAATAAAACCTGCGACATAATTTACTTGGGTAAAAGTTTCTAGAAACCCTTCCATCCAAATAAAAATGATAAAGTGAAGTATACTCCAAACGGCTGCTGCGATACCCATTGCCTGTCGAACAAAAAGATTAGTGACTCCAAATAGAATAAAAAATGGAGTACAAGTTAGAACAGCAGTCATCCAACGAATTGCAAACTCACCTGTGACATGGTATAACATATCTAATGTGCTTCTACCACCTTTACCCGAATTTTCTACTATGGATAATGTCAATCCATTGACCCAATCCAAATTAATCATTTTTGATAAAACGATAAGAGGTAATGAAGCTAGGATGGTCACGATAATCCATCCGTAGTTTTTCTTAATAAATGCCATTCTGACTTGTTGTTTGTTTTGTTAGAATTAATGTGAATCGTTGTCGCTTGCTTCTTTTTGTTCTGAAGAATCTACCCTATTTCTAAACTCTTGCATAAACTTTTCTCTATGCATCATTTTACGACCTCGATTCCCAAATGAACGTCTTCCTCCTCTACCAAATAAGATTTTTGACATCGCCAATAACCCTAAAGATTGAAAGAAAGATATGGTTGTCAACCCAAAAATCTCAGGCATTAACCAATTCCATAATTGCATAAAAATAAAGGTAATCGCCGTAATAATTACCGAACCAAATACTATTTTTTTTGCTATAAACTTCTTCTTTGAAAACTTTTCCATAATTCTTATTTCGTTGGATCATTTTAAATGATCTGTTGTACCATACTTTTCAACTATTAGTCTTTCATTAACTTGAATAGACTTTCTAATTGTTCTCTTAGATACAAAACAGCATATCGCTTTCTACTAATAAGTGTATTGACTGTTAGCCCCGTAAAATCAGAGATCTGTTTAAAGCTATATCCTTCCAACTCATGCCATTCAAAAACCTCTCTTTGCTCTTTAGGTAATTCGTCTAGCCTTAATTGGATTTCCTCCCAAATCATATCTTTCATTAATTGTTCATCAGGCATCATTTCTAAAGAAGGTAACAGCTCCATTAAACTTAGATCTTCCTCTTTATCATTTACCTTCTGATCTTCGATTGAGAGGGGTTTCTTTTTCCTACGGAAATCAATAATCTTATTTTTTGCGACAGAATAGAGCCAAGAGATTGATTTGCGCAAATCAGAGATCTCATCAAATCCCCCGACAAAACTCAAAAATACATCTTGGGCAATGTCTTCTGCATCTTCCATAGAACCGACTTTTCCTTTAATATAATTTGTCAGACGCCCCTGTTCCTGTGTGAATGTATTTTCGATATTTTGTTTTTTCTCTGCCATAAACTTTTGTATCTACCTCTTAAGTCGGATAAGAGGAGATAATATTTTACAGAAAGTGATTTTTTTTTCAAAATTGATGTAAAATGGAAAAGAACTTAAGAATCAATCATTGAAAATCCCCACCTACGTTCATTACACAAATTGTGTTGGTAGTTATAATTATTGATGAGCAAAAAACAATACTATCTATAGTACTATTTTTCATAGAGTTCAAGCGGTAAGTGATCTGGATCTTCAAAAAAGACAAATCTCTTTTCTGTATGTGGGTCAATCATTATTTCACCAACTTCGACACCATACTCTTTAAGCATACTGATGTTTTCTTCTAGGTCATCTACTTCAAAACATAAATGTCTTAAACCTCTTGCTTCAGGATAAGACGGTCTTTGGGGTGTATTTGGAAAACTAAAAAGTTCTATAAGGTAATTCCCTTGAAAAGATAAATCCAACTTCCAAGAGTCTCTTTGTTCTCTATATACCTCACTTATAATTTCGAGTCCTAATACCTCTGTATAAAACTTCTTTGAACGTTCGTAATCTGAACAGATAATGGCTATGTGATGTAATTTATTTAAAGCTAGCATGATCATTATTTGGAATAAAAAAGGCACACTCAAAAATTATTGAGTGTGCCTTAAAGGTAGGGTTAATTTCTATTATTCTCCCTTTAATAATTTGATTTGATCTTTCAATAATGAAATGATCTCTTCTTTATCTTTCAACTGAGCTTTTAGTGATTTCACCTCAGCTTGTAAAGCATCAGCATCTGAAGAAGCTTCAACTTCATGTTCAACTTCAGCTTTCTTTGCCTTTTTCTTTTTCTTCTGTTTGATTTCTACTCGAATGTTTTTTGTTTCCGGATCATCCTTGACCTCGTTTACTTCTACATCCACTGAAGCAGCTTGCTCCTGTGCCTGTTCTACGGCCCCTTGAACCGCTTCAAATACATTCTTGATGGTAGACTTCACTTTGTCCTTTTGCATTTCGTCTTTCATACGTGGAAATACAAAATCATTTAAGATATCCTCAAATGGATTGTGTGGATCTTTCTTACTCATAATATTTAATTAATTTGACATTGTTAGACAGTGATACTAAATAAAAATGTTTTGTTTATCTATTTAGTTCACTCCTCATTTTTAGTTATAAGTAAGTTAACGAAATTAAATGAAAAATGGTTTCTATTCTTCTTTAATTTGCCACTTTACAAGATACATTTCCAATATCGTATACCTGTTTACCAACGCCTTCCAATTGTAAGTTCAACTCCTGTTTGTCTTCGTCTTTTGAAGAATAATTAGAATAAACCAAAGCTCTTAAACTAACTGGACCAAATAAAGACTGTTTACTATTTCCATAGTAATGTACTTTAATCTCAAAATCGCCATTATATCCATATTTTAGCCTAAACTCCTCAGGACCATATCCCCTTGTGAAATCTTGAGACATTCGACCGCCAATTTTAGTGTTTTTATGACTGTAAAAGCATTTTTCTCCTAATGGATCTATCACCCAAAGGTCAATATCAGTATCTAAAAGATCCCAGTCAATCACTACTCGTAGATCTAAAGGCATAGAGTAAATAAATCGAGTATCTATAGCGGTAATATCAAGTTGATCTTTGTGCAGTGTAATCAACCTATTCATTTCATGAAGGATAATCAACTCAATATTTCCAAACCTGCTGTTAACATCACTGTCCCATTCATTTTCAATAATAAAATACAACTGATCCAAAGCTTTCTGATAATTTCCTTCATCTTCATATAAAAACGCAAGGTCTCTGTAATTCTGAGGTTCAAATGGACGTAATTCTATCAATTTATTAAAAATGTATTCAGACTCTTGATAACAGCCAAAAGATTGAAGTTTCCTTCCTAAGTTTCTTAAGAGTTCATGACTTTCTAAATCCAACTCTGCTAGATTAGTAATGACCTGTATTCCTTCTTGTTTTTTTCCTGAAGTGAAAAAGTATGAGGCAACATCATAATAAAATGAAGGAGACATTTTGTATTCTTCCTTTAACAGGAGATAAGTGGACCACTGTTTATTCACATCCTCTGATTGAATTTTTTGTAAATATTCAGCACCAGAATCGTAAGGCACCAATTTAGATTTGACCTTCTTCTTTTTACTTTTCTTTTTCATTACGACATCTGTATCTTCTGTATCTCCCCAAGATTCTTCCACCTCACTATCTGCAAAACTCTCTTCCTCAAATTCCATAACTTCTTCTTCATCACTAACCACAACAACACCTGCTACAGAACCTGCAAGCTGTTGTTGTTGACGTGCAGTCCCATAACCTACAACGACAACTTCTTCTAATGATTGATTGTCTTCAACTAGAGACACTATTATTTCTTCTCCAGAATTTTCAGATACATCTACATCTGTCGACAAAAAACCAATATAATTGAAAGTTAGAATTGCATTAGTAGGTACTGATAATTCAAATTCACCATCAATATTTGTAATAATTCCTTCACTAGTATTTTTAAGGTGAACAGAGACTCCAGGTAGAGGGTTTTCATTTTCTAAAACGATCCCTTTTACCAACTTTCTTTCTTCAGAGTATGTTCTACCGTCGGAAATACTATTTGAACTTGATTCCCCATAATTCGTTAAGACAGGCTTTTTTGGTTTAGGAGGAACATAATTGCTCATATCTTTTACAGAATTCCACCAGTCGATATCACTTTGAAATTCTTCATATACCCGATCTAATCTACTTTTATATACTTCTTTCTTCTTTGTTTTTGATAAGGCCAATAATTTATCATACTCCTTACGAAGAGATGATGGAGGTACTATTTCATGCCTTACGTAATCTTCTACATTATCTAGCACAATAAATGAAGTGTAATCCGTAACGATTCCATATTTCAAAGACAATGAAATAATTTGTTCTTTATACCTCTTTGGCATCAAGCTTAATTCATTGATTTGCTTTTGAGCCCATAATCGCTCAAATGTTGGATAATACTTTTCTGATTGTTTAATGATGATTTCTTCCGAATACAATACTTTCTGAGCTGTACCAATATTTACTTTCAGCTTTACCTGTTTCGACAGTACCTTCCCTGATATCGACAAATCTGTCTGATAAGCTTGTGGTGTACTTGGATAAAGCCCTTCAACCTGACCTTCTAATACTTCTACTCCTAAATACCTAATGGTAGCTGTTGTCAGTTTATTAATAGCCGACTTTATTGTCTGCTCATTCAGGTTAATAAACTCTCCATTATTCTGATTAGCGACAGCAGACATATAATTTGCATTAATAGTCTGACTAGAACTGATCATGAATAGTGTAGTATTTAATTTGAATAGTTGTGCTTCCGAGAGGTTAGAAATTCCATTAGTAAAAATCCAACTCTCGCCCTTATCCTTAGTATCTATTATTGTATCGTCCAGCTTACTACCACCATCATACTCCAAAGACGAAAGGTAATTGATAAGCTTATCCGAGTTCCCTTCTTTTATAGTAAATTTCTTCTGATCTTTTACTTGAAAGTTGAATGGCTTAACAGTAACAACTGTATTTTTATTCCACTCAAAGTATTTTTTTAATAACCCTAATTCACTTTTAATATCTCGATCATCAAATAAAGAAGAAACATCCCAGTAAATGGTCATTGAAGATGGTTTCTCTTTCACCACGGGTGATACGATAGGTTGAGTATTGAAATTAAATGTATAATCGTTTGACAGTTTCCCTTTAACTGCCAAATATTCTCTTTTTGCTTGATCAAAGGGCAACAGTAATGAGAGCTTTGATTTCAGAAATTGATCATTACTTTCAAGTTTTGCAATAGTAGATCTATTTAATCTCTTAAAATTTAGTTTTAGACTACCTGGTGCATACAACTGCTCATTTATTTCTTCGTTGATTATCTCTACATCTACTTTAAATTCTTTCAGTTTACTCTCAAAAGTCAAAGGAAGTTGGTAGTTAAATTTCCCATCTAGTTGTGGCAACTCCTCTTCAAAAGTGATTTTACATTTTTTGTATGCCTTGGGATTTATTGGATAAAGCCTAGTCTTAAAATTATTTCCAACTGTCTTTTCTAATATGGCAGGGTCGACGTTTTGCCTCACTACCTCTTCAAATACTTTCTTTGCTTTATCTTTTTTAACTACTACACCATCTCTCCACTCATTATTAATATCCAAAGCAAAAGCAGACACTGTGGCTCCTTCTTTCAATGGAAAATTTAATTCACCTTCCAAAATGCGATTTCCATAATTATAGAAATGCATTTCCATGGTAGTTGTAGCGATATTATCAAGGATTTCTACACTTACAAATAGTTTCTTTAAAGCGACAGAATCTTCTTCAGTTTGAACATTATTGATGTTTACAAATTGGGCCTGAAGCGTATAAGACATTAACAAAAAGAATAGTAATAGTTGATGTTTCATAAGAGAGCTGTTTGAGTAAAATAATCTTTTCATCAATATAACATTGATTCCCCTTTACTCTCTGTTTACTAATGTTAAGTGTTGAATGGAGTTGCGTTATACTATGTTAATGAGGGTAAATAAAAAAGTTTAAGATAAATTCGAGGTTCAAAAAAGTATAAAGCAAAAAAAATCCTGTCTCATTGCTGAAACAGGATTTGTACTCCGTACGGGATTCGAACCCGTGCTACCAGGATGAAAACCTGGCGTCCTAACCCCTAGACGAACGGAGCGGGGCATTGATTTTGAGTCTCAATCAGACTTTGTACTCCGTACGGGATTCGAACCCGTGCTACCAGGATGAAAACCTGGCGTCCTAACCCCTAGACGAACGGAGCGGGGCATTGATTTTGAGTCTCAATTAGACTTTGTACTCCGTACGGGATTCGAACCCGTGCTACCAGGATGAAAACCTGGCGTCCTAACCCCTAGACGAACGGAGCGGGGTATTGATTTTGAGTCTCAATTAGACTTTGTACTCCGTACGGGATTCGAACCCGTGCTACCAGGATGAAAACCTGGCGTCCTAACCCCTAGACGAACGGAGCGGGGTATTGATTTTGAGTCTCAATCAGACTTTGTACTCCGTACGGGATTCGAACCCGTGCTACCAGGATGAAAACCTGGCGTCCTAACCCCTAGACGAACGGAGCAACTGTTTTTTGCGAGTGCAAAGGTAATAGAGTAGTGCAATCACTCCAAACGATTTTCAAAAAAAAAGAATAAAAGTTACAATCATTAAGAAAATATCATCATTTAATGTCTATTTTGGGTACCTAAAGATTATTTTTTTATAAAATGAAAGAACTTTTAGATCAGAGTTTCAAAAAATACAATCAACCAAACTTTATTCAAGACGACCCGATTTGTATTCCCCATTCTTTTTCAAAAAAGCAAGATATAGAAATTATGGGTTTTTGGGCAGCAGTTTTAGCCTGGGGTCAACGAAAAACCATTATCAATAAATGCAGAGAGCTTGTTGAGTTAATGGATCATGCTCCTTATGATTTTATCATGAATCATGAGGAAAGTGATTTGGAGAAATTTTTATCTTTCAAGCATCGAACTTTTAATGATATTGATACGCTATACTTTTTATCATTCTTCAAAAGACATTATTCCAATTATGAATCTTTAGAAGATGCATTTTTGTTAGGTTATACTCCTTCTGATGAAAATGTCGAGAACGCATTGATTCAATTCCATAATTATTTCTTCGATGATGAAGATGCTCCTCAACGCACTAGAAAACATATTGCTACACCACAGAGAAATTCTGCTTGTAAGAGGATCAATATGTTTTTAAGGTGGATGGTCCGAAAAGATGACAAAGGTGTAGATTTTGGGATTTGGGACACTATACAACCTTCTCAACTTATTTGTCCGTTAGATGTTCATGTAGAGAGAGTCAGTAGAAAATTAAAATTACTTGAGCGTAAACAATCTGATTGGAAATCGGCCGTTGAGCTTACGAAGCACTTAAAACAATTTGATGCTCAGGACCCTGTAAAATACGACTTTGCTCTCTTTGGTTTAGGTTTGGAAAAGTTTGCATCGAGCTAATATTTTGTTGAGATAGATCACCATTCAGAAATACAAAAAAAACTATATTTGTTTACATAAACGTAAAAAACACACTTACATAAACATAATTATCATGAAATACAGAATGTTACTCCTCAGTTTCCCTGTAATAGCCCTCTTATCATTTGGAAATTATAGTCCATTGGAAGAAAGTATTAAAAGAGGTCAGGGAGTTTACATGGTAAACTGTATGCATTGTCATCAACAAGATGGTGTGGGTGTTGAACCTACTGTACCTCCTCTTGCTGGTGTAAAATATTTAGTAGAGAATAAACATCAAGCAATCCGTCAGGTTTTACATGGTTTAGAAAAACCAATAACGATAAATGGAATTACTTATGATGGTAGTATGCCGAGGCAAGGAGCCCTTTCCGACCAAGAAGCGGCAGACGTTTTAAACTACATCAGAAACTCTTGGGGAAACAAGGCAGATATGATTACCGCAGACGATGTTGCGATGGAGAGATAAGCCTAACATGATGAGTTATAAGAATTTCACATTATAAATGTTTAATAATCTGTATAAATAATCTATTTTTGCAGCATCAGTCCATGGAGATTGAAATCCCCATGGGCTTTTCATTTTTTTCCAATCATATCGAATCTCATGCAAGAGCGATACGCACAGCGCGGAGTTTCCGCCTCAAAAGAAGATATCCACAATGCAATTAAGCGTTTGGACAAAGGCTTATTTCCTAAAGCATTTTGTAAAATTGTTCCTGATATTTTAACAGGAGACGAAGACTACTGTGCTATTATGCACGCTGACGGCGCGGGTACTAAATCATCATTAGCATACCTATATTGGAGAGAAACAGGTGATATGTCTGTTTGGAAAGGCATTGCCCAAGATGCTATTATCATGAACACTGACGACTTATTGTGTGTTGGTGCCGTTGGTAGTACATTGCTTTCTTCAACAATTGGTCGTAATAAAAATCTAATTCCTGGTGAAGTTATTTCTGAGCTTATCAATGGTACTGAAGAAGTATTACAGATGCTAAGAGATAACGGTTTTGACATTCATTCTACAGGTGGTGAAACAGCCGACGTAGGTGACTTAGTAAGAACTGTGATTGTAGATTCTACTGTAACTACTCGTATGCGTAGAGACGAAGTGATCGACAATAGCAATATCAAAGCAGGTAACGTAATTGTAGGTTTAGCTTCTTACGGACAAGCTACTTATGAATCTGAGTACAATGGTGGTATGGGTTCTAATGGACTTACATCTGCTCGTCATGATGTATTCGCTAAGTATTTAGCAGAAAAGTATCCTGAAAGTTTCGATCCTCAAGTTCCTAATGATCTCGTTTATTCTGGAACTCAAAAGTTAACCGATGCAATTGCTGATTTAACTTTAGATGCTGGAAAATTAGTACTTTCTCCAACTAGAACATATGCTCCAATTATCAAAAAGGTATTGGATGAGTTACGTTCAGAAGTTGATGGTATGGTACACTGTAGTGGTGGTGCTCAAACAAAAGTATTACACTTTGTGGACAATGTTCATGTTGTAAAAGATAACTTATTTGATGTTCCTCCGTTATTCGAGATGATCCATAAGAATAGTGGTACTGACTGGAAAGAAATGTACAAAGTATTCAACATGGGACATAGAATGGAAATTTATATCGATGAGCAACATGCTCAAACTATTATTGACATTGCCAAATCTTTCAATGTAGACGCGAAAATCATTGGTCGTGTTGAAGCGAAAGAGTCAGGTAAATCATTAGATATCCATTCTCAATTTGGTACGTTTTCATACTAAGTCTTTTTTGACTTATTGCATATAGAAAAGGCAGCACTTTTAGAAGTGCTGCCTTATTTTTTATCGATTCTTTATACGTTTGGCATCTTTTACCATTCTGGCTAATGCTTTTCCTTTACGACGTTTCTCCAACTCTGAACTCTCATAGTGTTCTTGTTCTTTCTGGAGCTTCATGTAATTATGATATGCATCCTCTGGGATTTCGCCTGAGTTGACTGCTTCAATCACTGCACATCCCTTTTCATGTTCATGTGTACAATCTGAGAACCTACATTGAGAAGCTTTTTCTTGAATTAATGGAAATGTATGTTCCAGTCCATGCTGACTATCTACCATACCTACTTCTCTTACGCCTGGATTATCGATTAGAATTCCTCCAGAAGGCATTAAAAACAATGAACGATAAGTTGTAGTATGTTTACCTCTATCATTCCTTTCTCCAATTCTTCCTGTGGTCATCATTTCATCTTTCAATAAAATATTGATCAAAGAAGATTTTCCCACACCAGAAGAACCCAGAAAACAGTATGTTTTCCCTTCTTGAATTAGAGCAGTCAGTTGTTCAATTCCAATTTGCTGATCAACTGAAGTGCAAAGCATTTCAACACCAATCAATCTGTTTTCAACTTCCAACTTAATTTCTTCTAATTCTAGATCAGAAACTAAATCGACTTTATTCAGGATAAAAACAGGCTGAATATTAGCGTCATAACACAGTGTCATGTAACGCTCTAATCTGTTGATATTAAAATCTCTATTGACTCCCTCTACAATAAAGGCAACGTCTATATTTGAAGCAATATATTGTGCTTCTCCTGATTTACCTACTGCCTGACGTTTTAGGACTTGATCGCGATAAACTACTTGATGAATTAAGGCTTTCCCTTCATCGTATTCTGTGATACTTACCCAGTCTCCAACGATGGGATAATCAGACCTTTCTTCTGCAGTGAAGCGTAGTTGTCCTGTTATTTCAGCTTCATATACACCAGATTCATTTCTAACAATGTATCTTTCTTTATGTTCTGAAACTACTCTAGCAATTTCACCTTGAAATAGAGGACCTAAATTATTCTGAATATTTGAATTATAGCCTAATGAGGCATTTGTGATTTTTGATTCCAATGTTTTGTTTTTTTATCGTTGTGTTTTTCAAAAAAAGGGTACGAAAAACCGACAGATACATGATTGTACCTAAACAAAAATTTGGCATAGATAAAGTTGTACCTGTCGGACTATGCCGAGATCAAGTACACCATAGGTGAGTGATATGTATTTAAATGTGTCATACTATCAATTACGGAATAAAAAATAAGAAGTCTAAATTCTATTGAAATTAGAAACATCTATTAAGCATTGAGTCTACTTTACAATAAGAAATAATGTTTATCTACAAAAAAAAAGATAGACCTACTCTTGAGTTAGATCTATCTTTTTTATTTATTGTATACCTTTTTTAGAATACTGACTTCCTTACTTTGTTCTTTTTGAACCCCCAAGGACAATGTTTACATTGATTTTTACAACAGTACCCTCTTTTAATATGGTACGCTTTAGTGAAGACATATAATCCATTTTCAATGTAATAATCTTCACCTTCCTTTAGTGGTTTATCGCTCATATTACTAAATTTTTCAATCCAAAGGTAGTAATAATTTTACAAGCACAGAATATCAATTTAGTAAACTATTTCTATAAATCAATAAGATACATGATTAATTTTTGATCAAAATTTTAATACAAAATCTATCCATAAGTGCGATTGACTCATATTTAAACAGCGAGTAAGCTAAAAATTGGATTTCTTGCTAATTTTTTGTAAATTATAAATAGGTGCTGTGCACTTTATATGTACAAATTTATTTTGATTCGGACGTGCAAGCTCTAGACGGGAGACTGTGCGTTTTTTTTTAACGCAAGCCTTATATGTTTATTGAAATCACAGACCACGCTTTCAATGCTATGAACAAACGTTGTAGACATTGGAGAAAGAAAGATTATCTAAACATTGTGTACCAAGCGTATAAATCGGAATGCTATGGTTCACATTGCAAACGGGACAAAAGAAAGTACAAATCGTACATCTTTATCTTCGAGAACAACCGTCTCATTACTGTTTATCGTTCTCGGAAAAAATCAAAAAACTACGTAAACAGAGCCTCATGAAACATTTTGTAAAACCCCGAGTCACTGCTACTGCTCAAGGAAATGACTACAATTTCAAAGTAAACATCCACGCCAATTCAGATTTCGAATTAGGTGTTTGTGCTCAGATGATTCAATCCATGAAAGAGATTCTTATTCAAAACGAGATTAAACGAAGAGGTTTAAAAGAAATGTATACCTTTTCAGACGAAGAAGAAGAAGAACGTTTTTATGAAGTCGTTGAAGCTAACATCTGGGATGAGCTAATCATGCAAGGTGAGGTGGTAAGAGATCTAGGCCGAAGTGGTTATAGAGCCATGGATGGGCAAATCAGAAGAATGGTGAAGCCATAGATGACAATGACATCAAAATGTAACACATTCTTATCATTAGAATTAATTCGTACCCTTTAAATAATAAAAGACCCCGCAATTGCGGGGTCTTCTCATATAGGATATTCCTTAATAAAGTCAATATGTAAATCAGTTTCTAGTAACTCGATGGTAAACAGAATCTGATATGTTGTGCTTCGACGCTACTTACTGAAGCTACTGATTGAAGTTCTTCCGATCTTCTAGCCAAAGCTTCTTCTTCACGAATGTTATCTACAATTGGAGCAACATATTTGTCCATTACAGAAGTTACCAATTTAAGGTAATGTGGATCGGTGGCATATCCGCCTTTTGCAATCGCTTCCATCTGTAAGTTTGGATCAAATGTGTCAAATAATCCATTTTCACGGTATGTATAATAACTCGACAGCACTTTACAGTAGTCTTCTACAGCCTGTTCCAATGATGAATAAATTCTGTAACGACGATATCTTTGTTCTCCGATATCATATACTAATTTACTCTTAGTTGGACTTGTCGATGCAATGTTGAAAATTCTATAGTCTTCTCTTAATTTCCAACCCTGCTCAGCAATAGCCTGAGAGATCGCTACCTTAGTATTAATTCCATATTTTCTACAAATTGGATCAAAAGCTTTATAAAGAGTTCTAATGTAATCTTCTCTTTTAATCGTTTCTGTATCTTTTACACTTATAATTGAATTATTTGTAGATGCAACTGCAAATCCAATGTTTTCCAATGATAAAATGAAAATGGAAATAACTAGTAAAAACTTTCTCATTAAAAGTTTATTTCGTGATACAATCAAGTGTCCGTTTGACACTTGCGCTGATTATCAGCAAGTTAGATTGAGTATTTTTATTTCTCAAAAATGTGATTGCAAATGTATACCATTCATCCGTAATAAAAAAATCCATAAACGTTTATTTACAAATAAATGTTTTTAATTTTAACAACAAAAAATATAATTATTCTAATATAACATGCTATAACAGCTCTATTTTTTCATTTTTACAAGGTGACATATCATTATCCGAAGTAAAAAAATGTCTTATTATGAAGCAGGTATTAACTTTTATTTTTAATTTTAGGTAATAAAATTCGAGTTTAAGGTACAATAAGTGCGATACTTCATATTTTAAAGTATTTCTTACCTTTGTATTTAGAATGTAGTGTAACCAAGTACTTTTGTTCACCAATATCTATGCATCATTATTCCGTTGTATTTGGAACAAAAGACCTCACTACACATTTTTTATCTTTGCTTAGACCAAATGAGAAATAACTCTACCGATTTTAAAGAAGAACTGATGCAGCAAAAAAGCTGGATACGTATGGGGATTATTGGTTTAGTGATCTGTGGAACTATTGCTGCTTATGCTGCTATGTCAGGTTCCGACGGTACTAAACAACAACGTATGCGTATTAATGAACTGGAGAAGAAGAATGCACAGATCGAGGCAGAGAGTGGATCATACTTGTCGAAAATAAAACATCAAGCAGACCGAATCCAAGACCTTAAAGATGATAACTTAAGATTGGAAAAAAGGTTAAATGAGAAAGAAGCTCAGCTTACTACGCATGATCAGAAACTTGATATGAAACAAGGTTCTATTCGATCGCTAGAAAGTCACCTTTCAGAATTGAAAGATGATAAGTATAGAATGCAAAGAAATATTGATGAAAACAATCGTGTCATTCAAGACATGACGCAAAGAGCTAAAGAGCAAAACGAATTAATAAAAACTACTCAAGAACAACTTAAAGATATTCAAGAGCAACTAGAACGTTCTCAAGCCAAATATCTACAAGCTATAAAAGACCAAAAATCTGCTGAGCAATCAGAACAATCAGTTCAAGAAGCCTTGAGAAATCAAAAAGCTTTATATGCGGACTTAATGAAAGATTTAACCTCAACAAGAACTGAATTGAATGCTGCTCGTTTACAAGCCAATGATAAAGATTTACAATTACAGTTAGCTCAACAAAAAGAACTTCAAAAGCAACAATTACAGTACAAAGAAAAAGAACTGCAGACACAAGCCAATACTGATCTATACAAATTAATTTCTGTAACAAGTATTGTTTTAGTGATTGCATTAATTGTTTTTGTAGTCTTTGCACTTCAAAGAAGCGGAACTGATATTATGTTGTTCAACAAGACACAACAAAAAGATTAATCAAAAATAATACTGACATATTACATCTAATTGCTGATAGCGGATCTACAAAAACAGACTGGACTCTCATAGATAAAACGGATGGTTCAGTAAAGTTTTCATTAGCTTCTCCAGGATACAACCCTTTTTTCTGGACTGAGGAAGACCTCTACAAATCAATACGAGTTGATTCAGAAGAGTTATCCCATTTAATTAATGACAATGAAAACCTTTCCATATTTTTTTATGGTAGTGGTTGTGGCAGTGATAAAAACAAAGCTATTCTAAGCAAAATATTAAGTCAGATATTCTCTACTCAAAAAGTATTTGTCGAAGATGATTTATGTGGTGCAGCAAGAGGCTTACTTCATAAAAACAATGGTATTGCCTGTATACTAGGTACAGGTGCTAATTCTGGTTATTATAATGGCAATGCAATTATCAATCGTCCTGTTTCTTTAGGTTATTTACTTAGTGATTTTGGTAGTGGAGCAACCATTGGCTTAGCTTTCCTTCAACTACTTCTTACCAATAAATTATCTATTCAAACAGTAGATGCTTTTATTGAAGAGTTTGATTATAGCACTGATTACATTTTAAAACGCCTATACAAAACTGAAAAACCAAATGCCTTTTGTGCTTCTTTTGCCCCATTCATCAATGAAGTAAAGGAGTATGATGAGACAGTAAATATCCTACTTCAATCACAGATGAAGCAATTTGTAGAATATTATGTACTCCCATTTGTAAAATCTTCTTCCGATCAGGTTTGTATCACAGGATCAATTGCTTACTATTTTAAAGAAATACTTCAAGAATCCTTCGACTTTTTCCAACTTCCTACCCCTACTATTATCGCCTCTCCTACTGATGGATTAATAGAATACCATCAACAATAATTCCTTACCTTTACTATACTATTACTAAGAACATCCTTCCCTTATGCGAATCAGATATTTTTTAATACTATTTTTATTAGGTATTACTACTACTTATGCTCAAAAAAGAGAATTCAGAGCAGTATGGATAGCCACTGTCAACAATATTGATTTCCCTGCCTCTAGTTCTGCATCAATGCAAGAACAGAAGGAGGACTATGTCAGATATTTAGATAAGATTAGCGATATAGGATTAAATACGGTTATCGTTCAAGTTAGACCAGTCGCAGATACTTTCTACCCTTCTGGATTTGAACCATGGAGTAAATACTTAACAGGCGAACAAGGAAAAAGTCCTCAACCCTTCTTTAATCCATTAACATTTATGATTGAAGAAGCACATAAAAGAAAATTAGATTTTCATGCTTGGTTCAATCCCTACAGAGCTACAATGAATAGTGATACTACTTCTTTAGCTTCCGACCATCCATTTTTTCAACATAGAGATTGGTTTGTACAATATGGGGGTAAGTGGATGTATAACCCAGGCCATCCCGAAGCAAGAGAATATGTTTTAAATGCTATTATGGAAGTGGCCAGACATTATGATCTAGATGCGGTACATTTTGATGATTATTTCTATCCATATAAAAAAGTGGGAGAAGAATTTCCCGATCATGAGACTTTTGCTATGTATGGAGATAGTACAAAGCAAGACCTTGAAAGTTGGAGAAGAGAAAATGTCGATTACTTTGTTGAAAACCTTTCCAATAGGTTAAGAAAAGAACGACCAGATGTACAATTTGGGATTAGTCCTTTTGGCGTTTGGAGAAACAGCAATGTAGACCCAAAAGGATCTCAGACAAGAGCAGGAATCACAAATTATGATGACTTATATGCAGATGTAGTCAAATGGATGAGAAAAGGATGGTTAGATTATATTATTCCTCAGGTATACTGGCATCGAAACCTTGGTGCTGCACCTTATGAAACAGTAGTAAAGTGGTGGAATGATAACTCTTATGGAACCAATTTATATATCGGACATGCTTTATATAAAGTCAGTAAATGGGAAGATCCTTCTGAGATCAGCGCCCAGTTAGACATCAATAAGAAATACAAGAATGTAAAAGGAAGTGCTTTTTTCAGTGCTAAGTTCTTATTTGAAAACCCTAAAAATGTAGTACAGACTTTACAGAGGAACTATCCATATTATTCTATTCCTCCTTCAAGCTTAAAAATGGAATTGGAAGCTCCTGCTAAAGTAAATATCAACAATTCTGAAGGTGATCTTTATAAAGGATTTAAGCTCTATTGGAAAGACACTCAGAAAAATTCTGACACCCGAAAATACGTTATCTATAGGTATGAAGACTTTGGTTTTGGAGTTCTAGACGGTCAATTTATACTGGATATTATTGACAGATCTCCTTACGAAGAACATAGTTTTATCGATAGAACCATCGAAAAAGGGAAAAAATATACTTACATTGTTACTGCTTTAGATGCTAATAAAAATGAAAGCGGAAGAAGTAATGCAATCACTATCAAGGCAGGTGGACTCCTGTCTAAAAAAATCAAAGTAATCCACTAAGCATAGACTATTACTATATGGCAAAAGAGAGAAACCCTTGGTTATGGCTCCCTTCATTATATTTTGTAGAAGGACTACCTTACACAATCGTAATGACTGTTGCGGTTATTATGTATAAAAACTTAGGGATGGGCAATATTGAAATTGCCTTATATACATCATGGTTGTATTTACCATGGGTAATAAAACCTTTTTGGAGCCCTATTGTAGATCTACTTCAAACAAAAAAATGGTGGATCTTTATTATGCAACTAGTGATCGGTGGGGTATTTGCCGCCGTAGCTCTAACGTTACCCACAGATAATTTTTTCAGGTACACTTTAGCCTGCTTCTGGATTATTGCTTTTACTTCAGCTACAAATGATATCGCCACAGATGGTTTTTATATGATTGGTTTACGAAGTGACCAACAGGCCTTCTTTGTTGGTATCAGAAGTACTTTTTACCGATTAGCAATGTGGGCTGGACAAGGTGGTGTTGTCTTATTAAGTGGCTACCTATTTGAAGTTTTTGAAGATTACAAATCTGTTTGGAGTACTATATTTTTTGGCCTAGCTACTGCAATGGTCTGCTTTAGTTTATTTCATAGACTAATACTTCCAAATAAAGAAAACATTAGATCACTAAAAGATAGAGCACATGGGTTGAGAGAAGTTGGTATTATGTTTAGCCAAGTATCGATAATTCTCTTATTTGGCTTTTTGATCAATTCTTTTTTAGGTTGGGAAACATCTTGGACTTACGTTATCCTAGGAGCTGTAGTCATTGCTTATTTGATGATTACATTAAAGAAAAAGATTAAAGAAGATCCAGATAAAATGAACACTCCTATCCTATCTTTCTTTGTTAAAGAAGACATCTGGAGTATTCTAGCCTTTATTTTGCTCTACCGACTAGGTGAAGCACAATTGGTAAAAATTGCTTCTCCATTCTTATTAGATAGTACTGAAGTTGGTGGCATAGGACTCAACAATGAACAACTAGGTTGGTTATATGGAACTATTGGATTAGGTTGTTTAGTTGTTGGAGGTGTTCTTGGAGGAATTGCCATCTACACTAAAGGATTAAAGTTTTGGTTAATTCCAATGTTATTATCCATCAACATTCCCAACTTAGGATATTGGTTACTTTCTTTCTTTCATGCTGAATCATTTATTTTTATTGGAGGCGTGATTGCTGTAGAGCAATTCTTCTATGGTTTTGGGTTTTCAGCCTTGATGATGTATATGTTATATGTTTCTCAAGGACATCATAAAACAGCTCATTATGCTTTATGTACCGGTTTTATGGCCTTAGGTATGATGTTACCGGGGATGATCAGTGGTTATTTACAAGAATTTCTAGGATACACTAATTTCTTCCTATTTGTTGTTATCTCTGGGATACCAGCTTTAATCGTTGCATTTAGATTAAAAGTAGACCCAAAATTCGGATTAAAAGAAAAATAGTAATCTGATTGATGTAAAGACAAAAAAAAAGTTGATCTACCCCTAATAGATCAACCTTTTTTCTTTAATAAATCAAGGTGACAGTATCACTATCACCTTGATTGAATCTACTCGAATCAAATAAGTAGTTATTACGTATTTCCAACTTAACTAACTATATATTTTTAATACAAAGCAACCTTTAATTTATTTCGATCCTTTACTACCTTTCTTAGCTTTTCTTCCTTTGCTTACTCCTACGAAACCGTATACATCGTAAGCATCTTTTAAGTCTACTACTTCTGAAGTACCGTCTGTTAAAGTAACTGTCACCTCGAAGTCGCATTCGCCATCACCGTAATCTACAGTAATTGTTTCGTCTCCTTTTGTCATTACCTCAACACCTGAGATTGGAGCAAATACTGGCTTTTCTTCTCCACATTGTGGGTTGTATACTAATGCTTCTGTAATTTCAGTTGAGAAGCTTTCTCCATCAACAGTACTTGTTACAGACATAGAACCTGTTACTGTTTTAGTACCATCTAAAATTTCTTCATCGATAGAACGAACAATTGTTTCTGTATATGCTTCCGTAGAATCCGTAGCAGGGAAATCAATTGTTAAGTTCACAGATTTAGCTAAATCACCTGAAGCAATTCTCGCTTTCTTACCTTCCTCAGTTTCTTCTTCAAAAGTAACATTACCAGATACTGAAGTAGTACCATTTTTTACTTTACCATTTTCTGAGAAATCAGCAAATGTTGTAGAGTGAGCTATACTTGTTTCTGTTACAGTATGTACTTCTGTTACTGAACCTCCGACTACACTACCGTCTTTGCTTTCACAAGCTCCGCTACTGAAGTCGATCACTACAGTTTTAGTATCTCCATCTTCTGTAGTTGTTACATCAGCACAATCGATATAATCTCTTACATGGAAACGTTTAGCGCCTTGTTGTTTTGGTCTTTTTTGTTTTCCTTCTTCTCCTCCTTCGCCTGAAGTTCTCATGTTTGATGAAGAAGAGTAGTCCATACCTCTTTCAGTAGCATCAGAAATTACATTATCTGTATAGTCTTTTACTTCTAAATTGGTTTCGACTGTTTCATAGTTTCTTGAATTAGAACCTGATGCAATTGCATCTTCTAATGTTTGTGTAGTTGATAGATCATCAGAGTTTTCAGTAGTACATGCTACAGATGCAGCTAAAACAGTTAATACAAGAGCAATTTTTTGTAGTTTCATGTTACAATGTTTTTGATTAAGTACTTTATTTTTTTTTGGTTGAAGACTTATCTTCGGTTTCACTCCAATAAAGGATTAGACCTTTTTTTTGTACTCAGTTTTTTTCAACTTTTTTTTATTTTTTTCTAAAAACTGCCGTAACAGCATCAAAAACGAAACTTTTATTGTTGAAAAAATGATAATTTATTTTTCTTACATTCGAAAAACTCTCATTTATTTTTAAAAAGTATCTATTCTGGGAACTTAAAAAATTAGGCTGAAATCTATGTTCATTATGAATCGGGTCGAATTTTTGCTTCCAAAACTGTACATCTTACTCTCATGATATTATTTATTAGTATTTTAGCAAGAGAAGGATGTTCCTTGAGCAAGTAGTATTTTTTATCCAACTACAACAGCTCTTCAATTATTTGCTAAGCTTTATTCATTTAAATGACACAGGATCTTCAATATTGGAAATCGCTTAAAGAAGAAGACGATGCACAAGCATTAAAGTATTTCTATGATCAATACATTAAGCTTTTGTATAAGTATGGCTATCATTTCTGCCAAGATGCAGCATTGGTAGAAGACTGTGTGCAAGATCTATTCTTACGCTTGTGGGAGAAAAGATCAACATTAGGAGAAACCAATAATGTAAAACTCTATTTAATGGTCTCTCTTAAAAGGAGTATTTATGAAAAAGTAAAAAAAGGCAGTAAGACATCTACATCAGAAGAAGTGGAAGATACTTTTGATATTACCTTCACAATGGAGGAATCCATGATATCTTCTGAAACTGATCAAATCAATAAGGAAAAGCTATTAAAAACATTAGAAACTTTATCTGGACGTCAGAAAGAAGTCATCTACTTAAGATTTTATAATGGCTTCTCTCCTGAAGAAGTCAGTGAAGTAATGAATATTAGCAATCAATCTGTTAGAAATTTACAGGCATCTGCATTAAAAAAGATGCGATCTAATATGGGAGATTCCTTAAATCTACTCGTTGTTGGAAAAATGATTGAAAGTTTTTTCTCAAATATATAGTACAAATCACTTTTAGATCACTTTACTGAATGTACTTAACTGAATAAGAAGATGTCTGCATTAAAAAAATACATAGAAAACAAAGACTTCTGCGCCTGGGCACTCGGAGATGATTCATTGAATGATGTTTGGGAAAAGTATCTTGAGGAAAACCCTGAAGAGTCAAACATCATACAAGACGCAAAAGCGTTTGTACAGAAAACGACAGTAAAAGAACCTTACTTTTCTGTTCAAAGAGAAAAAGAACTTTGGGATAGCATTTCTTCCCAAATCAATACGACAACAACTAAAGAGGTTAAATTCACTCCTCAATGGTGGAGGTATGGTGCTGCCATGCTTGTATTGGGTTTGATCGCTGTTTTCTATTACAGAAATTTTGTACCTGCTTACCATACCGAAGTAGCAGATAAGGGAGTAACAAAAAATATTACCCTGCCTGACGGTTCCACTATTAATATGAATGCCGAATCTACAATCGCTTATAATAAAGATGATTTCAATGAGGAAGGCAGATATATTGAACTTAAAGGAGAAGCCTTCTTCCAAGTTGAAAAAGGAAATACTTTTCAAGTATCAACAGAACAAGGTGCAGTAACGGTATTGGGTACAAGCTTTAATATCTATTCTAGAGATAATAAATGGGAAGTGGCTTGTTATACTGGTAAAGTAAGTGTCGAGGACAGAAATGGAAATACTGTAACGCTTACAAAAGGACAAAAAGTTGACTACATCAACGGTATCTTTGTAAGAGGAACACAAGAAGGTAAACAGGCGAATTGGCAAAAAGGACTATTTAAATATACTGATTCACCACTTGAAGAAGTATTTAAAGAAATCCAACGTCAGTTCAATGTCCGTGTGATTTATAAAAACAAGGATATTCAATTTATGCGCTTTACAGGTACTATTTCTAATAAATCTCTAGAAACATCATTAGAAGTAATTGCCAAAACTATGGGCATTAACTACAATATCAAGAAAAATAAAGAGGTTGAGATTTCTCTGTAAAAAATATCTACTTACTACTTTCCTACTGCTCTATACACTCTTCACCTATGCACAGGAAAATAGATTAAACACTACTTATAATCATGCTCCTATAAAAGAAGCATTAAAACAGGTAGAGTCTACTTTTCATGTGTTTTTATCTTACAGTGAAAAATCTGTAGATAATAAATTTGTTTCAGCAACATTAAAAAATGCAGACCTACATACTGCATTAACACAAATATTATCAGGTTATTCTCTATCATACGAAATCGTTGATGAAGAATTTATTGTCATCAAAAAGCCACAATTTCCAAAGAAAAAAATAAATGGAGTAGTCATCGATGAAGAGGGAAACCCGATGCCTTATGCGAGTATCATCATGGGAAACAAACATGCTTCTACTAAAAACGATGGCTCATTCCAATTGTCTATCACAGGCAATAATCAAGAATCTCTTCGCTTTAATTTTTTAGGGTACAACCCAGTTGGGCTTGCTTTTGCTGATTTGCCATTAGATACTACAGTAGTCATTCAGTTATCCCGCAATGTTGAAGAACTACCTGAATTAGTTTATGAAAAGCAGCTGAATGAAGTTGCAACCATCAATCAGTCGGAGAGTCAAGGTAAAAATGTCAAAAACTCAGGTATTGGTAACCTACCGATATCAAGTACTGAAAATATCTATTATGCGGTAAAGTTATTACCGAGTGTAAGTACCACAGGTTTTTCATCAGCCATGCAAGTGCGAGGCGGGGAAACAGACCAGAACCTTACATTAATAGATAACTATCCCATGTATCAGTTGGATCATTATTTTGGTTTAGAAAATGTGATCAACCCTGATATTACTTCTTCGGCCACTTTATATGCTGGTGGTTATGATTGTCTTTACGGAGCAAGGGTATCTAGTATTTTAGATATAGGTTTAAAAGACCCACCATTAAACTATATGGAAGGAAATGTTGGGGTAAGTTTATTAGGTTATAAAGGATATTTATCTCTGCCGATTGTTAGAGGAAAATTGGCAGTATATGGTACTTTTAGACAGTATCATGGGGCTGTTGAAAAATATCTATACGATAGAGCTGCTGAAACAGAAATTGATAATTCTGATGATGCACCAGACAATATTTATCAACAGACCATCACTCCAGACATCAATTATCATGATGCCAATGCTAAGATTGTCTATCAATTAAACGATTTCAATAAGCTTTCATTAAGCTACCTTAATTCTCAAGATAATTATTCTACTTCCTATAATTTAGTCCCAAAGAACCCACCTACAAATCCTTCTAGGCCTAATGCACCAGCTCAAAGACCTTCACCGACGAACTCGGATGATCGGTCATGGACTAACAATGCATTTTCGTTAAACTGGAAAGGTGAATTCGAGAAATGGTCATCACATGTATATGCAACCTATTCTCAGAATGATAGAACAAGCTATAAAGTATATCACTTAAAAGATTCGTCTTCGAGAAGGCCTATTCGAAAAACACAGGCATCCAACCAAAACGTACAAGACTTTAGCTTACATTCAGACCAAAGTATTTATTTTGGTAAGAATAGTTTAGATGTTGGTGCAATCTATACCAACTATAATGTCTTTAAGGAGAGTCAGCCTTCTTCATTTTTTTTAAATGAAGTCGATAGTTTATCACAATCCAATACATTAGGTGTATATGGACAATACAATCTTACTTTAGGAAGACTTAGATTAACAGCAGGCAGTAGAGTTTGGTATTATCAACCTACTCAAAAACCTTATATAGCACCAAGAATCCAAGGTAATTTACCAATAGACCAAAAAGGAAAGTTCAACGTTAAATTTTCTGCCGGAAGATACTATCAATTTATCAGAGAGTTATCAGATGAGTTAACTTACGACTCCTACTGGATCATTTCTGATGAAGTGAATGTACCTGTAATTACTTCCAACCATTATATTGGAGGTTTTACAGCCAGTTTAAATCGACATAGTTTTGACATTGAAGGTTACTTAAAACAAAGTACTGGAGAAATGTCTGACCTTATCTTTAGAAACCCTGTTTACTTTCATAAATATGTAGGTGATGGGAATTCTTATGGCTTAGATTTCATCTATGAGTTCAACCATAAAAGATGGTATAATTATGTTAGTTATGGCTACAATCAATACCATAAACAATACACACCTAAAGAAACGGAAAGCAAGCAGACACATATTCTGCAATTAGCCAGTATGTATCAAAGAAAAAGGTGGAAAGTAGGTTTAACTTGGGTATTAAAAGATGTAAGCTACGATTTCAACAACTTGGTAGATATCCCAACGATGCCTGATAATCCAAGAGAAAATGCTCCTTCAAATACATTAAATGCCCCAACTCCTTACGATGTTCCCTTGTATCATCGACTAGATTTTTCTTCTCAATATAACTTTAAGTTAGGAAGAAGAGTAAAGGGAGAAGTTGTATTAACGATTTATGATCTATACAATCAGAAAAATACAGAAGAACGACAAGTAACCAGTGTAGGCAACAACAGCTATGAATATATACTCACTGATGTTTCCCAATTGGGAATTCTGCCCAACTTGTCTTTTAATGTTATTTTTTAATTCAAATGTTAAGATTTTATAATAAAAACTAATGCAAAAATTTGTAAAAAAACATTCTGTACATATTTTTGTAAATGAAGAATTGGCAAACGTGTTTCAAAAATAATTTATTCACTGAAAATAAATACCACTAACATTTTTACTCTAGATTGTTGATTCTTGACACAATAATTAAATGTGATTTTTTTACTACTTATAACTAAGTGTTATTTTAAATTAATGATGAAAAATTTAGGAAACCTATATCCGAAGAATTCTCCTCAAGCAGAACTTAACCGCAAAAAAACTACGTTACTTGATCAAGGTTGGAATGAACCGGATCAAGATTACATGGGAAGGCTAAAAAAGATGTTGCAAGACAGTCAACGTTATATTGACAAGCTTCATAAGACCGTGTATGATAAAAATCGTAAGCTTGATGATATGCAAAATCATATCTACTTCTTAGAAGACGAACTTTATCATATTCAAAATGGTGGTTTACCTCCACAGGAAGGTGAAAATTATGAACAAGAAACGTCTCAAAAAACTGATCAAAATGAAGAAACTCAGGAGCATTTAACCTACTAAATTACTGCTCCTAACACTAAGACTTACAGTTTATCAAAAGCTGTAAGTTTTTTTTATGCCTTCATTTTATTTTATTTGGAATTCGAAATCGAAAGTCTTTCATAGAACCAAAGCAAATTCTAAATAATGAAGAAAACGTTCAACTTATTTTGGTGTTTACTTATGCTAATTGCTGTATCTGTAAATGCACAAACAAAAAACATTACTCTTGATAATATCTGGACAGAGTATAAATTTTATCCCAACTCTGTCAGAGCTGTTCGTTGGATGCAAACAGGACAGTACTACTCTAAACTTAAAGACAATAAAATCATCAAAAATGATGTAGCAACTGGTGAAGAAGTAGCTACTATCTTAGATGGCAACCAATTAGAAGTGAAAATTTCTGACTATTCATTCTCCTCAGATGAAAGCCAGATCTTATTAATGTCTGAAAGAGAATCGATCTACAGAAGATCATTCAAAGCAGAATATTACATCTACAACTTCGAAACGAAGAAACTTCAAAAATTATCTGAAGGTGGAAAGCAGTCATACGCTACGTTATCTCCTGATGGTAAAAAAGTAGCTTTCGCGAGAGAAAACAACTTATTCGTTGTTGATTTGGCTACAATGAAAGAAACTCAATTAACAACTGACGGGAAGTTCAACCATATTATTAATGGTTCTGCTGATTGGGTATATGAAGAAGAATTCTCAATGGCGAAAGCGTTTACATGGTCTCCTGACAGTAAAAAAATTGCATACCAATCATTCAACGAAACGGAAGTTCCTGAATACAACATGCAATTATGGGGACAACTTTATCCTGTAGATTACCGCTTTAAGTACCCTAAGGCTGGTGAGAAAAACTCAGTAGTAAAAGTAACTGTTGTCAACCTAGAAAATAATAAGCATCAAAAAATGGATATCGGACAAGAAACTGATATCTATATCCCAAGAATTCAATGGACACAAGATGCAGGTATCTTATCTATCGTAAGAATGAACCGTCTTCAAAACAAATTGGAGATTTTACATGCTAGTGCATTAACTGGTAGTAGCGAAGTAGTTCTTTCTGAAGAAAGTAAAACTTATGTTGACTTAGACTACAACGATAATCTTACTTATTTAAAAGATGGTCAACATTTTATTTACACTTCTGAAGAGAGTGGATACAAGCACATCTACTTATATGATATTACAGGAAAGTTAGTACGACAAATCACAAAAGGCGATTGGGAAGTTACTGACTTGGTTGGTATTAAAGAAAATGGTAAGAAAACCGTTATTTATTATATCTCTAACGAAGTTGCACCATTAGATCGTGATTTCTACTCTATCGATATCGCTGGAAAAAAGAAAGTCAGACTATCGACTAAAGCTGGTCAGACTAGAGTAAATATGAGTAACGACTTCAGCTACTATATTGCTGTTCATAGTAGTTCTGCTGAAGTATCTACTACGTCATTGTATAAAACGAAAAAGAATACTTTAGTTACTGTTTTAGAGGACAATGCTAGCTTTAAAGAAACAATCAAAGAATACGGTTTTGTTAAAAAAGAGCATTTTGAATTCACTACTGAAGAAAATGTAGTACTCTATGGATACATGTTAAAGCCTGCAGACTTTGATGAGAAGAAAAAATACCCAGTATTAATGTTCCAATATAGTGGTCCAGGTTCTAACCAAGTGGCTAACTCATGGGGTGGTTCAAACTACGCTTGGCATCAAATGCTCACTCAGAAGGGATATATCGTAGCCGTTGTAGACCCTAGAGGTACAGGATCTAGAGGTAAAGACTTTAAACATGTTACTTATGGTCAACTTGGTAAATACGAAGCTATCGATCAGATCCAAACTGCTAAATGGTTAGGAAAGCAAAACTATGTAGATGCAGGTAGAATTGGTATCTGGGGATGGAGTTTTGGTGGTTACATGTCATCATTATGTTTATTTACAGGACCAGAACAATTTAAAATGGCAATCGCTGTAGCTCCTGTATCAAACTGGAGATATTATGATACTATCTATACTGAGCGTTTCCAAGGTCTTCCTCAAGATAACGCTTCAGGATATGACGACAACTCTCCAATTCATCATGTTGATGGCCTAAAAGGTAAATACTTCCTGATCCATGGTACAGGTGATGATAATGTACATGTTCAGAATGCGATTGATTTATCGAATGCTTTAATAAAAGCGGGTAAGCAATTTAGAGAGTTCTATTACCCTAACCGTAATCACGGTATTTATGGTGGTAATACAAGACATCACTTATACACTCAAATGACTGAGTTTGTATTGAACAATTTATAATCCTTAATTAAAAGGAACAAAAATAGCCTCTTGGTGAAACAACACCTAGAGGCTATTTTTTTATAACTAAACCATGGATGAACGAGTGTAAATTATGGTTGTTTAGTTATAATAGATTATTCAAATTATTATTGTTTTTCTGCTCCTACATAATCACCACCAAGGGCCATGTATAAGCTAATTCGCTGGTTGATCTTCTCAAACCTTAAGTCTAACTGATTTGTTCCTTCATTGAGCAGTTGAAGTTGCTTTTGTAATAACGTAAACATATTCTCGTTACCCACTTTGTACTGAAGTTCAGATAACTCATAAGTACGTTTTAAATTCTTTAAAGCAACATTAGATTGTTCAAATCTTCCTTCAACAGCATTAATACCGTTCAAGTTGGTCTCAATTTCACTTAAAGCATTTAAATAAGACTTCGCGTAATATAATACCGCTTGTTTTTGTGCTTCGTTTTGAATCGCAATATTAGCTTTTATAGCTCCACCTGTAAAAATTGGTGTTGTTAAGCTACCTCCAATGGATAATATTGGATTTGAAAGTGACCACATAGATTGTAATATCGAATTCACTCCACCAAAGCTCAAATCAAGGCTAACTGACGGCCATCTAGAAGCTTCTGCTATTTTCTTATCATAGAATGCATTCTCTACAGCATATTGTGAAATCATAATTTCTGGACGATTCTCAAGCATACTTAATGGTAAACTTTCAGGCATTGTAGAATTTAAGTTTATCAACTCAGCTGCTACTTCAATTTCACCTTTAGGATATCTACCCATTAATAACTCAATAGAACGCTTTACATCTCTTTCCTTTTGATCGAGATATACTAATTGTTCTTTGAACTTTGCTTCTTGAGCGTTCATTTGAAGAACATCAGATTCTTTAGCAACACCAATTTTTACTCTGGCTTCATTGAGTGTAGCCATTTCATTAGTTGCTTCGATTGCCTGATTTAATAGTTCCTTTTGCTCTTTAATGAAAACCGCAGTATAATATGCTCTTGCAATTGAAGCAGAAAGCACTTGACGAAGTTTCTTATCAGCATATTCAGCTGAGTAAATCATATTCTGTGCTTTCTCATTGCCATATCTTAACTTTCCCCAAAGGTCCATTTCCCAAGACGCATTTAGCATACCATAACTTGGAGCCGCTGTGTTCGTCACTGGTGCATATCCTCCAGAAGCCCCAATTCCTACTTGAGGTTTCATTCTGGATTTCGATAATTTTAACCCTTGGTTGGCTTGTTCGATTCGAGAAGCAGCTACCTGAATATCTGCATTGTATAAACAAGCCTCAGCGATTAATGCATCAATAGCATCTGTTTCCCATTCTTTTACCCAAGAAAGATCAATTGCTGCGGAGTCCATTTCTTGCATCGCCCATTCATTAGGGATCTGCATATTATCCAAAGCAGTATTATCTTCCTTCATCTCCGCCGAAGTCGGAGCATCTTTGAGTTTGACACATCCACTAAAAGCAATCGCAGCAGTTAGTGTAAGGCCAATTTTATAAAATACCTTTTTCATTTCTACAACCCTTAAATTTTAGTGAGCTTTTAAGATTAAGTAATTGAATTTCGCTGATAAACGAATCATTACTTTACGAATGATGTAGAATGGTTCTGTGGTTGATGTATAAACGGCAACTGATCCATTTGCACCCATAGGAATATTGTAATCTTCTTTTGTTGAGAATTTTACTAAATACTTTCCTTGCTTTTGAATACCTTGATCAGCAGTTGGTAGCTTACCTGTTGGCAATAATTGACCTCTACTTGATGCCCAAACGATAGATTCAATTTTACCTGGGATAATTTCACCAGGACGAGTAGCAAATGTTAGATCTACTTCATTTCCTTCTGCCATTTTATGCAACTCATTTTGATCAAATGAGGCAATAATATTTTGACGACCTTCTACTAAAGTCATTAAGTCTGTTAAAGGTAAAGCCATAGCACCTGGACGTAACTGTAAGTTAACTACAGTACCATCGATAGAAGCTTTAATTACAGTTTGATCTAAATCCCATTCTGCTTTTTCTAATTTAGCTACCAACTCCGCAACAGAAACTTGCTCTCCATTGTACTCTGCTTTGATTGTTGCTAAAATAGATGCCTCTTGAGCTCTCAATTGCATTAATTGAGCCTCTAACTGCTTTACATTGTTTTGAGCTTGTTCTAAATCGAAACGGTTACCTGCATTCGCATCAACCAATTCTTGGAACTGTTGCTCACGTTTTCTTTGTAATTCCAACTGTGCTTCAACAGCTTTTCTATTGGCTCTTACAGCATCTACATTCTTATATTGAACGCTAACCGCTGCTTTTGCTTTCTCGATAGAAGCTTTCAATCCTTCAATCTGAGAGATAAATGGAGCTTGTTCTATAACGAATAGTGTATCTCCTTTATTTACTCTAGAGTTTTCCTGTACAAGAACATCTTGTACTCTACCTCTAACATTAGATTTTACTTGAACCGTTTTATTATATACTCGAACGTCATCTGACGAAGGCATATATACGTTCATAGCTAATACTAAAGCTGAGATTCCAACTACTGGAATAATAAATACAATAATTTTAGATGTAGTATTCCAAGCTAATAGTTTGAATTTGATAAATACTAACCAAACAATTAGGCAATAAACAATTAATATTAAATCTACCATGAGTAATTTTCTTTATCTATTTGTAGTGATTTTTGATAGCAATTGATGTTTTTAATTAAGCAACTTCTGATTCTTTCTCTTCTGAACTTTCATCGTCAGATTCTTCACCAAAAGCTTGCTTTTCAGTTACATGTAAATGAACTGGATTAGAGTATGACCAAATCAAAGCGACAGGCCAAAGCATACCACCCATAATTAATGATAATAAACACATCATGTGAATAGAATCTGCTTGAGGATGATTTCTCTTTTTAGCAATTACTTCTGGAATTACATGAATTTTCCAGAATGCCCAAGCTCCAACTACTGGAACTACACAAATAACAACCCAAGACATGATATCCGCCGCAGTATTCACTTTCTCTGGACTAATCATAGCAGATGCATTTGTTGGTAAAGTCATCAACACATACATCATGAAGATAAAGGATAAGGAAATTCTTCTTTTCATTTTCAAAGTACTGTTTAAATCTTTAGATCAAATCGATAGTAACAAAGTAGTATGATTGTAAAATCAATCATTTGGTAGTTATCTGTGAGTTAAAGATTCGTACAAGGAAAACTTTTTGATTACCCACAAACTACTTCTATCAAATACAAAGCAAGTATCTGATTAAGAGCTTTGTAATTATTGATACGTCAAATATAGTTTATAGTTAACCAAAATAATTATTCAAAAATACATAAAATATTATGCGATCGTTCACTTGAATATTATTCACAGTCACTTAAGTTTATTATTGATTTAAGTCACCGAAACGACTGAATTTCAAGGTTAAAACGGTAATGATTGTCACTAAACTAAAAAAATAGAGCATTTCATTACCATACATCAATTTTAATATTTAAAATTTTCTTTGTTACAACAACGAACAGATAGTAGAAACAGATAAAAATTACGAGTTTATATTGCGATCGTCTCCTTTTCTATATTGATTCGGAGTTAAACCAACCTCTTTTTTGAACAAATTCGTGAAATGTGGTACTGAGGTATAGCCCACTTTATTTGCAACTTCAGATACATTTAGGTCAGTAGTAAGTAATAATGATTTTGCTTTAGATAGTCGAAGTTGTTTGATATAATCATACACTGAATAATTGAAATAGCTCTTAAACATATTATGAAGTTTCGTTTTTGAGTAGCCTATTTTTTTACACAGCTGATCTATAGTTATATCTGAGTCTAAGTTCAGTTTGATATAGGATTCTAAGTTGTCTAATTCGTATTGCGTATCAGAATCAAATAAGAATTTATTTTTCTTATCGTCATGAATTCTCATCATCACTTCAGCAACAATCATGAGAACGACACCTTTATATACTGGGCTTCTTAATTCTTCAGAATATGACCTAGACATTAACTGCTCTAATGTAAATTCAAAGGCATATCCATACTTCATCTTTTTGAGAAATACTCTATCGGTCTCCAAACCCACATCTATATTGGGGTATTTATTAAAGAAATCAGTAAAGTTTTTATTTAGCCATTCATACGACATTAAAATAGAGATAAAGGTAGAATGTCGATTAATAGGAAAACGAGCTACAATCGTAGAATTCCCCGAGTAGATTAAAATGTGTTTTTCATCAGATACAGTGTTGTCTGGATATTCAGTAATGATGGTCCCATCAGGGTAACCTTGAAAAGTAAAATCAAGGATCATATCCTGCTTTTCTGATGCGCCTAATTCTTTGAAGTATAGTTCTTTTTTTAAGGTAAAGTCAGAGTATCGTACAAAAAGGCCTTTTTCAATCTCAATAACTTCGAAAGTACCATTGACCAAATCATTGTCAACAACAATTTTTTTCGAGTCCTCTTCCAATGGAACTTCTAAAAATTCAGCAATTTCTTCAATCCAAGTTTTTCTGTTTTTGATTTCAATCAGCATGCGGTTGTATTAATCGTATTAGGCGTTGTTGAATAAACAAGTTAATCAATTCGATTTATTTTCTTTCATAGATATCATATAAAACAAAAACTCCTTCTCTAGTAAAACCAGAAAAGGAGTTGAAAAAATAGATGTGAGTAAATGTATAATATCTATACTGTAGCTTCTACTTCTGCTAATAGATACTTCTTAAATTGTTTAAAGTCAGCAGGTAAAAGTGTAGCCTTTTTTGGTCTATCAATAATTTCTTGAAGACGTGTAGGGATCTCTAATTTTTGATTAATTACAGGCTCTACTACTTCAACAAATTTCACAGGGTGAGCCGTAGCTAAGAATACACCTGCAGTTTTCTTACCAAGATCTTCCTTATCAAAGTAATCTTTAACTGCTTGGTAACCGATAGCTGAGTGTGGACATAATACATATCCTGACTCATCATAAACTTCTTTCATTGTCTGACGAGTTTCTTCATCAGTGAAATAAGTTCCTGTTACTTTTTTCTTTAGTTTCTCGAAAGAATTATCATTCAATTCTAATAAACGAGGGAAGTTTGATGGGTTACCCACATCCATCGCATTAGAAATTGTAGATAAAGATGGACGAGGTTGGAATACCTCAGTTTTAAGGTATACAGGAACTACTTTGTTCGCATTAGTTGCTGCGATAAAGTTTTCCACTTTCAAGCCCATTTTATTTGCTATAATACCACCACATAAGTTACCGAAGTTACCCGATGGCGTACAGAATACTACTTTTTTATACCCTTCTCTCTTTAATTGTGCAAATGCATTGAAATAATAGAAAGATTGAGGAATTAGACGGCTAATGTTGATTGAGTTAGCAGAAGTAAGATTCAACGCATCACTTAATTCTTCATCAAGAAATGCTTCTTTCACTAATTTCTGGCAATCATCAAAAGTACCTTCAATTTCAACAGCTTTAATATTACCACCGTTAGTCGTAAGTTGTTGCTCTTGAATTGGGCTTACTTTTCCTTTAGGATAAAGGATAGTTACTTGAATGCCTTCTACACCAAAGAAACCTTGTGCTACAGCACTACCTGTATCTCCAGATGTTGCTACTAGAATATGTAATCTTTCCCCTTTCTCTAAGAAGTAAGACATTAGACGGGCCATAAAACGCGCTCCAAAATCTTTGAAGGCCAAAGTTGGGCCATGGAACAATTCTAATGAATAAATCTGATCCACTACCTTTACGATTGGAGCATCAAAATTAACTGCTTCATCAACAATCTTTCTGATTTCCTCTGAAGGTACATCTTCGCTTAAAAGAGCATTAGCTACTTCAAAAGCGATATCTTGGAATGATAACGTCTCAATATTATCAAAAAACTCCTGAGGTAACTTTGCAATTGTCTCAGGCATATATAGGCCATTATCTTCAGGCAGTCCTTTAAAGAGAGCCTTCTTTAAGCTCGCCTCTTCGGCTTGTCGTTTAGTACTATAGTAGATCATCTTACTTCTCTTTTCGCACTCCTACAAAATTAGATTCTCAACAAGTATAACTATACATTTATTGAAAATATGTCAAGCAAATATAGTAATTTTATAAAAAATCTCAATATACATAGTGATTTAATAATCAATTTGTAATGATTTTCACATGGACTGTGTTATATTTTTTTATATTTTTACTGTATCAAACAATTTCTAACACTATTGTTGTATTCCTATTCAGATGAAAAAAACATTCCCAATACTCATCTTTATCCTATTATTGTCTTCTTTCCAGACAGCTCATGCAAAAAAAATTGCATTGGTAATTGGTATAGATAAATATGTTCCTGACACACCAACCAATACTACTCTTACTTGGCGTAACTTAAATGGTGCTGTTAGAGATGCTAATGCTATGGCCAATGTGCTGCAATGTAAATATCAATTTGATGAAATTAAGTTGTTAGATACTCCTGAAGAAACTACTACTGAGGGATTAAAATCAGCCTTCCAATGGTTAGGTAAAAGTGCAAAAGCTGGAGATATCGTGTTTATATATTATGCAGGACATGGTTCTCAAGTTGCCAATAGTAAACACTTCGAAGCTGACAAGACTCAAGAATGTATTGTTCCTTCTGATGCTTATAAAGGAGAGCAAAGTTATATTCTAGATACAGAATTGAACCAATACCTATTAGCGGTTACAAATAAGAATGCAAAACTAACGGCTATTTTTGATAGCTGCCATAGTGGTTCGGTCTCTAGAAATGCTGTTACAGCAGCAACACCTGTAACAAGAAGCTTAAATCACAAGTTTCCAGATATTAAGATGGAAGTACCTAGAACTACTCCTCCATCAACAAAAGGTGCATTAATTATTTCAGCAGCTCAAAATAATGAAACGGCTTCTGAAACAGTAAATGAAGAAGGCCTTCCACAAGGTGCATTCACTGATGCTTTCCTAAAAGCAATTAATGCATCACCTGCTCAAGAAGATGTAGCGACACTAGAAAAAAGAATTCGTTCACTTTTAAGATACGATGGTAAGGTACAAACACCTACTTTCGAAGGGCAAGAAGACCGTATGGCTTCTTCATTGTTTGGAGAAGAAGTAGCTACTTCTGAAAACCCTTTACTTTTCGTTGAGAAAATCAATAAATCAAACGGTGAGATTAAGATGCTTGGTGGAGCCGCATTGAAAATCACGAAAGGTACTATCCTTAAAAACAGTAAAGGAATTGAGTTAGAAGTATCTCTATTAGACGGTATGACTAACTCCTATGCAAAAGTAAAAACAGGTAACCTTGCTGATGTGAAAGAAGGTGATGCTTTTGAAGTAAGCGTATGGGCTCATAAAAGTGCTCCGAACTTGGTCGTGTACAGTGCTAAAAGTGACTTAAATGATAGTCAAATAACAAAGTTAGGTCAAGACTTGATGTCTCTATCTTCTTCGTATCAATTAATTAAACCTTGGGAGATCGGTACACATACTTTAGCATTTAATGATGTCACTTCCACTTGGGTTTTATCCAACACTTGTGGTCAACAAGAAGACTTAGGAAAATCAATCTCTTCTTCTTCAGTTAAAAAAGGTGTTGATAAACTTAAATGTGAAGGAAGTGTAAAATTATTGATCAACTTACCGTTATCATCTGAAAAATATAATGCCCTTTCTGCTTCATTAAAAGAGTCTGCCACAAAGTTGAGTACTTCACCTCTAGATGCTACATATGTTCTGTCTGGTTTTGAAAGCGAAGGAAAACTAAAATATGCATGGGTACTTCAGTCCGGACATACACAGTCTAGTGAAACGAAAACCCTGCCTTATTATGCAGACCCGATGACTGTATCGTCACAGCGTTTTGTTTACGAATTACAAAGTCAAGCTCAAAAAATTGGAGCAGCAAAGAGATGGATGACATTAAACTCTCCTTCAAACATGGCTTTCCCTTACGAACTTTGTCTAATCAATCTTGATAAAAATGAAGTAGTATCAGAAGGTAAAATCTTTGAAGGTCAAAATATGAGATTAGCATTCAAAAAGAATGAAACATTGTATGCTAACTGGAAAAAGAAAAATATGTTCCTATATGTATTTATTATAGACGATGCCGGTGGAATGCAATTAGTATTACCTTATAATTTCTCGGATAATAAGTCTGATAATATATTAGAAGGTTACGCAAAAGATGTTGTCCCTGTCAACTTAGAAGGACAGTATATCGATTTTACTATCGAAGGTACAGGATCTGATAAAATGTTCTTATTAGCCTCTGAGGAAGCCATTCCTAATGCAGAGCAACTCTTCAATGTTGATGGTGTAAGAGCCGCTTCAAGAGGAGGTGGAGACAGTCCATTAACTAGTTTACTTGGCAGTATCAACTCTAACACAAGAGGTTTATCTATGAAACAGCGAAGAGTAGAAACCGTTTGGAGCATCAGTTCTAAGACATTCGAATCTTGTCAAGCAGAATAGAATCATCTCAATAAAAAAATAAATCCCCTCTATCGTATGGTAGAGGGGATTTATTTTTATTGAAAAATCTGATCGATTAATACTTTAATCTCATCCAAACTTTCGTAGTGATATGTTTTGATTTCCGGACATCCAGATACCATCGCAGAAGTTTGAGGGGTTCTATGAAAACAGTAAGTTGGCTTTTTCATTTCAACACCTCTACCTAATTCATACCCAACTCCTAAAGACGGAACTGTTACTTCAGCAATAATGATATCAGATTCAATCAACCAATTCAGGTCCTGATCATGGATTTGTCGATCTGTGATTTCATTTTCTTGCAAATCCATTTGTCCGATATGCTCAGTTAATACCTCTCCATATTGTTTTATATGTTCGATGATATCTGCATATAACTTTGCATCATCTCTACCTCCTCTGATTGATCCAGAAAAATATATCTTCATCGTTTCATTCTTTTTATTGTTACGGCTAAAGCTACATAAATTTCTTATCAAGTCAGTATCAATAATTGTTATTTCGTTGAAGATGCCTCTCCTGTATTATTCAAATTATAATTGATTGCATTCATCAAGAAGAAAGCCCAATTATCTTCTGAATACTTATTAACAGATGCTTTATTCCCTTCTTTCAATCTTTCAATAACAGAGGCATCTGTAAATATAGTTTCAGGGTATGTTCCCATAGATTTTTTGTATTCCTTCTCAGAAATATGTACCACTTCACCAGTCGTATTATTCTTAATATAATAGGCATTAGGAACAAACTCCATTACTGCACCTTTGAATTTATAACCAGGTTCATTGATAACCAAATTCACTTTCACTTGAGTATTCTTTCCTTTTGGATCATAAAATACAGTGACATCATTTTCTTTTGATTGCTCATAATTGATTGCCTGTAGCAATACTGCTTTCTGTTTTTTCCCTTTTGAAATCATTACTTTTTCAAAATAAGAAACTTGATTTTTTGTTACTGTAATTTGTGATAAGTCTTTATCTCCAATATATGAAATAGACTCATGTTGATTAACAACTGTATTTAGATTGACATCTTTTGATGTAGCAATCACTATAGATTTAATCTCTTCTAGTTTTAATTTTACTTTCTCTCCTGTCTGTTGATCTTTGACATGGATTTGAGTAACAATATTATCTAGACTTCCTGCTACAAATTTGATATTTCCTGTTACATAGCTACCATCTTCCTTAAGTACAGAAACTGGCGATGTCAATTGAATATCGTCTGTGTTATTGGTAAACATTGGCATGTCTACAGGAGTGAATGGATAAGTAAGGTTCTTTTTAGATAAGTCAATCTCAACAGGGATTAGTTGAGCGAATGAGGTTGAGGATAAAAGAACAAACAGAAGTTGAATAATAAGTAATTGTCTCATTGTAATCTTGTTTTAGTATTTATTATTTGAGTTAGTTGATAAAACGGCAATCACAATGTTTAGTATTACTTAATTAATTTCTTCTTCTTCCTTTTTAAGACCAAAAAAAATCACAGGCTAACCTAATTAACCTGTGATCTTTAAAAGTGACCTTTCGTTTAATGAGTGATTAATAGTTCCCCCATTTAATGTATGTCTCAAGGTCTTTATCGCCTCTACCTGATAAGTTTACAACTACAACATCATCAGATTTAAAGTTCATTTTACCTAAAGCTGCAAAGGCATGAGCTGATTCTACCGCTGGAATAATACCTTCCAACCTTGACAATTCAACACCTGCATTCATGGCTTCATCATCAGTAACATATTTGAATTCTGCTCTTCCTGAATCAAATAAATGAGCATGGATTGGCCCAATACCAGGGTAATCAAGACCAGCAGAAATTGAGTAAGGTTCTACCACTTGCCCATCTTCTGTTTGCATCAAAATCGTTTTAGATCCATGAAGTACACCTGGAGTACCCAAGGCAGTTGTTGCTGCTGACTCCCCAGATTCAACTCCATGTCCGGCAGCTTCTACTGCTACCAAGTTGACATCTTTCTCATCTAAGTAATGGAAAAATGCACCTGCTGCATTAGAACCACCTCCTACACATGCAATAACATGATCTGGATTTTCTTTCCCTTCTTTTTCTTTTAACTGCCATTTGATTTCTTCTGAAATCACTGACTGAAACTTCGCAACCATATCTGGGTATGGATGAGGTCCTACAACTGAACCAATAATATAGTGTGTATCATTTGGGTTATTAATCCAATGACGCATTGCCTCATTTGTTGCATCTTTTAATGTCTTAGAACCACTAGTTGCTGGAATTACTGTTGCTCCTAATAAACGCATACGCTCTACATTCGGACGTTGACGAGCAATGTCAATTTCTCCCATGTAAACGATACACTCCATATTCATTAAAGCACAAACAGTAGCTGTAGCCACACCATGTTGACCTGCACCTGTCTCTGCGATAATCTTCTTCTTATTTAACCTTCTTGCTAAAAGAATCTGCCCAATAGTATTGTTTACTTTATGTGCACCAGTATGATTTAAATCTTCTCTTTTAAGGTAGATTTTAGCACCATACTTTTCAGATAATTTCTTTGCAAAATAAAGAGGTGTAGGTCTACCTACATAGTCTTTCAATAATCCATCAAACTCCTCTTTGAATTTTGGGTCAGCGATCATCGCCTCATAATTATCCTTTAATTCTTTTACATTTGGATAAAGCATCTCAGGAATATATGCTCCTCCAAACTGACCGTAATAGCCATTCTGATCTGGTTGCTGATATGTCATCTGTCTATTTTTTATTATTGATGGATTTCACCCATTCTGCTAAAGATTTTAATTGCTCTATATCTTTAAAAGCCGGTGATGTCTCAAATTTACTATTTACATCAATTCCTTTGCAAGGTAAATGATCTAACTTTCTGATATTCTTTATATTTTCTAAAGAAAGACCCCCACTCAAAAGAAAAGGTTTTGTTGAACTATATTGTTCTAGAACTCCCCAATCAAATGTCTCCCCAGTTCCGCCATGTTGAGGTGATTTTGTATCAAACAAGAAGTAATCTACATATGCTTCATAAGGCTTTAGGGCTTCAAAATTAAACTCATCTTTAATTCCAAAGACTTTAAAAACTTCAAACCCTTTTGTTTTTAAGGATTCACAAAGACTTGGAGGTTCAGTTCCGTGAAGCTGAATTACATCAAAATGATACTTCTTTGCATACGCTAAAATGGTTGACTCATCTTCATTTACAAACACTCCTACTCTCTTCGTTTTTACAGTATCAGGCCATTTTTCTTCAAGAAAAGAAACGTCCTGTTTTTCAATAAACCTCGAAGATGGAGGGTAGATAATAAACCCCATATAGTCAGGATCCAATGTTAAGACATCATAAATATTCTTCTGATCTCTCATACCACAAACCTTCCAACTGACGGTTTCTATATTTTGTTTGTTCTTATTCATGAACTGAAATTTAACTCAATCTATCACAACACTATGCACTTACACAAGCAAATACTACTCGCTTTCTTTTTATCCCCAATGATCTTAATGGCTCAGACTACTGATTATAAAGCAGATCAAAATCTATAATTCTTTACTACCTCACTCAAAGTATGAAGTATGTTTCCCTACTTACCCTCAATACGAAGCAGGTTCTTCATCATTCTCAGTACGGACTCAAATCATGAAACTTTATTCAAAAGCATCAGTTCAATTTGAAGAAGCTACCATTCATGGAGAACAAATTCACCTTAACTTTTGTAAAAAAGATATTTTGATTTATGCCTCACCTAATTACCCTGCCACTATCACTCCTTCTATTAATATTTCTATTTTAGGAGACCTTCAACTAGAAGCAATTGAGCCTAGTCTCTTAATGATAAAAGAGAACTGTATCTATAATCGGAAATCAAATACACTTACTCCTATGAAATAATTTCTGAAAGATGTAGGCAACTATTATCTTTGATATATGAGAATTGCGGCATACATATTTCTTTTATCCTTTTTCCTCTCTAGCTGTAACCGACAGTTTTATGATAGAGAACGCTCTTTAGATTATAGTGCAGATAATGCTTTTATCAATCAAAAGAAACATACACTATGCTTAAGAGGTAACGCCTATTTTAATGATCCTGAAATTGAAATAAAAGCAGATTCTCTGGACATCCACCACCGAACAGGTGTTGTTGTAGTCTACGCTACAGAAGATGGACCGTCTGAAATTTATGTCAAAGGCAGCATCAAGGTATTAGGTCAATATTCTATGCCTGGCTCTAAAGATAACTTTTACAGAAACTTCGATTACTTACCACAAGTAAAACGAATTCGTTTTCATAAGAGTAAGATGCAATTAAAGGCTAAAGCTGACCAATAAAATCTATTGCTGCTTTTGCAGGGTCTTCTGTCTTCATAAAGTTTTCTCCAATCAGGAATCCTTTATAACCGTATTTTCTTAGCTCTTTAATATTTTCAATATTGCTAATTCCGCTTTCAGACACCTTAATAAATTCATTAGGAATTTTATCCGCCAATTTCTTAGAATTTTCAATACTTACTTCAAAAGTTTTCAAGTTCCTGTTATTTACTCCAACAAGATCCATACAAGGATCAATATGAGCATTTAACTCTTCTTCGTTGTGAACTTCTAATAATACTTGCATTCCTAGGTTTCTAGCAACAGAAGCATAAGTTTTCGACTCTTCAGGAGTCAAACAAGAAGCTATCAATAAAATAAAATCAGCACCAATTGATTTAGCTTCGATGATTTGATATTCATCTACAATGAAGTCTTTTCTAATAATAGGCACTGGAGATACAGACCTTGCTGCTAATAAATCATCTACTGTTCCTCCAAAAAACTCTCTATCTGTTAGCACCGACATTGCCGAGGCACCCGCTTTATAATACCCTTCTGCAACATCCGTTACCAAGGCTTTACCGTTGATCAATCCTTTTGAAGGAGACTGTCTTTTAAATTCAGCGATAATACCTGATTTAGTTGGACTTCCTATCCAAGATTTAGCAGAAACCGGTTCTTTATCAAATAATGGTCTTTCCTGTAAATCTGAAATACTTAAAATCTCTTTTCTTGCTGCTACTTCAATTTTTTTATGTGCAACAATTTTATCTAAAATCGTCATGGTGAACTTACTCTAATAAATGACTTATGATACTAACTTTTTAAATGCTTTAAATGCAGCTCCAGATTCTAGAGATTCTCTTGCTTGAGCAACTCCTTCTTCTAATTCTAGACCTTTTCCTGTTGCAATGGCAACACCTGCATTGGCTAATACGGCTTGTTTCTGAGGTGCAGTACCTTTGTTTTCTAGAACATCCGTAAATATTTTAGCTGACTCTGCAATCGTCCCTCCACCAAACAAAGATTCTTTCGTTTGATAATTCAAACCTAGATCTTCTGGTTTTAATAACCTTTCAGAGTCTTTTGTAATCATCTTAAACGGTGATGTTAATGAGATTTCATCATAAATATCTAATGAATGAAGAATCGCAAATTGCTTGTCTGTCTGTTGATATAAATACCCGTATAATCGAGCTACTTCTAAGCTAAATACACCAACAATCTGTTTCTTCGGAAAAGAAGGATTTACCATTGGACCTAACATATTGAAAAAGGTTTTCACTCCTAATTCTCTACGGATAGGTGCCACATTTTTCATAGCTGGATGAAACAAAGGAGCATGGATAAAACAAATTCCTGCTTCATCTAAATTCCTTTTTAAAGTATCTATATCGTTGGTAAAATCGTAACCAAAATGTGCCATCAAGTTTGATGAACCACAAACTGAGGAAACACCATTATTACCATGCTTGGCTACATTCTGACCTGCTCCTGCTACAATAAAAGAGGATAAGGTTGAAATATTAAAAGTATCTTGGCCATCACCTCCTGTACCGCAAAGGTCCATGGCATCAAAATCATCTAAATCTATTCTTAAGCACAATTCTAACATAGCATCTCTAAATCCCGTCAATTCTTCAACGGTAATACTACGCATAGAATAAACAGTAAGGAAAGCTGCAATTTGAGAAGGGTTAAATTCTCCTTGTGCTAATTTAGTTAAAGTCGCTTTGGCTTCTTCTTGTGTTAAAGAGCCATATTCAAAAAGTCGGTTCAGTATCTTCTTCATCATTTATGAATTAAGAGTTCTTTTTATCAGTTAAGTATAGTTTTGCTTAACTATAAGTTATCCACTCGATGTTTTAGCCTTGTATCCAATTTTTTAACATGTCCATTCCATGTTCAGTCAATACAGATTCTGGATGAAATTGTACGCCTTGTACATCAAATTCTTTATGCTGAAAAGCCATAACAAATCCTTTTTCATCTCTAGCAGTTACTTGTAAAGGAGTACCAGCTAAACTATCTGATTGAACTACCCAAGAGTGATAGTGTCCAATTTTAAAAGTATTGGGTAACCCCTGAAATAATTTTGCTTCTGGTGTAGTTACTTGAGCTTGATCTGCTACACCATGCAATGGATAATTATTTTCTAAGGAAGCTCCAAAGGCTTCACCTATTGCTTGATGCCCTAAACAAACACCCAAAATACTTTTTGTTGATGCATATGTTTTAATCACTTCAGGCATTATCCCTGCTTCAGAAGGGATACCTGGCCCTGGAGAAAGAAGAATTTTATCATATTTCCCTACTTCTTCCAAAGTGATTTTATCATTTCTAAATATCTCTACCTCTTGCCCTAGATCTCTTAAATAATGTACTAGGTTGTATACAAAAGAGTCGTAATTATCTAAAACTAAAATTTTCTTCATTGCTTTTTACTTCACCCTCTTCCTAAAGAAGAGTTATTGTTATTTCATTCTTTAAGATGAGGATTACAGCTCCTCGGCCATATTCAATGCCTTTCTAAGTGCAGCCAACTTGTTATGTACTTCTTGCAATTCGCTTTCTTCAGAAGACTGAGCAACAACACCTGCACCTGCTCTATAATGTAGTTTATTATCTAAGCTCAAGAAAGAACGAATCATGATTGCATGGTTAAAATCTCCATTAAAGCTCATAAAACCGATAGCTCCACCATAAAAACTACGTCTTACATTTTCATATTTATCGATCAATTCCATGGCTTTGTACTTTGGTGAACCTGATAATGTACCAGCAGGGAAAGTATCTGCTACTACTCTTAAAGGATCTGTACCTTCCGTTAGATCACCATTTACTTTCGATACTAAATGAATAAGATGTGAGTAATATTGGATTTCCTTAAATACTTCTACCTCAACATTACCTCCGTTTCTACTCAAGTCATTTCTTGCTAAATCAACTAGCATTACATGTTCTGAGTTTTCTTTAGGATCATCGTATAATTTTTGAGCAATTTCGGCATCTTGCTTATCGTTACCTGTACGCTTAAAAGTTCCTGCAATTGGGTGGATAGTAGCTTTTTTATCTTTGACAATGATTTGAGCTTCAGGAGAAGAACCAAAAATCTTATATGTACCGTAGTCAAAGTAAAATAGATAAGGAGAAGGATTTATTGAACGTAATGCTCTGTAAACATTAAATTCATCACCTTGGAAATCTTGTTGGTATCTTCTTGATAATACTATCTGGAAAACATCTCCTCTAAAACAGTGGTCTTTCCCTTTTTTCAAGACTTCTAAAAATTCTTCGTCAGTGAAGTTTGTCGTCTCTTCACCCGATCTTGAAAAGTGATATGCAGGGAAATTTTTACTTTTTATCAGCGTCTTAATTTCTTCGATATTACTTTCGCTATTATCACCTTCTGGGATATGCTCAAAAATATGAAGCTCATTTTTAAAATGATTGATTGCAATGACATATCTAAAAGCTTGATATCTAATTTGAGGGATTTCAGTATCAACTTTATCACTATCGAACTCAATTTCTTCGAACGATTGTACCGCATCGTAAGTCATATATCCAAACAACCCATGTGATGGAAACTTCTGATTTTCATCTTGCTTATGCTCAAAAGACTTCGAAAAAACTGACAGTTCCTGTAATGCTTCAGCATATGTAGTTAATGTCTTTTTTTCTTCTTCCTTATTTGGGTATTGAACGCGTAATAATTTGTCTGTAACAGAAATCTCAGCCACCGGCTCACAGCAAATAAAAGAATAACTATTATCTGCTCCATGATAATCTGAACTCTCTAACAATAAGCTATTTGCAAAACGATCTCTTACTCTCAAGTAAATGCTTACTGGAGTAACAGTATCTGCAAGAAGCTCCGCATGTGTGTTGATAAAATGGTACATATTTTTATTTTTAATTAGTTGAATATCAAAATTGAAACATAAAAAAAAGCTCACTGAGTGACCAGCGAGCTTTTCAATAATATCTATATAAAATAAAGCCTATACGCAACGGTTCACTCAATTTGAATTAACTGAGCGCCACCACCATGACTTTACGATATTTCTTGTTACATTTTTCATTGCGACATAAAAGTAATAAGTAGAATATAAATTCACAATCAAAACTCTTAATTTTTACAATTTTAATTGATCTTGAGTTTTTTTATATGAATAATATAATATTCAGACAATTATTTAGAAAAATCGTAAAACAAAAGAGTCATCTTATAAAAATAAGATGACTCCTTTCAACAACCCCATAGAATGATTTAGTTCAAGTAGTATGCAGTTAGTTTACCACCAACAACAGCATATAAGATATTTTGAGATTCAATGATCTTATATACTACCTTACGGTCACTACCTACTTCAAATCTTTCAAGCTCTTCACCAGTATTTTTATCTACTTTGATCATCGTTAACTGATCACCTGCTTCAGTTTTTACACCTTCCATAAAGAACGCATGGTTACCAATAACTTGAGCTTTACCATGAAGTTTATTTTGGTTTCTGATTTTCGCTAATTGCTCTCTTTGTAAATCAGAAACTGCTTCAACATTTCTTGTTGTTTCAGGACTCATAAACGGAGCAGCAAATTCAGTTTCACCATTTGAATTAGTTGAACCAATTTGTACTGATGTTGATAAGTCACCAGCAATTTTACCTGCCATTAAAGCTGCTTTAGCTAAACGGTCAGCTTCTAATTGCTTGTAATATTTTTGAGATACTAAAGTACCTTTCTTATCTAAACATAAGAATTCTTGAGGACCAACAATAAAGTATCCTTTTTCTGTAGTTTCAAAGAAGAATATATCTTTTGGCTCTTCAATATCGAACTTAGATTTTTCTGGCTTCTTCTCTACTAAGTTAGGGTTAAATAAGTATAGTTTTTTCTTATCTAAAACTGCAACCATTGTTGATTGGTCATCGAATGATACTTTATCAGTGTTCGCTTTAAAGTTCCAGATTTTCTTACCAGAAGTTTTGTCATAGAATCCTAAACCTCTTGAGTGGATCATTAAAATACCTTTCTCGTATTCTTTTTTGATTACACCACCTTCGATATCTTCATCCATATCAAATTTAATTGGCTTTTTCCATTGCTCAGATGCATCAGATTTTGCAATTAACATTTGCTTGTTTCCGTAGAATACTTCTAGGTTATCACCTAATAGCTTCACTTCTTTGACATTACCCGCTTTGTAACCTTTTTTCCAGATAGACTGACCTGATTTGTACTCATAGATGTTAATTGAGTTTCCTGAGTTTACAAGGAATTCACTATCACTAACATTCATCGATGAAATGTAGCTATCATCCAATTTCACAGGCTTTTTCCATAATGGCTGACCATTTTTGATATCTAATGCTTGGATTTTTTTACCCAATTTCACTTCACCATATTTCGGTTGACCAAATGCTGATGGAGCATCTACTACTACTAAATACTCTTGCTTGTTGTCTAAGAAAAACGCACCTGGGTTTACTTCGTTTTGCCAAACAATTTCACCTGAATTTCCTTTCAATAAGAATAATGTTTTACCTCCTCTATAGATGAAATCACCAGAGTTAGTCACTTTTGGAGATAACGATACATCTAATGATGAAGTAGCTCCAGCCATTTTTAATAGTTTACCAGCACCTGTCATGCTTCCTACTACTGTTTTCCAACGAACTGATTTGTCGTTCATATCAATACAGTATAATTTCTTTTGTTTATCAGCAGTTAATGTCTCTACTAAATAAACATATGCTTCAGCGATAAAGTAAGTTTGAGTAATTTTTGAATACTCATCTTCACCTTCACCAAGGATCACTTTACCTGTAGTAATGTCAATAGTTTTCTTGTCTACTGAAACAAATGGAGATAATGGAATAGGTTGCCATGATTCGCTAACTAATGAATTGAACTGTCCACCAGCTCCTGCCATGTTAGCAATATTGTTTACTTTTTTTGCACCTTCGTTTGTTGCGTTTTTCTCAAGTCTCCAAATAAATGATTGTGTATCTGGATTGATACCATAATAGAACTTTGAAGTTTCTAATACAGAAACCCCTGTGAAAGCGTGTACGAAGATTTGTTTTTCATTACCCTCGACATCTAAAATCCAGGCCACTTTTTTTTGAGCAAAGGCAGACAGACACAGTAATAGTGTGACAATAGTTAAAAAGCTTTTTCTCATTTTATTAATAGCTTACAAATAGTTTATAAAAAAATAAATAGATATATAGAAGTTGTTGTATTATAAATTTAGAGCACACATTAATTAAAATCCTAGGTAGCTAAAGAAACATCTTTCGAGATATAGTTTTATTACTATAAATTCTTAATAAACTTATAATCACAGATATTACAACAGATATAGTAATCTAAATTCTTGAAATATTAGTATCTTTTCGGTCTCTTATATAAACACGAAGATGATTCAAACAAATCAACTAAAATATACCTATTCAAATACCACCAAAATCAGTTTTCCAGACTTTAATATTGGTGCTGGTGATGAGATGCTAATTTTAGGTCCATCAGGATGTGGTAAAACTACATTACTACATCTACTAGGAGGATTGCTACCTAACCAAGAAGGTAAGATTGTTATTAATGGACAAGATATAACGGATCTAAAAGGCCGAAAAATGGATAAGTTCAGAGGAGATAATATTGGTATTATCTTCCAGAAACCTCACTTTGCTAGTGCCTTAACAGTTGAAGAAAACTTAGCTTTTGCACAGAAAGCAGCAGGGAACCAAGTAGATAAGGATCGTATAAAGTATTTATTAAAGCGACTTGGAATACTACAACATTTAGGACAATCACCTAAAAAGATGAGTGAAGGTGAAAAACAAAGACTCAGTGTTGCTATGGCATTAATAAATAAGCCTACGCTACTTTTGGCAGATGAACCAACTGCGAGTCTTGATGATCACCATGCAGAATCCGTTATTCAGTTATTAAGAGAATTATCAGCGGAAGAAAATACTGCTTTAATTATTGTTACTCATGATAGCCGTCTGAAGACTGCTTTCGATGGTCATGTATTGAATCTAAAACCACTTCACTAATCTTCCATTATGAACATCTTTCAATTTGCCTGGAAAAACCTTTGGCATAAACCTTTAAATACATCATTAAACCTTGTTCTCTTTGCTTTCGGTGTAAGTATTATTTCTGCATTACTACTCACTCAAGATTATTTCGAACAAACATTAAAGAAAAATCAAGCAGGAATTGGAATGGTTGTGGGAGCAAAAGGTAGTCCTTTGCAACTTATACTGTGTGCTATTTACCAAGTAGATACTCCTACGGGAAATATCCCTTTAGAAGAAACTAAGAAATTACAAAAACATCCACTTGTGGCTAAAGCTATCCCTCAATCACTTGGAGATAGCTATAAAGGCCATAGACTTGTTGGTACTACTCATGAGTATCCTGAATTATATAAAGCCACTTTGGCAGAAGGTAAACTTTGGGATGAGGAGAAACCTTTTGAAGTAACCATAGGAGCTGCAGTTGCTAAAAAGTTAGGATTAGAAATTGGTGATGATTTTCATAGTTCACATGGCATTGGTGGAGGTGGACATCACCACGACCATGAACATTTTGAAGTGGTAGGAATTCTTGCTCCTACAGGTACTGTAATCGACCAATTACTCTTAACCAGTTTAGCATCAATTTGGGATGTGCATGCTGAAGAAAATGAGTCAAAAGTAAACTTTGGTAACCTTGGAGATAAAGGCAAAGATCATGGAAAAGAAATTACTACGATGTTAATCAAGTTCCGAAATCCGATGGGTGCAATTACGCTTCCTAGAATGGTCAACGAACAAACATCAATGCAAGCAGCAAGCCCAGCATACGAAACAGCAAGACTACTTTCACTTTTAGGTGACGCTATCACTGCTTTAAAGTTTCTTGCCATTGCTATTATGATCGTTTCGGGGTTAAGTATTTTCATATCACTTTTCAACTCATTAAAAGAAAGAAAGTATGAGTTGGCTTACTTACGATCATTAGGTACCAATCAGAATTATATTTTTGGTTTACTTATTATTGAAGGCATGCTATGTTCCGTTTTAGGATATATAATTGGCATTACTTTAAGTCATGCTTCTATCTATATCGCCGCCAACCAAATCGACACTCTAAATGCTTTAAATATTGGTGGGACTGCATTTAATACCGGAGAAATCTATTTATTTGCAGGAACTTTAATTATTGGCTTCATCGCTTCTATACTTCCCGCTATTCAAGCGGCTAGAACGAACATTTCACAGGCATTATCTGAATAACATGAAACTTCACACACTATTTTTAGTTTTCACTTTTATACTAATTCAATCTGTATGTTCAGCCCAAAACACCATGGATGTTTGGAAGACCTTAGGACATGTAGAAATGAAAACTTACATGGATGAGACGCTTGGTTTCGAAGTTTCAGAACCTATTTTTGGTGGGGAAGTCGAAATGCTAGATGGTTCTCTAATTACTATTTCAGGGTATATCTTACCTGTTGATAGTGAAGATGGCACAAGTATCTTATCCTACATGGCTTTTGCTAATTGCTTTTTCTGTGGTAACGCAGGGCCTGAAACCGTTATGGAATTGGATATCCCGAAAAAACAAAGCTGGGTAAATAAGAAGGTAACTGTGAAGGGTAGATTGAAATTAAACAGAGATGATTTTTATAGTTTGATATATAAATTATCAGATACTGTGCTAATTAAAGTAGAAGACTAAATACAACATCGTTTAATATCTAATATTTACAAATATTTTCATTATCTTGAAGTCTAACTTAATTGACTTCATTATCCATGTTAAATACATTTGGCAAATTATCATTAGAGTCAAATGAACAAAGTGTACATCAAGTCATTGACCATTATCTTTTTCAACTAGTAAAAAATACATTTCGATTCTGCAGTTTATTGTTACTGAACTTCACAATTGGGTCAATCATTTGCAATTCACAAATTTTCGGAGACTCTACGATATTAGTAGGATCGCTATTTGGTGTTGGTTTATTATTAATCACAATCACTCAAATAGGGTTTTCAACCTATAGATATATTTCATTTATTTTACTAAACAAAGGGAATGTCTTTGTCTTCTTTAATAGTAAAAAACTGATTAGTTTCTACTTAAGGGTATTATCAGAAAAATATCTTTTGGAAGAAGTAATTGGTGGTATGCTAAGTGGAATAACAAAAGCAGACGATATCATTCATCACTACAGAGATCTTAATAAATTAAGAACTAGTGTTATTGAAGTAATTGTTCAAAAAATAATGATTTATGGAGTATCTATTCTACTCTACATATTCATATTTAATCAGTTTCTAATAGACCGATTAGTGATTTTAGCTCCTGAGCTTATAAATACTTGGAAAATCTACCTTGTTCCTTACTTACTTGCTCTAGATTTTATTTTTAATGTAAACTTAACTGGTTTATTAATTTAGTTGATAACGGAAGTCTAGACTAGGTTATGATACACACACTTTAGAATCACATTCTTTTGATGAATGCGAAAACTTTAAATTTGCTAAGTGTAAAGCAATTAACGCAAAAGAAGCTGTATAAGATAAAACAGCTAACCATACAGGCTCAAACCCCACATATTTAATCAACATCGATGTTGCATATACTAAGTAAGACAACCATAAACCCCATTTTATAGGTTTTGAGTGAGTCTTTTTACTAGCAAAATAAACAGCAACACCTCCTACTAGAATCATAGAGATATCTAATACCCCCCAAAAGTCAAATACGTGACCATGGTCGTGATCATGTCCATCATGAATATGAGAGACAGTAGAGCTGATAAATATCAAACCTGATGTTAGAATGCAATGTACCAGGCAAAAGAATGAGCCGGTAAATCCTATCTGATCTGCGTATTTCTCTAACTTTATTTGAACTTTTTCAATCATGCTACAAAATAAATTCTTGTAGACGAAAATTGCAAACTTGTCGCAAGTAAGATAACATCGCAATATTTAATTTTTCTTAAAGCATCAATATTTCATCATATATTCATGTTTTTCCTAAATATTTTCAATGAAAACGTCAAGAAACTTGAATACAAAGAACTTTTATACAAAATTGCAGTTTCATTAGATATAGATTGATTCTAAATAGTATAAAAATGATTGACGTAGAACAACTTCGTAGTGAATTCCCAATATTAAGTACAGAAGTAAATGGTCATCCATTAGTATATTTTGATAATGCAGCAACCAACCAAAAACCAAAAGTTGTTACTGATGCATTAACAGAGTATTATGATGGCTATAATTCAAATGTACATAGAGGAGCTCACGCCTTAGCGGACAAAGCTACACAGGAATTTGAGCGTACTAGAGAGTTAATCAAAGACTTCATCAATTCTCCTAAAACAGAACAAGTAATCTTTACTAAAGGAACTACAGAAGGTATCAACCTTGTAGCAAATACTTTTGGTAGAGCGAATATTACCGAAGGAGATGAGATTATAGTTTCTACAATGGAACATCATTCTAACATTGTTCCATGGCAGATGATTGCTCAGGAAAAAGGTGCGGTTGTACGGCCTATTCCTATCACTGATGAAGGAGAAATTATCTTCGAAGAATTTGAAAAAATGCTTTCAGATAAAGTGAAGATTGTTTCTGTTGTACACGCTTCGAATGCATTAGGAACAATAAATCCTATTGAAAAAATCATTGAAAAAGCTCATGAAGTAGGTGCTAAGGTATTGGTAGACGGTGCTCAGTCTGCTGCTCACCTTCCTATTGATGTACAACAATTAAACTGTGATTTCTTTGTGACTTCCGCTCACAAAATGTTCGGACCAACAGGTATGGGCTTTTTGTATGGTAAAGAAGATATCTTAAACGATATGCCACCTTTCTTAGGTGGTGGAGAGATGATTAAGGAAGTATCGTTTGATGGTACTACTTTCAATACTCTTCCTTACAAATTTGAAGCAGGTACTCCAAATATTGCTGATACAGTAGCTTTTGCAAAAGCTCTCGAATTCATCAATAAATATGGTAAAGAAAATATAGCAGCTCATGAAATTGCTTTGTTGGAATATGCTACTGAGAAATTAACTTCAGAAATTCCTTCAGCAAAAATAATCGGGCAAGCTAAAAACAAAGTTAGTGTACTTTCGTTTGTGATAGAAAATATACATAACTACGATATAGGAATGATGTTAGACGCAAGAGGAATTGCTGTAAGAACAGGACATCACTGTACGCAACCTCTAATGGCTCGTTATAATTTAGAAGGTACAGTTAGAGCATCATTCTCAGTTTACAATACTTTTGAAGAGGTAGATAAGTTTATCGAAGCTCTAAAAAGAATTGTCAAAATGTTTGGTTAAATAATAGGTGTAAAATTATGACAGTGGCAACAAAAAGTATAGAAGAAGTACAAAACGATATTATTGAAGATTTCGATTTGTTAGATGGAGATAGAGAATCAACAATTTTCTACATCATGGAACTTGGACAAGAATTACCGCCTCTTGATGAAAAGTTTATGGTAGACGAAAACTTGATTAAAGGTTGTCAATCTAAAGTTTGGTTAACTACTGACTTTATAGATGGTAAAGTAATTTTCCAATCAGATAGTAACACAGACATTACAAAAGGATTAATTAGCCTTCTAATTAGAGTATTAAATGGTCGTTCTCCTCAAGAAATTATTAATGCCGACCTTTTCTTTTTTGATAAAATAGGAATGAACGGTGTCATCGGCTCTCAACGTTCTAACGGTTTTGCATCTATGATAAAGCAAATGAAATTCTACGCTTTAGCTTACAGTGCAAAAAACTAAATAATAATTGAATAGCGTTATGTCAGAAAATAAAGAATCTGTATCACCTGTAAGTAATACAGAACTAAAAGATAAAATCGTTACTGCAATAAAAACAGTTTACGATCCTGAAATTCCAGTTGATGTTTTTGAATTAGGTTTAATCTATGATATCAACATTATTCCTCCTCTAAATAAAGTACATATCCTTATGACTTTAACTACTCCTTCTTGTCCATCTGCTGAGCAGATTCCTGGTGAGATCGAGCAAGTTGTAAAAAGTGTTGAAGAGGTGAGTGATGTAGAAATTGAACTTACATTCGAACCTCCATACACAACAGACATGATGTCTGAAGAGGCTAAACTTGAACTTGGTTTCTTATAAAATCTTCTTTAAATCGAATTTAATTAACAACGAAAAATATGTATCCTGAACATTTAACAGCTCCTATGAAAATGGAGTTAACAGACAATGGCTTTACAGATTTAACTTCTGCTGCTCAAGTAGAAGAAGCTTTAGCAAAAGAGGGAACTACTCTTTTAGTAATCAACTCTGTTTGTGGTTGTGCTGCTGGTACTTGCCGTCCAGGTGTACTAGGTTCTTTAGCAAAAACAGAAAAGAAGCCTGCACAATTAGCAACAGTTTTTGCTGGTGTTGACCAAGAGGCTACAGCTAAAGCAAGAGAGTTGATGTTACCATACCCTCCATCATCTCCAAGTATCGCTATGTTCAAAGATGGTGAATTAGTTCACTTCATCGAAAGACATCATATTGAAGGTCGTTCTGCTGATATGATTGCAGAACACTTAGTAGCAGTTTATAACGAATTCTGCTAATTCAACTTCAAATCAAAAAAGGGCTGACTCTTCATTGAGTCAGCCCTTTTTTATTTACTTAGCATTAGAAACTACCTGAAACTTAAACTGAATTCTTCTATTTTCACTCCTTCCATTACGAGTACTATTAGAAGCTATCGGTTCATCCTCTCCTTTACTGTCAACACTAATCCTATTAGGATTTGATAGATCTTTAAAGAAATAAGCTACAGATTTCGCTCTTTGCATTCCTAAATAAGTATTATATACATCTGGTCCAGTACTGTCTGTATGACCAATTATTTTTAAACCTTTTAAAGGGTTATTCTCTAAATAATCGAAGATTTCTTGTAATACATCATCATGTGCATGACCAAACTCTTCCGAATTGAATGGGAATTGGATAGTCATATCTTCAATACGGCTTTCAAAAGCTAAATCTTCATTTGATTTTGCTATTGAGCCCCCCCTTGTTCTAGTCACCTCTAATTTTGATGTTCCACTGATTAACTCTTCATGAATTTCATTATGATCATGTTGAGGGTCATAATTTACATAACCATCTTCTGCAACTTCATCTTCAATATACTGAAGGTTCATCCCAGTGGTGGCATCAGAAACAATATTGGAAGTAAGTTGTTCTCTTTCAACTCCATTATCTTCCATATATTTGAAGACCTGATTTATTTCCATCAAACTCTTTTTCGAATTGTCAGCTGTGATCACTAACTCTAAATAAGCACACTGCTTCAATTCTGATAAAAGATGTGATAACTTCCCTTCGTTTCTTTCAATAAACTCAACATCATTTCGAGTATCTAACTCGTAGTATTCTTGATCATAAGTCTCAATTGTACAATTGGCTGCTCTAGATAACATTTTTCTATATCCCTTCGGACGAATAATGTATTCCATTCTATCATTCTTCCAACTATCAGGACTATCTTTTAAATACAGAGGAAAACGAGTACCATAACCAATATTCTCATTAATAAGGTTATCATCTTCGACCCCAATAGTCTTAAGTCCCTCTAATGTTTCCATTGATTTCGTTTTTGTTTCAAACTCTAATACCAATGGACTTTTTGAATCATCAAAATTCGAGTGGCCAATTATTTCTAAACTATATGATGAGTGATCATCTACTAAAGTTTTTAACTCTTGTAATTCTGCTGTTGAAGAAGCTAAGTCTAGTTCTCCATCTTTAAAATAGATGTTATTTAAAGGCTCAGATTTATTTACTGCAAAAGTCTGTAATTCATAAAACTCATTGAACTCAATAGTCGGTGTTTCATATAAATCAAAGTTGATTCTTTCTGATTTAAATAAGTAACCTTCTGCAGAAACAAGGATAGCATAATCATCAGCACATCGATGCATAAACTTAAGCTGTCCTCCATCAGTATATACAATTTCGTCTTTCTCTACTTCGTGAGTTTGAATGTTCACTAACTTCACATGAGCTTTTACCTTCCTCGCGTTTTCAGTGTTTACTTTTAAGTTAAAGAAAACAACTTTACGAACGTTAGATTCATTATTCTTTACACAGTAAATATCAAAGCCACCCATTCCCTCTTCACGAACTGAAGAGAAGTAAGATTCAGATCCATCTGCCGACATTACGTAAAATAGATCATCACTTGGTGAGTTTACAGGATAATTCAATTGCTCTAATTCTCCAAGTTCTCCTGTTTTCAAATCTATATCGACTTTAAAAACATCAAAACCTCCAATACTATGGTGACCTTGTGAACTAAAGTAAAGTACTTTACCGTCTGGGTGGATATAAGGAGATTCTTCATCTAAGTCTGTATTGATTTTATCTCCCATATTTTGAGGTTCAGCCCACTCACCATTAGGTAGTTGTCTTACTATATATAAATCTTTTCCTCCATGAGCATTTTTATCTGTCCTATTACTAGTGAAAATAATTACTTTTCCATCACTAGACATACTCATATGTGTCTCTAGTGCTGAAGAGTTAATTGGAGCACTAATAGGTTTTGGGGAAGTCCATTTTTTCCCTTTTCTATGCACTTCATAGATATCCCCAGGATTTACTGTACTTGCTCCTACACTTCTGTACATAAATAACTGGTTGCCGTCTGCTGTTAGTGCAATTGCGGCATCATGCTCTTCCGTATTGATTTCTACAAACTCTTTTGGAGAACCCCAATATCCATCTTCTCTTCTATCCATATAGAACACATCCTGATAAGGTAGTTGATCATGTGGATCTAACTCATGATGGCTTGAGATATCCTGACGGTGAGATGTAAAGTACAAACGTTGAGCATCAACAGTAATAATCGGAGTAATATCTGGAAGGTAAGTATTTGCTAAAGAAAGGTTTAGCATCAACTTATCATCAGCCTGCTCCATAAAAGCCGTTCCTCTTTGTGACTGTTCGATAAATCGATCTAGCTCTTCAATTGTATAATTTTGATATCCCGCATTTTTCTTAGCTTCTTTCAAAGCATCTTCATCAAGCTTTGCAAGCTCGCCTCTTGCCTTTTGGTAAGCGACTACCGCCTTATCAAACTGTGTTGATAACTGATAGTTTTTACCTAACCAATAGTTCACCTGACGCATATCAGGAGATAACTCATTGGCTTTTTCAAAATAAGGCAATGCATCCACTTTATTTTTAGTGGGTGAGTAGAAAGTAGCAATACCTAAATAATACCACATTAAAGCAATAGATGGACTTAATTTGGTAGATTCAAGCATCTCGTCCTCCACGAAATGATATTCCTCTAATCGTAAATACGTTTCAGCCTCTTTCAAGGCTTTTTTCTCCTTGTTTGTTAATTCTTGTCCAATAGCAAAAAAAGAAGCAAAGTGAATGAGTAGTACGATGAGCAACAGTCTTTGTCTAGGGTAACACATTGTGATAGTCAGATTAATTTACTTATTTAAAATTTTTGTATTCAAGTGGTGTAAATGAAATTCGTCTATTCTTTTTTCTACCCTCTGCTGTAGCGTTATCAGCAATGGGTTCATCGAAGCCGTAAGACCTAAATTTCATCCGTTCCTTTTCTATCCCCAAAATTACTAATTGTTGAACAATTATTTTTGCACGTTTCTCACCTAAAATATAGTTAAACGAAGAAGTACCTATATTATCGGTATGTCCGCCTATCTCAATCACCAAATTTGGGTATCGATCCATCACATCATAGATCTGTTCTACTACGATATAACTCTCAAAAGTAATTGCATTACTATTAGATGCGAAGGTAATTGTACCGACAACTTCTAGTACTTCACCAAGGTGAGGAGTAAGCTGTGGGATGGTATCTTCTACAACAGTTTCTTCATAAACAATGACCTCTTTTTCAACAGGTAAAATAATATATTCTATACGGTTGTTTTTTTGTCTACCTAAACTCGATTGATTAGAAGCTACAGGAAATTGCCAACCCAATCCTTTTGCCTCAATTTTATCTTCAGCAACACCCAACTTAAGTAATTGATCAGCAATAAGATCTGCTCTCATTTGAGTTTCATAAACATTTACTGTAGAGTCCTCTTCTACCTTCGCTGAGTGTACATAAATACCGACCTTATATTCTCCTGTGGTTTTAGTGAAATTTGCTAATGCTTTTAACTCTGAACTAGAAGAATTATCCAAGAGAGTCTTCGATGCAAAAAAGATATTATTGAGTTTTTCTCTATTCTGTTCTTCAACTCTTTGTAACTGAACAGTTTCGTTCATTTCGATATACTGTTCCTGACCTTGAATATGAATATTTTTAGAATGGAATAAATAACCTTCTTGCGTAAAACGTATACCATAATTCAATTCAGGCTCTAGATATACTAAATATTTGCCACCCTCAGCAACAACACTTTGAAGCACTTCACCAGTTGTATTATCGACTACTTCTATCGTTGCTTCGATCAGATTATTTGATGTTTCATCCCTTACCTCACCTGTTAAAGCAATAAGGTTAATCGTTTGAGACGGAATCATTGCCATATAAATATCCTGACCTCCATAGCTATCTTCGCGAATAGAAGAGAAATAACCTCTCTCCCCATCCGAAGAAATAGAATAGAAAATATCGTCACCTGCTGTATTAATTGGATAGCCGATATTTTTCGCTACCGACCACTCTCCTGTTTTTTCATTCCTTTCTGAATAATAGATATCATAACCACCCATACCTTCATGTCCTTTTGAACTGAAGTATAAGATATTTCCATTTGGGTGTACAAAAGGGCTTTCTTCATCATATTCTGTATTAATATGATCACCCAAATTTTCTGGATCTCCCCATTCTCCATATTTATCTTTATGGATAACATAAATATCTTTTTCTCCCAAGGCGCCTTTCCCTGATCGATTACTCGTAAAATATAAAGACTGTCCATCTGCCGTTAATGAGGCATGTGTTTCCCAATTATCGGAATTTATTCCTTTTGGCAATTTCTCAGGGCTTGTCCAAAGTTTCCCATTCCATTCACTAAAAAAGATATTTCCCGTATGGCCTCGGTCACTTCGGTATAAAAACAAAGTATTTCCAGAAGGGGATAATCCTACCGCTGCATCATGTCCGATTGTATTTACTGAGTTACCAATTGAAGTTGCTTTTGACCAATTTCCCTCTTCATCTCTAAGAGAAATATACACATCCTCATAATAGAGTCCATCAATTGGGTCTATATCTTTTCCTCGACTATCTGGTCTCCTTGCTGTGAAAATCATCATCTGTTCATCTGCAGATAAAACAGGAGCCAATTCCTGATACTCAGTATTAATGTTAGGACCTAAATTGACAATCAACATTTCTAGAGAATCTTCCATCAAGTCAATACTAGTTAAGCATTGTTTTTTGAGTTGATTAATCTCTTTGTTAATGTCTCTATCACTGTAATCAAGAAATTCTAGATACTTGTCATAATAGTCGTATGCTTCTTGGAACTTATGGTTATACTGTAATGAAACCGCCATCAGACGATAAATATCTTCGTATGACTCATAATCCGTGACCTTTTGGAGATACGGTAATGCATGACTTTTATTTAAGGTTTGAGAGTATATATAATTATACCCCATAAGATAATTCCAGTCTTCAACTTCTTTCCCCTCTTCTTTCACTTCCAATAAAACATCGACTGCATGATGATACTCTTCAATACGCATGTAATCTCTAGCGTATCGAATAGCTTTTTTGAAGTCTGATGAGTATTTAATTTTTTGTGCTTGAACAGGTTTTATAAAAAGAAAAAGTACCGAAAACAGAACGAATCGATTAAAAAAGTACTTCATAAAAATGATAATAAAATATGTCGTTAGTACAGTATTGAATAGTAGGATAATGTAAACAAAATCATACTATTAAAAGTTAAATGCAAAAAGCGTTGGTCTAAGCTTTTAAAAGTGTAATTTTGCACATCAAAGATTGGATTAGACCAATAATTGAGTCCACAATATTAGCAATCTATACAATAGTAACCTATTGGTAGAGAAAAAATTGTATAAAACATGACAGTATTACCATATAAAGATAGCAATGACGGGAAGAAAGAACAAGTAGCCAGTATGTTCGATAATATTTCTTCAAAATATGATTTATTGAACAGGGTACTTAGCGGAGGTATTGATATCTATTGGAGAAAAGTTGCTATTAATAAGCTAAAAAGTAAACAGCCAAAAACAATTCTTGATGTTGCCACTGGTACAGGTGACCTTGCTCTTCAGGCATGGAGTACTTTACAACCAGAGAAAATTACAGGTGCTGATATCTCAGCTGGAATGGTTGAAGTTGGTAGAGAGAAAGTAGCTAAAAAAGGACTTTCAGACAAAATCGATTTACAGATTGGTGACTCTGAAAACCTTCCTTTCGAAGACAATTCTTTTGATGCTGTTACTGTTGCTTTTGGTGTGAGAAACTTTGAGAATCTTGAAAAAGGGTTATCAGAAATACAAAGAGTACTTAGACCTAATGGCACATTAGTTGTACTTGAATTTTCACAACCAACTAATTTCCTATTCAAGCACTTATATAGATTTTACTCTATGAAAGTCCTTCCAACAATAGGAAAGATTGTTTCAAAAGATAACTCAGCGTATACTTATCTTCCAGAGTCAGTAGAAAAATTCCCATATGGAAAGGCCTTTACTGATATCTTAGACAAGTTGGGCTATAAATCAGTCACATGTACACCACTCACGTTTGGAATAAGTTCAGTTTATACTGGCCAAAAATAATTATTACAAGTTTTATCTTTTTGTTGGCTTTTTCATACACTGCAAAAGCTCAACAAAAAGGTAAAACCAGTACAATACTAAATCTGCCTAATTTTGATAAAAAGAAATTCCATTATGGATTTCAGCTAGGTTTTGTTTCATCACCAGTTGGTTTAGATCCGTCGGAAAATGCTTTTCAAATTAACGGTACTGATACAACTGCTGTATATATCACTCCTCAAACTACAGCAAGCTTTTTATTAGGTTTTTTAATGAATATCAAATTATCTGACGATAACCATTGGCATTTACGAATATCACCTAATGTATCTTTTTATTCTAGAAGGTTTACAATCGACTCTTTAGGATATAACCTTCCTTCTTCAGACGATATTATCATTGACCCTAATCGTGATTTGGTACAATTACAATCCAATACCTCTTTGGAAATACCTATCATGTTTAAGTATCAATCCAAAAGAAGAAAGAATCACAGGCTTTATCTTTTAGGTGGTTTAACTCCTTCATTTACTGTTGCAACCAAACAAGAATCTACTCGAGAAGAGTTTTGGATTACATTGAAGGAATACAATCTATCTTTCACTTGGGGATTTGGTATGCACATTTACAATCGAATGTTTTGCTTATCTCCTGAGATAAGAATTTCACATGGACTACTTAATGTAGCTGACCCTGTGGATACCTCATTATATATGCATACTGTTGATGCGATACGATTACATAAAATATCATTTATCATCAACTTTGAAGGGTAAGTAAGCTTGCCTTAAAAAAAGGGAACCCCCTTAAAAATCACTCTGGCTGATTTTGAGGGGGTTCTTCATTATCTTCTTTACGTTTCGGAGATCCTATCTCTATTCCTTCCGTTGTGATTTCATTACTTTCATTTAATGCTCTATCACAAATATGAATATTAAACTTCACTGAATCTCCTTTGTATAATGGTGACTCAAATACACCATCAAACCAAAGGACAATACCATACCGGAGTTCCCCTTCTAAAGGTCTATCTCTTCCTGAGGTATTCAACATTGGAAAACGACCATTGAAATTAGTTTCGCCTTCATATGTTACGGGCTGATAAGTGCCGTCTTCTTCTTTTCTTAATACTTCAACAAAATAATTATTGTGGTACTTATTGTCTATTGTATCTCCATTTACCGGATCAATAGTTTTAGGAGCGTAAGGGCCTTCATTATCTTCTGGATCTAAGCCAAGATCGCCATCTCCATCTTTAAAAGTAAAAGCGATATATACACTATCTTTCTTTTCCTCTGAATTATAATTTTCAATCCAGGCAAATTCTATTTCTGGTTCCAATGGAAATTCTGGCTCACCAAAACAAGATGAGAGCATCAGAAGTATTAACAACGGACGAATACGCTTTAAAAATTGAGTTATATATCTTAGCGAAATCATAGTTATTATGATAATTTTATTTAGTCTGCGAACTTTGTGTCACAATACTGAATTAATTATTTTACAAGGATATTTCTATACGAAGAAAATCATTTATATACATTCATAAAAGCATATAATGGAATTCATTCATCAATTCAAGAAAAAAATATTTTCTATTCAAAATGATCAGGATTTTGAATCTGCAGCACTAGAAGCTTTTCACTTTCAAGCTGTTGCTAATCCAATTTATGCAAGTTATTTGAAGTATCTTGGAGTTTCTCCTAATAATATACATAAGATTACTGACATTCCGTTTATGCCTATTGAGTTTTTTAAGACTCAAAAGGTTCTTTGTGAGAATATTGATGAAGAAATCATTTTTAGAAGTAGTGGTACTACAGGTAGTGTAAGAAGTCAACATTATGTTTCAGACCTTAATCATTATAAAAAGATCACTACATCTTTCTTCCAATCTATATATGGATCATTAGAGAATATTCATATTCTAGCTCTTCTTCCTAGTTACTTAGAAAGAAAAGATGCCTCTCTTATCTGTATGGTCAGTGACTTCATGGAGCTATCTGCTGATAAATCAGACTTCTACTTAGATGATCTTCAGAAATTGGCAAATAAATTGCAGGAAATACAACAAAGTGGTGAAAAGGCTATTTTATTTGGTGTCACTTTCGCTTTACTTGATTTCGCTGAAAAATTTCCCTCAGACTACTCCAACATTACAATTATGGAAACTGGTGGTATGAAAGGAAGACGTAAGGAAATCACAAGAGAAGAAGTACATCAACAACTTAAAAAGGCTTTTAACTCTGACCTAATACATTCTGAATATGGTATGACTGAACTCTTATCTCAAGGATATTCTCTTGGAGATGAACAATTCTTCACACCACCTTGGATGCGTATTTATTTTAGGGAGATCAATGATCCATTTGCATTATCAACTTCTAAACGTGGAGGTATTAATGTCATTGATTTGGGAAATATTGAATCCTGTTGTTTTATTGAAACTAAAGATATCGGTGCTCCAGGCAAGGACTTTAATCATTTTTATGTTTTAGGTCGCTTTGATAATACCGATATTAGAGGTTGTAATTTGATGGTACAATAAAAAATTTATAATGAAACGCTTTTTAATTATCTGTTCAGGTCTTTTACTTTTAGGCCTATCTTCTTGTAGAACATATAAGACTTGTCCTACTTATGCTAAAAGTGATGTAAAAAATGCCATCCTAGCAACTGAGAAAAATACAATGGATACAAAAAATTAATTTTTAAAACTGTATTCCTTAAAAATATTGAGCCTAATGCGCAAAGCATTTAGGCTTTTTATTTTGCCTAAAAACCTTGATACACAAAAAAAGGTTAGCTAACATCTTGTGTTAACTAACCTTCTATATTTAATGAATGTGGCGCCGACTTACTCT